>CAZIGL010000001.1:0-275917 GCA_964538895.1 uncultured Rhodoferax sp.
GGCATCATGCGGGAACTGAATCTGCAGTCGCTACACCGCTGTGGGAGCGGCGCCCTGTGGGAGCGGCGCCCTGTGGGAGCGGCGCCCTCGCCGCGATTGTCTTTGTGGCCGGCTGTGCGACTCAGCCAGCTGTCTCTCGCAGCACCGCTGTCAGTTCTTCAGCTTGCAGCGGCCGGGCTGCGCCAAAACCAGCCACCTGTCGTGCTGCAATGGGCTGAAGGGCAAAAAAGCTGAAATCAGCCAAATGCGTCATCGGCTCGGCCTCTGGAAAGCGTGCCAGATAGGCCTGTCGCGCGGCCAGCCAACTCGGGCTCCCGGGCGGCAACCGCCCGGCTGTGCATTCCATTGAAACCCGTGGCAAGGCGTGCACCGGTTCACCCACCACCTCGGGCTGCATCACCATCACCGACACCGCCGGGTTACTGAGCAAATGGTGCGTGTGCGGCGCCAGCAGACTGACGTGAATGACAAGGACGGCCACACTGGGCTCTATGGCAAATGGCACCATCGAGACAAAGGGTTGACCTGCGGCATTGATTGTGCCCAGGCTGGCAATGCGCTGGCGCTTGAGCAGTTCGCGCAGGGCGCGGTTCAGGCGGGGTTCATGCATCACTAAGCAAGCTGAGCGCCCAGTTGCAGGATCAGGTAATGGTTCAAGTGCTCCCGAACCTTTGAGGCGGGCAAGGCTGCGCTGATGGCCGGGCTGCCGTTCAGGCTTGAATGCAGGCTGGGCGGGCGTATCAGTTGGCCTTTGTCGTTGAGCACAACCGCCACGTCGGGACCCGATGCGTGGTTGCTGCGGCGCATGACCACACCCACGGTGGCGTTGTCAAGCTGCACAAACGTGCCGGGTGGGAACAAGCCCACCACGCGCAACAGCGCCTGGCCCACCTGGTTGCCTTGCGCGTGACTGGTTGTGGCGATGCTTTTGGCCGACTCTGTTGCGCTACGGCCTTCACGCGACTGCCGCGGGCTGATCATGGCCGCGTAACGGTCGACCAGATTGAGCATATGCGCCAGGCGCTGCGGTGCCGCCAAGCGCATGAGTTCCTCACGCAAGCTTGCCTCCTGGTGGTGGTGCTGCACGGTTTGCAGCCAAAGCGCGTTGGTGATGCCCAAAGCGCGCAACAGGTCTGTACCACCTGCCTCATGGGCGCGAAAGGCTACTTCCTGCTCCGGAGTCGGACGTCCGCGCTGGGTGGCCAGCTGGTCCTGCAAGTCGGTCATGGCAATGTTCATGGTCAGGGCCGCATGAACCAGACTGTCGCGCTCGGTCTCGGGCAGTTGAACTTCGCGGGCGACCAGATGGCACAGCACGGCACAAACCAGGGCGTGGGATGCGCTGTAGCCCACGGGTGAGTGGCTGGCCAGCTGAAACAGCAGGTACAAAGCCACGTCGGTGTCGTACTGGATCAGGTTTTGCATCCAGCGGTCATATTGACGGATGCGCGCCTCGAATTCCTGCACCTTGTGCGGGTGGCTTAAAACCATGGCCAGACCCGACTCCAGGTCCGACCAAAGACCCAGCAGGTCTTCGTACTCGTCTTCAGATTTCAGGATCAAACTCATGGCGCAGCGCCTGCTTGGGTGGGGTGAAGGGGCTGATTAATCGCGAAAATTGTCAAAGCTCAGCGGAATGTCGGTGACTTCCTTGCGCATCAGCGCCATCGCGGCCTGCAGGTCGTCGCGGTCTTTTCCCGTGACACGCAGTTTGCCGTCCTGGATGGCGGCCTGAACCTTGATCTTGCTGTCCTTGATGATGCGCTGAATTTTTTTGGCCAGCTCAGTCTCGATGCCGTCGCGCACCTTGATCACCTGTTTGACCTTGTCGCCGCCGATTTTCTGCACGTCGCCCTTGTCCAGAAAACGCACGTCCACATTGCGCTTGGTGAGCTTGTTGCGCAGGATGTCTTCAATTTGACTGAGCTGAAAATCAGCGTCGCCAATCAGCGTGATCTCCTTGTCCTTGAGTTCGATGGCAGCCGGCGTGCCCTTGAAGTCAAAGCGGGTGGTGATTTCTTTGGTGGTGTTTTCAATGGCGTGTTTCACATCGACCATGCTGGCTTCGCAAACGGTATCAAAAGAGGGCATAAGGGTTCTCACTAAATGTTCGACAATGCCGCCATGTTAGTCGAGAAAAACGTCCCCCTTCAGCCATTCAATACCTTCCACATCGTGGCCAAGGCACAGGCGATGGTGCGCATCCGCAGTGAGACCGACCTGCAAGCGGTGCTGGCCGACCCCGCATGGGCTGCCGCGCGCAAGTTTGTGCTGGGTGGCGGCAGCAACGTTGTGTTGACTGGCGATGTCAAACCCCTGGTGCTGAAAGTCGAGTTGATGGGCCGACGCCTGGTGCACGAAACCGCCAAGGCCTTCATTGTGGAAGCCGGTGCCGGCGAAGACTGGCACGACTTCGTGACCTGGACGCTGGCGCAGGGCTACCCTGGTCTGGAAAACATGGCGCTGATCCCGGGCACCGTGGGCGCCTCGCCGGTACAAAACATCGGTGCCTACGGGGTTGAACTGCAAGACCGTTTTGATTCGCTGGATGCCATCGACCTGCAGACCGGCCAACTCTTTACCCTCAATGCGGCGCAATGTGCGTTTGGCTACCGCGACTCGGTGTTCAAACACACCAGCGCCTCGGCTGTTGGCGACGGGCATCAGGCCGTGGGTTTGAAAGACCGGGCGCTGATTTTGCGCGTGCGTTTTGCCCTGCCCAAGCCCTGGAAGCCAGTGCTGGGCTATGCCGATATTGAGAAAATGATGGCTGAGCAGGACGCGAACCAACCCAGCGCGCGCCAACTTTACGATTGGGTGTGCGCCATTCGCCGTGCCAAGCTGCCCGACCCGAATGTGATCGGCAACGCCGGCAGTTTCTTCAAAAACCCGACGGTCTCGCCCGAGCAGTGTGCCGACATCATCGCCCGTGAGCCCAAGCTGGTGCATTACGTGCTGGCCGATGGTTCGGTCAAGCTGGCCGCCGGCTGGCTGATTGATTCCTGTGGCTGGCGCGGCAAGTCGGTGGGGCAGGCTGGGGTCTATGAAAAACAGGCGCTGGTGCTGGTCAACCGGGGCACTGGTGTTGAGGGTGCGGGCGCCACCGGTGGTGAGGTCATGACGCTTGCCAAGGCGATTCAGACCAGCGTCTACGAACGTTTTGGCATCCGGCTGGAAACTGAACCAGTCATTCTTTAACCCCGGGGCAGTAAGTTGTCCTATTTTTAGCGCATCGTCACAGTATGAAAAAAATCATTGTTTTAGGCGGAACCGGCTTTGTTGGTACCCATGTGTGTGAAAAACTGGTGCGTGAGGACTGGCAAGTGACCGTGGCCACGCGGCGCCGTTCCAATGCCCAGGCGGTCATACATTTGCCTGGCCTCACGGTGCAGGAGTTCGATGCACACGACGAAGCCGCCTTGACGCAAGCTGCCGCTGGGCACGACGCGCTGGTGAATCTGGTGGCCATTCTGCATGGCACGCAAGCGGCGTTTGAGCATGTGCATGTGGCCTTGCCGCAAAAAATCGCGCATGCCTGCCTGGCCAATGGCATTGCCCAGGTGGTGCATATCAGTGCACTGGGGGCCGACTCGCTGCAGCCCACACTGGCACCATCCATGTACCTGCGCACCAAGGGCGAGGGCGAAGCCGTGCTGGTGCAGGCGGCCATGGGCGGCAGCGCTGGCGACGCAGCGCAGGCCGGGTTCGACCTGAGCATTCTGCGCCCCAGTGTGATTTTTGGTGCCGAGGACAAATTTTTGAACATGTTTGCCAAGCTGCAAAAAATGTTGCCGCTGGTGCCACTGGCGGGTGCAGACGCCAAGTTCCAGCCGGTGTGGGTGCAAGACGTGGCCACGGCGGTGGTGCGCTGCCTGGCCGGTGCCAGCACCGCGCCTTCGCCGCGTGTGATCGAGGCTTTCGGTCCGGAAATATTGACGCTGAAGCAATTGGTGCAAATCTCTGCCCAACTCAGCGGTTCGGGCGGCGGCATGGGTCGCCTGGTGATTCCACTGCCGGGGTGGGCCGCGCGGCTGCAGGCCACCGTGATGGGCCTGGCCCCGGGCGAGCCGATGATGAGCCTGGACAATCTGGAATCAATGAAGGTCGACAACGTCGCCACCGGCAAGCAGCCCGGACTTGATTCATTGGGCATCAAGGCCTCGGCCTTGCGGCCGATCGCCAAACAATACCTGGGCCGTTAGACAGCCATCGGCCCGAGGCGGGCCTCCTACAAGTTGCCTGACCTCTTGTAGGAGCGGCGCCCTCGCCGCGATTGACCCCAACAGCCGTCGGCCCGAGGCGGGCCTCCTACAAGTTGCCGGTCCCCTTGTAGGAGCGGCGCCCTCGCGCGATGGGCTTGTGTTCGCGGAAGCGCCGCCTGAATTTTCAGCGCTTGCTCTCGCTCGTGAGGCTGAGCAGGTCACCACCGCCACCCAGCGACAGCAGGCCCGACTTGGCATAAATGCCCAGCTTGGCCCGGGTGTCGACGATGTCGAGGTTGCGCATGGTGAGCTGGCCAATGCGGTCAGCCGGCGAAAACGGCGCGTCTTCCACTTTTTCCATGCTCAGGCGCTCGGGCGCATAGGTCAGGTTGGCGGACTCGGTGTTGAGCAGCGAATAGTCGTTGCCGCGGCGCAGTTCCAGTGTCACTTCGCCGGTCACGGCGCGCGCCACCCAGCGCTGGGCGGTCTCGCGCAGCATGATGGCCTGCGAGTCGAACCAGCGGCCCTGGTACAGCAGGCGGCCCAGCTTGCGGCCGTTGTCGCGGTACTGCTCGATCGTGTCTTCGTTGTGGATGCCGGTGACCAGACGCTCGTAAGCAATGAACAGCAGCGCCAGACCAGGGGCCTCGTAAATGCCGCGGCTCTTGGCTTCGATGATGCGGTTTTCGATCTGGTCGCTCATCCCCAGGCCGTGGCGGCCACCGATGCGGTTGGCTTCCAATATCAGGCTCACCAGGTCGGGGTATTCGACGCCATTCAAGGCGACCGGGCGGCCTTCATCAAAGCGCACCGAGACTTCTTCGGCTTTGACGACGCAGTCGTCGCGCCAGAACGGCACGCCCATGATCGGGTTGACGATGCGCATGCCGCAGTTGAGGTTTTCCAGGTCCTTGGCCTCGTGCGTGGCGCCCAGCATGTTGGAGTCGGTCGAATAAGCCTTCTCGGCACTCATCTTGTAGCCAAAGCCGTGCTGCGTCATGAAGGCCGACATCTCGGCGCGGCCGCCGAGCTCGTCAATAAACGCCTGATCCAGCCAGGGCTTGTAAATTTTGAGCGACGGGTTGGTCAGCAGGCCGTAGCGGTAAAAACGCTCGATGTCGTTGCCTTTGAAGGTGCTGCCGTCGCCCCAGATGTTGACGTCGTCTTCCTTCATGGCGGCCACCAGCATGGTGCCGGTGACAGCGCGGCCGATGGGCGTGGTGTTGAAGTAGGTGACGCCGGCGGTGCTGATGTGAAAGGCACCGCTTTGCAGGGCGGCCAGGCCCTCGGCCGCAAGCTGTTGGCGGCAGTCGATCAGGCGGGCCTTTTCAGCGCCGTATTCCATCGCCTTGCGCGGGATTTCGTCGTAATCGGTCTCGTCGGGCTGGCCCAGGTTGGCGGTGTAGGCGTAGGGCAGGGCGCCCTTGAGCTTCATCCAGTGCAGTGCGGCGCTGGTGTCGAGGCCGCCTGAGAAAGCGATGCCGACCTTTTGGCCAGCGGGAATGTTTTGAAGAATGGTGGCGCTCATGGGGTTCAACCGTAGTGGCAGATGTAGTGGTAGGGCTCGGTCACGCGAATGTCGAATTGGGCGTTGCCGGGGATGCTGAAGTTCTCGCCTGCGCTGGAACTGATCCAGACCTCGGTGCCGGCCATCCGGTACTCGCAACTGCCAGCCACGCATTCCATGACCTCGGATGCGCCGGTGTTGAAGGTCAGGGTGGCCGGCAGAACCACACCGATGGACTTTTTGGTGCCGTCGGCCAGCGTGACGCTGTGGCTGATGCACTTGCCGTCAAAGTAAACGCTGGCTTGGGTGGCGACGCTGACTGCGTCAAGTTGGATGGTTGTCATGGCAATGGCGCTGTTGATCGGTAAAGCTTTAGATTTTAAGGGAGTGCTCATGTTGTCAAAAGCACGGATCGCCGCGCTTTGCTCGCGCCGACGGCATTTCGGGTTTTAGTGTGCTGCGTGTGCGCCAAAGCTGGCTGCATCAAAGCCCACGCTGATCTGCCCGTTTGGCCAGACCACCACCGGACGCTTGATCACGCTGGGCTGGGCCAGCATCAAGGCGATGGCAGACGTGTCATCGACCACGGCAGCGCGGGCGGCCTCGTCAAGCTTGCGCCAGGTTGTGCCTTTGCGGTTGAGCAGCACCGACTCGCCAACCTGCGCCAACCAATTCGGCAGCAGTTCTGCAGGCACGCCCTGCTTTTTGAAATCATGAAACTGGTAGGGCAGGGCTTGCCCGCTGAGCCAGGCGCGCGCTTTTTTGACGGTGTCGCAGTTGGGAATGCCGTAAACAGTGAGAGTGGATGTTTTCATGACCTCCATCATGCCAGCAACGGGATTAAAGGTCGGCATGTCTGGGCCTTGGGGTGTCTGGTGGACAATTCGGGGCTGTATGAAATTACCTCCCCAAACCCTCAACGACTGGCTCGCCCATTGCGAGCAACTTCATCCCATCACCATTGACCTGGGTCTGGAACGCGTGCGCACGGTGGCCCGGCGCATGGGTATTGGTTTTACCTGCCCGGTAATGACCGTGGCCGGCACCAACGGCAAGGGTTCAACCTGCGCCATGCTCGAATCCATTTTGCTGCAGGCGGGCTACCGCACCGGGGTCTATACCTCGCCGCATCTGGTGCATTTTGAGGAGCGTTTGCGCCTGAACGGCGAATCGGTCAAGGCGCCTGAACTGGTGGCGGCCCTGGCCCGGGTCGAACTTGCCCGCAGCCAGGGTGATGACGCCATCTCTCTGACTTATTTTGAATTCACCACCCTGGCTATTCTGGATGTGATGCGCCACAGCGCACCCGAAGTGGTGATTCTTGAGGTTGGCCTGGGTGGTCGGCTGGATGCGGTCAATATCATTGATACTGACTGCGCCATCATCACCAGCATCGACCTGGACCACATGGCGCTGCTGGGCAATAGCCGCGAAGCCATTGGTTTTGAGAAAGCCGGCATCATGCGCACCGGCAAGCCGGTGGTGGTGAGTGACCCCGTGCCGCCACAAAGCGTGCTGGACCGGGCACTTGAAGTGGGTGCCGACCTGTGGCGCGTGGGGGTTGATTTCAATGTGAGCGGTGACAAGCAGCAGTGGGCCTGGGCCGGGCGCGGCAGGCGTTACAGCGGCATGGCCTACCCGGCGCTGCTCGGCGCCAACCAGTTGGTCAATGCGGCGGGTGTGCTGGCGGGCTTGAGCGCCTTGCGCGACCTGCTGCCGGTCACGGCGCAGGCAGTGCGCAACGGCTTTGCCTTTGTCAATTTGCCGGGGCGCTTTCAAATTGTGCCGGGCCAGCCCAACCTGGTGCTGGATGTGGCGCATAACCCGCACGCAGCGGCGGCGCTGGCGGCCAACCTGGATGCCATGGGCTTCTTCCCGACCACGCACGCGGTGTTTGGCGCCATGGCCGACAAAGACATTGCTGCTGTGCTGGCGCGGCTTAATCCGCTGGTGGACAAGTGGTATTTCACCAATTTGCCAAGCGAGCGGGCGGCCCGGGCTACTGACCTGATGGCGCAATGGGCCGCGCTGAACAAGCGCAAGGACTGCTCTGCCGAGGTCTATGTTGACCCCGAGTCGGCGCTGCAGGCGGCCCTCTCGCAGGCAGACCCCGCTGATAGAATCGTCGTTTTCGGTTCGTTCCTGACGGTGGGCGGCGTGCTCAAAGACGGCGTGCCCCGATTGCAGGCCAAGCATTTGCCTCACTCCTGATTCACTCAAGCTCATCGGCATGGACTTTTTCAAGTTTCGTAAAAAAGGCGATGCCACGCCCGGCACGTCGGTTCAGACTGAAAGTGTGGAGCGCTTGCGCCAACGCGCCAAACATCGACTGGTGGGCGCCACGGTGCTGGTGCTCATTGGCGTGATCGGGTTCCCCTTGTTGTTTGACAAACAGCCGCGGCCCATTGCGGTTGACACCCCCATTGACATTCCGGACAAAAACAAGGTGTTGCCGCTGGTCTTGCCCGCACTACCGGCTTCCAGCGCCGTGCCTGCTGCACCTGCTGCGGCACCTGCTGCTGAACCCGTGGCCGTGCCTGCACTGCCCGCGCCGCCGGCCCAGTCTGTGGTCATCACCGAAACAGCAGAGCCAGTCAAACTGGCCGTGCCTGAGGCAGCCGTGGTGACGCCACCTGTGGCCGCCCAACCGACCGAGGCCGACAAGGTGCGGGCCTTGCTGGAGGGCAAGCTGACTGGTTCACAAGTGGCTGTCAAAGACCGTTTTGTGGTGCAGGTGGGTGCCTTTGCCGACCCGGCGCGGGCGCGCGAGGTGCGTCAGAAGCTGGAGCGTGCCGGCCTCAAAACCTATACCAACGTGGCAGAAACCAAAGACGGTCAACGGACCCGGGTTCGGGTGGGCCCGTTCACCGTGAAGGCTGACGCTGAAAAGGCAGCAGAAAAGATCAAGAAGCTGAACCTGCCCGCAGCCCTGCTCACCCTGTGACATGGGGCTGCAGACCATGGCTGTGCTGGATTGGGTTTTTGCTGCGGTATTGTTGGCATCGGTCTTGATTGGTGCCTGGCGTGGCCTGGTTTTTGAGGTGTTGTCCCTGCTGAGCTGGATTGCTGCCTTTGTGCTGGCGCAATGGCTGGCACTGGATGTGGCGCAGTATTTGCCAATGAGCGGTGCCAGCGACCTGGTGCGTTACGCTGCCGGTTTTCTGTTGGTTTTCATTGCCACGGCCATGTTGGGTGGCCTGCTGGCCTCATTGCTGAAAAAGTTGATGGCCAGTGTTGGTTTGCGGCCGGTGGACCGGGTGTTGGGGGCTGGTTTTGGGGCTGTTCGGGGGGTGTTGCTGTTGCTGTTGGCCACCTTTCTGGCGGCCATGACGCCCTTCAAGTCCAGCGCAGCCTGGCAGGAGTCACGCGGTGTGGCTTTGTCATTGACGGTGTTGCAGGGCCTGCAGCCCAGTTTGCCGCGTGACTTGGTGAAGTATTTGCCTGCATAAATTAAGTCGTTGAAAAGATAGGAAAACTATGTGTGGAATTGTTGGCGTTGTCAGTAACGCGCCGGTTAATCAGCTCCTGTACGACGCGCTGCTGCTGTTGCAGCACCGTGGCCAGGATGCGGCGGGTATCGTGACGCAGCAGGAACGGAAATTTTTCATGCACAAGGCCAAAGGCATGGTGCGCGACGCTTTTCGCACCCGCAACATGCGCTCGCTGCCTGGCAACTGCGGCCTGGGCCAAGTGCGCTACCCGACGGCGGGCAACGCCTTCAGCGAAGAAGAGGCCCAGCCTTTTTACGTCAATGCGCCGTTTGGCATCGTGCTGGTGCACAACGGCAACCTGACCAACGCCCACGCCCTGAAAGCTGAACTGTTCAGCACCGACCATCGCCACATCAACACCGAGAGCGATTCCGAGGTGCTGCTCAACGTGCTGGCCCACGAAATTGGCGAAACCACGCGTGGCCTGCCGTTGAGCCCGCAAGACGTTTTTGAGGCGGTGCGCAAGGTGCATCGGCGCGTCAAGGGGTCTTATGCGGTGATCGCCATGATCGCCGGCCACGGCGTGCTGGCGTTTCGCGACCCGTTTGGCATTCGCCCGCTGTGCATGGGGGTGGCCGACGGCACGGTCATGCTGGCCAGCGAATCGGTCGCCATGGAGGGCACCAACCACAAGTTCGAGCGCAATATCCAGCCGGGCGAGGCGGTGTTCATCGACCTGCAAGGCCGGGTGCACGCCCAGCAGTGCGCCGACCATCCGGTGCTGAACCCCTGCATTTTTGAGTTTGTCTATCTGGCGCGGCCCGATTCGGTGATGGACGGCATCTCGGTGTACCAGGCCCGTCTGAACCTGGGTGAAACCCTGGCCAAGCGGGTGATCTCGACCGTGCCTCCGAACGAGATCGATGTGGTCATTCCGATCCCCGAGTCCAGCCGGCCCAGCGCGGCGCAACTGGCGCAATTGCTGGGCCTGCCCTACCGCGAGGGGTTTGTCAAAAACCGCTACGTGGGCCGCACCTTCATCATGCCGGGGCAATCGGTGCGCAAAAAGTCGGTGCGTCAAAAGCTCAATGTGATCGCCAGCGAATTCAAGGGCCGCAACGTGCTGCTGGTGGACGACTCGATCGTGCGCGGCACCACGTCCAAGGAAATCGTGCAAATGGCGCGTGATGCCGGCGCCAACAAGGTTTACATGGCCAGCGCGGCCCCGCCGGTGCGCTACCCCAACGTGTATGGCATCGACATGCCGACCCCGGACGAACTGGTGGCGCACAACCGCACGGTGGAAGAAATCCGTCAGATCATTGGCTGCGATGCCCTGATCTACCAGGATGTTGCCGGCATGAAAAAAGCCATCGGCTCGCTCAATGCCAGCATCAAGGATTTTGATGCGTCCTGCTTTGATGGCATCTATGTGACGGGCGACATCACGCTGGCAGACATCGAGCGCCTCAACGCCAGCCGCGTCCAGGGTGACGAAACCCTGGAGGACAACTCGCGTCTGGCCCTGCCGAACCACGAAGACTGACCATGACTGTTAAGAAACTCCCAGACAACCTGCACCGCGATACGTTGGCGGTGCGCGCGGGCATTGAACCCAGCCAGTACGGTGAAAATTCTGAGGCGCTGTACCTGACCAGCAGTTTTGTGCAGCCCGACGCCGAGACCGCGCGCAAGCGTTTCGCCAACGAGGAAGACGGCTACACCTACACCCGCGTGGGCAATCCGACCGTGACCGGCATGGAACAACGCCTGGCAGCCCTTGAAGGCACAGAAGCTGCCATGGCCACCTCGAGCGGCATGTCGGCTGTGCTGTTGCTGGGCATGGGCTTGCTGCGTGCCGGCGACCATGTGGTGTGTTCGCAGTCGGTGTTTGGCTCCACGCTGCGACTGTTTGCCGTGGAGTTTGCCAAGTTCGGCGTGGAAACCACCTTTGTCTCGCAAACCGATGTGGCCCAGTGGCGCGCGGCGCTCAAGCCCAACACCAAGTTGCTGTTTGCCGAAACTCCCACCAACCCGCTCACCGACATCTGTGACATCGCGGCGCTGGCCGAGGTGGCGCATGCGGCTGGCGCACTGCTGGCCGTCGACAACTGTTTTTGCACCCCCGCGCTGCAACGCCCGATTGAATTTGGCGCCGACTTTGTGATTCACTCCGGCACCAAGTACCTGGACGGCCAGGGCAGGGTGGTGGCCGGTGCCATTTGCTGCTCGCACAAGTACGTCAATGACGTCTTTTGGCCGATCAACCGCACCGCCGGCATGGTGCTGTCGCCCTTCAATGCCTGGGTCGTCACCAAGGGCATGGAAACGCTGGCGATCCGCATGCGCGCCCAGTGCGACGCTGCGCTGGCATTGGCGCAGTGGCTGCAACAGCAGCCCAATGTGGCGCATGTTTATTACCCGGGCCTGGCCTCGCACCCGCAGCACGACCTGGCCATGCGCCAACAAGGCGGCCTGGGCGGCGCCGTGGTGTCGTTCGATGTGCGCGCGTCAGATGCAACCGAAGCCCGCAAGCGCGCGTTTCATGTGATCGACAGCACCCAGGTGTGCTCGGTCACCACCAACCTGGGCGACACCAAGACCACCATCGCCCATCCCGCCACCACCTCGCACGGTCGCCTGACCGAAGTCCAGCGCCAGGCCGCCGGCATTGGCCAGGGCCTGGTCCGCGTTGCCATGGGTCTGGAGCACCTGGGCGACATCCAGGCTGACCTGAGCCGCGGCCTGCAAAATTTAAACACCGTGTCATGACCCAAAAAACCCGCACCCGTTTCGCCCCGTCGCCCACCGGCTTCATCCACCTGGGCAACATCCGCTCGGCGCTGTACCCATGGGCCTTTGCCCGCTCAAGCGGCGGTGACTTCATCTTGCGCATCGAAGACACTGACCTGGAGCGCTCCACCCAAGCCGCTGTCGATGTGATCATCGAGAGCATGAGCTGGCTCGGGCTGAGCTACGACGAAGGCCCGTTCTACCAGATGCTGCGCATGGACCGCTACAAGGCGGTGCTCGCCGACATGGTGTCTTCGGGCCATGTTTACCCGTGTTACATGAGCATCGCAGAGCTTGACGCCCTGCGTGAACGCCAGACGGAGGCCAAGGAAAAACCCCGTTACGACGGCGCCTGGCGCCCGGCGCCGGGCAAGACCCTGCCCCCCGTTCCCGAGGGTGTGCAACCTGTGCTGCGTTTCAAAAACCCGCAGGGCGGCTCGGTGGTGTGGGACGACAAGGTCAAGGGCCGCATCGAGATCAGCAACGACGAGCTTGACGACCTGGTGATTGCGCGCCCGGACGGCACGCCCACCTACAACTTCTGCGTGGTGGTCGATGACATCGACATGGGGATGACCCATGTGATCCGCGGCGATGACCACGTCAACAACACGCCGCGCCAGATCAATATCTTCAAGGCGCTGGGTCAAGAGCCGCCGGTATATGCCCATTTGCCCACCGTGCTCAACGAGCTGGGCGAAAAAATGAGCAAGCGCAATGGCGCCAAACCAGTGACGCAGTACCGCGAAGAAGGCTACCTGCCCGATGCCATGGTGAACTACCTGGCGCGCCTGGGCTGGAGCCATGGCGACGACGAGATCTTCAGCCGGGCGCAGTTCCTGGAATGGTTCAACCTCGATCATCTGGGCAAGAGCGCGGCGCAGTTCGATGAGGCCAAACTGCGCTGGGTCAACGCCCAGCACATCAAGATCACCGCCGACGAGGTGCTGGCGCCGCTGGTGCAGGCGCATCTGGCCAAGCGGGGGATCGAAGCCGATGATCGCCTGATCAGCATGTGCGCGCTGTTCAAGGACCGCTGCGACACCACCGTGGTACTGGCCGATTGGGCGGCGGTGTTTTATGCCGACGTGCAACCCGCAGAAGCTGACCTGGCCCAGCATGTCACCGAAGCGGTTAAGCCCGCGCTGGCCATGCTGGTCGACAAGTTCGCCACTTGCGCCTGGGACAAGGTCGGCATTGCCGCGGCCATCAAGGAAGTGCTGACGTCTTGCGGCCTGAAAATGCCGCTGTTGGCCATGCCGGTGCGGGTGTTGGTGGCCGGCAATGCGCACACACCGTCGCTGGATGCCTTGCTCGCGCTTTTTGATCGTGAAAAAGTTATTGCCAGGTTAAAACTGGCCAAAAATTAACGCTATAATTTGAGGCTTGGAAACAAACGCTGCTTCTAACAAAAGTGGTTGTGGATTCGGGGGTATAGCTCAGCTGGGAGAGCGCTTGCATGGCATGCAAGAGGTCAGCGGTTCGATCCCGCTTACCTCCACCAAAGTTTTCAAATTGACGGAAGTCCAAAGGTTATGACCCCATCGTCTAGAGGCCTAGGACACTACCCTTTCACGGTAGGTACCGGGGTTCGAATCCCCGTGGGGTCGCCAGTTTATCGCAAGATGAATCGGCGCAAGTCGGTAACGGTTTGCCCGCAAGGGCAGATGACTTGGCTCGAAAGAGTAAACGTTAGCTACCAGGAGTGGTAGTTCAGTTGGTTAGAATACCGGCCTGTCACGCCGGGGGTCGCGGGTTCGAGTCCCGTCCGCTCCGCCAGATATAGCCCCAAGTAGTTGATCTGCTTGGGGCTTTTCTATTTGCGCGCCCAACTTGGCAGCACGACCTTGCTTGCGCTCTGTTTATTGGGGGTACAATAAATAAAATGCAAATCGAATTCGATAGCGACAAGCGAGATCAGACCTTGAAGCAACGTGGTCTTGACTTCGCCCGGGCTTCAGATGTATTTGCAGGCAGGCAGTACACCGCTGAAGACCTGCGCTTTTCATATGACGAGCGGCGCTTCATCACCGTTGGCTTGCTTGACGAGCGCATGGTGCTCGTGGTGTGGACACCGCGCGGCGAGGCACGCCGTATCATCAGCATGAGGAACGCCAATGAACGTGAACAAACGCGCTACGCCCACGCCCTGGACTGATCCGGACGACGCCCCTGAGTTGACTGACGAGTTTTTCCAACGTGCCGACTTGTATCAGGGAGGAAAATTGGTACGTCGTGGGCGTCCCAAGGCCATCGTGACCAAGGAGCCCGTGAAAATCAGGCTTGATGCCGACGTGTTGCTGGCCTTGCGCGCCACCGGTGACGGCTGGCAGACCCGCATCAACGACACGTTGCGGGCGTCGCTGCAATTGGCTGGCCGGTTACAGTGATGGCTGTAAAGCTTTGAGATATCGCCCTTGAAATCCGCATAGGGCTTTCCTCTTAAGCATGCCCATCAGCAAACTGCGCCTCTACTTCTTCGGCAACGGCATTCAGGCCTCGCAGCCGATTGTCTGGCTGATTGGTTTTTTTGCGTTTTTGAACGTTTATTCGATCCAGTCGGTCCTGCCGCTGGTGATGCAGGATTTTCAAGCCTCCGCGTTGCAGGCCGGCATGACGGTGGGGGCCACCGTGCTGGCTGTGGGCTTGGTGTCCCCGGTCATGGGCATGCTCTCAGACGCGTTCGGGCGCAGAAACCTTGTGGTGTTGTCGATGTTTGCCATGACGCTGCCCACGGCCCTGATCCCTGTTTCCCAGAGCCTCGACACCCTGATCGCCTTGCGCTTTTTGCAGGGGCTGGCCGTGCCCGGCATTGTCGTGGTGCTGATTGCCTACATTGCAGAGGAGTTTCGCAACGGCGGTGGCGTGGCCCGCATGACCGCAACCTACGTGGGTGGCACCGTCATGGGCGGCTTCAGCGGTCGATTCATCACGGGGCATCTGGCAGAAAGTTTTGGCTGGCGCGGCGCTTACGTGAGTCTGGCTGTGCTGAATTTGGTCGGGGCTTTGCTGGTGTTGTGGCTGCTGCCGGCCTCCAGGCACTTTGTCCCCAATCGCAATGTCAGCGGCGTGCTTGCAACGCTGCAGCGGCATCTGCGCAACAAACGCCTGATGGCGGCCTGTGCCGTGGGATTTTGCGTGCTGTTTTCATTGGTCGGCACTTTTACCTACGTCAATTTTTACCTGGCCGCTCCCCCTTTCAATCTTTCAACCTCCGGCCTGGCCAATGTGTTTGCTGTTTATCTGGTGGGCGTTTTGGTGACCCCGCTGGCTGGGCGCCACATCGAACGTTTGGGCTACATGACAACATTGCTGTTGGCGCTGGCCTTTTCGGCGGCCGGCTTGTTGCTGACACTGGCGCCGTCTTTGGCTCTGGTCGTGATTGGCCTGACCGTGTGTTCAAGCGGCGTATTTCTTTGCCAGTCGGCCACCATCAGCGCCATTTCCAAGAACGTGACCGAGGGGCGCTCCCTGGCCACCGGCATTTACTATATGTGTTACTACGCTGGTGGCGCTGTGGGCACCTGGGGAGCCGGGCTTGCTTTTGAGGGCAGGGGCTGGCCAGGTTCGGTGCTCACCATTGCCGCAGTGCAGGCGCTGGCGGCGCTCATGGTGGTGGCTGTCTGGCGTACAAAAGAAAATTGACATGATGAGTTTGCACACTTGGTGGTTGTTTGTTTTGATGACTTTTGTGGTGTCGGCCACACCGGGTCCCAACATGTTGCTGGTGTTGAGCAACAGTGCCCGTTTTGGCTTGCACGCCGCCATGGCCACCATGCTGGGCTGCATGAGCGCCTTGCTGGCCATGATGAGTATTTCGGCAGCAGGCCTGGGGGCCTTGCTGCAGTTGTTTCCGGCCGTGTTCGATGCACTGCGCCTGGCAGGCGCAGCTTACCTGGCCTACCTTGGCATCAAAAGCTGGCGTGCACCTGTGGCTGAGCATGCCGTAGAAGCCGCCGGCTTGATGGCGCCAGCGGTCAAGCGCGCAGCCCACTTTCGCCAAGGCTTACTGGTGGCCGCCAGCAACCCCAAAGCGATCTTGTTTGCCGTGGCCTTTCTGCCCCAGTTCATCAACCCGCAGCAGGCCCAACTGCCCCAGTTCGTCCTTCTTTTGTTGACTTTTACCGTCATCGAGGTAAGTTGGTATTTTGTCTACGCCCTGAGCGGAAAACGCATGGCGGTTTACCTGGAGCGCGCCAGCGTCCTGAAAGTGTTCAACCGCGTCACTGGCGCTGCCTTTGTGGGTTTTGCCGCCATGATGGCTACCGTACGGGACTGAACAGCTTCAATAACCCCATCGACAAGGCCGTGCCAAACAAAATGACGCTGCCGCAAAGCAGCATCCAGGCCGTCACGGATTCGCCCAGAAAGACCACGCCGTAAAACACGGCAAAGACCGGAATCAAGAAGGTAACGGTCAATGAACTCGCCGCGCCCACTTTGTCGATCAAGCGGAAAAACAGCACATAAGCCACCCCTGTGCACAACACACCCACCGTGAGCATTGCCAGCCAGGCTGTGGTGCCGGGCGTCTTTGCAGGCCACAACCACAGCGTGGGCAGGGCCAAGCCAATGGTGGCGCCAAGCTGGCTGCCAGTGGCAATCACCAGCGAGGGCACGCCGACCAAATGGCGTTTGGTAAAACTGGCCGACAGGCCATAACACAAGCAAGCGCCCAGGCAAGCCAGCACCGCCCAACCGGTGACCAGGCCCGAGGCATCGGGCTTGAAGCTGGCCTTGCCCCAGGCCAGCATGGCCACACCGACAAAGCCAATCAGCAAACCCAAAATTTTCATGCCATGCGGCCGGTCCTTGAGCCAGAGCCACGCCACCAGCGCGCCAAACAGCGGCACGGTCGCGTTCAGCAGCGAGGACAAACCGGTGCTGATCGACAGCAGCGCGTAGGCGTACAGCGCAAAGGGAATGCCTGAATTCAGCATGCCCAGAAAAAAGATCTTTTTCCAATGCTTCATCAAGCCATGCCACTGGCCGCGCAGCAGCAGCAAGGGCAACAGGAACAGCGCCGCAATGCCAACCCGCAGCCCGGCCGTGGGCAGCGCGCCAAATTCGGCAACACCGAGCCGGGTAAACAAGAACGAGGAACCCCAAATGGCACCCAGCAAGATGAAGTCGGTTAACCAGACTTTTGGCGGATGCGACGACGTCAAAGCGCGCCTTCAAGCTTGAGCAATGCGGCCTTGCGATCGAGCCCGCCCGCGTAGCCGGTCAAGGCACCGTTGGCGCCCAGCACGCGGTGGCAGGGCACGATGATGCTCAAGGGGTTGCGTGCCACCGCGCTGCTGACCGCCCGCACCGCGGTGGGGCGGCCCAGTTGGGCGCTCAAGGCACCGTAGCTGCAGGTTTGGCCACACGGCAGGCTTTGCAGTGCCTGCCATACGGTTTGCTGAAACGCTGTGCCGGCGCTCAGGTCCAGCGGCATGTCAAATTGGCGGCGTTGTCCGGCGAAGTACTGCGTGAGTTGCGTCGTGGCTTGTTGCAGCAACAGGTGGTCTGGCACCGTGGGCCAGGCGCTGGCGTCGGCTTGGTGGCGCTGGCCCTCAAACCAGACGCCGCACAGGCCTTGCGGCCGGGCGGCAAGTCGGATGCGACCCAGCGGGCTGTCAAACGTGGTGGTCACGATGTCGGCAGGTTTTTTCATTTTTTTGACGGGTTGGGAGCTCTGGATGATAAGCGCTGTAAAGCGCTTCAAGCCAACTTCGGCGTCCCGTGGTGGACAACGCGGCGCCTACAATTGTTGGTTAAATTCATTCCATCCCCAGGTAAACCCAATGCAATTGACAGCTTCCATTTTCAAGGCCTATGACATCCGTGGTGTTGTGCCGAGCACCATTGACGCGTCGGTGGCTCGGGCGCTGGGCCGGGCCTTTGGCACGGTAGCCCTGCGCGAGGGGCAAACGGCGGTGGCTGTGGGTCGGGATGGCCGCCTGAGCGGCCCCGACCTGAGCGCTGCGCTCATGCGCGGGCTGACAGAGGCGGGGGTCGAGGTCATCGACATCGGTCTGGCCACCACGCCCATGCTGTACTTTGCCGCCAACACCTTGTGCGCCAGTGGTATTCAGGTTACCGGCAGCCACAACCCCAAAGACTACAACGGTTTCAAGATGGTGCTGGCCGGCCGTGCCATTTATGGTGACGAGATCCAGGCGCTGCGCCGCATGATGGAAGCCGAAACCTGGGAGCTGCGCACGGGTGGCCAGGTGCGCTGTGTCGATGTGCTGCCGGCTTACCAGGCGCGCATTGTGGGCGACATCAAACTGGCGCGGCCCATGAAGATCGTGGTGGACTGCGGCAACGGCATTGCCGGTGCCTCGGCGCCGGGCATTTTGCGGGCCATTGGCTGCGAAGTGACCGAACTGTTCAGCGAGGTTGATGGCAATTTCCCCAACCACCACCCCGACCCGAGCAAGCCTGAGAACCTGCGGGATGTGATGGCCGCGCTCGCAAGCGGCGATGCCGAACTCGGCCTGGCCTTTGACGGCGACGGCGACCGCTTGGGGCTGGTCACCAAAGAGGGCAACACCATCTACCCGGATCGCCAGATGATGTTGTTTGCCCGTGACGTGTTGCAGCGCGCGCCGGGCGGCAGCATTGTGTTTGATGTGAAATGTTCGCAGCAACTGGCCCCGGCCATCGTGGCAGCGGGTGGCGTGCCCTTGATGTTCAAGACCGGCCATTCGCTCATCAAGGCCAAAATGAAAGAAATCGACTCGCCGCTGGGCGGCGAGATGAGCGGCCACATCTTCTTCAAGGAACGCTGGTACGGCTTTGACGACGGCACTTACGCCGGTTGCCGCCTGTTGGAGATTTTGAGCCAGTCGCCCGATGCCAATGCGGTGCTGAACGCCTTGCCCAGCAGCTTTTCCACCCCGGAGCTCAATGTGAAGTGCGCCGAAGGCCAGCCGCCGGTGCTGGTGGCGCAATTGGTGGCCGCCGCCAGCTTTTCTGCACCCGCCACACTCAACACCATCGACGGCCTGCGGGTCGACTGGCCCGACGGTTTCGGGCTGATTCGCGCCTCCAACACCACGCCGGTGCTGGTGCTGCGCTTTGAAGGCCACACCCCCGAGGCGCTGGTGCGCATCCAGACCGACATGATGGCGCTGTTGCACCAGGTGCTGCCCGGCGCCGTCACCGACGAGGCCGCGCATTGAAGATTTTGATCGTCAAGCTGTCATCGCTTGGCGACGTGGTGCACGCCATGCCGGCCGTGCAAGATATGTTGCACGCCATGCCCGATGCCCAAATTGACTGGGTGGTGGAGCGCGGCTTTGCACCGCTGGCGCAACGCTGCCTGGGCGTTCGGCGAGTCATTGCCAGCGACCTGCGGCGCTGGCGCAAAGCACCTTTTAGCGCTGACACACGCCGCGCCTGGCGGGCCTTCAAGGCCGAGCTGCAACAGGAAGCCTATGACGCGGTCATTGACTTGCAGGGCCTGACCAAGTCGGCGCTGGTGGCCTGGTTGGCCCGCCTCAGCCCCGGTGGCCAGCGTTACGGCCTGGCCAACCAGACTGAAGGTTCCAGTTTTGAGGCGCCCGCGCGCTGGGTGGCGCACCAGGCCATCACGCTGCCGGCGCACAGCCATGCCGTGACGCGCTCGCGCGAGCTGTGCGCGCTGGCGTTGCACTATCACCTGCCTGACGCGCTGGTGTTCGGTTTGGTGCCGCAGCCGACTCAAACGGCCTTCAGCGTGCCGCCGCTGGCACCGGGTCTGCGCGGTGTGGTGGCGCTGGTGCACGGCACCTCGCGCGCTGACAAGCAGTGGCCGCTGGCGCATTGGCGCGCGCTGGCGCAGCGGCTCAATGAGGCCGGCTTGGGCGTGGTCTTGCCGCAGGGCAGCCTGGCCGAGCAGCATGCAGCACATGACATTGCCCAGGGTCTGGCGCACGCGCAGGTATGGCCGATGCTGTCGCTCGACGCGCTCACCGATGCGCTGGCCGTGTGTAGCGGGGTGATCGGCGTCGACAGCGGCCTGAGCCACATTGCTGTGGCGCTGAACCTGCCACATGTGCAGATTTACAACTTCGACACCGCGTGGCGGACTGGGCCTCTTGGGGATTCAGATCACAAGGATGTTGTCACTGCGAGCGCAGCGCGGCAGACCAGAGTGCATGGATCGCCACGCTTCGCTCGCGATGACGGCGCGGCGCCACGCCAATGCAGCGTGTTCGCCCAGCCCACGCCCTCGGTCGACGCCGTCTGGCAGGCCTGGCTTGGCGTGCGCACAAGCGCAGCAAGCGCATGATGCTCTGGCTTTACTCGTGCCTGATGTGGCTGGCGCAGCCCATGCTCAGGCGCAAACTGCTGCGCCGCAGCGTGCAGGAGCCACTCTACGGACAATACCTTGACGAACGCTTTGGCCACTATGCACAGCCGGCGCCCGCGCATGACGGCCCCACGGTCTGGCTGCATGCCGTGTCGCTTGGCGAGACCCGTACCGCTGCGGTGCTGATCACAGCGCTGCGCCAGCAACTGCCGCAGATGCGCCTGCTGCTGACCCATGGCACAGCCACTGGCCGCGCCGAGGGCCTGAAACTGCTTGAAGCGGGCGACCTGCAGGCCTGGCAGCCGTGGGACACGCCGGGTGCGGTGCAGCGCTTTTTGGCCCACTTCAAACCCGACCTGGGCATGTTGATGGAAACCGAAGTGTGGCCGAATCTGGTGCATGGCTGCAAAGGTCTGGGTGTGCCGCTGGTGCTGGTGAATGCGCGCCTGAGCGATAAATCGCTGCGCCAGGCGCAGCGCCTGGCCTGGCTGGCGCGCCCGGCGTTTGCTGCTTTGGCGGGAGTCTGGGCGCAAACCCCGCAAGATGCGCAACGCTTTCAGTCTTTGGGTGCCAAGGTGCGGGGTGTGTTGGGTAATCTCAAGTTTGACGCGACACCGAACGCAGCGCAGTTGGCCTTGGGGCAGCAATGGCGTTCGCAGCTCGCCAAGCCCGTGCTGATGTTCGCCAGCTCGCGGGAGGGTGAAGAACGGGCGCTGTTGCAGATTTTGAGCCATGCTCATCGCCATGGCGAGACACTGATTGCCGTCACTGCGAGCGAAGCGCGGCAGTCCATGCATTCTGAACCTGTAGATTGCCGCGCTTCGCTCGCAATGACGAACCTGAGTCAGGTCCAATGGCTCATCGTGCCGCGCCACCCACAGCGCTTCGACGACGTGGCCGCCTTGATCGAATCCCATGGGTTTGCTGTGCAGCGGCGCAGCACCTGGGGGCAGGGCGGGCCGGTCGCTGTGGCCGATGAAAAGCCGCAGATCTGGCTAGGTGACTCGCTGGGCGAAATGGCGCTGTACTACGGCCTGGCGGACGTGGCCCTGCTGGGCGGCAGCTTTGAGCCGCTGGGTGGCCAAAACCTGATCGAAGCTGCCGCCTGCGGCTGCCCGGTGGTGATGGGGCCACACACCTTCAACTTTCTGGACGCCGCCGAGCAGGCGCAGGTGGCGGGCGCGGCGCTAAGGGTGGCCGACATGGCCGAGGCCGTTGCGGTGGCAGGTGCGTTGTGCGTTGACCGCCCTCGCTCAGAAGTCGTACGGCAGGCTGCCAAACGCTTTGCGCAGGCCCACCAGGGTGCGGCCCAGCGCTTGGTCGAAGTATTGGTGAGCGAAATTACTTATTGAGTTTTGCGGGCGCAGTTATTCGCCCGCCCCAAGTCGTTGACAAAGCCGTCAACGGTGCCCTAAAAGAGCTTTGGCTTCAAGTGACATATCAGACCAGGGTCCTAAATCGACCCGAAGATGAGCCTCAACAGGACTCCCATCCAGGAGCGAAGCACTTGCCGCGACAGCTCCGTTTGATCTAAATCAAATTCTTACTCCAAACTCCGTAAAGTTTTGTCCGTTGAAGTTTTGTGGCTATATGATGCGCCTACATGAAAAAGTGTGAAGCCAAGGTAAAGACCTTGGCTGCAAACTTTACAGCGTTGAAACAGCGACTCGCAAATAGGTGTGTGTCGGTTAACAAAACACGGTGGCAAGAATGAAAAGATCATTGATTCGGTTGAGTGCAGCCTGTGTCGTGTTGGCAGCGATTGCGGGCTGCGGTGGTGGCGGCAGTGGCGGAGCGGCGGCCCCGGTGATTCCAGCCAATCTGGCAATTGCGTCTGCCAGCGCCATCGCGTCCAACGACACCGCCATCAATACCTCGGCGTCTTTCACTGTGCTGCAAAATGCCGGCGTGCCCGCCGTTACCATCAGCAGCCCACCTAAAGTCAACTTCACGGTGTTCTCGGATGGTGCCGTCAAGACGGGTTTGACCATCTCTAATGTCAGCTTTGCGATTGCCAAACTGGTACCGGGCGTCAGTGGTGAGTTAGATCAATGGGTCAACTACATCTACCGCACGGAAACCGCCACCGCCACTGTAGGGCCAGGCGGCGCGCCAGTGCTGGCCACGGCCAAGCAGGCTACTAGCGATGGAAAGCAGACCGACGCCACATTGCTTGCCAATCAACTTGTCTACAACCCTGACGGTTATTACACCTACACGTTCAAGACCGACATCAAGGACACGGCTCAGACCAACGGTGTTGTGTTCGAGCCAAACCGCACCCACCGTGTAGCTGTCCAACTTAGTTACAAAAATGCTGCTGGCGAAACGGTACTTGTCAATCCCTACATTGACTTCACCTTTGATGCCAATGGCAAATCGGTGCTAGTGACCGACCCAGCCAAAACCCGCAAGATGACCGATGTTTCTTCCTGTAACGGTTGTCATGAGAAACTGGCTATACACGGCGGCGGACGTGTGGACACCCAGTACTGTGTGATGTGCCACAACCCGGGCACGACCGACGCCAACAGCGGCAACGTGCTGACCATGTCCACCATGGTCCACAAAATCCACGCAGGCAGATTGCTCAGCAGTCCGCTTACTGTGGGCGGCGAGGATTACACCATCTGGGGTTTCAGGGACAGCAAGCATAGCTATGCCGAAGTCGGTTTCCCGCAAGATCTGCGCAATTGCAGTGTGTGCCACTCAGGCGCCAACCCCAAGACACCGCAGGGTGACAACTGGAAAACTGAAGCAAGCCAAGGCGCTTGCCTCTCCTGCCATGCGAGCAAAGTCGGTTCCACTTGGGAAGCAAGTCACAAGCCAATCGCTGTCTCTTTCCTTAAAAACCCATCAGCACAAGCCTTGGATTTGAAAGATGGTTTTTGCGCTGGCTGCCACGCTCCTGGCACCAATATATCGCCTGAGCGCGTGCACTGGAATCAGAACGAAGAGAATGCTGCCAAATACAAGATGATCATCGAGAGCGCTGAGTTCAATGACACGGCTGACAAAACCGCGCGTTCAGTCAAAGTTACTTACTCGCTCACCAATCCGCTGGATGGAACGGCTTACGACCTGGCTTCCAATTCAACCAAGTTTGGTAGCCTGCGCTTCACCCTGGCCTATCAGAACATGACAGGGCAAGTGAGAAATGGGCAACCAAGTGCCACCACAGAGTTCTCGGCTTATAACAACGGAGGAGGTTCAGCGTCTGCATTAGCCCGTTCTGGTGTCACCATTGGCGGCAACCGGTTCACTGTTAACCTTCCCGTTCCCAATGAC
The DNA here is from genome assembly GCA_964538895.1 of uncultured Rhodoferax sp. Classification (GTDB taxonomy): domain Bacteria; phylum Pseudomonadota; class Gammaproteobacteria; order Burkholderiales; family Burkholderiaceae_C; genus Rhodoferax. The sequence goes on from CAZIGL010000001.1 coordinate 23,506, forward strand.
ACTGAAACGGCAGTCGCTTCAGGCACCGCACGTGTAGTGAGCTATGGACAGATCAAAGAAAATAAATTGAATGTCCAGACAAGGATGGAGGTCTCGCCGGTTACAACTGTCAATGTAGTTGTTCAGCACACCTACAAAGATGTACTGATCAGCGGAGCAAGCTTGAATCCTCGACGTGCCATTGTCTCCAACGACAAGTGCAATGTCTGTCACGGCGCATTGGGCACCACTTCGGGTTCCAACACCGCGGATAACGCATTTCATGATGGGGCTCGCAATACGGTTGAATCTTGTGTCTTGTGCCACGATGCCAATAGAGCATCAAGCTCTACTTTCATGACCGACGGATCAGGCTTTAACGAGTCATACGAATTCAAACGGATGATTCACGGCATTCACGGCAACAGCCAGCGGGCCTATCCGTTTACCCATGGCAATCCAATCCCTGGCGTTTTCAGTAAGGCGGGTACATTGTTGCTGGCTGACAGCAAGTTCCAGAATGACTACACGATCCGAGGTTTTACCCCAGCTGGATTACCTACACCACCCGTTGTTCCTGCTGGAACGGTTGTGCTGACCGGTTCAACATTTGAAACTATCGCTCAAATTATCAACACCGCGGCCACGGCGCTTGGCTATACAAGTAGCCCTGTGGCCATCGAGAACTACGCCGCAGAGGTGGCCTACCCAGGCGTTGGCCTCAACTGCAACGCCTGCCACGTGAACGATTCCTACAAACAAGACTTGGGTACGTTGGGCTCCGTTGTATCCAAGCCTGCGGGCGTGACTGACCCGATGGAGTGGTTGGTGATTTCACCTAAAGTGGCATCGTGCACTTCTTGCCATGACTCTGCCAAGGCCATTGATCACGTCACTCTGAACATTGGTGACGTGGGTGCAGTCTTTGGCACCAGAACGCAGGCTGAACTCAACGGCCTGCCTGCTGAAACCTGCAACGATTGCCATGCTCCCGGAGCGGGTCAGGCTGTCGATCTGGTTCACGGCCAAAAATGAACATGAATGAAGGAGTTGGGATGAGAATCAAGCGCGTTATCGCCATCGCTGGCCTTTTGCTGTCGGGTTGGCTCAGTCCGGCTTGGGCAGCCACCGAGGCCGAACCTGAGCCTACTGGTGCGGCCTTTTGTATCACCTGTCATGATTCCGATGACATGACCGACAACAGCCGGTCTGCGCACGGATTTGTTGCCGACAAGCGTGCGCCTGACTGCATCAGTTGCCACGGCGCCAGCGATGCTCATACTTACAACCCTTCCAAACTAACTCCGCTACCCAAGCCCGACATCACCTTTGGCAAGACGTTTGGAAAGATCAGTACGATTGCGGCTGAAGACAGAAACCGCTCTTGCCAAAGTTGTCATGACAAAGATCAGAAGCGCGCTTTGTGGACGGGCTCAAGCCACGAAAACGCAGGTGTTACTTGCGACACTTGTCACCAAGTGCACGCCAACAAAGACAAAACCTTGAACAAAAAGGTGCAAGCTGAAACTTGCTACAGCTGCCACAAAGAACAGCGCATCCAGTTAAGCAAGCCATCGCACCACCCGGTACCTGAAGGCAAGATGACTTGCTCTGACTGCCACAATGTCCACGGTTCGGTGGGCCCTAAACTTGTCAAGCGTGACAGCATCAACGACACCTGCTACACCTGCCATGCCGAAAAGCGTGGCCCCTTTGTGCAGCAGCACGCGCCTGTGGCAGAAGACTGCAGCACCTGCCACAACTCTCATGGCAGCACCATCGCCGGCATGCTCAAAGCCCGCGCGCCCATGTTGTGCCAGCAATGCCACACACCGCACGTTTCCGGCAACGTCGGAGCTCTCGGCGGGCAAAGCGGTGTCTACACGCTGGCCCCAGGCCAAACCTTGCCGCAGGTAAGCAGTCTGTCGGGTGGCAAGAACGTCGTCAACATGTGGCAGGGCCGCAGTTGCATGAACTGCCACACCCAGGTTCACGGATCCAACAGTCCATCAAGCACCAACCCTTTGATGCGCTGAAGCACGGAGACCCATCATGATCAGGCCACATTCAATATTTACTTTTCAGCGCACAGCCCTTGCTATTGCAGCTTGTGCCGTTTTGCTCCCTGCGCAAGCCCAAAGCCCCGCAGAAACGACCATCTCTGGCGGTCTTGGCGTGTTCAGCGCCAAGGGGGCGGATCGCGCTCTTTTCGGTCAGTACAGCGGTGTTGACAAAGACAACAGCTTTGCCGCCATGCTGGACGTCGATTACAGCCTGCGCCAGGACGAAACCGGCGATTGGGTCGATTTTCTCGGCTACGACTTGCTGAACGACACCCGCGAGTTGAACCTGGTCTGGAAAAAACCAGGCAAATGGAAACTCACCGCAGAGTATGGCGGTTTGGTGCGTAACGACCTCAACCAGGTCAACACCGGCCTGGTGAATTTCGGCTCCACCACGCCACAAGTGGTTGCCTTGCCGCCTGGCACCGGTGCTAATGTTGACATGCAGACCAAGCGCACCAGGCTTGGCGTGGGTTACACCAAAATTTTCAGCCCGCGCATGCAGTTGGCAGTTGATCTCAAAACAGAAAAGAAAGAAGGCACGCGCCTGTTTGGCATGGGGTTCAACTGTGCTACCGCGCTTGACCCTGCTTGCCTGGGCGGCACCGCCACCAGCATTGGCTGGGCAAGCTTGATGCTGCCCGAGCCCATTGACGCCAACCACAGCCAGATCGAAGCGCGCCTGAGCTACGCTCTCGAAAAATTGCGCTTCAGTGTGGGCTACTACGGCTCGTTCTACCGCAATGCCAACACCGCCATGAATCCGACGGTATCGGGCAGTTTGTACGACCCGGTGGGCACGCTGCTGCCAAGCACAGCCAGTTTGCTGGGCTACCTGAACCAGGCCGTGGCTTTGTCGCCAGACAACCAGGCGCATCAGCTGGACCTGAGTGGAAACTACGACCTGACCGACAAGACTCGCGGTACTTTCAAGCTGGCCTACAGCAAAGCCTCGCAGGACGATGGCTTCAGTTCTCCCAATATTCCCACCGGGCGTACCAGCCTGGGCGCTCGGGTGGACACCAAACTGGCGCAGTTTGGTGTCACCTCGCGGCCCATGCCCAAGCTGTCTTTGCTGGCCAACCTGCGTTACCAGGACAAAGACGACCAAACGCCCATCGCCTTCTACAACCTCGATAGCGTGGGCGGCAGCTTGGCTTACACCAATCGCAACTTGTCCAGCCGCAAGACCGGCGCCAAGATGCAGGCCAGCTGGCAGTTCACCCCCGACTACCGCGGCACTGTGGGTGCCGACTACGAGGCTATCGACCGTGGCGAGTTCACTGCCACCAGTGCCATTGCCGGCATCAGTGCTTTGCGGCAAAAAACCAACGAGACCAGCGTGCGTGCAGAACTCAGGCGCCGAATGTCTGAGAACATCAGCGGCGCCGTCAGCCTGACAAGCAGCGAGCGCGATGGCTCGGGTTGGCTCAGAGACAACGCCGGCCTGGGCGTGACTGAAGTCAGTGTCAGCGACCCGGCACTCGCCACCGCCACCTTCATGCCCACGCTGGCAGACCGTCAGCGCGACAAAATCAAGCTGCTGGCTGACTGGACACCCAACAAAGACCTGTCGCTGCAGTTCAGTGCAGAACACGGCACCGACAAGTACAAAACGCCCAGTGTCTATGGCCTGCGCGACACACGCATGAACCAATTCAACGTGGACTGGGCCTACACGGTCTCATCCAAGTGGGAGCTCAACGGCTATGTTTCAAAAGGTCTGCAAGCCTTCAATCAGGCTCGCAATGCCGGTTATGTCATGAGCTTTGATAACACCAGTACCAGTTTGGGTCTTGGCTTTACCGGCAAGCCCATGAGCCAGCTCCAGGTGGGGGGAAACCTGTCTTACGTCGATGACACCAGCAAATACGCCCAGGGACTTGACAGCACGGCGACACCCTACAGTGTTGCGTCGCTGGCGGCCAGTGGCGGCCTGCCTGACATCAATTTCCGCCAGACCGAGCTCAAATTGTTCGGCAGCTATGCGCTCGACAAAAAGTCTGCTGTGCGCGTTGATTTGATCCATCAGAAATCCACCTACAACGATTGGGCCTGGTCCTACAACGGCGTGCCCTACCGCTTCTCTGACGGTACCACCGTCACACAAAAGGCAGACCAGAGCGTCAGCTTTATTGGTGTCACGTACGTCTATCAAATGAAGTAAATAGGCCTTGCCGCCAGCCGACCCAAGCAAGTGCACGTGGGCGTCTACAGGCTGAATTGACCTAAAAAATGGACCCCGCTGGTTAATGCCAGCGGGGTTCTTTTTTTAGTTGTGCCTATGCATAAACGCATCGTTAATTATGGATGTTTGAAGCATTCATTCAGTGCCATCTCAAACTCGCACAGCCCAATTGGAAAAATTAAAAGAAGTTGATCTAACGCAAACATATTGATGTTTGAAGTCAAGGTTTCGCTTGTGTAAAGCTTATGTAAATTGATAATACAGCCTTCCATAGCCAACGCCGTAGGAGGCACTCGTGATACATGTCGAACTTGCAAGGGAGACCAAATCTTCCTCTCAATGGACCAGGCTTGCTGCGGCAGGTCTGCTTGCTGTAGCGGCTTTAGCCGGCTGCGGCGGTGGTGGTGATGGTGCCGCGGGCGCACCGGGTGCGCCCGGTGCACCCGGCCTACCCGGTGCACCCGGTAAGGACTTGACTGCTGTAGTCAATCTTGCCACAGTCAGTGCCGCCGATTGGGCTGCCCTGACGCCTGTGGCTACGGTCTCCAGTGTGGTGATCAACAGCCCACCCGTGGTGACATTCAAGGTGCTTGATGGCTATGCGCGACCTGTGGTCGGCTTGACCACGTCCCAAGTTCGTTTCAGCATAGCTAAACTGGTTCCTGGTGCCGACGGCAGCCAGAGTACCTGGGTCAGCTATATGGTTGGTGATCCAACCACCGGTGCACCGGGGCGCCCAGGGACTGAAAACGTTTCAGCCAATCTTGTCGACAACAAGGATGGCACTTATCAATACACCTTTGCACGTGACATCACTGGTCCGTTGCAGACCAAGATGGCTGCGTGGTTTGCTGTTCCCGCCAATGCCGAATCAGCTTACAAAAAAGCCGATGTCATGGGAGCGGACGGTACGCTGCTGAACTATGTTCCGACATTACAACATCGTCTTGCTATCCAACTTTCGGGTTCGGTTAATGGCGGTACATTGGCCAATCCAGTCAACGTCGTTTATGACTTTATTCCAGCTACTGGCGCAGTGGTCGCAGCCGCTGACGTCCAGCGTGAAGTTGTCTCAATTGACACTTGCAACACCTGCCACGAGAAGCTCGCTTTCCACGGCGGCGGTCGCGTTGACACCCGGTATTGTGTGGTGTGCCACACCGATCAGCGCAAAAACGGTTTTGCCAATGTTGAGTCGATTGGCGGGAAATTCCCTGATCTTCAAGAAACTGCCACGGTAAACCCAACCACTGGCATCACAAGTTACACCTACGCCCGTAAAGATAAAGTTGCCAATAGTTATGTTTATGACAACGAAGTTGTTGGTGATTTCACAACCATGGTTCACAAAATCCATAACGGGTCAGCCTTGGTCAAGCAAAACTACCACTATGCCGGCATCGCCTTCAACAACAAGGCTTATTCGATGCTCGACAATGGCCAGAAGATGTGCAGTACCTGCCATGACAGTTCCAAGGCAAAACAAGCCGACAACTGGAACACCCAGCCTAGCCGAATTGCATGTGGTTCTTGCCACGACGGTATCAACTTTGCTGATGGCACAGGAGAAACGCTTGGTGGCTTGAAAACTGGTCATGCTGGTATCAACCTGAAGCAGACCAGTGATGTTGCTTGCACGATCTGTCATTCGTCAGACACCGTCAAGGAATACCACCAAACGGAAAACATCACCAAGCACAATCCAACGATTGCCGCTGGTCTGAAGACCTTCACCTACGACATCAAATCTGCAGCAGTGAATGGCACGACCAATGACCTCACCATTGTCTTCAAGATCAGCGCAGATGGCACACCGGTGACCTTCAAAGCTCCGAGCGCTACTATGGCTAATCCGCTAGAGGGCTTTACAGGCGCTCCCAGCTTCTTGTTGGCCTATACAACAACTCAGGATGGAATTTCCGTCCCTGTAGACTACAACAACGCCGGTGTCAAACAAGCCCAAGCACTCTCAATTTCGCTAGCTCGCTTGCTTGATACCAACAGAACGACTACGGGCTCACTCTCCACTAGAGACGATGCCAGCGGCTACTACACCGCAACCATCAAGGGTGATGGCCCCGCCAATTCATGTGGCGCGTCTACGTCTGCAGCTGGTCCTCAAGTGCAGTGTGTGTTCCCTCTAGGCGCAACAATGCGTGCGGTTGCCTTGCAAGGCTATTTCACTCAGGTTATCACGCCTGCAGTTGGCACTACGCCAGCAGTTACTGTAGCCCGCCATGCTATCTCGGTAGTCAAGGCTGTCACCGATGACAAAGTGCGCCGGAAGATCGTTGATCCAGCCAAGTGCTCCAATTGCCACGAGTGGTTCGAGGGCCATGGTGGCAATCGCGTCTATGAAACACAAGTTTGTGTCATGTGCCACACGCCAGGTCTGGCCACCAGCGGTCGTGGTATTTCCGACGCTGCTTTTGCTGCCTACCCATTCACTGCCTCTGACCTGAAGAAACTGACCGAGTGGAGCATTAACCCGGCTCTGGCGGGTGATTCATTGAAACTGCCTGTGACGACCAATAACTTCAAGGACATGATTCACGGCATTCACGCAGGTCGCGATCGGGTGACCCCATTCCAGGATGCACGTGACCGTACGGGAGCCATTGTTAACGGTGTAACAGGTGGGGCGATCACCCTGCTAGACCTTCGTCGCATGGACTTCCCAGGCAAGCTCAATAATTGCCAGACCTGCCACGTGTCCACCACTGCTGCTGCCACCACGTTCAATACGGTTCCCGCGGGCACCTTGGGTTCGACTTATGAGTCTGTCAACGCGACTTTTAAAGCGACGCCTACGGCTGCCAACGCAAAAACCTCATTGAATAAAGCCAATGATGAGGACAAGGTAACGACACCTTACGCAGCTGCCTGCGTTAGTTGCCACAACTCTGTTCCAGGCCAAGCGCACATCCGCTTGAATGGCGGACAGATCCAAGTGGAACGGATTTCATTTGCACCTGCCAACGAGTCTTGCGCTACTTGCCACGGTCCCGGCCGGGAAAATGACGCAGCTGTTGTGCACAAATAGGCTGGCGCAATGACGGGGAAACGCGAAGTGGTGTTTCCCTGAAACCTAAAATGACCCGGTAGTGGCAACACTTCCGGGTTTTTCAATTCATCAGGATAAACACATGAAATTCGACATAAGCAAGACAACAATGATCGCCGTCGTGGCGCTGTTATCCAGCAACTTGTCCTTTGCCGCAAGTGATAAGGCAGTCCCGCAGCAAGTTCCTGCCAGCAAAGCCGCTAACGTTGCTGCAAGCGACAAGCCTGCAAAAATGGTCGCACCTCCCAAGGTCAAACTGGTCGACATCAACAGTGCCAAAAAAGAGGAGCTCAAAACGCTTCCCGGCATTGGGGACGCCCAAGCTGAAAAAATCATTGCCGGTCGGCCCTACGGCAGCAAAGCGCACTTGATTACCCAGAACGTTGTGGATCGCGCGACTTACGACGCTGTCAATAAGCTGGTCGTCGCCAAGCCAACGAAACAGTTGCTCGACAAGGTGGCTGCGCTTAGCAAAAAGAAAGAGTAGGCCCCACCGCTTCGCTATGGAGTCGATTCAGCAGGTATTGCCCCGATGTTGCGAGACACGTGGGATTTGATCTTTTCCCCATTGAATTAATCACGCGTGCATGGCGGTGCGAGCCGCCTCCACCAGAAAGCGGGCCAGCACCAGACGCTGCACGGTGAATCGGCACGTTCACCACCGCCCACACACCGCCCGCGAAGCCGGGATTGGCCTGATGTTGCGCCACCCGGCCTGGCGCTCTATGCTTTACAGCGTTGGCGTCGGAATGTCACCTGTTGCCGGCATCAGCTTGAGCAGCCACGCTGCGTTGTCGGCGCAAATAGCCCGAAAACCGGTGCTGATGCGTTCGTCCGCTGCGGCCGTCTGCCAGAACGCGGTGGCCGCGTGTACCGCGTGGTTCCAATCCACGCGCTGCGCCGGAAGCGGCAGCTTGGGTTCAAAGCTGCGGGCGGGCAGTTCGACACCGCGCGCCGGCGCGTAGAGCATGGGCAACATGTCGTAGGCCGGTGACAGTTGCAGTCCCGCCCCACCGTTGCGGGCGTTGGGCTGAAACGACAGGTTGCCCTCGTGCATGTCCGTGTTGCCGATGAGCTGGCCGAAGTGCCACAGCAGCGCAATGTTGCTGGTATCGTGTTCTGATAGCCAGCCGCGCTTGGCCACCTGCCGGGCAGCCTCGGTCCAGGGCACACCAGCCAGGCCAAATAGCGCGGCGTTGAGCGAGGACCAGGACGTCACCCCCGAGCGCCCGAGTAGCCCGTGCCGATCGAAACGCTCGACCTCCAGGAAGGTGCGCCCGCCGCTGTGGTGAATGCGCGAGGTGGCCGAACCAACGCCAAGGTGCTCCGACAGTATGAGGCTCGCCAGGTGTTCACACACCAGCAGGTCGGCCCAGCGCTGTGTGCCCGTGGAGTCGTCAGAGCCAGAGAACTTGACCAGCACGTGCTGTACCCGCCCGTCGCTGTACTGGCGAACGGCCGTGAACTTGGGGAACTCACCCCCGGCCGAGGCACCCACAACACCCTGGGCCATGGCGGTCTCGGCCAGCTTGGCGTAGGCCTGCTCCGCCTCATGCTCGGCCACTGGCGCGTCACCGCGGCCCAAGCGCGCAGTTTGTAGACGCTCAAGCCATTGACGGCAAGCCGGTTCGCCGATGATGAGGTTGCCAAGCAAGTCGACGCCCAGCATCGACATCGCATGCAGTGCATGGTCGTCAGACCAGTCTTGCGGATCTGCAGGAACCTGCAGTATCTCGGCGTGATGGCGCGCGAAGTTGCGGCCGAGAAAACCCTGCGGCCGCATGTCATGGAATGGATAGGGCAGGCCGTCGAACCATCCCGCTTGCATGTCTGCGTCCATCGGCCAGCCGAAGTCTGCGAGAAACTCGGCAGCGCAGCCGTCCGGGTAGGTCAGGTCGAGCCGGGCGATTTCCTGCACATCCCCGCACTCGTCGACGCGGTACAGCGGCAGTGCCGCAAGTGAGCCGCGTAGCGCGCGGCGTGCAGCGTAGGTGGTGCGCCGCGCGCTGCCGCGCACGATGATCTCGTTCCCAGCGGCTCGTGCCAAGCGCATCAGCGTGGCACGACTGACCCCGAGCGACTTGAGAAGTTCGCCCGCCTGCAGGCGCCCGTTAAGACGCAAGGTGGTGATGATGTCTGCTGTCACAATGAAACGATTATCAAAAACCGTGAACAGGTGGTTTTAACAATGAGAAAACTAAATTTTATAGAAAAGTTTGAAACGATAGTTGGAACGATTTTATTGACTTTTGTGGTGACCGGCAAGGTGTGTTTCACCGTCATTCAGCCTGGATTCGGTCCGTAAATTCAGGGGGAGGACAGCCAACTGCCCGAGGCGGACCCCAATGGCGTGCCAACTCCCGGGAGGAGCGACACCTGCGCTGCGATTTACACCCCGGTGTTACTGGTTATTACCTGGCCAGCAGCGCGTTCACCGCGTTCAGGTCGTCCGCCTTGAGCGAGCCATTGGCCTGGCGTAGTTTCAGGCCGCCCAGCAACACGTCGTAGCGTGCCTTGGCCAACTTGGCCTTGGTGTCGAAAAGCGCGGTTTGTGCGTTGAGCACATCGATGTTGATGCGCACACCCACCTGGTAACCCAGTTTGGTGGCATCAAGCGCGCTCTGGCTGGAGGCCTCGGCGGCTTCCAGGGCCTTGACCTGGCCCAAGCCGGATTCGACACCAAAAAACGCAGTTCGGGTGGTTTGTGCCACGCCGCGCCTGGCGGCGTCAAGGTCGCTGCGGGCCTTGTCTTCGAGCGACAGGGTTTCCTTGATGCGGTTTTGAATGGCGTAGCCGGCAAATAGTGGCAGGTTCAGGCTCAAGCCGACCTGGGCCACATTGGTGCGGTAGTCCTGCGGGCCGCTGGAGGTGCCGTTGTTTTTCGTGATGTTGTAGCTGCCGTTCAAATCCAGAGTGGGCTTGTTGCCCGCTTGTGCCTTTTGGGTTTCAAGCTGGGCCACTTCCAGGCCCAGTTGGGCCTGGCGCACGGCCGGACTCATGGCTTCTGACTGGTCTACCCAAGCGCTCACGTCCGCAGGGGCGACGGGGGCAATCACCACGGGCACGGCCAGGGGTTTGGGCGCTGCGTTTGTCTTGCCGGTGAGTTGGTCGAGCGCCAATTTCTTGACACGCAAGTCGTTCTCGGCGGCAATTTCTTGCGCCAGCACCAGGTCAAAACGGGCCTGGGCCTCGCGGGTGTCGGTGATGGTGGCCGTGCCGACCTCGAAGTTGCGTTTGGCAGAAGCCAGTTGCTCGGACACCGCAGACTTTTGCGCCTTGACAAAATTCAGGCTGTCGCTGGAGGCGAGCACGTCAAAGTAGGCCTGGCTGACACGCACGATGAGGTCCTGGTCGGCGGCCTGCAACTGGGCCTGCGCCACACCCACCGACTTTTTGCCCTGTTCGGCAGTCGCCGTATTGGCCGGGCGGTACAGGGGCTGGCTGGCGTTCAGGGCGGCGCTTTGGTTGCCATAGCTGCCACGGTCGAATAGCAGTGTGTTACTTGAGATATCGGTGCGGCTCACTCCCATGCCCAGGCCGACGGTAGGCAGCAGGCCGGCCTTGGCCTGCTCGGCCTTGGACAGATTGGCTTCATACAGCGACCTGGCCGACTGGTAGCTGGCATCAAAGCCACGCGCTGCGTCATATAGCTCCACCAGGCTTTGGGCCTGTGCGGGCAGCACGAAGGCGGTAGTCAGGGCCAGAGCAAGGGGGAGTTGACGCAGATTCATGATGTTTTCCCTGAGGTAAGGTGCCGGTAGCCAGCGGAGTCGGGTGAGGGGTGCGCGAAATCAGTAGCGAGGCACGCCGGGGTCCAGTTCGGATGACCAGGCGTTGATGCCGCCCGCCACATTGGCCACGTGCTTGAAGCCGCGCGCTTTCAGAAAATTAGCCACCTGCATGCTGCGCGCGCCGTGGTGGCACAGGCAGGCCACGGGTTGGTTGGGGTCGAGTTCATTGAGGCGCGGCGGGATCACACCCATCGGGATGGTGATGAGCTCAAAGCCATCGGCCTTGATGCTGGCGGTGCGCAGCTCGTGGGGCTCGCGCACGTCAAGCACCACCGGGTCGCCATGGCCACGCACGGCGTCAAGCCAGTCTTTAAGTTGCAGCGGACGGACTTGTGCGACCATCGTTAAAACTTGAAAGCGCTGGGTTGCGGGAAGTTGAGCAAGCGCGGGGCGTTGTCGTCCCATTTGTCGACCGAGGTGAAATTGGTTTCGCTGGTGCGGGTGACCACTTGCGCATGCATGATGGGTTCTTCGCCCACGATGCCGACCAGACGGCCGCCGACCTTGAGCAGATTCAGCAAAGACTGCGGCACCTCGGCGACAGAGCCACCCAGCAAAATCACGTCAAATGGCGCTTCTGCAGGTGTGCCCTTGGCGCCATCGAGTTGGCGCACTTCGGCGTTGTGGATGCCCGCGCGCTGCAGGTTGGCGCGTGCGATGTCGGCAATTTCGGGGTTGATTTCAAGCGAAATCACGCGTTGTGCCTGGCTGGCCAGCAGCGCCGTCATGTAGCCGGAGCCGGTACCGATTTCCAGCACCTTGTCGGTGGGTTTGACCGCAGCGTCTTGCAGCAAACGGGCCTCGACGCGGGGGGGCAACATGCTTTGGCCACCAGGCAGGGTTATGGCCATGTCGACAAAGGCGAGCGACTTTTGCGCCAGCGGCACGAAGTCTTCGCGCTTCACGCTGGCCAGCAGTTCCAGCACCGCAGCATCAGAGACATCCCAGGGACGAATTTGTTGCTCGATCATGTAATAACGGGCTTGTTCGACGTTCTGCAGGTTCATGTATTGGTACTCCTGGGGGTATGTTAACGGAATCATCCCATTTTAACTGTTGGTGCTGCCAATAGCCTGATTTTGCGCAGCTTTTGCAGTGGGTTGGCGCCAAAATTTACCAAGCCATTGCGCCAAATCATCCATGTAACAGTAGACCACCGGCACCACCACCAGCGTCAGCAGCGACGAGGTGATGACGCCGCCGATGACCGCCTGGCCCATGGGGGCGCGCATCTCGGAGCCCTCTGACAGCGCCATGGCGAGCGGCAACATGCCAAAAATCATGGCCAGCGTGGTCATCAGAATGGGACGCAAGCGCACTCGTGCCGCCATCAGCAAGGCGTCGTGCCGGTTCAGACCGTCCTCGCGTGCCCGAATGGCAAAGTCCACCAGCAAAATGGCGTTTTTGGTGACCAGACCCATCAGCATCACCACGCCGATCACCGAGAACATCGACAGCGTTGAGTTGAACAGCATCAGCGCCAGCACCACGCCAATCAGCGTCAGTGGCAGCGCCGTCATGAGCGCCAGCGGCTGGAAAAAGCTTTTGAACTGGCTGGCCAGAATCATGTAAATGAAGATCACGGCCAGTGCCAGTGCCGACAGCGCGTAGCCAAAGGCCTCGGCCATGTCTTTGACCGAGCCGCTGAACTTGTAGCTGTAGCCGGGTGGCATGGCAATGCTGTCCATCGCCGTTTTGATGTCGGCCGACACCTCGCCGGCCGAGCGCCCCGACACGTTGCCGGTGATGGCCACCTCGCGCGTGAGGTCGCGCCGGTTGATCTGGTTGCTGCCGGTGGCTTCAACCACGCTGGCCACCTGGCTCAGCCGCACCACGCGGGCGCTGCCGTCTGCCTGGGTGCCCACGGTAAAGGGCAGGGCGCTCAGGTCTTGCGGCTGATTGCGCGATTGGGGCGACAGGCGCACGTTGACGTCATAGGTCTGGTCGTCCGGGGCACGCCAATTGCCCACGGTCTGGCCGGCCACCAGCGTGCGCAGACTGTTGCCGATTTGGGCCACGCTCAGGCCCAGGTCGGAGGCCACGTCACGGCGCACCTGCACGTCGAGCGTGGGTTTGTCGGGTTTGAGGGACGAGTCCACATCGACCAAGCCCGGCACGGTGCGGATTTTTTCCAGCGCCAGCGCGTTCAGGCGTGACAGCTCGGCCATGTCGGCGCCCTGAAGGGAGAAGGCAATCTGCTTTTGGCCACCCACCGGATCCAGCAGGCCGACGTGGGTGACGCTGATGCCAGGCACCTCGCGCAGGCGTTGGCGCAGCACGGTGGACATCTGGTCCACATCCAGCGTGCGCTGCTTGCGATCCACCAGCCGGATGTAGACGCTGGCGTACATCTTGCCTTGCGCGTTGCCGGTGTTGATGGTGGTCAGGGTGTAGTTGACCTCGGGGAAGGAGCGGATGATGCCCTCCACCTGGCGCGCCCTGGCTTCGGTGACTTCGAGCGACGAGCCCACCGGCGTGTTGAAGGTGAGGTTGGTCTCGGAAAAATCCGACTTGGGCACAAACTCGGTGCCCAGCAGCGGCACCATAAAAATGCTGCTGATAAAGACCACCAGCGCCATGGCTACCGTGCTGAGCTTGTGGTCCAGCGCCCAGCGCAGGATGCCCTGGTAGGTGTCAACCACCGAATCGGTGCCCCGGTCAAACAAGGCGGTGACACGGCCGATGGTCTTGTCGTAAAAATTGCGTGGGGCCAGGTGCTTGCCATGGGCCTCAATGCTGGGGTCATGCCAGATGCTTGACAGCATGGGGTCGAGCGTGAAGCTGACAAACATCGAGATCAGCACCGCCGCCACAATGGTCAGGCCAAATTCATGGAAGAACTTGCCAATGATGCCGCCCATGAAGCCAATCGGTAAAAACACCGCCACGATCGACAGCGTGGTGGCCAGCACCGCCAGACCAATTTCAGCGGTGCCGTCCATGGAGGCATCAAACGGGTTCTTGCCCATTTGCACGTGTCGCACAATGTTTTCACGCACCACAATGGCGTCGTCAATCAGCAGCCCCACACACAGGCTGAGTGCCATCATGGTGATCATGTTGACGGTGAAACCCATCAGGTTCATGAAAAAGAAGGTGCCGATCAGGGCAATGGGCAGCGTCAGCCCCGTGATGACCGTGGAGCGCCAGGAGTTCAAAAACAAAAACACGATCAGCACGGTGAGCAAGGCGCCTTCAATCAGGGTTTGCTGCACATTGGCCACCGAGACCCGGATTTGCCGTGAGCCATCGGTGATTTGTGTCAGCTTGATGCCAGCGGGCAATTGCTGCTGCAGCTCCGCCAGAGTTGCGTTGAGGCCATCCACCACGCCAATGGTGTTTTCGTCCTGCGCCTTTTGCACATTGAGCATCAGGGTGCGCTGGCCGTTGTAGAGTGCCAGGCTCTCGATCTCCTGCGAACCGTCCTTCACCTCGGCCACTTGCTCGACCCGCACCGGGGCGCCATTTTTGCGCGTGATGATGATGCGGCCAAAGTCCTCGGGGCGCTGCACACGCGCGGCGATCTGGATCACCCGGTCTTGCGCGCTGGAGCGGATGCTGCCCACCGGATAGTCCTGGTTTTCAGTGCGCACGGCAGCGGCTACTTGCTCGGGGGTGATGCCGTAGGCGGCCAGGGCCTGGGGGTCGAGGTAAATATTGATCTCGCGCAGGCTGGCACCCACCAGCGCCACCGAGCCCACGCCGCGCACGTTTTCCAGACGTTTTTTCAGGGTTTGCTCGGCCCAGCTGGTGAGCTCTACCGCGTTCAGTGCCGCGCCCGCGCTGGCGTCGGGCAGCACCGCGACCGACCAGATGGCGCGGCTGCTCGGGTCAAAGCGCAGCACGCGCGGCTCCTTGACTTCATCACGCAAGGTGGCGCGAATGGCGGCTACCTTTTCGCGCACGTCGTCGGCGGCTTTGCGGCCGTCCATGTGCAGGCCAAATTCGATGATGACCACCGACTGGCTTTCATACGAGCGCGAGGTCAGGGCGTTGATGCCGGCAATCGAATTGACGCCTTCCTCGATTTTCTTGGTGACTTCGCTCTCCACGATTTCGGGCGAGGCACCGGGGTAGTCGGTGCTGATCACCACCACCGGAAAATCAATGTTGGGGAACTGGTCCACCTGCAGCCGCTGCATCGAAAACAGCCCCAGCACCACCAGGGCCAGCATGACCATGGTGGCAAACACCGGGTTGTGCAGGCTGACGCGGGTGAACCACATTTACTGCGGTCCTTGTGCAGTGGTGGTCACCAGCGTGCCGACCCGCAGGCTGCCCACAGCACCATCAATCACCATGCTGCCCAAGGCAACACCGGTCACCGCCACCATGGCTTCGTTGTCTAGCGTGCCGCGCGCACCCAGTGTCACGTTCGCATGCTGCACCTGGTTTTGGCTCACCAGTTGCACGTAGGGCTGCGGCTTGTCGGTGCGCACGGCGCTCAGGGGCAGGGCCAGCGCCTGGACCACCCCAACGTTCAGCTTGCCTTGCACAAACAAGCCGTGGCGCAAACTGGTATCGGGCGCAATGGCCAGATAAATCAGCACGGCGCGGCTGCCGGCCGAGGCGCTGGGGTTGATGCGAACCACTTTGGCAAGGACAGACTGGGCAGTGCCATCCAGGGTCAGCCGGGCGCTCTGGCCCACTTTGACTTGCAGCGCGTCAGCCGCATTCAGGCTGGCTTCCAACTCGAGCTGTCGGTTGTCAATGATCTCCAGCACACGCGCTTCCACCGCCACGCGTTCACCTGGCTGTGCCAGGCGCTGGGAAATTTGCCCGGCAATCGGGGCCCGCAAGACCGTGTCTTCGAGCGCCTTGGTGGCCAGCGTCACGCCCGCCTGGGCCGCCTGGTAAGTGGCCTGGGCAGCGTCGAGGCTGGCTTGCGAAGATGCCAGTGCGGTGCTGGAGATAAAGCCTTGCGCCACCAGCGCAAGGTTGTTGTCAAAGCTGCGCTGGGCGATGGCAAGCTGAGCCTGGGCCGCCGCCGCCTGCTGGCGGGCCTGGCTCACTCGGGCGTTGGATTCGGTGGGGTCAATGCGGGCCAGCACCTGGCCTGCGCGCACCGTGTCGCCTTCACGCACGGTCAGGTTCTGCAGTTCACCGGGCACCCGGGCCTTGAGTATTGCCGTGTTGACTGCGTTGACAGGGCCCGAGATCAGGATGGTTTGCTGCAATTCGAGCGACTTGGCCTGCACCAGGTCGCTGGCTGCCAGCTGGATACCGACTTGTGTACTTTGTGCCGCCTGTTGTGCTTCAAGAGCGGCTTGCCGGGTCTGACGTGCCGACAGGGTGCGCAAAGCGCCTGCCAACAGCAAGGCCACGATCAGGCCGGCAAGCGTCCATTTCATCCAGGGTTTCATGGCAAGGGGTGCTCCAGGGTGGGTGTTGGCAGCGTTTTGGGCTGGCAAAAGCCATGCATCAGCATGTCAAGTTGAGCGGCCAGGTATTGATGCGGGTCGAGCTGCGCATGATCGCCACAGCAGGTGTTCAACGAGTGTTTCCAAAGCGCCAAAAACAACATGGGCGCCAGCACCAGATACACGCCATACGAGACATCCATCGGGCGAAATTCACCGCGCGCCACGCCGCGCTGCAAGATGCGTTTGATCAGGCTGTTACCGGGTTGCATCACTTCGTGTTGGTAGAAGCTGGCCAGCTCCGGAAAATTCTGGGCCTCGCTCATCATCAGTTTGGTGATGCCGCTGGCCTGCGTGGAGCCAATGCGCTCCCACCAACTGAACAGGCAGTAGCGCAGCATGTCCGGGGTGCTGCCCTCAAACCGGTCAAACTCCTGATTCCACTCGGCAAAACGGCCGGAAATGTTGGCACGCACCACAGCCTTGAATAATTCTTCCTTGCTCTGGAAATACAAAAACAGCGTGCCCTTGGATACCCCGGCGCGTTGCGCCACTTCTTCGACACGTGTGGCGGCATAGCCTTTCTCGACAAACAAGCCGAGTGCAGCCGCCAAGAGCTCTCCGGGGCGTGCCTCTTTGCGGCGTGCGCGCCGAACAGGGCGATCTGATGTGTCGGTAGCGGGTGTGGCGTAAGCTGGCATTGTTTTAATGACTAATGGGTTATTAGTGTAGCTTGAACACAAAGACCCAGCTGTCTCAGGTTTCTGAATTTGCCGCTAGCATGACGCAGCAATTCATGCTGAATTCAATTTTTCAAAGGGTCAAGGTATGCAAGCAGCAAGTCAAACCATCACCTTGGGCGGCGGTTGCTTTTGGTGCACAGAGGCAGTTTATGTGCGCGTCAAGGGGGTGCTGGATGTGGAGTCTGGCTACAGTAATGGTGCAAGCCCGCAACCCAGCTACGAGCAGGTGTGCACCGGTCGCACTGGGTATAACGAAGTGGTCAAGTTGGTTTATGACCCGGCGCAGATCAGTGTGCGTGAAATCCTGGAGATTTTCTTTCTGATTCACGACCCGACCACGCTGAACTACCAAGGCAATGACCGTGGCACCCAGTACCGCAGTGGCATTTATTTCACCACGCCAGAGCAGCAGCAGCAAGCGCTGGCGCTGATTGCAGAACTTGGCGACAGTGGTGCTTACCCCGAGCCCATCGTGACCGAGGTGCTGCCGCTGGCAAGTTACTGGCCGGCAGAAGACCATCACCAGGATTTTTTTGAGAAGCACCCCAACCAGGGCTATTGCATGGCGGTGGCCGGGCCCAAGGTGGCCAAGTTTCGCAAGACCTTTGCGCGTTTGCAGAAACCAGACCGATAAAATCCGGCCATGGCTACCAAAATCCCCAAAATCGTCCCTGCCCAACCCGACTACCCCGCTGAAAACGATGGCACCGTGGTGCTGGAGCGCCGCACTCAGCGCACCAAGCCACCCCAGATGTACCAGGTCGTGATGATGAATGACGACTACACCCCCATGGAGTTCGTGGTCATGGTGCTGCAGGAGTTTTTCAGCAAAGACCTTGAAACCTCAACCCGGATCATGCTCAAGATCCACCTTGAAGGCAAAGCCGTGTGCGGTGTCTACTCGCGCGACGTGGCTGCCACCAAAGTGGATCAGGTGCTGGATGCAGCGGCCAAGGCCGGGCACCCGCTCAAGTGTTTTTGCGAACCCGCTGCGCCGTAGAGCATTGAACCCCGACAGCTGCAACTGGATTGCAAATCCGATTACAGTAGAAACCTGAAACAAAAGCTATCAAAGGAACTTTATGATTGCCCAAGAACTGGAAGTCAGTCTCCACATGGCGTTTGTTGAGGCGCGCCAACAGCGCCACGAATTCATCACGGTGGAACATTTGTTGCTGGCGTTGCTGGACAACCCCAGCGCTGCCGAGGTGTTGCGTGCCTGCTCCGCCAATATCGACGATCTGCGCAAGTCCCTGATCACTTTCATCAAGGACAACACGCCGCAGGTTGCCGGTAGCGAAGACGTGGACACCCAGCCCACGCTGGGTTTTCAGCGCGTGATTCAACGTGCCATCATGCACGTGCAGTCCACCGGCAGTGGTAAAAAAGAGGTGACCGGCGCCAATGTGCTGGTGGCTGTGTTTGGCGAAAAAGACTCTCACGCCGTGTATTACCTGCACCAACAGGGCGTGACACGCCTTGACGTGGTCAATTTCATTGCCCATGGCATCAAAAAGAGCGACCCGCCCGAGCCCGCGCGCTCGGCAGACCACCCGGCCGAGGCCGAGGAAGGCGCCAGCGAGAAGAACGAAAAATCTTCGCCGCTGGAGCAGTTCACCCAAAACCTGAACCAACTCGCCAAGGACGGCAAGATCGATCCGCTGATCGGGCGCGACTACGAGGTCGAACGTGTCATCCAGATTCTGTGCCGTCGCCGCAAAAACAACCCGTTGCTGGTGGGTGAGGCCGGCGTTGGCAAGACGGCAATAGCCGAGGGCCTGGCCTGGCGCATCACGCAAAAAGACGTGCCCGAGATCCTGGCCGACTCGGTCGTCTATTCGCTCGACATGGGCGCCCTGCTGGCGGGCACCAAGTACCGGGGTGATTTTGAGCAACGGCTCAAGGGTGTGCTGAAGGCGATCAAGGACAAGCCCAACACCATTTTGTTCATTGACGAAATCCATACCTTGATTGGTGCTGGCGCAGCGTCAGGTGGCACGTTGGATGCGTCCAACCTGCTCAAGCCGGCCCTGAGCTCGGGTGCGCTCAAATGCATTGGCGCCACTACTTTTACCGAATACCGCGGTATTTTTGAGAAAGACGCAGCCCTGTCGCGCCGCTTTCAGAAGGTCGAAGTGGTTGAGCCCACGGTCGAGCAAACGGTTGAAATTCTCAAGGGCCTGAAGTCGCGCTTTGAAGAGCACCACAACGTCAAGTACGCGGTGGCCGCGCTGCAGGCGGCGGCCGAGCTGAGCGCCAAGTACATCAATGACCGCCATCTGCCAGACAAAGCCATCGACGTGATCGACGAGGCGGGCGCAGCCCAGCGTATTTTGGTGCCCTCCAAGCGCAAGAAAATCATCACCAAGGCGGAGATCGAAGACATCGTGGCCAAAATTGCCCGCATCCCGCCAGCCAATGTGTCGAACGACGACCGTGGCAAGCTCAAGACCCTGGAGCGTGATTTGCGCAACGTGGTGTTTGGGCAAGACAAGGCGTTGGACATGCTGGCGTCAGCTGTCAAGATGTCGCGCTCGGGTCTGGGCAAGGGCGACAAGCCGATTGGCACCTTCTTGTTCAGCGGCCCCACCGGCGTGGGCAAGACCGAGTCGGCCAAGCAGCTGGCTTACATCATGGGCATCGAGCTGATTCGCTTTGACATGAGCGAGTACATGGAGCAGCACGCCGTGAGCCGCCTGATTGGCGCGCCGCCGGGCTATGTCGGATTCGATCAGGGCGGTTTGTTGACCGAGGCCATCACCAAGAAGCCGCATTGCGTGCTGCTGCTTGACGAAATTGAAAAAGCGCACCCGGCCATTTTCAATGTGTTGCTGCAGGTGATGGACCACGGCACGCTGACCGACAACAACGGGCGCAAGGCAGATTTCCGCAACGTCATCATCGTCATGACCACCAATGCCGGTGCCGAGACCATGAACAAGGCCACCATCGGCTTCACCAACCCGCGCGAGGCGGGCGACGAAATGGCCGACATCAAGCGCATGTTCACGCCCGAGTTCCGCAACCGGCTTGATGCCATCGTGAGCTTCAAGGTACTCGACGAAAACGTCATCATGCGGGTGGTGGACAAGTTCCTGCTGCAACTCGAAGCCCAACTGGCCGAGAAAAAGGTCGAGGTCACGTTCACCGACAAGTTGCGCAAGCACCTGGCCAAAAAAGGTTTCGACCCGCTCATGGGTGCCAGGCCGATGCAGCGCCTCATTCAGGACACCATCCGCCGTGCCCTGGCTGACGAATTGCTGTTTGGCCGCCTGGTTGATGGCGGACGCCTGACGGTGGAGCTGGACGACAAAGATGAGAGCAAGACCGAAGTCTTGTTGGACATCCAGCCCCTGCCTAAAAAAGAGGGTAAATCCAAGCCCGAAGTTCAGGAGCCCGCGACCACCTGATCTGACCCCCTGACGCAAAAACCCCGCACAAGCTGCCGTGGCAGTTTGGGCGGGGTTTTTTGTTGGTCGACGGTATTTTTGTGGAAGGCCCGCCCCCGGGCCGATGGATGTCGTGCTTGGCTTATTACAAGCCTAGCAAATTCGCCAAAGCGGCCGTTTCCATGGCGCCGTTGTGGCTCACGATATCGCCAGTTGTGCGATGCTTGCCCACCAAAAACGGCACGGACTCCACGCCCAACTGATTCAGCAACTGGGTGTTGTTGTTGATGGCTTGCCTCAGCTCTTCGGGCACATCAGCACTGGCTGCCATGCCGCCGGTGCCGGCCAGCAAAGACTGCTTGTGCGCCGTCATGGTCTCAACCGGGTTGCTTGCGCTCAACAAGGCTGCGCCTTGGGGCAGGCTTTTGGCCGGGTTGAACGAGATCGGGATCCAGACAAACTTCACCTTGTCAAACAAGGGGACTGAAGCCTCCCACAAGCGGCCGCAGTGGGAGCATTGCGGATCAAACAGCACATAGACAGGTTGTGCGCTCATCAGTGCACCAACCGTGAAGCCTTTGCCTTGGGTTGCGACCAGGTCGTAGCTTGACCCAACCTGGGCTGCAGGTGCGGCGACCGCCGGTGCGGCAGTTACCGCAGCGGGTGTGGCGCTGGGGGCTTCGGTTTTGGAGCAGCCGACCACCGTCAGAACAAGCGCTGCGGTGAGGGTAAGAGTGGTGATGTTCATGGTTGTCATTCAATCAAGGGTTGAAACCTTGTGCCCTTGGCCAAGGCCACAAGTGATGGGATTGTCAGGGTAAACGGGCTGCTGCCTGAGCTGGCGGGGCGAAAAGCCCCGTGGCCAGCGAGGTGCCCCCGCCCAGTGTTTTGAACAGCGCAATCTGATTTTGCAAACTTGCCAGCCGGGTTTGTACCAGCGCCTGCTGGGCGGCAAATAGGCTGCGCTGGGCATCGAGCCAATCGAGCTGGTTGGCCACGCCGTGTTGCAGGCGCAATTGCGTCAGTTGGTTGCGCGCAGTCTCGGCTTCCAGCAGGGCCTGTTGGGCCTGCAGCTGCTCCAGCAGCGTGGCCCTGCTGGCCAGGCCATCGGCCACTTCGCGGAAAGCGTTTTGAATGGCTTTTTCGTACTGAGCCACAGCGATCTCGCGCCCGGTTTCGGCTGCGCCCAAATTGGCCTGGTTGCGCCCGGCGTCAAAGATCGGTAGCACCAGCTGCGGCGCCAGCGTCCAGCCC
Organism: uncultured Rhodoferax sp.; assembly: GCA_964538895.1. Lineage (GTDB taxonomy): Bacteria > Pseudomonadota > Gammaproteobacteria > Burkholderiales > Burkholderiaceae_C > Rhodoferax. The sequence goes on from CAZIGL010000001.1 coordinate 45,337, forward strand.
CAGGAACCGCTCTTGAACAGGCCGGAAAGTGCAGAGCTGGCCGACCCAGCCCCGGCGGTCAGGCTGATGCGCGGAAAAAATGCCGCTCGGGCCGCGCCGATATTGGCATTGCTGGCTATCAGCAACTGCTCGGCCTGGCGGATGTCAGGCCGACGGGTCAGCAGGTCGGAGGGTAGCCCGGCAGGCAGTTCGGCAAACACCAGTTGCCCCAGTTTGCCTGGTGCCCACTGCGCCCGCTGGGCGTCGCTGACGGGTTGACCGAGCAGCAGCGCCAGGGCATTTTCGATCAGCGCGCGTTGGCGCAATTGCTGGGCCAGCGTGACGCGGGTCGATTCCAGCAGGGTCTGGGCGCTGCGACGTTCAAACGCCGAGGCTGCCCCATGGCGGACCTTGAGCTCAACCAGCTTGAGTGATTCAGCGCGGGAGTCCAGGGTCTGCCTTGAGGTGGCCAGCAGTTCTTCGTCAGCCAGCAGGCTCAGCCAGGTCTGCGCCACCGTGGCGATCAGGCTGATTTGTACCGTTTGCGCTGCTTCGGTGCTGGCCAGCACCTGGGCCAACGCCTGTTCCTTGAGGCTGGCGACCCGGCCAAAAAAATCAAGCTCATAAGCCGTCACCGTCAGCCCGGCGCTGTAGGTGCTGTTGATGGCACCATCGCTGCCAGGGGTGCGTGAGCCCGCAGCGGCAGCGGCGAGGGTGGGCCACTGGTCGGCCCGACGCACACCGAGCTGGGCGCGCGCTTGTTCGATGTTGAGCAGCGCAACACGCAAGTCCCGGTTGTTGACCAGCGCGGTAGCAATGAGCTGGCGCAGCGCCGGGTCGGAAAAGTAGTCTTGCCAGTTCACCACAGCTGAAGCTGCGGCACCGACCGTGTTGTCTGCTGCATTCACTGCAGCGCTGGCCGGCCATTGCGCCGCGACTGGTGTGCCGGGGCGCTGGTAAGTCGGCATCAGCGAACAACCGGCCAAAAACGTGATGGCAACCAGTGCCACAGCGCGTTGCAGCGCGGCGTGTGTTGCGCTTGGTTTGTTATTCATGCGAATGCACTCCCATGTGTTCTGCCTGCGCGGCATGCACTTGCTGCTGGCGCGCGCTGTCTTTGAACAGGTTGCGCACCACGACAAAAAAGATCGGCACAAACACCACCGCCAAGGCGGTACCGGTCAGGATACCGCCAATCACGCCGGTGCCAATGGCACGCTGGCTGGCCGAGCCGGCACCAGACGCCAATGCCAGCGGCAGCACCCCAAGCGTGAAGGCCATGGAGGTCATCACGATCGGGCGAAAACGCAGGTGGGCGGCTTCCAGCGCGGCGGCCACCACGCTCTTGCCCTGCGCCTGCAGGTCTTTGGCAAATTCGATGATCAGGATGGCGTTCTTTGCGGACAGGCCGATGATGGTGATCAGGCCCACCTGAAAGTACACGTCATTCGAATAGTCGCGCAGCAGGGTCGCCACAATGACCCCCAGCACGCCCAGTGGCACCACCAAAATGACCGCCAGCGGAATGGTCCAGCTCTCATAGAGCGCGGCCAGGCACAAAAAGACCGCCAGAATGGCAAAACCGTAGAGGATGATGGCTTGCGAGCCGGCCAGTTTTTCTTCGCGCGAGGTACCGGTCCACTCAAAGCCGAAGCCCTGTGGCAACTGACCAACCAACTGTTCCATCTCGGTCAGCGCAGCACCGGTGCTGTAGCCCGGTGCCGCGCTGCCGCTGATGCGCATGGCCGGGTAGCCGTTGTAGCGCACGGTTTGCATGGCCCCCGTGACCCAGCGGGTGCTGGCAAAGGCCGACAACGGCACCATTTGGCCCTGGCGGTTGGCCACATTGAGCTTGAGCAAGTCATCGGGCTGCATGCGCGCCGGTGCGTCGGCTTGCACCACCACGCGTTGCAGGCGGCCATTGTTGGGAAAATCGTTGGCGTAAGCCGAGCCCAATGCAGTCGAGATGGTGGCGTTGATGGCATCGAAACCCACCCCCAGCGCGTTGGCCTTGTCGCGGTCAATGTCCAGTTGCAGTTGGGGCGCGTCTTCCAGACCATCCGGGCGCACCTGGGTCAGCACCTTGCTTTGGGCCGCCAGGCCCAGCAACTGGTTGCGCGCATCCAGCAGTGCCTGATGGCCCAGCCCGGCGCGGTCCTGCAGTCGGAAGCTGAAGCCGCTTGACGAGCCCAGTTCAGGAATGGGCGGCGGGCTCAAGGGGAAGATGAAGGCGTCACGAATGCCTGACAAAGCGCCAAAGGCACGCCCGGCCAGCGCCTGCGCCGAATTGCCCGGCTCCGGGCGTTCCGACCAGTCCTTGAGCGTGACAAACGCCAGCGCCGCGTTTTGGCCTTGCCCCGAAAAGCTGAAACCCAGCACACTCACCATGCCCTGCACCTCGGGCTGCTTGAGCATGAAGCCTTCAACCTGCTGCATCACAGCCAGCGTGCGCTCACGCGTGGCGCCGGGCGGCAGTTGCACATTGACCAGCATCGTGCCCTGATCTTCACTGGGCAGGAACGAGGTGGGCAGGCCTTTGTACATCCACGCGGCACCCGCAACAATCGCAAGGTAGATCACCAGGTAGCGCGCGGCGTGTGGCAGCATTTTTGCCACGCTGTTTTCATAGGTTTTGGCAGTTCGGGCAAAGCCCCGGTTGAACCAGCCAAAAAAACCACGCTTGGCATGGTGGTGCCCGGCTTCCACTGGTTTGAGCAGGGTGGCGCACAGGGCGGGTGTGAGTGACAGCGCCAAAAACGCCGAGAACGCAATTGACACGCCCATCACGGTGGCAAACTGGCGGTAAATGTTGCCAATCGACCCGCTGAAAAACGCCAGCGGCACAAACACCGAGATCAGCACCACGGTCACGCCAATGATGGCGCCCGAGATTTGCCCCATGGCCTTGCGCGTGGCTTGCAGCGGGGGCAGCCCCTCCTCGCTCATGATGCGCTCCACGTTTTCCACCACCACAATGGCGTCATCCACCACGATGCCGATCACCAGCACCATGGCAAACATGGTCAGCACATTGATCGAGAAGCCCAAAGCCAACAGCGTGGCAAAGGTGCCCAGCAGGGCGATCGGCACCACCAGCGTCGGAATCAGGGTGTAGCGCCAGTCCTGCAAAAACAGGAACATCACCAGGAACACCAGCAGCACCGCTTCGAGCAGCGTGACAGCCACTTGCTTGAGGGAGGTTTCGACAAAGCGCGAACTGTCGTAAGGAATGGCCCAGATCATGCCCTGGGGAAAGAATTTTTCAAGCTCTGCCATGCGCTGGCGTACTGCCTTGGCCGTGGCCAGGGCGTTGCCGCTGGGCGAGAGCTGCACACCGATGCCGGTGGAGGGCTTGCCGTTCAGGCGCGCCGAAGTGGCGTAGGCCTGGGCGCCGAGCTCGATGCGCGCCACATCTTTCAGTCGCACGCTGGAGCCGTCGGTGTTGGCGCGCAGCACCACATTGCCAAACTGTGCCACGCTGCTGAGTTGGCCGCGCACCACGACGGTGGCGGCAATGCCCTGGCCGGCCACGTTGGGCAGGCTGCCAATTTCACCGGCCGAGACCTGGGCATTCTGGGCCCTGATAGCTGCCGTGACATCGCTGGCTGACAGCTTGTAGCCTTGCAGTTTGGCCGGATCAATCCAGATGCGCATGGCGCGCTCGGTGCCAAACAATTGCACCTGACCCACGCCAGGCAGTCGCTGAATTTCCGGCACGATGGAGCGCGAAGCGTAGTCGCCCAGCGCGACCGGGTCCAGCTTGGGGTCCTCAGATGAGAGGATGGCGAACAGCAAAAAGTTGCTGCGTGCCTTGTCCACCCGCACACCTTGCTGCGTCACGGCAGAGGGCAGGCGAGGGGATGCGCGGCTGAGGCGGTTTTGCACATCGACCTGGGCCAGGTCGGGGTCGGTGCCGGGCTGAAAGCTCAGTGTGATGCTGCCGGTGCCGTTGGCTTGGGCCACCGATTCCATGTAGATCAGGCCGGGCGAGCCGTTCATCTCTTGTTCGACGATGGACAGCACGCTGTCTTCCAGCGTTTGGGCCGAGGCGCCCGGGTAGCTGGCCGAGATCACGATCGACGGCGGGGCCACCGGCGGGTACTGGGCAATGGGCAACTGGGTGATGGACACCGCGCCCATGACGATGATGAACAGTGCAATGACCCATGCAAAGATGGGCCGGTCAATAAAGAACTTTGCCATTGAAACAGCTCCTCAGCGCGCAGCGCTGGCGGCTGGGCTGGCAGGTGCGCTGCCAGGGGCTTGCCAAGGCACGGGTTTTACCGGGGCACCGCCGCGCAGCTTCTGAAAGCCGTCCACCATGACTTGGTCACCACTTGCCAGGCCGTCCAGAATGACCCACATGCCGCCTTGTTGGCCACCCACCTTGACCGGGCGCGGCGCAACTTTACCGTCGCTGCTCACCACCATGACCGAGTCACCCTGGGGCGAGCGCGTCACGGCTTGCTGGGGCAGGGTGATGGCGCTGCCGGCTTGTGCCTGCTCCAGTCGCACCTGCACAAACAGGCCAGGCAGCAGGATTCCGTCGGGGTTGGGCACTTCTGCGCGCAGGGTGATCTGGCCGCTGGTGCTGTCCACCGTCAGGTCAGAAAACAGCAATTTGCCGGGCTTGGCGTATTCAGAGCCATCTTCCAGCACCAGCCGCACGCTGGCGGCTTGGCTACCGGCGCGTTTGAGTTGGCCCGATTCGAGCTGGCGGCGCAATTGCATCACTTCCGAGGCGGATTGGGTGAAGTTGACATACATCGGGTCGATTTGCTGAATCACCGCCATGGGGGTGGCTTCACCCTGGCCCACCAGCGCGCCTTCGGTCACGAGGGCGCGGCCAATGCGTCCGCTGATCGGCGCCGTGATGCTGGCGTAGCCGAGGTTGATGCGCGCCGTTTGCACTGCAGCGCGGGCCACAGCCACATCGGCCTCGGCCAGTTTTTGCGCCGCCTGGGCATTGACAAATTCCTGCTGACTGATGGCATTGGCTTCAATCAGGGGCTTGAAGCGTTCGGCCTGGGCGCTGGCTTGCATCTGGCTGGCCTCGGCTCGCGCCACCGAAGCCGTCGCACTGGCCAGGGTGGCCTGGTAGGGACTGGCGTCAATTTGGTACAGCGCCTGGCCGGCGCGCACCTGGCTGCCCTCGGCAAACAGGCGCTTTTGAACAATGCCGGCAGCGCGTGCCCGCACCTGCGCCACGCGAGAGGCCTCCAGGCGGCCGGGCAGTTCGGTCACCAGGCCCACATCGGTCAGGGTGACTGTGACCACGCCGACTTCGGCCGGCGGCGGCGCGCCGGGCCCTGCCGCTGGCGCACTGCTCTGTCCGCAGGCGGCCGCCAATGTGGCAAGCGTGAGTGCCAGGCTGGCGCGTAACACGCGGCTTGTGACTGTGGCGTTTGCGGTGGATGATGAAATGGAGTGGGGAGTGGTAGGCATGTCGGGTCAAGTGGTGGGGCGTGGCGCGATGAAGGCAGCGCAAACGCAAAGTACGCATCGTGTGTGACGTGATTTTCGCCGAGAAAAGAAAAATGGCGCTTTCAACACCAAATGACCGGACCAAGACTGACCGGTATCGTCCGGCTTCGTCTGGTAAAGACTTGACGGCCCGCGTGATATTTTTCGGGTTGGGCACGGCGCGCAGTGCTGGCGTGCGGGCGATTGTGGTCGGCGGGCGCGACCAGTTGGCACCCCGAATGCCACCCGAGTGGCTCAGGGTGGCACACGTTGATTACCGTGTTTTGTCCTCAGGCAGCTCTTGCGGCCTGAAAGGCTCAGCTTTCCACCACGGCCACAGCCGTCTGGCTGACGCCGCAATCCACATACGAGATTTGCCCGGTCATGCCGGAGGCCAGGTCGCTGAGCAGGAAGGCGGCCACGTTGCCGACCTCGTCGATGGTCACGTTGCGCTTCAAAGGGGATGCCGCTGCCGAGATGCCCAGCAGTTTGCCAAAATCCTTGATACCGCTGGCCGCCAGCGTCTTGACAGCGCCTGCGCTCAGGCCATTGACGCGAATGCCTTTGGCGCCGACGGCATCAGCCAGGTAGCGCACCGATGATTCGAGCGACGCCTTGGCCAGGCCCATGGTGTTGTAGCTTGGCACCACGCGCACACCACCCAGGTAGGTCAGCGTCAGTAGCGATGCGGTGTTGCTCAGGTAGGGCAGGGCGGCTTTGGCCATGCCGGGAAAGCTGTAGGCGCTGATGTCGTGCGCAATACGGAAGTTCTCGCGCGTCAGGCCGTCCAGGAAGTTGCCGGCAATGGCTTCGCGCGGGGCAAAACCGATGCTGTGCACAAATCCGTCGAAGGTGGGCCAATGTTGCGACAGGTCCTTGAACAACTTGTCGATTTGCTCGTCTGAACCCACGTCGCAGTCAAAGATCAGCGTGGAGTCGAAGTCGGCGGCAAATTCGGTGATGCGTTCCTTGAAGCGTTCTCCCACATAGCTGAAAGCCAGCTCAGCGCCTTGCGCGTGGCATGCCTTGGCAATGCCATAGGCGATGGAGCGGTTGGACAATACACCGGTGATGAGAAATTTTTTGCCTGTCAGGAAACCCATAGTAGCCTCTGCTTTTCGATTTGATTTGATGCAGAATTGTCGCATGCGCTGCCTTTGTTTTTTGATTTGCATGAGTTGGGTGACTCCCTTGTGGGCAGCGCACGGCTATGCACTGTGGGGCGACCTCAAATACCCGGTGAATTTCGCGCATTTTGACTATGTCAACCCGGCAGCGCCCAAGGGCGGCGAACTGCGGCTGGTGAGCAATCTGCGGGTGTCCACCTTTGACAAGTACAACCCGTTTACCATCAAGGGCTCGGCCCCGGCCTACCTGGCTGACCTGATGTTTGACAGCTTGTTGGCCGGATCACTCGATGAAACGGGCTCGGGCTATGGTTTGTTGGCGCACGATGTGGCGGTGGCGGCGGATGGCTTGAGTGCCACCTTCAGGTTGCGGCCCGAAGCGCGTTTTCACAATGGTGACGCGGTACTTTCTGACGATGTGAAGTACAGCTTTGACATGCTGATGGGGCCATTCACCTCGCCGGCCTACAAGACCATTTTGTTCGACGTGGCGGGGCTTGATGTGCTGGACGAGCGCACGGTGCGTTACCGCTTTAAAAAGCCCAACCGCGAGCTGCCGCTGACCGTGGGTGGCTTGCCGGTGTTCAGCCGTGCCTGGGGCGCCGAGGCAGGCAAACCCAAACCCTTCGACCAGATCGTCACCGATGTGCCCATTGGCAGCGGTCCCTACAAAATTGGCCCGGTGCGTTTTGGCAAGGACATCACCTATGTGCGTGACGCCAATTACTGGGCCAAAGAGCTGAATGTGCGCCGGGGCACGGCCAATTTTGACCGCATCACAGTCAAGATTTACAAAGACGGCACGGCCCGCCTGGAGGCCCTGAAAGCGGGCGAATTTGATTTGATGCGTTTCTTTTCGGCCGGCGACTGGGCGCGCCGCGTCAATGGCAAGCGTTTTGATTCAGGCGAACTGGTCAAGCGGGAATACCAGCACCGCCTGCCCACGGGTTTTCAAAGCTATGTGCTCAACACGCGGCGCGAATGGTTCAAGGATGTGCGTGTGCGCCAGGCGCTGGGTCTGGCACTCGATTACGAGTGGCTGAATCGGCAGCTCTTTTACAACGCCTACCAACGTGTCAACGGTTTGTTTGGCAACACCGACTGCCAGGCCACCGGCCAGCCCTCAGCGCAAGAGCTGGCCTTGCTGTCACCGTGGCGCAGCAGTTTGCCAGCCGAGGTATTCGGCCCCATGACGCAGCCGCCGCGCACGGATGCGCCCTCAAGCTTGCGTGCCAATTTGCGCCAGGCGCAGGCCTTGTTGAACGCGGCGGGCTGGCAGGTGCAAAACGGCAAGTTGCGCAACGCCCAGGGCCAGGCCTTTGAGATCGAGTACCTTGACAGCAACGAGGGCAGTGCACGTGTGGTCACACCCTGGGCGCGCAACTTGGAGAAACTGGGCATCACGCTGAACTTTCGCCCGGTGGACTTTGCCCTGTACCAGCAGCGCCTGCAAAAGTTTGAATTTGACATCACCTCGCTGGCCTATGGCGGCACCCACAACCCGGGCCAGGAATACGCCGACCTGTTCGGCTCGCAAGCGGCTGACCAGGAAGACTCGGGCAACATGGCGGGCGTGAAAAATCCGGCCGTGGATGCCTTGATCAGTGCCATGACCCGTGCCACCCGCAAGGCTGAGTTGGTACCCGCTTGCCGCGCGCTGGAGCGCGTGATTGCCCACAGCCATGTGCTCGTTCCACAGTGGTCGGCGCCGACGCACCGCATCGTGTTCAACCATTGGCGGCTGGAGCAACCTGCCGCCATGCCGCCCTATTCCCAGGGCGAGGGCTGGGCCATTGACACCTGGTGGGCCAAATAAATGGGGAGAATTTGTCAAATGAACCATGAACAGCACCGTCATTGCGAACGCAGTGAAGCAATCCATGCAGGTGGAAGTCATGGATTGCCGCGCTTCGCTCGCAATGACGAATGCATCAAGCCACTCTTATGCTGAGCTACATCCTCAAACGCCTGTTGTTGATGGTCCCCACCTTGTTCGGGGTGCTGTTGCTCACCTTTGTGGTGATCCAGTTTGTGCCGGGTGGGCCGGTGGAGCAGTATTTGGCCGAGGCCAAGGCGGGAGCCGGCAAAGGTGCTGCCGCGGAGAGCGGCGGCTTGAGTTACCGCGGTGCGCAGGGCGTGGACCCGAAACGCATTGAGCAGATCAAGGCGCTGTATGGCTTTGACAAACCGGCGCACGAGCGATTTTTTCAAATGCTGAGCCAGTTTGCGCGCTTTGACCTGGGCCGGAGTTTTTTCCAGAACAAAAGTGTGTCTGAGCTGATATGGGAAAAGTTACCGGTGTCGATCAGCCTGGGGCTTTGGACCTTTTTTATCAGCTACCTGATTGCCGTGCCACTGGGGGTGGCCAAGGCGGTGCGCGCCGGTTCGCGGTTTGACTTTGTCACCACGCTGCTGGTGTTGCTGGGTTATGCCATTCCGGGTTTTGTGCTGGGCGTGGCGCTGCTGGTGATTTTTGGTGGCCAACTGCAGTGGTTTCCGCTGCGCGGCCTGACCAGCAGCAACTGGGACGAGCTGAGCTGGGGCGCGCGCGTGGTCGACTACCTGTGGCATATCGCCATGCCAGTCACGGCCATGGTGCTGGGCAGCTTTGCTGTCACCACCATGCTGACCAAGAACGCCTTCCTGGAAGAAATTCGCAAGCAATATGTGGTCACCGCGCGGGCCAAGGGTCTCGATGAGCGCCAGGTGTTGTGGGGTCACGTGTTTCGCAATGCACTGATCCCCATCATCACCGGCTTTCCGGCAGCGTTCATTGGGGCTTTTTTTACAGGCTCGCTGCTCATCGAGACCCTGTTTTCCCTCGATGGCCTGGGCTTGCTGAGTTACGAGAGTGTGATCCGCCGTGATTACCCGGTGGTGCTGGGTACCTTGTTTTTCTTCACCCTGATCGGCCTGGTGACCAAGCTGATTTCAGATTTGTCTTATGTCTGGGTGGACCCGCGTGTCAAGTTTGACTAAGCCCCCATCAACCAGCTTGAGCCCGGGTCGGCGCGCCTGGCTGCGCTTTAAACGCAACCGCCTGGGCTACTGGAGTTTGGTGCTTTTTTGCATCTTGGTGGGCCTGAGCCTGGTGGCCGAACTGATCAGCAACGACCGGCCTTTGCTGGTGCGCTACCAAGGCGAAACTTATTTTCCGATGGTCAAAGACTATTCCGAAAAAACCTTTGGCGGTGACTTCGACTCCGCCACCGACTACCTCGACCCCTTTATTCGCGAGCAACTGAGTCGGGACGGCAATTGGGCCCTGTTTGCTCCCAACCCGTATGGCCCCAAGACCCTCAATTACTTTGCCAAAGCCCCCAACCCGTCGCCACCCACCCTGGACAACTGGCTGGGCACCGATGACCGTGGCCGGGATCTGCTGGCGCAGCTCATTTATGGTTTCCGGGTGAGTGTGCTGTTTGCGCTGGCGCTGACCTTCACCGGCACGCTGTTGGGTATCTTGACTGGCGCCATTCAGGGATTTTTTGGTGGCAAGACCGACCTGGCGTTTCAGCGTTTCATTGAAATCTGGGGCGCCATGCCCGAGCTGTATCTGCTGATCATTTTCAGTGCGGTGTTTGCGCCCAGCCTGTCGCTGCTGCTGATTTTGCTCAGCCTGTTTGGCTGGATGGGCTTGTCCGACTATGTGCGGGCCGAGTTTTTGCGCAATCGCCAGCTTGACTATGTGCGCGCCGCGCGTTCTTTGGGGGTGAGCAACTGGCAGATCATCACACGCCACCTGCTGCCCAACAGCATGACCCCGGTGGTGACGTTTTTGCCGTTTCGCATGAGTGGCGCCATTTTGGCCCTGACCTCGCTCGATTTTCTGGGCCTGGGCGTGCCGCCCGGCACGCCGTCGCTGGGCGAGTTGTTGTCGCAAGGCAAAAACAACATTGATGCCTGGTGGATCTCGCTGGCCACCTTTGCCGTGCTGGTCATCACCCTGCTGCTGCTCACCTTCATGGGTGACGCACTGCGCGATGCGCTTGACCCGCGCAAGGCGGATGCCGCATGAGCGCAATACCATTGCTTGAGGTGCGGGGCCTGTCGGTGTCGTTTGCCGGCGCCGAGGTGGTGCATGGCATTGATTTTTCGGTCGCCGCCGGCGAACGGGTGGCGCTGGTGGGTGAATCCGGTTCGGGTAAAACAGTGTCTGCCCTGAGCCTGCTGCGCCTGGTGGCCAATGCCAAACTGGGCGGCCAGGCCCGCTTTAACGGCCAGGACTTGCTGGCCATGCCGGAGCCTGAACTGCGGGGCGTGCGCGGACGCGACATCGCCATGATTTTTCAGGAACCCATGACAGCGCTCAACCCCCTGATGACGGTGGGCGACCAGATTGCCGAGGTGGTCACGCTCAAAACGGGTCTGGCCAAGGCGCAGACGGCGCAAAAAGTGATCGACTTGCTGGTGGAGACTGGCATCCCCGAGCCGGGGCGCCGCGCCAACGCTTTTCCGCACCAGCTCAGTGGCGGCCAGCGCCAGCGCGTCATGATTGCCATGGCGCTGGCCTGCCAGCCCAAATTGCTGCTGGCCGATGAACCCACCACCGCCCTTGATGTGAGCCTGCGCGGGCAAATTCTGGATTTGCTGGTGCGGTTGCAGCAAAGCCACGGCATGGCGGTGCTGCTGATCAGCCACGACCTGAATCTGGTGCGTCGCTTTGCTGACCGTGTCATCGTGATGGAAAACGGCCATGTGGTGGAGCAAGGGCCCACCGCCGAGGTGTTTGCCAAACCCCGCCATGCTTATACCCAGCGTTTGATCAGCAGCAAGCCGGTGCGTGCGGTGCTGGAGGTGGAGTCTGCCGGGGTCGGGGATGTCAGACTAAAGCCCGAGTCTCACAAAGCAGCGCAAGCCGTGATGGTTGCCAAGGATCTGCGGGTGGCTTATGCGCTGCCGTTGCCGGGTGTGCGTGGCTGGTTCAGGCATGGGGAATTTGTCGCGGTGAAGGGTGCCACGTTTGAAATTTTGCCTGGCCAAACGCTGGGCATCATGGGTGAGTCGGGGTCTGGCAAATCGACGCTGGCACTGGCTGCTCTTGGGCTGTTGCCGTTTCAGGGGTCGTTGCACATTGGCGGGCAGGTCTGGCGTGACAGTGCCAGGCGCAACACAGGCTTGCGACGTCAGGTGCAGGTGGTGTTTCAGGACCCTTTTTCGTCGCTGTCGCCTCGCATGACGGTGGAGGAAATTGTCGGGGAGGGGCTGGACGTGCATGAGCCTGAGCTCAATGCTGGTCAACGTCGCGAGCGTGTGGTTGCAGCCCTGCAAGACGTCGGGCTGGGCGTGGCAGACGGGGCCGCCATGGCGCTCATCCTGCACCGCTACCCACATGAATTTTCGGGCGGGCAGCGACAAAGGCTGGCCATTGCGCGGGCCTTTATCATCAAGCCAAATTTGCTGGTGCTGGACGAACCCACCAGTGCGCTGGACGTGACGGTGCAAAAACAGGTGTTGCAGTTGTTGCAGCAGTTGCAGCGCGAACGGGGTTTGAGCTACCTGCTGATCACACACGACGTGGACGTCATCCGGGCCATGGCCCACGAGGTGCTGGTGATGAAAGACGGGGCCGTGGTGGAGGCCGGCCCGGTGCATCAGGTGTTGACGCAGTCGCGCCACGAATACACCCAAATGCTGGTCAATGCTGCCGGGTAAATCCTTTCAAATCAAGGGCTTTCCCTGATATTTTCGGATACAATCCCGCTTTCACGACCAAACGGGCGAGTCACTTCCGCCCGTTTTTTTTGGTCGATTGTTTTTGATGACTTGAGTAATATGGGGTTTTGGTGGCGTTAAAAGACATTGTTGAGCAAACGGTAAGCGGCCTGGGCTATGACCTGGTGGAGATTGATCGCTCCGCCGGTGGCCTGCTGCGCATCACCATTGACTTGCCCTGGTCGCCGCCTGCTGCTGCCGCGGTGCAAGCTGCCTCTGAAGATCAATTTGTGACGGTTGAAGATTGCGAAAAAGTCACCCGTCAGCTGCAGTACGCGCTGGAAGTGGATGAGGTGGATTACAAGCGTCTGGAAGTGTCTTCGCCGGGCATTGATCGCCCACTGCGGCACGACCAGGACTTTGAGCGTTTTGTCGGCCATGTGGTTGACGTCACCCTCAAGATGCCCTTGGGCAGTGCCGCAGCAGGGCAGGTTAGCCCCACGCGCAAGAAGTTTCGGGGTGTGCTGGAGCGGGTTGAGTCTGCGGTCGATGCCTTGCCCCAAGTTGAGCGCACCTGGCAAATTGTCTGGCGTGATGAGCCGGTGACCAAGCCGGGTCAAAAAATCAGTAAAAAAAGGCTGCCTGCACCGACGCAGGCGCTGGGTTTTGTGTTGAGCGAGCTGAAAGAAGCACGCTTGGCGCCCATTGTGAGTTTCAAGGGACGGGCACAAGTGCCAGACCAGGAACCACAAGCATCAGATTTGAATTGAAACAGGAGAGACATGGCATGAATCGCGAAATGTTAATGTTGGTTGACGCCATCTCACGCGAAAAAAATGTGGAGCGTGATGTTGTTTTTGGGGCTGTGGAAGCGGCTTTGGCGCAAGCCACCAAAAAGCTTTATTCCGGTGAGGTCGACATCCGTGTCGCGCTTGACCGCGATACCGGCAATTACGAGACCTTCCGGCGCTGGCATGTGGTGCCGGATGAAGCGGGTCTGCAATTGCCGGATCAGGAAGTTTTGCTGTTTGAAGCCAAAGAGCAGATCCCCGACATCGAGGTCGATGAATACATCGAGGAAACCATCGAGTCCTTGCCGATCGGGCGCATTGGCGCCATGGCGGCCAAGCAGGTCATTTTGCAGAAAATTCGCGATGCCGAGCGTGAAATGCTCCTCAATGACTTCATGTCGCGCGGCGACAAGATTTTTGTCGGCACCGTCAAGCGCATGGACAAGGGCGACCTGATTGTGGAGTCGGGCCGTGTCGAGGGCCGCCTGCGCCGCAATGAAATGATCCCCAAAGAGAATTTCCGCACCGGCGACCGCGTTCGCGCCATGATCATGGAAGTGGACCTGACGCTGCGCGGTGCGCCCATCGTGCTGTCGCGCTCGGCCCCTGAGTTCATGAAAGAGCTGTTTCGCAACGAAGTGCCCGAGATTGAGCAGGGCTTGCTCGAGATCAAATCCTGCGCCCGGGATGCCGGTTCGCGCGCCAAGATCGCCGTGCTGTCGCATGACAAGCGCATCGACCCGATTGGCACCTGTGTCGGTGTGCGGGGCACGCGTGTCAACGCCGTCACCACCGAGTTGGCCGGCGAGCGCGTGGACATCGTCTTGTGGAGCGAAGACCCGGCCCAATTTGTGATCGGCGCGCTGGCGCCTGCCAACGTCAGCAGCATCGTGGTGGACGAAGAGCGTCATGCCATGGATGTGGTGGTGGACGAAGAAAATCTGGCCATTGCCATTGGTCGCGGCGGCCAGAACGTGCGTTTGGCAGCCGAATTGACCGGTTGGAAAATCAACATTCTGGATGCTGCCGAATCCGCTGAAAAACAGGCCAGCGAAGTTGATGAGAGCCGCCGTTTGTTCATGGAAAAGCTCGATGTCGACGAGGAAATCGCCGACATGCTGATTGCCGAGGGCTTTACCAGCCTGGAGCAGGTGGCTTATGTGCCCCTGGAAGAAATGCTTGAAATCGAGAGCTTCGATGAGGACACCGTCAGCGAATTGCGCGCCCGTGCCAAAGACGCCCTATTGACGATGGAAATCGCGATTGAGGAAAATGCGGGTGGCGTGGCGTTGGAGTTGCGTGATCTGGAAGGCATGACTGCCGAATTGATCAGCAAGCTGGCGGACAACGGTGTCCATGTGCTGGATGACCTGGCTGATCTGGCGGTGGATGAACTCACCGACATCACCGGTCAATCCGCAGACGAGGCCAAGGCCTTGATCATGAAGGCCCGTGAACATTGGTTCGCCAATGACGCACCTTCCAAAGAGTGAAGAGCCATGAATTTACAGTTGAAGTAAAGGCCTTGATTGCCTGCGGGCACCAAGTCTGAACCAAAGGTTACCTAAAAAATGTCCAGTATGACCGTTGCCGAGTTTGCCAATGAACTCAAGAAATCACCCGACACATTGCTTGAGCAATTGAAGTCGGCAGGTGTTGCCAAATCGGCTGCATCTGACAAGCTCACAGAGTCTGACAAGCAGCACTTGTTGAGTTATTTGCAGCTCAGCCACGGCACCAACACCGCCGAGCGTAAAAAAATCACGCTGGTCAAAAAGTCGACCACGGAGATCAAGCAGGCTGATGCCACTGGCAAGGCGCGAACGATTCAGGTGGAGGTGCGAAAAAAACGCACCTTCGTACGTCGCGACGACAGCGCGGACAACGTCTCGGGTGCCGCTGGCACGGAAGAAACGACAGAGCAAGAGGCGCATCACGCGACTGCGCTGCAAATTGACCATGCAGAATTGTCACGTCGGGAAGAAGAAGCGCGTCGTCAGGCCGAACTGATCCGTCGCCAGGAAGAAGAGTTGGCGGAGCGCCGCCGGCAACGCGAGGCGCAGGAAGCAGCCGCGCGAGAAACAGCTGAGCGCGCCTCAGCCGAAGCCGCTGCAGAGCGTGCACTGGCGCAAGAGCGGGCTGAAAAAACTCAATCCGCAGCAGCTGAGCTGGTGGCGGACGACAGTGCGCTGCAGGCGGCAAGGGCGGCGGCTGCCGCCCAGGCTGAGGCCGCCAAACTGGCACAAGAACAATTGAAGACGCAGGCGCGAGAAAAGGCTGCGCTTGAATCCAAAAACCTGCTGGCCGAAGAGCAGGCCCGCGCCGCAGATTTGAACGCGCGTCGTCAAAAGGCCGAGTCTGAGGCTGCTGCAATCCGTTTGATGATGTCGCAGCCGGGCAAAAAACTTCCACCCAAAAAAGTAGAAGAACCCAAGCCGGTGGCCAAGCCGGCAGAGGCTGCCAAAGTTGGCCTCAAAGGCACCTTGCACAAGCCGGCGGGTAGCGGCACAGGGGCCAAACCCGCCGCACCCGGCACGCCTGCCGCAGGCGCTGCTGCAGCTGCCGGTAAAGAGGTCAAATCCGCCAAACTTTCAAGCAGCTGGGCGGGTGATCCGGCCAAGAAAAAGGGTATTCCCACCCGTGGCGACACCGGTGCCGGTGCCGGTCGCGGTGGCAACTGGCGCGGCGGGCCGCGTGGCCGCCGTGGCAGCAATGACCGAGGGCATGACGATCACCATCAGGCAGCACCGGTTGAGGTGCGTGTGCTTGAGGTGCACGTGCCAGAAACCATCACGGTGGCTGAGTTGGCCCACAAGATGGCGGTGAAGGCCTCTGAAGTGATCAAACACCTGATGAAATTGGGTCAGATGGTCACCATCAACCAGCCGCTGGACCAAGACACGGCCATGATTCTGGTTGAGGAAATGGGTCACAAGGCGATTGTGGCGGCGCTCGACGATCCCGAAGCGTTCACCGACATGGAAGTGTCGCAGCAGCAGGCTGAGTTCTTGCCGCGCGCACCTGTGGTGACAGTGATGGGCCACGTCGACCACGGCAAAACCTCGTTGCTCGACTACATTCGAACCACCAAGGTGGCCTCGGGCGAAGCCGGTGGCATTACCCAACACATTGGCGCATACCATGTGGAAACCCCGCGCGGCGTGGTGTCGTTCCTCGATACCCCGGGCCACGAAGCGTTTACCGCCATGCGCGCCCGCGGCGCCAAGGCCACCGATATCGTGATTCTGGTGGTGGCAGCCGACGACGGCGTCATGCCGCAAACCAAGGAAGCCATCAAACACGCCAAGGCGGCTGGGGTGCCGATTGTGGTGGCCATCACCAAGGTGGACAAGCCCGATGCCAACCCCGAGCGCGTCAAGAACGAGCTGGTGGTCGAAGACGTGATCCCAGAAGATTTTGGTGGCAGCTCACCGTTTGTTTCGGTGTCGGCCAAATCCGGCCAGGGCATTGACGAATTGCTGGAACAAGTGTTGTTGCAAGCGGAGGTGCTGGAGCTCAAAGCGCCTGTGGATGCCATGGCCAAGGGCCTGGTCATCGAGGCCCGTCTCGACAAGGGCCGTGGTCCCGTGGCCACCGTGCTGGTGCAGTCGGGTACCCTGAAAGCGGGTGACGTGGTGCTGGCTGGCCAGACTTTTGGCCGGGTGCGCGCCATGCTCGATGAAAACGGCAAACCCGTCAAAACGGCCGGTCCGTCGATCCCGGTAGAAATCCAGGGCCTCACCGAGGTGCCACAGGCCGGTGATGAATTCATGGTGCTCTCCGACGAGCGCCGTGCCCGTGAAATCGCCACCTACCGTGCCGGCAAGTTCCGTCACACCAAGTTGGCGAAACAGCAGGCGGCCAAGCTGGAGAACATGTTCACCGACATGACCGCAGGCGAGGTCAAGATGGTGCCGATCATTGTCAAGGCCGACGTGCAGGGCTCGCAGGAAGCCTTGTCTCAGTCGCTGCTCAAACTGTCCACCGACGAGATCAAGGTGCAACTGGTGTACGCCGCCGTGGGTGGCATCAGCGAGTCTGATGTCAACCTGGCCATTGCGTCCAAGGCCGTCATCATTGGCTTCAACACCCGTGCTGATGCCGGTGCCCGCAAGCTGGCTGAAAACAATGGCGTCGATATCCGTTACTACGACATCATTTATGACGCCGTGGACGAACTCAAGCTCGCCATGTCGGGCATGCTGACGCCAGACAAGAAAGAGGAAGTCATCGGTACCGCCGAGATCCGTCAGATTTTCAAGGTGTCCAAGATCGGCTCCATCGCTGGTTGTATGGTTACCGCCGGTGTGGTGCGCCGTAGCGCGCGCTTGCGTTTGCTGCGCCAGAACATGGTGATCATGACGGGTGAGCTTGAGTCGCTCAAGCGCTTCAAGGACGACGCCAAGGAAGTGCGTGAAGGCTTCGATTGCGGCTTGAACATCAAGAACTACAACGACATCCAAGAGGGTGACGTGCTGGAGTTCTTCGAGATCCGCGAAGTGGCGCGTACGCTCTGATCCGTGGGACTGACCTGTGCATAAAAAATCTGCCACACCCAACCGCGCCTTCAAGGTCGCCGATCAGATCCAGCGTGATCTGACCGAGTTGATTGCGCGCGAGCTGAAAGACCCGCGTGTGGGCATGGTCACCATTCAGGGTGTCGAGGTGACGCCCGACTATGCCCACGCCAAGGTGTTTTTCAGCCTGCTGGCCGGTGACGTGAAAGCCTGCACCGAGGGCTTGAACCAGGCGGCGGGCTTTCTGCGCGCCGGCCTGTTCAAGCGCCTGCACATCCACACCGTGCCCACCCTGCATTTTGTTTTCGACCAAACCCCTGAACGCGCCGCCGACATGAACGCGCTGATTGCGCGCGCCGTCGCCTCGCGGGCCAAGGAAGACTGATTATGAGCACCGCCGGGCCGCCCCAAGGTGCGAACGCCCCCTTGGGGGGCAGCGACGTACACGAAGTGAGCGAGCGTGGGGGTCACATCCTCGCGCCACGGGTACGGGTTGCCAGGCGCCCCGTGCATGGGGTGCTGTTGCTGGACAAGCCATTGGGTTGGTCCAGCAATGACGCCTTGCAAAAGGCGAAATGGCTGTTGCGGGCCGAAAAGGCGGGCCATACCGGCACGCTGGACCCGTTGGCAACAGGTGTGCTGCCGCTGTGTTTTGGGGCAGCCACCAAGTTCAGCCAGTTGCAGCTTGATGCTGACAAAACTTATGAGGCGACGCTGTGTCTGGGTGTCAAGACCAGCACGGCGGATGCCGAAGGTGAGGTCATCTCAACTCGCCCGGTGGCGGTTGATGCTGGCGATGTGGCGCGGGTGCAGCAGCTTTTTATCGGCAAGATCAGCCAGCTGCCGCCCATGCACAGCGCCTTGAAGAAAGATGGCAAGGCGCTGTACGAGTACGCGCGCGCCGGGATTGAAGTGGAACGGGCCTCACGGGAGGTGCAAATTCATGCGCTGCAACTGACGCTGGTGACCACCGGTGTGTTGCAGCCGGTCATCAAGTTGGTGGCGAAATGCAGCAAGGGCACCTACATCCGCACGCTGGGCGAGGACATCGGAGAGGCGCTGGGCTGCGGTGCCCATTTGAGTGCTTTGCGGCGTATTGCCACTGGCGGCTTTGCCGAGGCGCAGTGCGTCACGCTGGAAGCGCTGGAGGCCATGACCGAGGCGCAACGACTGGCCTGTGTGTTGCCGGTGGACAGTTTGTTGGTGGATCACACGGTGGTCACACTTGACGCGGACAATGCCGGGCGGTTCCTGTCAGGCTTGCGGCGTCGGGGCGATTGGCCCGATAGGACGCAGGTGGCGGTGTACGCCAAAGACGACGCCACATTGCTGGGCACGGCCCGGATGGTGGCAGGTGAATTGATTCCCGGGCGGCTGCTCAGCCCGATTGAAATTGAACAGATGACACAGAACCGTCAATGAATGACGAAGTTCGACCGAATTAAACTTATTTAAGAGAAAGTGAACCATGGCCCATAAACAAATCAGAAACATCGCGATCATTGCCCACGTTGACCACGGCAAAACCACCATGGTTGACCAGCTGCTGCGCCAGTCTGGCACCTTTGCCGAGCACGAAAAAGTGGTCGACACGGTGATGGACAACAACGCGATCGAAAAAGAGCGTGGCATCACCATTCTGGCCAAAAACTGCGCCGTGACCTGGGAAGGCACCCACATCAACATCGTCGACACCCCCGGCCACGCCGACTTCGGCGGTGAGGTGGAACGCGCACTGTCCATGGTCGATGGTGTGGTGTTGCTGATCGACGCCCAGGAAGGCCCGATGCCGCAAACCCGCTTTGTGACCAAAAAGGCGCTGGCCCTGGGCCTCAAGCCCATCCTGGTGGTGAACAAGGTCGACAAGCCCGGTGCCCGTCCGCAATTCGTGGTCGATGCCGCGTTCGATTTGTTCGACAAGCTCGGCGCCACTGACGAACAGCTGGATTTCCCGGTGGTGTATGCCTCGGGTATCAATGGCTGGTCGTCAATGGAAGAGGGTGGTCAGGGTGAGCAATGGGGTCCTGACATGTCGGCCCTGTTCAACACTATCCTGGACCACGTGCCACACCAGCAGGGTGACCCGGCAGCGCCGCTGCAGTTGCAAATTTCTGCGCTCGACTTCTCCACGTTTGTGGGGCGTATCGGCGTGGGTCGTATCAGCCAGGGCACCGTCAGACCGATGATGGACGTGGTGGTGATGGAAGGCACGGACGGCAAGGCTGTGAAAGGCCGTATCAACCAGGTGTTGACGTTCCAGGGCTTGGAGCGCGTGCAGACCGATGAAGCCGGTCCCGGCGAAATTGTGCTGGTCAACGGCCTGACCGATATTGGCATCGGTGTCACCATCACCGACCCGGTCACCCCGATGCCTCTGCCCATGCTGAAGGTGGATGAACCCACCCTGACCATGAACTTTTGTGTCAACACCAGCCCGCTGGCCGGCCGCGAAGGCAAGTACGTCACCAGCCGCCAGATCTGGGACCGCCTGCAAAAGGAGCTGCAACACAACGTGGCTTTGCGCGTCAAGGAAACCGACGAAGAAGGCATTTTCGAAGTGATGGGCCGTGGTGAACTGCACCTGACCATTTTGCTGGAAAACATGCGCCGTGAAGGCTACGAACTGGCAGTTTCCAAGCCGCGCGTGGTGTTCAAGGACATCGACGGTGTGCGTTATGAGCCCATTGAAATGGTGACTGCCGACATCGAAGAGCAGCACCAGGGCGGCGTCATGCAGGCCCTGGGCGAGCGCAAGGCCGACCTGATCAACATGGAATCAGACAGCCGCGGCCGGGTCCGCCTGGAGTACCGCATTCCGGCGCGTGGCCTGATCGGTTTCACCAACGAATTTTTGAACCTGACCCGCGGCTCGGGCCTGATTTCCAACATCTTTGACAGCTACGAGCCGCACAAGGGTGAAATTGGTGGCCGCAAGAACGGTGTGCTGGTCTCGATGGATGCCGGTGAAATCTTCAACTATGCGCTGGGCAAGCTCGACGACCGTGGCCGCATGTTCGTCACCGCCAATGACCCGGTCTATGAAGGCATGATCGTGGGCATCCACAACCGTGACAACGACCTGGTGGTCAACGCCACGCGCACCAAGCAGCTCACCAACTTCCGCGTCAGCGGCAAGGAAGACGCGATCAAGATCACGCCACCCATTCAGTTGACGCTGGAATACGGTGTCGAGTTCATCGAGGACGACGAACTGGTCGAGATCACACCCAAGTCGATCCGCCTGCGCAAGCGCCACCTGTCTGAGCACGAGCGCAAGAAAGCCGGTCGCAGCGCCTAACTTGAAGCTCACGCACAACCGGGCGGTCTGGGTGATGGTGGCGGTGACCCTGATGTGGTCGACCGCTGGTGTCGTCACGCGCCACCTCGAGCATGCGCAGAAGTTTGAGGTGACCTTCTGGCGCAGCTTTTTCACCATGCTGTGCCTGTTGGTGATATTGCCCATGTTCAAGGGCCGTGGGGTCTTTGGCCGCATGCGCCAGGGTGGTGCGGCGCTGTGGTGGTCCGGCTTGTGCTGGAGCGGCATGTTCACCTTTTTCATGTTGGCCATCATGCTGACCACGGTGGCCAATGTGCTGGTCACTCTGGCGCTGGCGCCCTTGTTCACCGCGCTGGCATCGCGCATTTTCATTGGCCACCGCATTCCGTCGCGCACCTGGCTGGCCATTGTGGTGGCGGGCGCTGGCATTGCCTTCATGTACGCCAGCCAGTTGAGTCAGGGCGTGAGCCTGGCCGGTACGTTGGTGGCGCTGTGCGTCCCCATTGCCGGTGCCGCCAACTGGACCATCGCGCAACACTCGCATGCGCAGGGCAAAGACGTCGACCTGATTCCCGCTGTGTTGATTGGTGCGGTCTTGTCGTCACTGCTCACGCTGCCGCTGGCCTGGCCGTTCCAGGCATCGGCCTTTGATTTGTCGCTGCTGTTTGGCCTGGGCCTGGGCCAGTTGGCCATTCCGTGCGTGCTGGTGGTGGTGTGCGCCCGTGTTTTGAAAGCGCCCGAAATCGCGCTGCTGGGCCTGCTGGAAGTTATATTTGGCATCTTGCTGGCCTGGGTGGGCGCGGGTGAAGTGCCTGGCCCGGATGTGTTTGTGGGCGGTGCGCTGGTCATTGGCGCCTTGGTGGTCAACGAACTGATTGGCTGGCGCAGCAGGGTGGTCGCAGCATGAATGATGTACTTTGCGAGGTGCGCGGCCAGGTCGGCTTCATCACCTTGAATCGCCCCCAAGCGCTCAATGCGCTCACCCTGTCCATGATCCGGGCCTTGACGATCTGCCTGCAGTCCTGGCGTGACGATGCGCGCATCCAGGCGGTTGCCCTGCGCGGCAGCAACAAGGCCGGGCCCTTTGGCGCTTTTTGCGCTGGCGGCGACATCCGGTTTTTTCATCAGGCGCTGCTCTCGGGCGACCCGGCACCGGAAGATTTTTTCACCGAGGAATACACCCTCAATCACCTGATTCACAGCTTCCCCAAGCCTTTCCTGGCCTTCATGGATGGTGTGGTGATGGGTGGCGGCATGGGCCTGAGCCAGGGCGCGTCGCACCGGCTGGTCACTTCGCGCAGCAAACTGGCCATGCCGGAGACCACCATTGGTCTGTTTCCGGATGTCGGTGGCGGTTATTTTTTGAGCCGCTGCCCCGGTTTTTCGGGCGAGTGGCTGGCCCTGACCGGCACGTCTTTGGGCGCTGCCGAAGCGATTCAACTGGGGCTGGCAGACCATTGCCTGGACACCGACAAATTGTCACTGGCCTGGGACGCGCTGGCCGACATCAACTCGCCCGACACTGCGAGCTTGCAGACTTGGCTGGCAGAATTTTCAGTGGCCACTGACAGCAGCGCTGCCCTGGACCAAAGCCGCATTGATGCCTTCTTTTCGCACACTTCAGTCGCTGCCATGGTTCAGGCGCTTGAAGCGGATGCCTCCGACTGGGCCCGGCGCAGCGCTGCTCAATTGCGCCAGCGCTCGCCCCTCATGCTGCATGTGGCGCTGGAACACATTCGCCGCGCGCGGCATTTGACGGTGGCGCAAGACCTGCGCTTGGAGCGCGACATGATGCGGCATTGCTTTTTTCCGCAGCATCTGGCGCGCAGTGGCGCCCAAACCGAAGCCGCAGAGGGCATTCGCGCCCTGGTGATCGACAAGGACAATGCACCTCAATGGCAACCTGCCCGCATCGAGGACGTCAGTGCCGACATGGTGCAGCCGTTTTTTGACAGCCCGTGGCTACCCCACTGCCATCCGCTGCGTGCGCTGGCGGCGCACCGGGCTGATTAGGTCGACGCCCCATGAGCCTGCTTAAATCGGCTTCGGTGGTGTCGGCGCTGACACTGTTGTCGCGCATCACCGGGCTGGTGCGTGAACTGCTGATTGCCGCCACCTTTGGCGCCTCAAGCATGACCGATGCGTTCAACGTGGCGTTTCGCATTCCCAATTTATTCCGGCGTTTTTTTGGCGAGGGGGCTTTCAGCCAGGCCTTCGTGCCGGTGCTGGCCGCCGCCAAAATCCAACAGGGTGAGGCCGCCACCCGGGTGCTGGTCGACCGGGTCGCCACGGTGCTGGCCTGGGCGCTGCTGTTCTTGAGCGTGGCAGGCGTGCTGGGTGCGGGCGGCCTGGTCTGGGCCATGGCCAGCGGCATGCAGCAGGACCCGCGCGGCTATGAGGCTGCGGTGGTGTTGACCCGCTGGATGTTTCCCTACATCGCTTTCATGTCACTGGTGGCGCTGGGCGCGGGGGTGCTCAACACCTACAAGCGTTTTGCCGTGCCCGCCGCCACGCCGGTGCTGCTCAACATCTGCATGATCCTGGCGGCCTGGCTGGGCGCGCCCTGGTTCAAAACCCTGGGGTTGGAGCCCATTTACGCCCTGGCCGGTGGCGTGCTGCTGGGTGGCGTGTTGCAGTTGGCGGTGCAATGGCTGGCCTTGAAGCGCTTGGGGCTGCACCCCCGACCGGCCTGGCGTTGGTCGGAAATAAAACAGGCCTGGGCCGATTCGGGTACCAAAAACATCCTCAAGCTCATGGGGCCGGCCCTGCTGGGCGTGGGCGTGGCGCACTTGTCCATGATCATCAACACCCAGATCGCATCCTATTTAAAGCCTGGCAGTGTGAGCTGGATCACCTACGCCGACCGTCTGATGGAGTTCCCCACCGCCATGCTGGGCGTGGCCATGGGTGTGGTGCTGATGCCGCAGCTGGCCATGGCCCGCGCCGGCGGTGATTCAGCACGTTATTCGGCCATGCTCGACTGGGGCCTGCGCCTGGTGGTGTTGCTGGCTGTGCCTTGCGCCCTGGCGCTGTTGGTGTTTCCGTTGCCGCTGGTGACGGTGCTGTACCACTACGGCGCCATGACCGATTTTGACGTGCAGCAGGTCACGCACGCCCTGATGGGCTGGGGTGTGGGGCTGGTCGGGATTGTGGCCATCAAGGTGCTGGCGCCGGGGTATTTTGCCAGCCAGGACACCAAAACACCGGTCAAGGTGGCGGTGGTGGTGCTGGTTTTGACTCAAGTGTTGAATTTTTTTCTGGTTCCCATTTTTGCGCACGCCGCGCTCACCCTGTCGATTGGCATTGGCGCCATGGTCAATGCCCTTTGGCTGTTACTGGGCTTGCTCAAGCGCGGCAGTTACAAGCCCGAGCCGGGTTGGGGCCTGTTTGTGCTGCAAGTGCTGGCTGCCTGCATTTTGCTGGGCTTGTTCCTGGTGTGGGCCAACAGCCACTTTGACTGGATGGCCCTGCGTGCCGAGAGCTTGAAGCGGATCGGCCTGCTGGCATCGGTTTTGTTGGCCTCTGGCTTAATTTACTTTATGGTCCTGTGGGTCACTGGCATGAAATTGCGCCAGTTTTTAAGACGATAGACAATAGCAGCCATGAAACTGTCCCTGAACATCCCCACCCCGTTGGAGTACTTCTCTGCCTTGGTGCACAGCGACGCCGATTTTCCCCTGCTCGAAGCCGCCATCAGCCTGGGGCAGGACGAGTACCCGGATCTCAGCGTGCAGCAGGTGCTGGGCGATGTGGACCAGTTGCTGGCGCGCCTGAACCGCCGTTTGCCCGCCGACGCCGGCGCCTTGCAAAAACTGCGCGCGCTGAACCAGTTTGTCTACCGCGACCTGAACTTTGCCGGTAATTTCAATAATTTCATGGACCCCGACAACAGCTACGTGCATGTGGTGCTGCGCACCCGCCTGGCCATTCCCATTTCTCTGGCGGTGATCTGGCTGGAACTGGCTCAGGGCATTGGCCTGAAGGTGCGCGGCATCAGTTTTCCGGGGCATTTCATGGTCAAGGTCAACCTGACCGAGGGCCAGGTGGTGATTGACCCGCTCAACGGCAAGTCGCTCAGCCGCGAAGAATTGTCCGAGCGCTTGGCGCCGTTTCACAACAGTGCTGGCTTTGATGACGATCAGGAGCTCCCCCTGGGCCTGTACCTGCAGGCGGCACCGGCCCGTGACATCATTGCCCGCATGTTGTTCAACCTCAAGGACATTCACGCCGCGCAGGAGGATTGGGGGCGTTTGATTGCCGTGCTGGACCGACTGATTGTGCTGTTGCCCCAAGCCTGGCCTCATTACCGCGACCGGGGTCTGGCGCACGCCGAAGCCGGTCATCCGGGGCACGCGCTGGAAGACCTGGAAACCTACCTGGCCAATGCTACTGAAATTGGCGACCGGCGTGCCATCGCGGCCCGGGTTGGCGAACTCAGGCGCACCACCCAGTAAGCAAGTTCTGGTCCGTTGTTTAATTTACACCCGAGGAGCCTATTGATGTCAACCCAATCCCTGATGCCGCGCGACCCGGTACCGGCCCTGATTGTTGCCCTGACCACAGGTGAGCGTTATGTGCTGGGTGCCAACCCTGGTGAACATTTTGATCTGGTGGTTTTTTACCGTGGCCTGCATTGCCCGATCTGTGCCAAGTACCTGATGGAACTTGAGCGCCTGGCGCCAGAATTTGCCGCACGCGGCGTGCAGGTGCTTGCGGTCAGCAGCGACGACGCCGAGCGTGGGCGGCAAATGGCCGACAAGGTCAACGCCAAAAACCTCAAGTTCGGCTACGGCCTGAGCCTGAAGAGTGCGCGCCAGTGGGGGCTGTACATCAGCGCAGGTCGCGGCAAGACTTCCATTGGTATCGAAGAACCCGCGCTGTTCAGCGAACCGGGTGTTTTTATTGTGCGCCCCGATGGCACGCTGTACTACGGCGCAGTGCAAACCATGCCGTTTGCCCGGCCGCAGTTTCAAGACTTGCTGGGCGCCATTGACTTTGCCATTGCCAAGAACTACCCGGCACGCGGCGAATACACCGGTGAGGTATAAATTCTGCCGCTCGCCACCGACGCAGGCGTGAGCCTGATGGTTTTTGCAGCACCGCCTGCAAGCCCAATGCTGGCGCGGCCTGTCGCACTTTACAAACAAGTTATCCACAATCTGATCCACAGTTTTGAGGGTTAACTTTCGAGCCCTGACGAGCAAACTCCTGCAACGGGCCAAGCACCAAATTTACTACCACAGATTTGTGCTCGCACTGGACGGCTGTTCATCCAGGTAGAGCATTTGATTAATATTCAGGCACTGTCTGCCAAGCCATATCTGGTGCGGCTTAGCGCTCTTGTACCAGCAGTTATCCACAAGGTAGTGCACAATAATTTGGATAAGTTTTTTTATGCATCCCACTCCTGACAAAGACACCATCGCCTTGCTGCCGCCCTTTGCGCGGTTGGGGCTTGACCGCATTGCGCTGGTGACCACAAAAACCGAGGCCGAAGCCGCTTATGCGGCACTGACAGAGGCCAGCGCCTGGGGATTTGATACCGAATCAAAACCGACGTTTCGGGTGGGTGAAATGTCCGACGGCCCGCACGTTCTGCAGTTGTCCACCCCCGGGCGCGCCTGGGTCTTTCAGTTGCACGATCCCGCCTGCCGCGCCGTAGCGGCCGAACTGCTGCGCATGAAGGGTATTGCCAAAGCCGGCTTTGGCCTGCGCGACGACCGCAAGCGCATCATCGAAAAACTGGGTGTGGAGCCCGCCGACATCCTGGAGCTGAACACCGTGTTCCGGGAGCGTGGTTACTGCAAGGACATGGGGGTGAAAGGCGCGGTGGCGGTGCTGTTTCAGCAGCGCTTCATCAAATCAAAAAAAGCCGCCACCAGCAATTGGGCCAATCTGCGCTTGACCGAGGCGCAACTGGTGTACGCCGCCAACGACGCCTATGCCGCAATCTGTGTGTTCGACGCGCTGGGCTTGGGGCCTGCCACGACCGGGTTCAGTGGGTGACAAACTCGTAGGCCACTTCTTCGCTGTCGACCATATCAAGCAGGTCGTTCAGCACATCGTCGTCTTCGGTGCTGGCCCAGGTTTCCTCGGGGTCGCTGGCAAACAGCGGCTCGATGGCGATGTCCAGAAACTGCCCGTTGGGCAACTTCAGCACGTGACCGCCCTCTGAGGTTGCAGACAGTTCCCAGTCGTCCGGGACCGACATTTCCAGCTTGATGGTGACGTTGAGTTTTTTCATGGTGTTCCTTTCTCGCCAACAGGGCAAGACCAGGCGGATTGTATTGACCGGCATGGCCGCAGCAGATTCATAGTTCTTTTGGAACACCATTTCTCGTTCTTTGGAACTATTGCCGGGCGAACTGCATTTATCTAAAGTCAGCGCTGCTGGTTTCGCCAATGTGGCGACCGCACCGTCATGAGGAGAAAAGTTGCCATTCTTCTCTTTTGATGCAAGTCAAACCAAGTTAAATATTCATTTAGATTGAACTTTATAGTTCTAGAATGCAGCCCATGTTTCCAGCCTTCACTTTCCTGCAACGTCAGACCCGATGGATCCTGATGGGGATGTTGTGTTGCATGGGTGTGGCCATGGCCAGCCCACTGGTCAAGCCGCGGTCGATGGCCGTGGTCTGTAGCGGGGCAAACACTGTCGTGCTGGTGGATATTGATGCGCAGACTGAGCCCGCCAAGCTGCTTGCCATGACGCTTGACTGTGCCGACTGCCTGCCCGCTGTGTTGCCCCCGCCTGGCGCGTCCGTTCGCGCCACAGAGAAACCACTGCAAGGCCGCCTGGCCGTGGCCAAGCCCTTGCCAACACCAGAAATTCATTGCTTGTCGCCGCCCTCTCGCGGTCCTCCCGCCCCCCGTTTTTCCAACCTGAACTGAAAGGCCCTCCCATGAAAACTGAAACGCAACCAATCCCTCCTGCTGCCAACACTTTGGCGCGTCGCTCATTTTTGAGCGCTGCCGCCGCCACCGGGCTGTCGCTCGGCGTTGTTGCCTGTGCCGACAAATCCTCAGAGGGCGCGGCCCCGTCGGCCTCTGCCGCACCCGCGGGCAACCACGGGGGTGCGTCGGCCCACCTCAAACCCGGCGAGCTCGACACCTATTACGGCATCTGGAGCGGTGGTCACACCGGCGACATGCGCGTGCTCGGCTTGCCTTCGGGCCGCGAACTGTTGCGCATTCCGTGCTTCGTGCCGGACGCGCTGGTTGGCTGGGGCATCACCAATGAGTCCAAAGCCATCATGGGCACCAAGCCCAACGGTGATCTGCGTTACACCGTGGGCGACACGCACCATACCCACGCGTCGTACAAAGACGGCAACTACGATGGTCGTTATTGCTGGATCAACGACAAGATCAATTCACGCATTGCGCGCGTGCGGCTCGATTACTTCGTTTGCGACAAGATCACCCAGCTGCCCAACGTGCAGGGTTTTCACGGCATTTTCCCGGACAAGCGTGACCCGGTGGACCCGGCCATCAACTACACCACCCGCGTCTTCTGCGGCGGCGAGTTCTCGATCCCGTTGCCCAACACGGGCTCGGAGGACGCCACCAAATACCGTTCGCTGTTCAGCTGCGTCGACGCCGAGACCATGGAAGTGCGCTGGCAGGTGCTGATTGACGGCAACTGCGACCTGGTGGCCTCCTCGTTTGACGGCAAACTCGCAGCCACCAACCAGTACAACACCGAGATGGGTGCGCACTACGAGGACATGATGTCTGCCGAGCGCGATGCCTGCCTGTTCTACAACATTGCCCGCATCGAAGCGGCCGTCAAGGCTGGCAAATTCCAGACCATCGGCAAGTCCAAGGTACCGGTGGTGGACGGCACCCGCGAGGCCAACAAGGACCCTCTGACCGCACTCACCGCGTACGTCTCGGTGCCCAAGAACCCGCACGGTGTCAACGCTTCACCGGACCAGAAATACTTCATTTGCGCCGGCAAGCTGTCGCCCACCGGCACGGTGCTGGAACTGGCCAAGGTGCTGGACTGGTTTGATGGCAAGCTCGAAAAGATCGATTCGGTGATCGTGGCCGAGGTCGAATTGGGCCTGGGTCCGCTGCACACCGCTTTTGACGGCCGTGGCAATGCCTACACCACCTTGTTCCTGGACAGCCAGGTGGTCAAGTGGAACATTGAAGCGGCCATCAAGTTCCACAATGGCGACAAGACCGCCAAATACGTGGTTGACCGCATCGACGTGCAGTACCAGCCGGGCCACCTGAACGCCAGCCAGTCCGAGACCATTGCGGCCGACGGCAAATACCTGGCGGTGGGTTGCAAGTTCTCCAAGGATCGCTTCCTGCCGGTGGGCCCGCTGCACGCAGAAAACGAACAGCTGATCGACATCTCGGGCGACAAGATGGTGCTGATGGCCGACCACCCGGTGCGCGGCGAACCGCACGACTTCATCATCTTCAAGCGCGATCTGGTCAACCCCAAGCAGGTTTACGCGCTGGACGATTTTCCCAACGCGATCAAGGACCCAAAAGAGTCGGGTGTGTTCCGTCAGGGCAAGAAAGTCACCGTCAAGATGACGTCACTGGCCCCGGCTTTCAGCCTGCGTGAGTTCAAGGTCAAAAAGGGCGACGTGGTCACCCTGATTCTGACCAACCTGGACAAGATTGAAGACTTGACGCACGGTTTTGCCATCCCGAACTACAACGTCAATTTCATCGTCAACCCGCAGGAAACCGCTTCGGTGACCTTTGTGGCCGATGAACCCGGTGTGTTCTGGTGCTACTGCACCCACTTCTGCCATGCGCTGCACCTGGAAATGCGCACGCGCATGATCGTCGAGGCCTAAGCCTCGCAACCGCTGGCCTGCCTCTGATGGGTAGGCCAGGGGCCCCAAGGACCCCATTCATGTCATTACCCAGATTTCTCGCGCTGCCACTGGCTGCTTTTTCGATTGTCTTGAGCTTGTGGGCCGATCCGGCGCAGGCGCAAGCCTATGAGGCCAATCTGCCTGCCGAACTGGACACGGCGGCCGACCTGTGCGCGCTGGTGCCGTGCCAGGAGGTGTTTCCGGGGGCCACCAGTTTTTCCAACCGCAAGGGCCAGCCGCCTTATGTCGAGGCTTTCGGCGCCGACCCGCAGGCGCCTGCCAGCAAAAAACTGCTGGGCTATGTGATGTTGTCGACCGACATCACCGACACCCCCGCTTATTCCGGCAAGCCGGTGGTGACCCTGATTGGCATGGATGTGCAGGGGCGCTATGTCGGCATCAAGGTGCTCAAACATTCAGAGCCCATTTTGTTGCTCGGCATTCCTGAAAAAGCACTGGTTGATTTCAATAACCAGTACCTCGGCAAATCGGTCAAGGACCAGATCGAGGTCGGCCCGTCGCGCCCGGATGAAAACGTGCTGGGGCTGGACGCCATCTCAGGCGCCACCGTCACGGTGATCGCGCAGAACCAGGTGATGCAACTGTCGGGCTCAGCGGTGGCGCGCCAGGTGGGCATCATCGAACCCACGGTGCGCGAGCCTGCGCGTTATGTGCTGACGAAAAAGGCCTACAGCTGGGCTGACCTGGTGACGCTGGGTGCTGTTAAACGGCTGCAGGTCACACCCAAACAGGTTGGACTGGAAGGCGGCGGTGAACCCTTCATTGAGCTCTGGTTTGGCGACCTGAATCACCCCGAGCTCAGCATGAGCCTGCTGGGCAAGCAGGGCAGCGAAAACCTGCGCTCGCGCCTCAATGAGGGCGACCACGCATTTTTTGTCATCCGCAGCGCGGGCCAGGAGTCTTTCAAGGGCTCGGGCTTTGTGCGCGGCGGCATTTATGACCGGGTGCAGGTCAAGCAGGGTGCTGATTCCTTCACCTTTCGCGACCTGGACTCCCTCAACCTGTACGGTATCGAGGCCGCGGGCGCGCCCAGCAGCACCGAGTCGGGCATTTTCATCATCCGCGCCGGTTCTTTCTCGGCGGCTTACCCCTGGAAACTGGCATTCTTGGGCAACCGCGTCGACCGGGCCACTGGCCACCGCAGTTTTGCCAACTTTGAAGCCAAATACTGGCTGGCCGATGAATTCCTAGAAGGCGGCCGACCCACCGTGGTTGAGCCCGTCGCCCCGTGGGTGCGCATCTGGACAACGCGCGCGCTTGAAATTGGGCTGTTTGCCTTTTTGCTGGTCGCGGTGACCGTGGTCTATGCCCTGCGCGAGCGTCTGACCCGGCTGTCCACGCACAAGAACAAGTGGCCGGTGAATGGCTTCAAGTACACCGCCTGGGCCTTGAGCATCGTGTTTGTCGGCTTTGGCGTGATGGCGCAGCCCTCCATTACCCAGGTGCTGACCTGGTTCCATGCGTTGCTGTTCCAGTGGACCTGGTCGCTGTTTTTGTCCGACCCGTTCATTTTTCTGTTCTGGGTCTTCATCATCGTCACTGTGTTCCTGTTTGGCCGTGGCCTGTTCTGCGGCTGGATGTGCCCGTTTGGCTCGCTGTCCGAGGCCATCTTCAAGGCGGGCCGCGTGCTGGGTCTGAAGCGCTGGCAAAAGCCGGTGCCGCAAGCGCTGCACGACAAGCTCAAATGGCTCAAGTACGCGATCTTCTTCGGCCTGCTGGCGGTGTCGATGTTCTCGATGGGGCTGGCCGAGGTGCTGTCCGAGGTGGAGCCTTTCAAGACCACCTTCCTGGTGGGCGTGATGAACCGCAGCTGGCCCTACGGTCTGTTTTTAGCGGTGTTGCTCGGCTTGTCGCTGTTCATTGAGCGGCCGTACTGCAAGTACATTTGCCCGCTGGGCGCGGCGTTGGCCATGCCCAGCACTTTCCGCTGGTTCGGCCTCAAGCGCAAGCAGGACTGCAACAGCTGCAAGGCTTGCGCGGTGGGCTGTGGTGCCCAGGCCATCGACGCAGATGGCCGCATTGACCACCGCGAGTGCCTGCACTGCCTGGACTGCATGGTGCTGTACACCGACCAAAAGGGCTGCCCACCGCTGGCCAAGGAACGCAAACGCCGCGAGCGAGACGGCCTGCTGACCACCCCAATTGGGCGCGACGGTTATTTCATTCCGATCGACTTGGTGCCGGCCATCAGCGCCAAGGTGGCCCAAGGCCCCGACCCGCGCCTGCCCACGCCACCTGTCGAACCGCGTTACGCGTCCGGTCACCGGGGTCTGGGTTGGCTGCTGGCCGAGCTGCGCGACCACCTCTGGCCCTGGAGTCGCGACGGCTGGAAAACCCAACGCGCCATGCAAATGGCCGGCTTCTCTCTGGCCATTGCCGCCAGCGTGGCCTGGCTGCTGACCGCCAGCGGGCGTATGTCCGAGAGCGCCATCATTGGCTGGTGGTTCGGCTGGAGTGTCTATGAAGTGCTGATTCGCATGAATGGCAAGCGCTACGTCAAGGACGGCCCCTGGTGGCAGGCCCGCTACCGCGAAGCCAACTGGATGGACATGCTGAGTTATGTGGGTTTCAAGAATCTGTTGATCGGTGCCACGCTGTTCCTGGCACTGAAAGCCCTGGGGATGCTGTCTTGACCGTGACGCTGGATCTACGCCGACTTGTGCTGGCTAGCCTGCTTTTGTGCTGCGCCCCACTGTGGGCTGCGGTCTGGCGGGTGCAGCCCGGGCAGGATGTGCAGGCGGTCATCAACCAGGCGGCGGCGGGCGATGTGGTGGAGCTCGAGCGCGGTTTTTATGACCAGAACCTGCGCATTGACAAGCCCATGACGCTGCGCGGCCTGAATCGCCCCACGCTCAGCGGTGGGCAACGTGGCGACACCATTCGCGTGACCGCGACCGATGTGGTCATCGAGGGCCTGATCGTGCGCGATTCCGGCACCGAGCTGCTCTACCAACATGCCGGCATCTACCTCCAGCCCGGCGCGCACCGGGCGGTGGTGCGCGACTGTGTGCTGGTGTACAACCTGTTTGGCCTGTGGATCGAAAAAGTCAACGACGTCCGCATTGAAAACAACCGCATCACGGGCTTGCGCGACTTCAACTCGTCACAACGCGGCAACGGCATTCAGTTGTACAACACCAAGGGTGCCCGCATTACCGGCAACGACGTCAGCTTTGTGCGCGACGCGCTCTATGTGGACGTGTCTCACCATGCCGAGTTTCGCGGCAACAAGCTGCACCACAGCCGCTACGGCAGCCACTACATGAACTCCTATTACAACCTGTGGGAGGACAACGACAGCTACTACAACCGGGGCGGGCTGGCCCTGATGGAGGTGCGCGACCAGGTGGTGCGCAACAACCGCACCTGGGGCAATTCCGACCACGGCATCATGTTGCGCACGCTGCAGGACTCGGTGGTTGAAAACAACATCGTGGCCGGCAATAACCGGGGCTTCTTCATCTACGACGTGGAATTCGCGACGCTGCGCGGCAACCTGGTGGTGGACAACCATGTCGGTGTGCACCTGTCGGCGGGCTCGACCCGCAACAAGGTGGAAGGCAACGACTTTATTGGCAACCGCGAGCAGGTGCGCTATGTTGGTGCCAAGGACGAAAACTGGGGCGGCAAACAGGCAGGGCAGGGTAACCACTGGAGCAACTACCTGGGTTGGGACCGCGACGGCAATGGCGTGGGTGACCTGCCTTACGAAGCCAATGACCTGGTCGACCGGCTGCAGTACCGCCACCCCATCGTCAAGCTGCTGCTGGGCAGCCCGGCCATTCAGGCACTGCGCCTGCTGAGCCAGCAATTTCCCGTGTTGCGCGTGCCCAGTGTGGTCGACCAACATCCGGCCATGGTGCCTTTGAATAAAAACTGGAGTCAATGGCGTGGCAAGCAATTCCGATGATGCCCTGAACCTCAGCGGCGTGAGCAAACACTACGGCAAGCGCGGGCAACCGCTGCTGGCGCTGGACCGGGTCGACCTGACGGTACCCCGGGGCCAGTTGTTTGGCCTGATTGGCCACAATGGCGCGGGCAAGAGCACCCTGTTCAAGCTGGTGCTGGGGCTGATCACACCGAGCCAGGGCGAGATTCATGTCAACGGGATTGCCGTGGGTGGCCCCGATTTTCGCAATGCCCGGCGCGCCATTGGCTACCTGCCTGAAAATCTGGTGCTGTACGACAACCTTTCGGGTCTGGAAACGCTCGCATTTTTTGCCCAGCTCAAGGGTGCGCCCCAAACCCAGTGCGCGCCCTTGCTGGCGCAGGTGGGTCTGGAAGAAGCAGCTCATCGGGCGGTGCGCGAGTACTCCAAGGGCATGCGCCAGCGCCTGGGATTTGCCCAGGCCTTACTCGGCAGCCCGCAACTGCTGCTGCTGGACGAACCCACCACCGGGCTGGACCCCAGTGCGATTCGCGACTTTTACGACCAGCTGGAGCGTCTGCGCGCCCAAGGCGTCACCATCGTCATCAGTTCCCATGTGCTGGCCGAGCTGCAGCAGCGGGTGGATGCGCTGGCCATGCTGGGCAACGGCCGCATCCAGGCGCAGGGCACGGTGGCCGCGCTGCGTGAGCGCTCCGGTATGCCAATTCGGGTTCGGGTAACGGGTGATGCCGCGCGTGTGGCCGAGCTGGCCAGCGCACTGCAAGTCAGGGTCGGGCAGGTCGTGGCGTCGCTCATTCGGCCGACACCGGACACCCTGGAAGTGCACTGTGTCCGTGAACATAAGATGGCGGTGCTGGGTCTGCTGCTGCCCGCGGGCTTGCAGGACCTGCAGATTCTGGAGCCCTCACTGGAGGATGTGTATTTTGGTTTGAGGGAAGAAGCATGAGCGCCACATTGCAATTGCGCCAGGTGCTGGCTTTGGCCGGCAAGGAATTTCGCGACCGGTTTCGCAACCGCTGGGTGCTGGCCGTGGCGGTGGTGTTTACCGTGTTTTCGTTGATGATCACTTATTTTGGTGGGGCCGTGCAGGGCCAAATCGGGCCGCGCTCGATCGAGCTCACCATTGCCAGCCTGGTCAGTCTGGTGATCTACCTGATCCCCTTGATCGCGCTGCTGTTGGGCTTTGACGCCATCGTGGGTGAGCGCGAGCGCGGCTCACTCGACCTGCTGCTGGCCCTGCCCATCACCCGGCTGGAACTGTTGCTGGGCAAATTTCTGGGTTTGGCCGGCGCCTTGACACTGTCTACCGTGGCCGGTTTTGCCTTGGTGGCCGTGCTGCTGTTCCAGCAGTTCAGCTATGCCGGCCTCTACCACTACCTGGGCTTTGTCTTGAGCTCGGTGTTGCTGGGCCTGGCCTTTCTGAGCCTGGCCATGCTGTTGTCGGTGCTGGCGCGTGACCGCACCCGGGCCTCGGGGCTCGCGATTGCGCTCTGGTTTGCCTTGGTGCTGGTGTTTGACCTGCTGCTGCTGGGCCTCTTGGTGGCCAGCGGCGGTGAGCTGGGTGGCGACGCCTTTGCCTACTTGCTGCTGCTCAATCCCGCTGATATTTTTCGCATTTTGAATATTTTTTCGCTCGACGACGTGCGCCGGCTGTACGGCCTCGCCAGCATCGTGCCACCTGCACTGGGCCAAGCCTGGTTGATGGGCGGCGCCATGCTGGTCTGGATTGTCGGGCCGCTTGCCCTTGCTTCCTGGAGGTTTAAACCATGACATCACTGACTGATTTCCCACTCAATCGCCGCCGTTTGCTGTGCGGCTGTGCCGGCTTGGCGGTGCTCAGCCTGGCGGGCTGCCAGCCCAATGATCAGGCCGTTGCAAACAGTCTGGCACCCGTGGCACTGGACAACATGGCGAGTTGCTCGCTCGATGGCATGCTGCTGGCAGACTTTCCGGGCCCCAAAGGCCAGATTTTGTATGCGCACGACAAGCAGGTGCACTGGTTTTGCGACACGGTCGAGCTGCTGTCAACCCTGTTGCTGCCCGAGCAGGTGCGTGCGGTGCGCGCCGCCTATGTGCAAGACATGGGCAAGGCCGACTGGGATCGCCCCAGCGGGCACTGGATGCTGGCGCGCGATGCCGTGTTTGTGCTGGGCAGCAAGCGCCACGGTTCCATGGGACCAACCGCCGCCAGTTTTTCCGATGAGGCTGTCGCCCAAAGCTTTGTGCAAACTTATGGCGGGCGCCTGCTGCGCTTTGCCGACATCAAGCCCGAGATGGTCGACCTGAGCGGCGGCGCCTTGCACGACACGCGGATGTGAGCCTGCTGGTTTCTTCAAGATCATGCTTCACCGCCGCCATTTGATTCTGCTTGCCGCCTCTGGCGGGCTCGCGTCCGCTGCCGGCACGGGCTGGCTGGTATGGCGCCAGAGTGCCATGCCTGCCGCAGCAGAGATCGACGATGTCTGCATTGTGGCGCCCACTTTTGCCTATGATCCAGCCTCCGGCCTGGCACCCACGGCAGCCCGCGAGGTACCGGCCACAGCGCGTTGTCCGGTCTGCGGCATGTTTCCGGCGCGCAACCGGCGCTGGGCGGCGCAAGTCATCTTCACTGACGGCGCGGTGCAGTACCTGGACTCGCCGCTGAGCCTGTTCCACTACCTTCAGCGCGTCGCGCGCTACACGCCGGGCCGCGTGGCCGCAGACATTGCAGCGGTGTACGTGAGCGACCAGGCTACCGGCCAATGGCTTGATGCCGACCAGGCGATGTATGTGCACGGCTCGACCTTGCTGGGGCCGATGCGGGCTGGTAATTTGCCCGCCTATGCCACGCACGCCGATGCCCTTGTGCTGGTCAGCGTGCGTGGCGGTACGTTGATATCGGCAGCGGCCTTGCGCCAAGCCTTGCCTGCGGACTTGCAAACGCTGGCGCCGCATGCGCACCCCGGAACCTGACGCATCACGAGTTGCTGCCTTTTGATTCAATCATTTAAAGATTCATTTATGTTGTATATTAAAATCAAACCCAGCTTTCGACCTAACCCTACTTTATTACTGACAGGAAAACCCATGAAAACCAGCCAAATTCTCCTAGCGCTCGCCCTCGCAGCCTCACTTGCCGCCTGCGGCGACAAAGAAGCCAGCGCACCCACTGCAGCGCCGGCTGCGCCGGTGGCAGCCCCGGCCCCTGCGCCAGTGGTGGCTGAAAATGCGGTGGGTAAGAAAGTGTATGGCAGCGTGTGCGCCCTGTGCCACGCCGCTGCGGTAGCCGGCTCACCCAAGCCGGGCGACAAGGCCGACTGGGGCCCGCGCATCGCCCAGGGCAATGAGGTGCTTTACAAGCATGCCATTGTTGGCTTCACCGGCGCCAAGGGCATGATGCCGGCCAAAGGCGGCGGCGTTAACCTGACCGACGACGAAGTCAAGGCAGCGGTGGACTACATGGTGTCTTTGTCGCAGTGAAGCGCGGCCATGATGACGCCCACATTGCTTGATCGCCGTCGCTGTGTGGCCGGGCTCGGCCTGCTGGCGACCAGCCTGTTTGTGCGCCCGGCGCTGGCCAGCCCGCACGTCCAGCGTGCTTCGCGTGACATGCTGGGCACACGCATCGACATCGTGGCTCAGGGCAAACAAGCCAATCAGGCCATGGCGCTGGCCTTTGCTGAAATGGCCCGGCTGGAACGGCTAATGAGCCGCTACCGCCCTGACAGCGAAATCTCGGCCCTGAACCGAAGCGCCGGCCAGGCGGCGGTTGAGGTCTCGCCCGAGACCCTGGCGGTGCTGCAGCGTGGCCTGCAATTGGCCCGGCTCAGTGACGGCGCGTTTGACATCACCATCGGCGGTTACCAGGGCTGGTCTTTCGACCCCGCCAAGCCCCGCTTGCCCAGCACGGCGCAATTGCTGCACGAACGTGCACTGGTCAATCACCGGCACCTGGTGCTGGACCCGGCCAAGCGCCAGGCGCGTTTGTTGCGCGCCGGTGCCAGGGTGGACCTGGGTGGCGTCGCCAAGTTGCCGATTCTTCAGGCCGGCATGGCGGTGCTGCAGGCCCATGGCCTGGACGGTGCCATGCTCAACGGCGGTGGCGACGTGCTGGTGACCGGGCAACTGTTGGGGCGCGACTGGCGCATTGGGGTGCGCGACCCGCGCGCGCCAGAGCGGGTGCTGGGCACCCTGGAACTCAGTGACGGTGTGGTGGCTTCTTCAGGGGACTACGAGCGCGCCTTCACGGTCCGGGGCAAGCGCTACCACCATGTGCTCGCCCCCCGCACCGGGCTGCCCACCCAGGGCGTGCGCGGCGTGGCGCTGCTGGCGCGCAGCAGCCAGGCGGTCAACGGCTGGGGCGCCACGGCCATGCTGCTGGGCGCCGCCAAGGGTCAAAGCCTGCTGGCCGGGCTGCCAGGGGTCGCGTCAATGGTGGTGGATGCGCAAGCGCAAACCTGGATGTCTGCGGGCATGCGCGATCAGCTCAAGCTGTTGTCAAGCACCTGAGAACAGCACCAGAGGCGACACCTGGCATGTCGCTACAGAGCCTTGACCTTTTCCCTGATTTTTTTTAAAGGGATCAGGTGGGGCTGCTGACCCGTGAAGTCACGGGCGGCCGAGGTGGGCTCCAGCAGGTCGGCCAAGGTGTAGGCATTGAGCGACTCGACAAAGTCGCGTGATGCCTTTTTGAAGATGCCCTTGAGTCGGCAAAACCCGTCCAGCCGGCAGGTGTTGAGGTGTTTGTCAAAACACTCGACCATGTCCATGTCGGTTTCGGTCTGACGCACGACCTCGCCCAGGCTCAAGCTGGCAGGCGCCCGCAGCAAACGCAAGCCACCGCCGCGGCCACGCGTGGTTTCCAACCAGCCCAGGGCCGCCAGGTCCATCACGATCTTCATCAAATGGCTGCGCGAAATACCGTGTGCCTCAGAAATTTCACAGACCGTGGGCAGTTTGGCGCGTCCCACGCAGGCTGCGCAGTACATCAGCACGCGCAAGGTGTAATCGGTCCGTTGGGTGAGTCGCATGGGTTGAATCCGGATGGGGGTTATGCGGCCGGTGGTGCGGCCTGCCGGGCGTGCAACTTGGCCGCGATGTACTCGCCGTGGGTCACGTGCAGCAGGCCGGCAATCTTGCTGATCAGGTGGTTTTCATTGGCGTCCAGGTGCCCGTCGGCAAAGGCCACCTGCCACATGTGTTCCACCACCTGAATCTTTTCGGCCTGGGTGAATTGGTCGTTCATGGCGCTGGTAAAGCCAAAGTAGTCGTTGGCACCCTTGGCGGTGTTCTCTGCTTGTGCCACCAGCCGTGCCAGTTCGGCCTCGCTCAAGGCAAACCGGGAGCGCAGTGCCGCCAGGGCAGCACTGCGCTCCGTGGCCGACACAGCCGTGTCAGAGCGCATCACCTCGACCAGCAGCACGGCTGTGGCCAGTTGCAGGCTGTGCGCGTCGCTAACAGCTGCCTGGCCGTTGTCGGGCATGAAGAATTGATTGAGCAGGTTTTTGAAGGGACTCAGCATGGTCAGAAGCAGTGATCGTGAAATGGCTTGATGGTCTAGAGCCCGCGCTGCCAGCTCGGGCGCAGCTTGGCAGACTCGGGGCGCCGCATGGCATTGTCCACTTCTTGCAGCAGCCGCTCTTTTTCTGCGCCCAAAACCCCCTTGAGCACCAGCCAGTTGGAGGCATGGTCGCTGCGAAACACGGTGCGCTTGAGCTCCAGCGCCTGCAGAAACTGTGCCATCTCGGTAAACAGCGCCTGCTGGTTCAGCGGTTCCCACTGCGGAAAACCCTGGCGAAACCGGTGCTCGCCCTGCGGGAAGCTCACCACCAGTGTGGCCAAAAACTCCGGCTGGGTCAGGTTGATCAGGCGGGCCGAGTTGGCGGCATGCTGCGCTGACAAATGGCGTCCGCCCAGACCGTTGAGCAACATCACTGAGCGGGTGATGCCAGCCGCGCCCAGCTTGTCCAGGGCGTCCCGCGTGGTCTCAAAGGTTTCGCCCTTGTTGACCCGTTGCAGCACCTCATCGTCGCCGGACTCCGCGCCCACATACACCAGCGACAGACCCGCCGCGCGCAGCTCTTGCAACTCTGCCACCGTTTTGTGGCGCAGGTTGCGCGGCAGGCAATAGCTGGAAATGCGCCGCACTTTGGGCAAGTGTTCCTGGATCGTTGACAGGATGGTCATCAGCCGCCGGGTGGACAGCACCATGGCATCACCGTCGCCAATAAAGACCCGCTGCACCTGGCCGGCGAACTGTTCACCGCAGTGGCGAATCGCGTCCAGGGTTTCCTGCTCGTCGCGAACGCCAAACTTCTTTTGCGGCGCGGTGTACATCTCGCAATAGGTGCACTGGTTCCACGAGCAGCCGTTGGTCACCGGCAGGATCAGCGACTCGGCCTCGCTCGGCGGCCTGAACACCGGTTCGACATAACGGATGGGAAAAATTTCATTCATGTGGTGCTCCCGCCCAGCCGGGCATTGAGTTCGAGCTCATCGGGCTTTGACAGCACCGTGTTGTGCCGGTGGGTGAATGGCCCGCCACCGGGTTCCACACCACCCGTTTCGTCGTAACCCACCGCCTTGAACTTCCAGAGCGTACCGATGCGCTTGAGATTGCCCACGTGCGCGCCGTCCGCCAGGTGCACGCTGCAGACGTTGGTATTGACCAAGGTGAGGGTAAGCGAGCTCAAGCGCCGACGCCCCTGTTGCGGCTCCCGCCCGTCGCGCCATCGAGCTTGAAAAACGCC
This sequence comes from uncultured Rhodoferax sp., assembly GCA_964538895.1. Taxonomy (GTDB): domain Bacteria; phylum Pseudomonadota; class Gammaproteobacteria; order Burkholderiales; family Burkholderiaceae_C; genus Rhodoferax. The sequence goes on from CAZIGL010000001.1 coordinate 85,627, forward strand.
ATGCTTTGCTGCAATTGTTCGGCCTGGTTGCTCATCTCCTGCGCTGTGGCCGCCAGCTCCTCCGAGCTTGATGCGTTGTGTTGTGTGGCCTGGCTCAACTGGCCCATTGCCATGTTGATCTGTCCGGCACCGCTGGACTGTTCGCTCGACGCGGCCGAGATTTCCTGAATCAAATGCGAGGTCTTGCCAATGCTTGGCACGATGCAAGCGAGCAGCTTGCCCGCCTTCTCGGCGAGCTGCACGCTACTGGCGGCAACTTCACCAATCTCCTGGGCTGCAATCTGGCTGCGCTCGGCAAGCTTGCGCACCTCGGCTGCCACGACCGCAAAGCCCTTGCCATGCTCACCAGCTCGTGCGGCTTCAATGGCCGCATTGAGCGCCAGCAGGTTGGTTTGCGCGGCAATGTCGTCAATGATGCTTATTTTTTTGGCAATCTGCTTCATCGCGGCTGCAGTGGCGCTGACCGATTCACCGCCTTCGGTAGCGTCCCTGGCCGCTGCACTGGCAATGCCTTCGGTCAACCTGGCGTTTTCGGTATTCTGGGCAATTGAGGAGGCCATCTGTTCGATCGAGGCACTGGTTTCTTCCACACTGGCGGCTTGTTCGCTGGCGGCCTGTGACAGGGATTGCGCTGTCGCGCTGATTTCCTGCGAGGCGCTGGCCAGGCTGTTCGCACCACTGTTAACTTCGCTGACCACCGCAGAGAGTTTGCTGACAATGTGACGCATACCCTGCAAAACCTGGCCGGTTTCATCCCCGGATACCTGGTCGATGTGCAGTGTCAGGTCGCCTTCGCCAAGGCGGTTTGTGACCACCAGCACGCGCCTCAAGGGCAACACGACCCATCGGCGAATGCACAGGTAGGCCAGCACGAGCAGGACCAGCACAGTCGCCGTCACCGCAAGGGTCAGGGTGTTGCGCACATCGCGGCCAAGTGCAGTGAACTCGTCGAGGTAACTGCCTGTGGCCACCACCCAGTTCCAACCCGGGTAGTGAGCAAACGCGACAATCTTGTCGCGCGCTGCAGTCTCGCCCGGGTTTTTCCACGGATATTCGATCACGCCAGACTTTTTCGCCAATATCTCCCGGATAAATTCATTGCCACTGCTGTCCTTGGCGTCGATGATGTTTTTACCCTCCTGGCTCGGATGCACCACCAGCGTTCCCAGGTCTTTGCCCTCGCGCGCTTCAAGAACATACACGTAACCGGTCTTGCCTACCTGGACACCACGTATCTTTTCCTTGAGCGACTTCAATCCGTCGGTAAAGTCCATGCCGACGAACAAAATGCCGATGACCTTGCCGGTGGCGCTTGTGATGGGCAGGTACTTGGTCATGTAATCACGACCGAGCAGCGTGGCCTTGCCCAGATAGGGCATGCCGGAGGACACCTTGGCGTAGCCAGGATGTGCTTTTCCCAACAGGGTGCCGACCGCGCGTTCACCCTTTTCGTTTTTCAAGGAGGTCGTGACGCGCACAAAGTCGTCGCCTTGCGACGCAAATACAGTCGCCACAGCGCTGGTCATGGCGGTGTAGCGATCCACGATACCGGCATTGAGGTTGAGCGTTGTCCCCCCGTTGCGCAACAACGGCGTTCGCTTGTCGCCGCTGGCAAGAGAATCTGTGTCGTCAAGAACGAACTCGCCCTCGAAGTTGGCGGCGAAAACATTGGCCAATCGATTGATGTCGGCCTCAAGTGCGCCGTTGTAGGCAGCGGCCATGTCAATCGTCATGTGCGTTATCTGGGAAAGATGACCCATGCTGTTTTGTTCCAGCGCGGCACTGATACGCTGGCTGACGAAAAGTGTCATGGCACCAAACAGGGTGATTGCGGCAAGCAACAAGACCAAATTGAGTTTGAGAGCAATCGGCCAATTGCGCAACGAGGTGTTCATTGAGTCTCCAAGGTGCCAGAACGAGTTTATAAAAATGCTTGGGTTCGCAGGGGCTGCCAGCGCAAGCTTGTCTTCTTTGGCTTACTCGTCGGACCATCATTATCATGACTTTCTGACGTGTTGTCGGCATCTCAGGATGCGGCGCAAATCCAGGGTGATGAAGGCGTGTTCTACGAGCCAATAATCACCCTGAGCAACTTGCCAGAGTCGCAGCGGCCGCGCCGTTGGCACCTGACGCTTTGATGGCAATGGCACCCACGTGGTGCCGGAGCTCCGGGCGATAATTGTGTGATGCAAAAATTTATTTGGCCACCCCTTGTCGACTCCCGCATCAGCCCCTGATCTGGTGGCTGTCGCCATGGCAGCTTTTGACCAGATGGTGGCGTCCACACCCGGCTTTCGCACGCGCACCGGCCAGCACGCCATGGCGCAACGCATCGCCAGCAGCTTGCACAGTGTCACGCTGGGCGACCAGGACGATCCGCAGAGTGCGGTCACGGTGATTCAGGCGGGCACGGGTGTTGGCAAGTCGGCGGCTTATTTGTCGACCACCGTGGCGCTGGCCTTGGCGCGCAAGACGCGGGTGGTGGTGTCGACCGCCACCGTGGCACTGCAAGAACAGTTGATGACCAAAGACCTGCCCGCGCTGGCTGCCGTGCTTGAGGCGCCGTTTGTCTACGCTCTGGCCAAAGGCCGCGGTCGCTATGTGTGCAAGCTCAAGCTGGAGCGCCTGGTGGGCCACGTTGGCGCCGACGCAGCCGAACTGTTTGAAGGCGACGAAGACGCCCCCACCACCCCAGCGCCCAGCGCGTTCCAGCCGACCCGGGGCGTGGTGTGGCAGGACCCGATGGAGCGGCGCGTGGCCCTGTACGAAACACTGGCGTCGGCCCTGGCCGCTGGCAAGTGGGACGGCGACCGCGACAGCCTGGCCGAGCAGCCCGAGGCGCGCGACTGGTCGACGGTAGCCGCCGAGCGCCACACCTGCACGGCACGCCATTGCCCGCGTTTTTCCGCCTGCAGTTATTACCAGGCCCGCATGCAGCTGGCGCAAGCGCAGGTGATTGTGGCCAACCACGACCTGGTGCTGGCCTCCCTGGGCATGAAGGCGCTGCCGGACCTGGACAACTGCCTGGTGGTGTTCGACGAGGGCCACCACTTGCCAGCGGTGGCGCTGGACCAGTTTTCCAGCGCCATGGACCTGACCGGCCTGCGCTGGCTCGACAAGCTGCCCAAAATTTTGATTGAGGTGGCTGACAAGATGGGTTATGTGCTGGTGCAAGACGTCACCACGCTGGCGCAGCAACTCAAGACCGCGCTGCTGGATGCGGGTCGGCTGGCGCTGGACCTGGTGCGTGGTCTGTCGACCGGTTATGACACGGTCTACCGCTTCAAGGACGGCGTGGTGCCCGAGGCCATGCTGGAGCCGTTCAAGCTCATTCACAGCCACGCCGTGGCCTTGTCTGATGCGCTGGAGGCGCTGGGCGCCGAGCTCAAGTTGCGCGCCAAGGAGGACCCGGCGCAAGCCGCCAACTGCTCGGTGCAATACGCCCGGCTCGGCCAGATGGCGCCCAAACTCAACAGCGTGATGGCCACCAGCGCGCAATGGCTCAGCAGCGACGAGCCCCCGCTGGCCAAGTGGCTCAAGTCAGACACCGGCTCGGGCTTGGTGTCGATCAGCGCGCATGCCTGTCCGATCGTGCCCGGCGATCTGTTGCGGCGCCACCTGTGGCGCCAAGTGCGCGGCGCGGTGGTGACGTCGGCGTCGCTCACCACTTGCGGTAGTTTTGACTTTTTTCTGGGCGAGACCGGGCTGGCCGGCTTGCCGCAGGTGAGCACGCTGGCGGTGGAGAGCCCGTTTGATTACCGCACTCAGGGCCAGTTGGTGGTGGCTGACACCGCCGCCGACCCGAAGCAAGTTGACCTCTACACCACCCAGATGGTGGCCGCCTTGCTGCGCGACCTGCGCGAAGTGCGGCACGGCGCCCTGGTGTTGTTCACTTCGCGTGTGCAAATGCAGGCGGCTGTGAGCGCGCTGGATGCGGCCCTGCTGGAGATCGTGCTGGTGCAAGGGCAGATGGCGCGCGGTCGCTTGCTGGGTATTCATCAGGCGCGGGTGGAGGCGGGTTTTGCCTCGGTGATTTTTGGCTTGCAATCGTTTGGCGAAGGGCTGGACTTGCCCGGCACGCTGTGCGAGACGGTGTTCATCGCCAAACTTCCGTTCAGCCCGCCGTCTGACCCGGTTGAGGAAGCGCGCGCCGAGTGGCTCAAGCGGGCAGGGCGCGACCCGTTCAATGAATTGGTGGTGCCAGCCACGGGCATCAAATTGCTGCAATGGACCGGCCGTGCGATCCGCTCCGAGACCGACCAGGCACGGGTGATTTGTTACGACAAGCGCTTGCTGAGCACAGGTTACGGCCGCCGTATGCTGGAAGGCCTGCCGCCCTATGCGGTTTCAAGACGCACGTCAGGAACGGTGTCGGCCGTTTAATGGGATGATGAACGCGTGAATTGCATACAAGGAATTGATAGGTGAATAATTTTGTAAAACTGTTGGCAACTTGGGTTTTTCGCCTGAGTTTGCTGGCGGCTGCGCTAATTTTTATGGTGGGTCTGTTGTTTGTGGCCGCTTTGTTGTTGTCGCTGTGGCTGGTGCGCGCCCTGTGGGCCAAACTGACTGGCCAGCCGGTGCAGCCCTGGGTCTTCAAGATGCACCAGGCCGGTATGTGGCAACGGGCTTACCGGGCCACAACGCCGGGCGCCAGCTCGGGCAAACCGCCGATGGATGTGATTGATGCCGAGGTGACTGACGTCACGGATGTCACCGATGTCAGGGAAAAACGCCCTTGACTTCAGCGCAAGGCTGAGTTTGCCGCAGTGGCGCTTGAGAGCACGTTATTGGTTTCGGCCGTGGTGACCCGACGTGCACCGTCGAAGCGTTGGTTCCAGTAAGCAAGACCCATGTTTTCCACCCGCACCTGCGCACCGGGTTTGGGTGAGTGAATGAATTTGCCATCACCGATGTAGATGCCCACATGGCTGAAGGCGCGGCGCAGGGTGTTGAAGAACACCAGGTCGCCGGGTTGGAGTTCAGAGCGGTCAATAAGCTGGGTGGCTGCGGCTTGTTGCTCGGCCTTGCGCGGCAGGATCAGGCCAACAGTTTGCTCGTACATGGCTTTGACAAAACCGCTGCAATCAAAACCTGTTTCTACAGTGTTGCCCCCCAGCCGGTAGGGCACACCCAAGAAGCCGATGGCGGTGACCACCAAGTCGGACGCCTTGTTGGTCACCCGCTGACGCACCTGGTCCATTTGTGACAGCAGACCTTTGTCACTGAGGAAATGGCCCAGATCATCAGGCGCGTCAGCCGGCACAGCGTGCACGCTGGTGGCTATGAGCATGGATGACAAAAGGGCATATATTCGCATCAATGTAGTTTACACACATTAGCCGAATCGCAATCCATGTCTTCAAACCTGCGGTTTAATCGCAACACGTCCGTTTTAAATTTTTGAAAGCCCGCCATGCTCCTTGATGCTGAACTCTCCCAACTGGTGCTGGTCGACTACCAGACTCGCCTGATGCCCGCTATTTTTGAGGCGCCGCTGGTGCTCGCCAACGCTGTGCGCCTGGCGCAGGCGGCCCAACTGATGCAGGTGCCGGTGTGGGGCACTGAGCAAAATCCCTCCAAGCTCGGCGAAAACCCGCCTGAGCTGCGTGCCTTGTGCCAGCGCACGCTGGCCAAGATGCAGTTCAGCGGGGTCGAAGAAGGCCTGGGCGAGTGGCTGCGCCCGCCAGTAAAAGCGCCGGCCGGCAACGCGCGCAGCCTGCCCAAGCACCTGCAAAAGCCTTCCAATACGCCCACCGAGCGCGGCAGCATCGTCATTGCCGGCTGCGAGGCCCATGTCTGCCTGATGCAGACTGCACTGCACTTGCTTGAAGACGAGTTTGAGGTCTGGGTGGTTACAGATGCCTGCAGTTCGCGCACCGAGCGCAACCGCGATGCCGCCTTTGACCGCCTGGCCAGTGCTGGTGCCGAGCTGGTGACCACCGAAATGGTGGCTTTCGAGTGGCTGCGCAGCGCCGAGGTGCCACAGTTCAAGGCGGTGCACGCCTTGATCAAATAGGCCAATGGACTGATCCCGAAAATACAGAAGGAAAACTAGCTGGCGGCGATAATCTGCGCCTTGTTTTACGGGAGCTTGCGTGGATATTGTTTTGCTGATGAAAGCCGCCATCATGGGCGTGGTGGAAGGACTGACCGAGTTTTTGCCAATTTCGAGTACGGGCCATTTGATTTTGGCCGGGGCCCTGTTGGGGTTTGATGACGACAAAGCCAAGGTGTTCGACATCGCCATTCAGACCGGCGCCATTTTTGCCGTGATTCTGGTGTATTGGCAAAAAATACGTGACACCGTGCTGGCCCTGCCCACCGAAAAACAGGCGCAGCGCTTTGCCCTGAATGTGCTGATCGCTTTTTTCCCGGCGGTGATTTTGGGTCTGCTCTACGGCAAGGCCATCAAGGCGCATTTGTTCAATCCGGTGGTGGTGGCCAGCATGTTCATCATTGGTGGCTTCATCATCCTATGGGCTGAACGGCGCCAGGTGAAAAACCCGGCTGTCACCCGCGTTCACGATGTGGATGCCATGACCGCCATGGACGCGCTCAAGATCGGTCTGGCGCAGTGCACCGCCATGATCCCGGGCATGAGCCGCAGCGGTGCCACCATCATCGGCGGCATGTTGTTTGGCTTGAGTCGCAAGGCCGCCACCGACTTTTCTTTTTTTCTGGCCATCCCGACGCTGATTGGCGCCGGCGCCTACAGCCTGGTCAAGGACCGCGCCCTGCTGTCAGTGGCCGACATCCCGATGTTTGCTGTCGGGCTGGTGATGTCGTTTATCAGTGCCTGGTTGTGCATCCGCTGGTTGTTGCGTTTTATTTCAACCCACAGCTTTGTCGGCTTTGCCTACTACCGCATTGTGTTTGGTATTGTGGTGCTCGGCACCGCCTGGACCGGCACTGTGAACTGGAGCGGCTAAATCAGCTTTTCCTGCGGCGAGCTGATTTTTTTCAGCACCTGGTTGCGCAAAGCGGGCTGCATCAGGGGTACGGTGGTTTGCTCTCCGTTCCACATCGGGTCCTCGATGCTGTCAAACACCTCGCGCAGTTTGGCGCCCCAACTGTTGTGCATCATCTTGAAATAGGGGTTGTGCTCGTCGATGCACACCACCTTGTCGGTCTGGAACTGGTTGGCTTCATAGACCACCATGTCCAGCGGCAGGCCCACCGAGAGATTGGACTTGAGGGTGGAGTCCATTGACACCAGCGCGCACTTGGCAGCTTCGTCGAGCGGCGTTTGCGGCGTGATCACACGGTCCAGCACGGGCTTGCCGTATTTGGATTCACCCACCTGAAAATACGGTGTTTCGGGCGTGGCCTCAATGAAGTTGCCGGCCGAGTAGACCTGGAACAGGCGCATGCCTTCGCCCTTGATCTGGCCACCAAAAATGAGTGACACGTTGAAGTCAACCCCGGCCAGTTTGAGCGCGGCGGCGTCGCGTTCGTACACATGGCGAATGGCCGAGCCAAGCACGCGCGCCGCGTCGAACATGCTTTTGGCGTTCCAGATGGTGATGCCATCGTCCTCGTCGTGGTCCTTGAGTTTTTCCACCTGCAGGATCTCACGCACCGACTGCGAGATGCTCAGATTGCCGGCTGACAGCAGCACCATGAAGCGGTCGTCGGGCTTTTCGTAAACGATCATTTTGCGAAAGGTGCTGATCTGGTCCAGACCCGCGTTGGTGCGTGAATCGGACAGAAAAACCAGTCCGGCATTGAGTTTGATGGCGACGCAATAAGTCATGAGGTCAGGATTGGTAAGTGAGAGGCGAGTTTAATCGGTCGCCAAGGACGCGACCCACACGAAGAAGTGCTTACAGAACACCGGAACTGACGGGTTAAAAATGAAATCGCCCGGGGTTGGCGGGCAAATATTCAGCTGTGCAAGCAGGCAATGGCTTAAGACATCGGCACGCAACTGCAAAACAAATTGCGGTCGCCATGAACATTGTCGATGCGCCCGACCGGTACCCAGTACTTGGACTGCTTCAAGCCGGGCAGCGGGAACGCCGCCAATTCGCGCGAATAGGGTCGGTCCCAGGTCTCACCCAGTAATGATGCCGCCGTGTGGGGCGCATGGCTCAGCGGGTTGTTGCCTTGTGGCCAGACACCTTGTTCTACCTTGGCAATCTCTTCGCGGATGGCGATCATGGCGTTGATGAAACGGTCGAGTTCTTCGCGTGTTTCGCTCTCGGTGGGCTCCACCATCAGCGTGCCGGGCACCGGAAAGCTCAGCGTGGGGGCATGGAAGCCGTAGTCCATCAGGCGCTTGGTGACGTCTTCCGCGGTGATGCCGTTGACGCCGCCACTGCTTTCCTTCAGGGGGCGCAAATCCAGAATGCACTCGTGCGCGACTCGACCTGGTTTGCTTTCGTGCGCGACGCGACCAGGTTTGCCGTGGGAGGATGCGCTGGTGTAAAGCGTGGGGTAGTGGTCTTTCAGGCGCACGCTGATGTAGTTGGCGCTCAGAATGGCGACCTCGGTGGCGGCCTTCAGGCCCTCGGCCCCCATCATGCGGCAGTACATCCAGCTGATCGGCAGCACGGCCGCATTACCCAGGGGCGCGGCTGACACGGCACCGACGCCATCGCCTGGCAAATAGGGCACCAGGTCGGCCACCACACACACCGGACCCACACCCGGGCCGCCACCGCCGTGCGGAATGCAGAAGGTCTTGTGCAGGTTCAGGTGGCTCACGTCGCCGCCGAATTCGCCGGGCGCGGCCAGGCCGACCAGCGCGTTCATGTTGGCGCCGTCCACATAGACACGGCCGCCGTGGCTGTGCACCAGGGCGCACAGTTCCTTGACGCTGGTCTCGAACACGCCGTGGGTGCTGGGGTAGGTGATCATGATCGCCGCCAGATTGGCGCTGTGCTGCTCGCACTTGGCTTTCAGGTCATCCATGTCGACATTGCCATTGGCATCACAGACCGTCACCACCACCTTCATGCCGACCATGCTGGCGCTGGCGGGGTTGGTGCCGTGCGCGCTGCTCGGGATCAGGCAGATGTTGCGATGGCCCTCGCCGCGCGCTTCGTGGTAGCCGCGGATGGCCATCATGCCGGCGTATTCGCCTTGGCTGCCAGCGTTGGGCTGCAGACTGATGCCGGCATAACCAGTGGCCTCACACAGCCAGGCGCGTAATTGCTCATCCAACTCGGCGTAACCCGCACGCTGGTCGTCGGGGCAGTAGGGGTGGATGTGGGCGAACTCGGGCCAGGTGATCGGGATCATCTCGCTGGTGGCGTTGAGCTTCATGGTGCAACTGCCCAGCGGGATCATGGTGCGGTCGAGTGCCAAATCGAAATCAGACAGGCGGCGGATGTAGCGCAGCATGCCGGTCTCGGAGTGGTGGGTGTTGAACACCGGGTGCGTCAGGAAGCTGCTGGTGCGTAGCAGGGCGGCGGGCAGCAGGCTGGACGTGGCTTGTTCGAAGTCCGCTACCAGGGGCAGGGCCTGGCCGGGCTGGGCGAAGAAGCCCCAGAGTTGTTCCACATCAGTGCGGGTGGTGGTTTCATCTAGCGACACGCCCAAAGCGTTGGTGGATGCCAGGCGCAGGTTGGCACCGGCAGCGAGCGCCTTGGCGGCAATCGACGCGGTGGCGTCGCCCGTGCTCACAGTGATCGTGTCAAAGGCACTGGCATTGGCGACGGTGAAGCCCAGGGTTTTCAGGCCGGCCGCCAGCACGGCGGTGAAGGTGGCCACGCGCTGCGCGATGCGCTTGAGTCCTGCCGGGCCGTGGTAAACCGCGTACATGCTGGCAATCACCGCCGGCAGCACCTGCGCAGTGCAGATGTTCGAGGTGGCTTTTTCACGGCGAATGTGCTGTTCGCGGGTTTGCAGCGCGAGCCGATAGGCCGGGTTGCCGTGCGTGTCGACACTGACCCCCACCAGGCGGCCGGGCATGGTGCGCTTGTGCTCGTCGCGGCAGGCCATGTAGGCGGCGTGCGGGCCGCCGTTGCCCATCGGCATGCCAAAGCGCTGGGTGGTGCCCACGGCAATGTCGGCGCCGAGCTCGCCGGGCGAGGTCAGCAGCGTGAGCGCCAGCAGGTCGGCGGCCATGATGACGATGCCACCTTTAGCCTTGACGGCCGCAATCAGGGCGCGGTCATCGCGCACCACACCGCTGGTGCCGGGGTATTGCAGCAGCACGGCAAAACTGTCCTGTGCCAAGTCATCGCTGTTGTGACACACCTTGACGCTGATGCCCAGCGGCTCGGCGCGGGTCTGGATCACGGCCAGGGTTTGCGGCAGCACCTCGGCGTCGACCAGGAAGGTGGTCGATTTGGACTTGCTGGCGCGCAGTGCCATGGTCATGGCCTCGGCCGCCGCGGTGGCTTCGTCGAGCATCGAGGCGTTGGCCATGGGCATGCCGGTCAGGTCCATCACCATGGTCTGGAAATTGACCAACGCCTCCATGCGGCCCTGGCTGATCTCGGCCTGGTAGGGCGTGTAGGCGGTGTACCAGGCTGGGTTTTCCAAAATGTTGCGCAGGATCACGCCCGGCGTGTAGGTGCCGTAGTAGCCCTGACCGATGTAGCTTTTGAACACCTTGTTTTTATCCGCCATGGCTTTGAGCTCAGCCAGCGCGGCGGCCTCAGAAATGGGCGCAGGGATGGCCATGGGCTGGCTGCGGGCGATGCTGGCTGGCACGATGTCATCGATGAGGGCCGCGCGCGACGCTGCTGCCACGGTTTTCAGCATCACCGCTTCGTCAGCCGCATCGATGCCGATGTGGCGTGCAATGAATTCGCAGGAATTTTCCAACTCGACTAAGGATGGGGAGGGCATGGACATGGGGTAACCTAAGAATGTTTTGATGGTGAAATGCAGCAGGTCATGCATCTGGCGCAATCGCGGCGGGGGCGCCGCTCCCACAAGGTTCCACGGAATGCAGCCTTTTGCAGGAGGCCCGCCCCGGGCCGATGTCTGCCTGGTTCAGTGCGCGTCAGCCGCAAATGCGGTGTAGCTGGTCTCGTCCATGAAGGCGTCCAGCTCAGCCGGGTTGGCTAATCTGAACTTGTAGAACCAGCCTGCGCCCAGCGGGTCGGTATTGGCCAGCGAGGGGTCGTCGCGCAGAATTTCGTTGACCTCAAGCACTTCGCCATCGGCGGGCATGTAGACGTCGGCGGCGGCCTTGACCGATTCGACCACAGCGGCAGGGTCTTTGGCCGAGTAGGTTTTGCCGACTTCGGGCAGGTCGACAAACACCACATCACCCAGGGCGTCTTGCGCGTGGTGGGTGATGCCAACGGTGCCGATGTCGCCGTCAATCTTGATCCATTCGTGGTCGGGGGTGTATTTGATGGTCATGGTGATTCTCTGCAAAAAATTGAATGAAAAAGTGGTGGGGAAGGGACTGAAAAAGACGTTAACCGCGGAAATAGTTTGTGGGCACAAACGGCATGGCCACCACTTCCATGGTGACCGGCTTGCCACGCACCATGGCGTTGACCTGGCTGCCCAGGGTGGCCAGGACTGGTGGCACATAACCCATGGCGATGGGCTGGTCGATGGTGGGGCCGAGCAGGCCGCTGGTAACTTCGCCGACGCGCTCACCGGCCAGGCTTTGCAGTTCAATGAGCTCGCGCACCGGAACACGCGCCAGCGCCTTCAGGCCGACGCGCTTGCGTGTGACCGAACCCGGTACCCCAGCCAGTTGCGCCAAAATTCTGTCGGCACCCGGGAACCCGCCCGCTCGTGCGCCACCTGCGCGACGCACCTTTTGAATGGCCCATTGCAGCCCAGCCTCGACCGGCGTGGTGGTCGTGTCAATGTCGTTGCCGTAGAGCGGCAGCCCGGCTTCCAGGCGCAAGGAGTTGCGCGCGCCCAGGCCGATGGGTTTGACTTCAGGTTGTGCCAGCAGCGCCTGGGCCAACGCCATCGCGTCCGTTGCGAGGACCGAGATCTCAAAACCGTCTTCACCGGTGTAACCGCTGCGGGTCAGGAACACGTCCATGCTTTGTGTGCCGGTGTTCACCGTGAAGCTGCCGCCGGTCATGAACACCAATTTTTCCACACCAGGGGCCAAGCGCGACAGGGCAGTCACGGCTTGCGGGCCTTGCAGCGCCAGCAGGGCACGCTCCGGCATGGGAATGACCTGGCAACGGCTGCCGATTTTGGTCTGAATATGCGCGATATCCCCCACCTTGCAGGCGCCGTTGACGATGACAAAAATATCTGTGCCACGGTTGACAAACATCAGGTCGTCGATGATGCCGCCGGCCTCGTTGAGCAGCAGGCCGTAGCGCTGTTTGCCTAGCCCCAAGTCAATGACATCGACCGGAACCAGGCTCTCGAAGGCGGCCGCAGCATCCGGTCCGACCAGACGCAACTGGCCCATGTGCGAGACGTCGAACAAACCGGCCGCCGTGCGCGTGTGTTTGTGCTCGGCCATCAGGCCTTCGGGGTATTGCACCGGCATGCTGTAACCGGCAAAAGGCACCATGCGGGCACCCAGGGCAAGGTGCAGGTCGTTCAGGGGAACTTGCAAAAGATCATCAGGCGTGGCGGACATCAACACTCCAGTAGAGCAGGGGGCAAATCAAATTCCATGGCCTGACGGTGCGTCAAGTCCATGGGCTGCCCCCGCTGTCCGCTTTACCTGAGAGATTCGCCGCAACCAGTCACACAGGGCGCTGGTTTTGGGTTGCTCCTTCGGTGGATCAAATTCGGCACATGTGCCAAAGCTGACCTCTCTCCAGTGGGGATACGTTGTTGCGTCTGGCGACGTCACAACGTTTGTCAGTCCTTTTGCCTGAGCGTTCAAATGGCTGCAATCAGCCACTCTGCGCCTTCGGCGGCCTACCTCTAGGGACAAGCTCTCTCCTGACGGGGCAAATTCTACATGCGGTTCGATGTGTTGCTACCAAGCTGGGAAACTACCGGCCCAGAAGCATGCGTCATGCTGCGGCTTTTTTCTTGTTGTTCGACCACTTCAAAATCAGACGAAAAAGTTTCTCAATCAGGATCAATACATCCCCTGGTAATGGCGCCCAGAGCCAACGGGTTCGCCCGACAGCCAACCAGGCCAGGCAACCACCGACTGCCACCGGCCACAGGACGCTGAGCCACAGCGTCAGCGACGCCGCAGCGCCAGTCGCACCGATTGGGGCGAACCACCACGGCAGCACGAAACCGAGGCCAACCAGCGTCAGCCAGGGCGCTGCAAGGCCAGAAACCGGATGCGGATGACGGTCACTGCGCCAGACCAGCCAGAGCAGCCGCGCCATCAACCCCGTGGTGCCGATGGCTGCAAGTGGCAACAGCCAGGCCAAAAGCAGCGGCCAGGGCGCGGGCAATGCCAGCGCGGCTTTCAGCCCCAACTTGGCCAGAAAGCCGCTGCTGCCCGGAAAGCCCGCGAGCGCCAGCGCGGGCAACGCGAGCCCGGCCAGCACCCAGGGTCGACTGCCGTGTGCCAGCGCCACGCCCACACCAAGGAACAGCGCACTCTTGGCCAGTGCATGGTGCAGCGCGTAAAACGTCACCGCGGGCAGCAGCGTCGGCCAGAGTGCAGGTTGCAGCAGACCTGCACCAACGCACAGTGTCATGAAACCCATCTGGCTGATGCTGGAATAGGCCAGCACCACTTTGGGGTTGCGCTGGCCCAGGCCAAACAGCACACCCAGGAATATCGCGACAAGTCCGAGCGTCATCAGCACCGCCCCCGCCTCTGGCCAGGCCAGGTGTCCCAGCGGTAAAAAGCGCAGCCAGCCCAGCAGACCGGCCTTGAGGATCACGCCTGAGAGCGCGGCTGAGGCCGGCACGGGAGCCACCGGGTGCGCCAGCGGTAGCCACATATGCAAGAGCGGCACGCCGACCTTGATACTGAACCCAGCCAGCAGCAGCGCCATCCCGACCGGGGTCTGCGGTGCTTTTGCAATATCGACAAGCAAGACCGAACCAGCAGCGTGGCTGGCCATCATCATGCCAGCGGCAAGCAGCGCCTCGCCCAGCATCGCCATCGCCAGATAGATGTTCGCGGCCCGGCGCGCTTCCTGGCTACCGCTGTGGATCACCAGGCCATAGGCGGCGAAGGTCATCAGCGCGAAGAAGAAATAAAAACTTGCGGCATCGCCCGCCACGCAAACGCCCAGATTGCCAATTTGTGTGGCAACGAAAAAAGCATTGAAAACGCCTCGACGTGCATCACCGCGCAGATAGGCGCGGGCGTAAACCGCGGCAACCAGCCAGACCAGCGCGGTAAAGCCCAGAAAAAACCGCCCGGTGTCGTCCAGCACCAGTCGCGTGCCCAGCAGCAACCAAGGCAGGTCGAGCGCAGCGGGTGCGGGCACGATCGCCAGCGCCAACAGGGCAAACAGTGGCACCAGCAGGCTCAGGGCGACCATGTCAGATACTCCTGATCCGCAATCAGCATGACCCAGTCCAGCGGGCTGTAAGCCGTCATCGCCAGCGCGCCGACCAGCACCGTCAGCCCGGCGGTGAGCAGTGGTGGCAGCAACAGCAGCAGTGCCGTCTCGCGTCCGTTTTTCACCGGAATCTGCTCCTTCGGCCACGCCGTTGGGGCGGGCTGGAACCAGGCACGGTAAAGCACCGGCAGGAAATAGGCCGCATTGAGCAGGCTCGATGTCGCCAGCACGACCAGCACCCAGGGCATGCCGGCGGCCAACGCGCCCTGTCCCAAATACCATTTGCTGATGAAACCCGCGGTAATGGGCACGCCGATCAGGCCCAGCGCTGCGACAGTAAACGCCAGTGTGGTCAGCGGCATGCGTCGGCCCGCGCCATCCATCTCGCTGACCTTGTGGACGCCGAGTGTTTCCGCATAGTTACCGGCACAAAAGAACAGCGTGATCTTCATGATCCCCTGGTGCACCAGTTGAACCAGGCCACCGATGGTGCCGATCGGGCCGAACAGTGCGACCCCCAGCGTGATGTACGACACCTGGCTGACGGTGGAAAAGGCCAGACGTTTTTTCAGGTCGTCTTGAAACAGCGCGCGAAAGCTGCCCCAGAGGATGGTGACCGAAGCCAGGACGGCCAGCGGGGTCAGCAGATTCAAGGACTGCGCAAATTCGATGCCAAAGACCTCGTAAACAATGCGCACGATGCCAAAAGCACCGGCCTTGACCACAGCCACCGCATGCAGCAGCGCCGACACTGGCGCGGGCGCCACCATGGCCTGAGGCAGCCAGCCATGCAGGGGCACCAGCGCCGCCTTGACGCCGACACCAGCGATCAGCAACACGAAGATGAACTTCAGCTGCCCGGCGTATTCCGGCCCGAGTGCGGCGGCAATACCCCCGTGGGCAAACTCGGTGTGGCCAAGCAGGTGATGCAACCAGACGATCCCGATGAGGAGCACCGAGCCGCCCACCAGCGTGTAGGCGAGGTAAATCGTGCCCCCGCGCATCGCTTTTTCGGTGCCACGATGGACGACGAGCGGAAAGGTGGCGAGCGTCAGCAGTTCATAAAAGATAAAGAAAGTGAACAGGTTCGCCGCCATGGCAATGCCCACGGTGGCCGTGACGCAGAGGCTGAAGAAACCAAAGAAGCGGCTCCGGCGCGGCGCGCCTTCGAGGTAGCCGATGGCGTAAAGCGTGGTGAAAAGCCACAGCACGGCCGACAGGCTGATGAACAGCAAGCCCAGTGCATCGGCCTTGAATGCGAGGTCGAGCCCCGGCAGCACTGCAAAGCGAACCCCGTATTCCTGCCCGCCCGCCACACCCAGCAGCAGCACGGCGACCAGAGCGAGTTTGGCGACGGCGCCGAAGAGGTTCAAGGTGGTGCGCAGCGCAACGCGGCTTTCGGGTAGGGCAAAAATGACCAGACCAGGCACGAGCGAAGACATGAGCACCGCGATGGGCAGGAGTTCGCTGCTCGTCATGCCACGGCTCCGACGGCTTGCAGCAAGTGCATCAGCTCGACCCCGCGCAGGCCCAGCAACACGCTGGCCAAAGCCAGCGCGAAGGCGGTCCATTCCAGCGTGCGCGGTACCGGCATCAATGGCGCAAGTGGTGCCCCCGGCGTGTTCGCCGGTGCCAGCAGAAACGCCTGGCGCAGCACGCGAAACACATAAACCGCCGCCAGCAGGCCACCAGCCAGCACCACCAACACCAGCCACCAGTGGCCCTGATTGAGCGCTGCTTCGATCAACTGCCACTTGGCCAGGAAGCCTGAGGAAGGCGGCAGCCCCATGAGCGTCACGCCGGAAAGCCCAAAAGCAAACAGCGTGACGGGCAAGCGGTCCACAGTGCCAGCCAGGCCAGCCACCGTGTCTTGCCCGGTCGCCTTGATGAACACACCGGCGGCCACAAACATTGACGCCTTGGCCAGCCCGTGGGCAAAAGCCTGCATCACCCCGGCCTGGATCGCGCCAGGCCCGGTCAACAGCGGAAAAATCAGAAACAGGTAACCCAACTGCGACACGGTGGAATAGGCGATCAGCATCTTGAGACGGACCGCGCGAATCGCCTGCCAGGATCCCCAAAAGATGGCCAGCGTGCCCAGCGCCGCCGGTCCCCAGGCCAGCCATGGCGCCGCAGCCACCAGCGGCGCGAACGGGCCAATCCACAGCCGCAGCATCAGATAGAACGACGCCTTCACCACCAGCGCAGAAAGCAGCGCTGAAACGGGCGCCGGAGACCCGCCGTGCGCTGGCGGCAGCCAGTAGTGGAAAGGGAACAGCGCGGTTTTGACCATCAGGCCGACCACCATCAAGCCGAAGGCGATCCAGACCAGGCGCGGCGCCTCCCCCGTGACCAGCAGGCTGACGTGCTCGATGGCCACCGTGCCGTAGACGCCATAAAGCAAGGCCACACCCAGCAGATACAGGCCGGAGCCCACCAGCGTGGCAAAAAGATAGCGCAGTGCTGCCGTGATCTGCTGCGCGCCACCGCCGGCCGCGACCAGCCCGACGGCGGCAAGGCTGACCAGTTCCAGCGTGACATAGATGTTGAAAAAATCAGCAGACAGAAACAGCGCGTTGAGCCCGGCGATGAGAAAACCCGTGAGCGGCCAGAAATAGGCCCCTGCCGCATCATCGCGCTTGTAATACGCGCTGGCGTAAATCGCCAGCGGCAGCGCGACGCATTGGGTGAGCAGCAGCATCGCGCTTGAGAGACCGTCGGCGGCCAGGTCGACGCCGAGCGGCGCCCCCCATCCGCCTACCTGATGGCCCATTGCGATCCCGCCAGCGCTGACTTGCTGCGCCAGGGTGAAGGCGAGCCAGGCCTGGATGGTTAAGCCCGCCATGGCAAGCCATTTGCCGCGCCCCGGCCCGAGCACGAACGCCAGGCTGGCCCAGACGAGTGGCAGAAGAATCAGCCCGATCATGGCTCGTCTGCCGGCAGTTCGACGCTGCCAGTCAGCGCATGGAGCTGTCGCGTGAGCGCGAGCGCCAGCGCCGTGGCAGCCACGGCAACGATGATGCCGGTGAGCACCATCGCCTGCGGCACCGGGTCGGCGCTGCCGTGGCGCTGCGCCAGCCCCACCAAAATCAGAAAAGCGCCGCTGCCCATGACGTTGAACGCGAGAATGCGCCGCAGCAAGTGGCCGATCAGGACGACGCCCGAAAATCCCAGCGCAAACAGGATCGCACCCACGCAGGCGAACAGCAGCGCGCTCGTCATGTTGGGTCTCCCCGGTTTTCGGGGTCGCGTGAGAGAAACAGGAACAGCCCCGCAAGGATCAGGCCCAGCGTTACCGTCAGCCCGGTTTCGATCAACAGGATCAACATCCCCGCCTGAGCTGCCCGGTACTGCAACAACGCACCCTGGGCAGGCAGGCCAGCCGCGATGGCAATAAAGATCAGCAAGCCAGCCGTCAGACCCAAGCGCAGTTTGAGCGCCGGTGCCTGCCAACTCGGCAGCAGCCCGCACAGGTGCAGCAACACGCCAGCGGCGGCCAGTACCGCGCCGGCCTGGAAAGCGCCGCCCGGCCGGAAAGCGCTAGCCCAGAGCAGATAAACGGCGACGACGATCATCAGGGGCGTCCCCAGTCGCGCCAGGATTTGCAGGGCAGGATCGACGGCGCGTGGCTGGCTGCTGGCCGCCTCCAGCCCACTGGCCAGGATGACGATGAGCGCCAGCAACAGCACGGCAATTTCGAGCAGCGTGTCGTAAGCCCGAAAGTTGAGCAGCACGGCGGTGACCGGATGCGCGACGCCGCTGGCCGCCAAGTTGGCAGTGACTGCTGCGCGCAGATCGACGCCCGCGGCCAAGGGGTCCAGCATTGCCGCAATGAGCAACACGGTCAACGTCAGGACAGCGCTGCCAACCGCAAAGCACTTCATGGCTTGCTGCGCTTCAAGGCACCGTAGACATCGAGCAGCAGCGCGCCGGTCAGCCCGGCGCCAATGGCTGCCTCGGCCAGACCAATGTCTGGTGCCGACAAGCGTGCCCAGGCGAGCGCCAGCAGAAGGCCAAAGGCAATGAAGAGGACGATGGCCTGATCGAGCCGTGCCGTGGTCAGGCAGCGCGCGCCGCTCCACAGCAGTGCAGCGGCCAGCAAAACGTCGAAGGCAAAGCTCATGACGGATCCTTGCGCCAGGGTTTTACGCCGAGGTGGTCGGCGCGCCGCGCGATGGCGTAGCTTAAAGCGCCGCTTGCCGCCAGTGCCAGCGGCCAGATCAGCAAAAGCTTCAGACCGGCGGCGAGGCTCGGCGCTTGCAGGGCCAGCCCGAGCAGCACGAACCCCAGGCCGAGGTTGTCGGCCTTGGCCAGCGCATGCAGGCGGCAGTAAACATCCGGGAAACGCAACAGCCCCAGGGTGCCGGCGGCGTAGAAAAAGGCACCAGCCACCAGCAAGGCGGTGCTTGCCCAGGACAAAATCGTCTCAGTCATCACGCCGCTCCTGCCAGGCGCGCCTGGCAAAGGCGATGCCGCCAATGGCCGCCAACAGCGCCAGCACCAGCGCCACGTCAACCAGAGCGGGCTGCTGCATGGCCTGTGCCAGCAGCGCCAGGATGCCCGTGCCGGTCGAGCCGAACAACAGCGCCATCAGCATGCGGTCGGCCGCCGTCGGCCCGCGCGCGGCCGCCAGCAGGGCGATCACCAGATTCGCGAGCAGAAACAGTGCCACAGCCAGTGCGATATCGTTCATTTCGGCACGTCAAACAAGGCAGAGATATGCCGTTCCAGCGCCTGCGCGTCCGTGACGACCGGCAGGTCTTGGTGCAGCACGTGCAGAAGTAAGCGGTCGTCAAACAGCTCGACGCCCACCGTGCCCGGCATCAGGCTGAGCGCATAGGTCAGCAAAATTCGCGGTGCACCCAAAGGCAGATTCAGCGGAAATTCCAGCAAGACGGGCCGCAGCGCCTGGCGCCCGCGCCAAGCCATTCCCGCCACCTGCCAGCCGCCGCGCACAGAATTGACAAGAAAGAACGCCAGGAAGCCAGGCAAGGCACCAAGGCGCAAGCCATGTGCCGCTGGCGGATACAGCACCAAGCTCGCCCAGGTTGCAGCCACAACGGCAAGGCCGCCCATCGGCCAGCCGTCAACGCGGCCTTCGGCCAGCAGCCACCAGAGCACGGCAAAGAGCAGCGCTCGGGTGATGGCTGGTTTCAGGGTCGCGTTGTACTGCCAGCGCCGAGGGTTTTTAAAGGTGTCCATCGTCATTGAAGTGGTGGAAAGTACAGTTTGGATTATCTATAACTACTGTCCGACAGCTTCTTGAAAATTCATCTTTCGGATCTCTTTCATGGAGCGGGCCCGGCTGATGGGGACCTGTTGCATCTTTTCTCCACAAACCGGACAACTCATTTACTCCCGACTGACATGTCGGTGCTACTCGTCCAATTGGACAATATTGAGTAATATGCGCGCGGGGCTTGTGCTAGCCCATCCCTGTAAACATCGTGGACAACACAAGCTCCGGCATACAAGCCACCAGGGCCGTGAGGGGTTAAAACGCGCTGCGGCCGATGGTCGGACGCAGCACATTCACATGTCAGGCGTCGCAGGGCAATTACCGTGTCTTACCAAATTCTCGCCAATGCCGTCCTTCTGCTGCATCTCGCAGTGGTGGTGTTTGTCGTCCTGGGTTTGCCGGCTGTTCTTGTCGGCAACTGGCGTGGCTGGGCTTGGGTCAACTACCTCTGGTTGCGCGCGGCTCACGTTCTCGCCATTGCCATCGTGGTTCTGCAAACATGGCTCGGGCAGTACTGCGTGCTCACTGACCTTGAGTCGAGCCTGCGTCAGCAAGCCGGTCAGGCCGCCTATGAGCGCAGTTTCATTGAACATTGGGTTCAGCACTTGCTCTTCTACGAGGCTCCGCTGTGGGTCTTCGGACTTGCCTACACGGTCTTCGGTGCCCTTGTGGCTTGGGCATGGTGGCGCTATCCGCCAAGGGGCCGCACTGTTCAACGCCGCGGTACCTGAACCCTCGACAATGAAGTCGGACCCTGCCATCTTGCCTCCGACGGGCCGCGCGACTACATCCCCGCGTAATTCGGCCCGCCGCCGCCCTCGGGTGTGACCCAGACGATGTTCTGGGTCGGGTCCTTGATGTCGCAGGTCTTGCAGTGCACGCAGTTGGCGGCGTTGATCTGCAGGCGGTCGGTGTTGTCGTCTCCTCTGACGTATTCATAAACACCCGCCGGGCAATAACGCGCCTCGGGGCCGGCGTACTTGGCCAGGTTGATGCTGACTGGCACGCTGGCGTCTTTCAGGGTCAGGTGCGAAGGCTGGTTTTCTTCGTGGTTGGCGTTGCTGATGAAGACGCTGCTCAGGCGGTCAAAGCTCAGCTTGCCGTCGGGCTTGGGGTAGTCGATGGGTTTGCACTGTGCCGCCGGTTTCAGGTAGGTATGGTCGGGCTTGTCACGCCGGATGGTCCAGGGCATCTTGCCGTTCAGGCCGAACTGCTCCAGGCCGTTCATCAGCGTGCCTACCGTCAGGCCGTGCTTGAACCAGGCCTTGAAGTTGCGTGACTTGTTGAGTTCGGTGTAGAGCCAGCTGGCTTCAAAGGCTTCGGGGTAAGCGGTCAGCTCGTCGTGCGCGCGGCCGACGCTCACTGCCGCAAAGGCGGCCTCAGCCGCCAGCATGCCGGACTTGATGGCGGCGTGGCTGCCCTTGATGCGGCTCACGTTCAAAAAGCCGGCATCGCAACCCACCAACGCGCCACCGGGGAACACGGTCTTGGGCAGCGACAACAAGCCGCCAGCGGTGATGGCGCGGGCGCCATAGGCCAGCCGTTTGCCCGTCACTTCACCTTTGTCATTTTCCAGGTACCAGCGGATGTTGGGGTGGGTCTTCCAGCGCTGGAATTCCTCGAACGGGCTCAGGTAGGGGTTGGCGTAGTTGAGGCCGGTGATGAAGCCCAGGGCGATCTTGTTGTCTTCCATGTGGTACAGGAAGGAGCCGCCGTAGGTGTCGTTTTCCATCGGCCAGCCGGCGGTGTGCACCACCAGGCCGGGTTCGTGGCGGCTGGGCTCGGCCTCCCAGAGTTCCTTGATGCCGATGGCGTAGCTTTGCGGGTCGCAGCCTTCGTCGAGCTGGTACTTCTCAATGACCTGCTTGCCCAGGTGGCCGCGTGAGCCTTCGGCAAACACGGTGTATTTGCCCAGCAGTTCCATGCCGATCTGAAAATTGGGGCCGGGCTCGCCGTTTTTCTCGATGCCCTGGTTGCCGGTGGCGACACCCCTGACCGCACCTTGCGCGTCATACAACACTTCAGCCGCAGTAAAGCCGGGGAAGATTTCAACGCCCAGGCTTTCCGCCTGCTCGGCCAGCCAGCGCGTCAGCGCCCCCAGGCTGATGATGTAGTTGCCATGGTTCTGGCTGCATTCAGGCAGGAACATGTTGGGCGTGCGGTAGCCGGTGGTCTCGCTCAGGAACATCATGGCTTCATCCGTGACCGGCTGCCTCAAAGGTGCCCCCATGGCTTTCCAGTTGGGGAACAGCTCGGTCAGCGAATTCGGGTCGAGCACCGCGCCAGACAAGATGTGGGCGCCGGGCTCGGAGCCTTTTTCCAGCACGACGACAGACAGTTCCTGGCCCTTTTCTGCGGCGAGTTGTTTCAGGCGGATGGCAGTGGCCAGGCCGGCGGGGCCGCCACCGACCACGACCACGTCGTAGTCCATGGATTCGCGGGGACCGTACTGGGTCAGAATTTCCTGGTTTGTCATGGTGGGGCTCACTTTTTCAACTGATTAAACTCTTGCCAAACTGAGTCTGGCTAACGCTGGCATGAATTGTCTTCGACAAAACCGGATTCCAGACCATCGATTAACCACAATAGAACGGTCGTTCTATTGTCTACCAAGGCACGCGCATGGCATACAGCATTGACCTTTCGGGCCGGGTGGCCCTGATTACCGGCGCCTCGGGCGGTTTGGGGGCGCAATTTGCCCGCACCCTGGCCAGCGCTGGCGCCGCCGTGGTGCTGGCCAGCCGCCGTATTGAGCGGCTCAAAGAATTGCGCGCGCAAATCGATGGTGAGGGCGGTGATGCCCACGTGATTGAGCTCGATGTGACAAACCAAAACGCCATCAGGGCTGCGGTGGCGCACGTTGAAACCGAGGTCGGCTCGATCGATATTCTGGTCAACAACTCGGGTGTCAGCAGCACCCAGCGGCTGGTGGATGTGAGTCAGGACGATTTTGATTTTGTCTTTGGCACCAACGTTCGGGGCGCGTTTTTTGTGGCACAGGAGGTTGGCAAACGCATGCTGGCGCGCGCGCAAGGCCAGGCACCGGGGTGCTTTACCGGCGGGCGCATCATCAATATCGCCAGCATGGCGGGCCTCAAGGTACTGCCCAAAATTGGCGTTTATTGCATGAGCAAGGCGGCCGTGATCCACATGACCAAAGCCATGGCCGCGGAGTGGGGCCGCTTTGGCATCAACGTCAACGCCATGTGCCCGGGCTACATCGACACCGAGATCAACCATGCCCACTGGCAGACCGAGTCGGGCCAAAAGCTGATCCAGATGCTGCCGCGCAAGCGCATTGGCAAGCCGCAAGACCTGGACGCGCTGCTGGTGATGTTGTGCTCTGACCAAAGCCATTTCATCAACGGCGCCGTGATTTCGGCAGACGATGGCTTTGCTCTGTAACACTGCATGCTGACGGGATTGTTGGCCGGCCTGGCGGCGGGCGCCTTGTGGGGCATGGTGTTTGTGGTGCCACGCATGACGCCGGGCCTCAGTTCGGTGGACCTGACGGCCGGCCGCTTCATCAGCTATGGCGCCATGGCGGCGTTGGCCATGCTGGTGACCTGGCGTCGTCACAACTGGCCCACAGTGCGCCAGGCGGTCACGGCTTTTGGCATGAGCCTGCTGGGCGCGACCGGCTACTACCTGTTGCTGGCGCAAGGCATTGCCTATGCCGGCACCGAGGTGCCCACGCTGATCATTGGCACCATCCCGATCTGGGTGATGTTGCTGGGCAAGCCGGCCGGACTCAAGTGGGCGGGTTTGTTGCCGGGCCTGTTGCTGACCCTGTGCGGGCTCGCGTTGATGATGCAGTCCACACTGGACCACGCGGCGCAGTTGCCCGCCAGTGGCGGCCAGTTTTGGTGGGGGGTGCTGCTGGCGCTGGGGGCCATGCTGTGCTGGACGGCTTTTGCCTTGTTGAATGCGGCCTGGCTCAAACGCCACCCCGAGGTCAGTGCCACCGAATGGGCCAATTGGATTGGTGTGGCCACTGGGGTGGGTGCCTTTTCGCTTTGGTTGCTGCTGGGTTCTGATGCCCAGACGCTGGCAGCCCTTGACAATCAGGCCATGATCGCCCTGGCTTGTATTGCCACCGGCATTGGTTCGGGCTGGGCGGCAAGCATTTTGTGGAACGTGGCCAGCCAGCGCCTGAGCGTGAGTTTGTGTGGCCAACTGATCGTGAGTGAAACCTTGTTTGCGCTTTTTTATTCTTTTGTTTGGGACGGTGTCTGGCCTGCGGCAACGCAAGCCTGGGCCGCAGTGTTGTTCACGCTGGGCATTTTGGCCTCAATCAGGGCGCATCGCTGATGGGCTGGCGTGCGTTTACCCCGGCGCGGGGTGGTTTGCGGCGCTGGTTACAGGCCTCTGGCTCGCTCAGTGCGCGGCTGGCGGCCACCGGTGAGACCTTCAGCGTGCAGGTGTTGGCGCAGGGCCGCCAGCCGCTCACGCTTGACGAGTCGCGCGCCCTGGGGCTGGGCGGGCGGCGCATGGGCTATGCGCGTGAAGTCGTGCTGCGGGTGGACGACCGGGCATTGGTGTTTGCACGCAGTGTCACGGCGCATTCAGATTCGCTTGGCGCCTGGCGCGCCGTGCGCGGTCTGGGCAGTCGGCCACTGGCCGATGTGTTGTTCAAGCGCTCGGGCATTTTGCGGGCACCGCTGGCCTACAGCCAGCTGCCGCGCCAAGGCAGGTTGCAGCGCCATGTGGCCAGTGCCTGGCAAGCGGCCACCGGGCAGGCTTTGAATCACCAGGCTTTGCCCGCGCGGCGTTCGGTTTTTACCCGCCATGGTGCCGCGCTGCTGGTGATGGAGGTGTTTGCCGCCTCCGCCAGCAGCTGGCAATGGCCAGAGGCTGCGCCTGGGAAAATTTTTAAAACAAGGAGATCAGTGGTATGAAATTTGACATTCCGGAACAAAAAAAGCTGGTTTTTGAGGTGATCGTCCCGATCCGTTGGGGCGACATGGACGCCATGGGCCATGTCAACAACACGACCTATTTTCGGTACCTTGAAACCTGCCGCATTGACTGGATGCGCGCCGCGGGCTGCATGCCCAATCCGCTGGGCGAGGGGCCGGTGATCGTGAATGCGTTTTGCAATTTTTACAAGCAGCTGGAATACCCGGGCAATGTGCTGGTCAAGATGTATGCCAGCAACCCGGCCCGCACCACGTTTGAGACCTGGGCCACCATGGAAATTGCCGACCAGTCTGGCGTGATCTATGCCGCAGGCGGCGCCACCACGATCTGGGTGGATTTTCCGAAGCAAAAGGCCATTGACCTGCCCGACTGGATGCGCGCCATCGTGTCGTGAGCTTGTCGCTCCGTACCGGATCCGAAAATCCGGGGAGTCCGGGTTACTTTGAAAAATGCCCTGATTCGATCAGGAGATCGACTTCCTGCTCGGCCATGGCCCAATCGTCCACCGGGTTGCCAGGGGCAAAGCCGCGCCGTTGCGCCACGTAAAAAGCGGCCACTTCAATGTAGTTGTGGCGCTGCTCGTGTGTCACGGCGGGTCGGGTCGCCTTGGACTCGGCAGGCGTTGCCGCGCTGCTGCTTGCTTGGGCGGCAACCTTGGGCAGTGCAGCCTTTTTAGCAGGCGCTTTTTTGACCACGGCCTGGGTTTCGGCCGCTGGCGCCAACGCTGGTGCCGACACTGCGACAGCCTTTTTAGCAGGCGCTTTAGGCTTGGTCGCGACCACGACTGTCGTGGTAGCTGGTTTTTTTGCAGTAGCCATTTGCTTCTCCTTAAGTTGAAAGATAAAAAATTCTGCTTATTGGCCAGACATCAGTTTGTGGACCAGCTCGCCAGTATTTGCTGCCTGGTATTTTCGCATTAAGCGGGCGCGGTAAATTTCTACGGTGCGGTGGCTGATGGCAAGGGTCCGGCCGATCTCTTTGCTGGTTAGGCCGTCCATCAAAAAGGCGGCCACCTCGCGCTCACGCGGGGTCAGTTCGGCCTTGACCGGGCGGCTCGCGCTCAGGTCTTCAAAGCTCCAGATGCCAGCCTCATGCGGTGCCGCCTGGTTGATGGCCCGGCCTGTGACGTGGCACCAGAACGCCTCGCCCTTGAAGCGGCCAGCCACCCGTTTCATGATGCGGTCGTCGGAATAGGTGCCGTGGCGGTTAAGCAGCGGTGCAATGCGCTGGCCGGTGCGCTCGAACTCGATGGCACTGGGGTAAAGCGCCTGGAAAGACCGGCCAATGAGCTGATCAGGTGCAGCACCAAACATCTCGCACAGGTGGCGGTTGCAGTCCACAATGACGCGGTTGCTTGAGAGGGCCAGTCCCACGGGCGCCATCTCGAAGGCGAGCCGGTAATCAATGTCCATGGGTCAGGGTTTGTCGTTACGAAAAACTACGTATGCATTTCGCTAGTATCGTACGGTTTCGAACCAGCTCGGGATAGGTCTTGTGCCTGTAGCGTTTCAGTGACTTGTACCGCCAGGTTTTTGTGTTGTTTTTCAATGGAGATTTCAAAGTGAACAAAATTTACCCCTCCGCAGCCGCCGCGCTGCAAGGCATTGTCAGGGACGGCCAGTTGCTCGCGGTGGGTGGTTTTGGCCTGTGCGGCATCCCCGAGGCCTTGATTGATGCCTTGCGTGACACCGGGGTCAGTGACCTCACCGTGATTTCCAACAACGCCGGTGTTGATGGTTTTGGTTTGGGCAAGCTGCTGGAAACCCGCCAGATCAGCAAGATGATCTCAAGTTACGTGGGCGAAAACAAGGAGTTCGAGCGTCAGTACCTGGCTGGCGAACTGCAGCTTGAGTTCACGCCCCAGGGTACGCTGGCCGAAAAACTTCGTGCCGGTGGCGCTGGTATTCCGGCGTTTTACGTGCGTACGGGGGTCGGCACTCTGGTGGCCGAAGGCAAGGAGAACCGTGTCTTTGACGGCCATGTTTACATTCTGGAGCACGCCTTGGTGCCCGATGTGTCGTTGGTGAAAGCCTGGAAAGCAGACAAAAGCGGTAACCTGCTGTTCCGGCGTACTGCGCGCAACTTCAACCCGGCGGTGGCCATGGCTGGCAAGATCACGGTGGTTGAAGTGGAGGAAATTGTCGAAACCGGCACGTTTGACCCCGACAGCGTGCATTTGCCCGGCATTTACGTGAGCCGCATTGTGCTCAACGCGAATCCCGAAAAGCGCATTGAAAAGCGCACCATCACCGAAAAAACCGTTACGACTGGAGTTTGATCATGGCTTGGACACACAACGAAATGGCCGCTTTGGCCGCCCAGGAATTGCAAGACGGTTTTTATGTGAACCTGGGCATTGGCTTGCCTACACTGGTGGCCAATTTTGTACCCGCCGACATTGAGGTCTGGCTGCAAAGTGAAAACGGCATGCTCGGCATTGGCCCGTTCCCCACAGAAGACGAAGTGGACGCCGACCTGATCAACGCCGGCAAACAGACCGTGACCACCATTGCTGGCTCCAGTATTTTTGGCAGCCACGACAGCTTCGCCATGATTCGCGGCGGCAAGATCAACCTGAGCATTCTGGGCGCCATGCAGGTGAGCGAAACCGGCGACCTGGCCAACTGGATGATTCCGGGCAAGATGGTCAAGGGCATGGGCGGGGCCATGGACCTGGTCGGCGGCGTGAAAAGTGTGGTGGTGTTGATGGAACATGTGGCCAAAAAGAAAGACGGCACCATTGACCTGAAAATTTTGCCAAAGTGCACGCTGCCCCTGACCGGCGTGAGCGTAGTGGACCGCATCATCACCGACCTGGCCGTGATGGACATCACGCCGCACGGGCTCAAGGTGGTGCAACGCGCGCCCGGCGTGACGATGGAAGAGCTGGCCGCCAAAACGGGTGTGGCGCTGCACTGAGCGCATACGGACGCGTGACGATCAGGTAATCCGGCTGCGCGCCACCTGCCGCAGCAGCCAGGTCAGCCCCAGCGCTGCGATCGTCAAGCCCAGCACCAGCGCAATCCAGAAGCCTTGCGCTGCCATGGGTTGTGCCGGCGCCCACGGCGCCCAGGCGGGTGCCAGCCCCAGCACATAGCCCAGCGGCAATGAAAAACCCCAGAATGCGGTCAAGTGAATCGCCATGGGCGCACGCGTGACCTTGTAGCCGCGAATGGCGCAACTGGTCACCACCTGGGTCGCGTCCGAAAGCTGAAACAGCGCCGCCAGCAGCAACAACTGCGCGGTGAGTGCAATCACTGCAGCGTCGCTGGTGTAGGCGCTGGCGATTTGTCGGCTGAACAGCGCCATCAGCGTGGCCGACACCACCGCAAAGCCCATCCCCACCGCCACGCCCACCCAGGCCTGGTAGCGCGCCAGCACCGGCTCCCCGGCGCCCAGTGACTGGCCTACCCGCGTCAGCAGTGCCAGGCCCAGGCTCAACGGCACCATGAACACCAGCGAAGTGAAATTGAGCGCAATCTGGTGTGCCGCCATTTCGGTGCTGCCAAATACCGCAATCAGCAGCGCAATCAGGCTGAAGGCACTGGCTTCGGCAAAATAGGTCACGCCAATCGGCAGCCCGAGCTTGAGCAGACTTTTGATTTGCGGCCAGTGCGGTGCCTCGAAGCGCCCAAATGGCCAGGTGGCGCGGTAGGCGGGCGAGCGCTGCATCCACCACAGCACGGCCAGCAAATTGAAGGCGACCGAGATCAGGGTGGCCCAGGCGCAGCCCAGGCCGCCCAGGCGCGGAAACCCCAGGGTTCCAAATACCAGCAGGCTGTTGACCACGATGTTGAGTCCGAGCGACAGCAGCGCAATCACCATCAACGGCTTGGTTTGGTTGATGCTGGTGCTGTAGCCATAAAGTGCGCGGTAGCAGGCAAACAGCGGCAAGGCAAAGCTGGTGATGCGCACAAACCACAGTGCCAGTTCATGCACATAGGGCTCCAGCGCCATGTGGTCAAACAGCAGGGTGGCCAGGTTGGCCAGGCCCATGGCCACCAGACCCACAAAAAGGCCTTTCCATAGCGATTGCCGCACCGCGTGGGGCACCTGCGTCAGGTCCTGCGCGCCCACCTGGTGCGCCACCACCGGGTTGATGGCCATCATCACACCCATCATGGTGATGGTGAGCAAGTTCCAGATCGACACGCCCAGCGACACGCCCGCCAGGTCTTGCGCCGAGGCATGGCCGGCCATGGCCACTTCGACCACAGCCATCCCGACATAGGCCAGTTGTCCGACCAGGATCGGCCAGGCCAGGAGCCAGAGACCACGCAACTCGGTGGTGAGGCGGCTGCGCTGCGCCGGGTGGCGGATCAGTTGCTTAAAGGGGCTTAACAAAACGTCAACGCCCACGCATGAACAGGGCATCGAGCTCGCGCAAGCTGATGGGGCGCCAGGTGGGGCGACCGTGGTTGCACTGGTCAGATCGCTCGGTGGCCTCCATCTGGCGCAGCAGTTCGTTCATTTCTTCCAGTGTCAAACGCCGGTTGGCGCGCACTGCGCCATGGCAGGCCATGGTGCCGAGCAACTCGTTGTGGGCGCGTTGCACCACGCTGCTGGCCTCGTGCTGGGCAAGCTCGCTCAGCACGCTGCGCGCCAGTGCGACCGCATCGCCCTGCGCCAAGGTGGCTGGCACGGCGCGCACCACCAGCGTCTTGCCTGAGAATGGTGTGATGTCGAGCCCGAGCAGCAGCAGGGTGGCGTTGTGGGATTCGGCGGTGGCCACTTCCAGCGGCATGGCGGCAAAGGCGGCCGGGATCAGCAGCGGCTGGCTGGGCAGGCAGGCCCCTTCTTGCGCGGCCGGCCACTGTGCTTTCAGCCGCTCATAAACGATGCGCTCATGTGCCGCATGCATGTCGACAATGACCAGGCCTTGGGCGTTTTCCGCCAGTATGTAAATGCCTTTGAGCTGCGCCAGCGCCCGGCCCAGCGGCCAGTCGGCGTCGGGCAGGGGCGTTGGCGCTTCGGCTGGTGCTGCCCACAGCGCTGCCAGGTCACTGACCCGGTGACCTGCGGGCGCGTCAAAACGCATCGCCGCCTGGGCGTAGGAAAACGGCGCAGGCGCACGCTCGGCGCCGGGCGTCACGGCCCGGCCCGCATCACTGTCGCGATCAGTCCAGGCTGATGGCTGGGGCAAGTTGGCTGCGCTGTCGGGCGCTGTCTGCCCGGAACGCGGCACTGCCAGCGCACTTTCTACCGCGTGGCGCACGGCTTGGTGCACCTCGCGGCTGTCACGAAAACGCACCTCGATCTTGGTCGGGTGCACATTCACGTCCACCCGCGTCGGGTCGATGTCGATGTAAAGCGCATAGATGGGCTGGCGCTGGCCGTGCAACACGTCTTCATAGGCGCTGCGGGCGGCGTGGGTGATGACCTTGTCGCGCACAAAACGGCCGTTAACGTAACAAAACTGCTGGTCGCCACGTGCCCTGGCCGCGTCGGGAATACCAGCGCGCCCCCAGACCTTGATGATGGGCGCGTAGTCGGGCCGGCCGGGTGTGGCCTGAGTGGAAAAATCAACCCACACCGAGCGTTCCACAAAGTCGCTGCCCAGCACATCGGCCAGGCGCTGCTCCAGCGCGGGCAGGCTGTTCAAATCGCCACAGCGCCGCCATTGCTCGACCAGTTTGCCTTCGTGCCAGATGGCAAAACCGACATCGGGGCGGGCCAGCGCGTGGCGGCGCACCGCCTCGACACAATGCGCCAGCTCAGTTGCGTCGGTCTTGAGGAACTTGCGCCGCGCCGGTGTTGAGAAGAACAGCTCCTTGACCTCGACCGTGGTGCCGGTGCTGCGCGCCACCGGTGTGATCTCGCCGGTCTGGCCTTCGAGCAGGTAACCATGGACCTGGCCGTTGACACGCGACAACAGGGCGCAATCGGCAATGGCATTGATGGCGGCCAGCGCCTCGCCCCTGAAACCCATGGTGCCAACCGACTCCAGGTCAGCCAGGCTGCCAATCTTGCTGGTGGCATGGCGCTTGAGGGCAATCGGCAACTCATCGGGCAGGATGCCCGAGCCGTCGTCTTCGACACTGATCAGGCGCACACCGCCGGCCAGCAACCGCACCGTGATCTGGCTGGCCCCGGCGTCGAGCGCGTTGTCCACCAGTTCGCGCACCACCGAGGCGGGCCGTTCCACCACCTCGCCAGCGGCAATCTGGCTGATCAGGGTGTCGGGGAGTTCCCGGATGGGGCGGCGGGATAAATGAGGTGGGGTGGGTGGGTCAATGTTCACCCGGACATTTTAGGTGTCCGGGCGCCGGGCAAACGGCGCTGTCTGCCCGGGCTCGGTCGTTAGATCAAGCCGCTGGCCGAAGCCAGCAGGTAGCCCATGACGCACGAGGTGCCGACACCGAGGAGGCCCGGAACGATGAAGCTGTGGTTGACCACATACTTGCCAATGCGGGTGGTGCCCGAGCGGTCAAACTGGATGGCAGCCAGGTCGCTGGGGTAGGTGGGCAGGATGTAATAACCATAGGAGGCGGCGGCAAAGGCCACGATGTAGCCGGGCGGCACACCAATGGCCAGACCCACCGGCACCATGGCACTGATGGCGGCGGCTTGTGAGTTCACCAGCTTGGATACCAGCAGCAGGGCGATAGCGTAGGTCCAGGGTTGGGTTTGCACCAGTTCAGAGAGCGCTGACTTCAACTCAGGCAGGTGGGCCTCGAACACCGTGTCGGCCATCCAGGCGATACCAAAAACGGCCACCACGGCGATCATGCCGGCGCGAAAGACCTCGGTCTTGCCGATGGTGGAGGGATCGGTTTTGGTAAACAAAATCATCAATGCCCCGGCCAGCAGCATGAACATCTGGATGGTGAGCACCATCGACATCGGTTTGCCGTCAAAGCTGGGCCGCAGGCCCGGGTAAGCACCCAAAAAGGCCACCACCGCAATTGCACCCAGAAAAATCCACATGGCGGTCCATTGGTCACGGCTCAGCGTTTTGTTCATCAGCGTTACGCTTTCGCCGTAGATCACCTTGCGTTGTTCCGGGTCGGCAATGCGCGCCTGAAACTCGGGGTCTTTGTCGAGGTCTTTGCCGCGGAACCAGCTGAAAATGCCAATGATCAGCACGCCGACCAGAGTCGATGGAATGGTGATGGAAAGCACCTGAATGAAGTCAATCACATTGCCATCCACGGGTGCCTTGGCCAGAAACGCCACCAACGCCACCACGGCCACCGACACCGGGCTGGCCAGGATGCCCATTTGGCTGGAAACCGATGAGGCCGCCATGGGGCGCTCGGGGCGGATGCCGTTTTTGATCGCCACGTCGTAAATGATGGGCAGCATGGTGTAGACCACATGGCCGGTGCCGCACAACATGGTCAGCACGCAGGTGGTGAACGGTGCCAAAATCGACACGTACTTGGGGTTGCGGCGCAATATTTTTTCTGCGCCCTTGAGCATCACATCCAAGCCACCCGAGGCCTGCAACGTGGCTGAGGCCGCCACCACGGCGATGATGGTCAGCATCACATCAACCGGTGGCTTGCCGGGTTTGAGGTCAAACACAAACACCATGATGACGATGCCGATACCACCCAGCAGTCCCAAGGCCACGCCACCTTTTCTGGCGCCGTAAAACAGGCAAACCAGAATCACAATCAGTTGCAGAAAAATGTCCACAGTCAACTCCTTCAAAGAAGGCCCTACTGTAATCAGCATTAGGGTAAACCCTAGTTTTGCGCCTGTGGGTTGTTTGATTTGTATCAATCAAACGGCATTATTTGTAATAATTCGTTCATTATTTGGCGGTGGCTTGCCGGGGATAATCCAGCCGCATGGACATCATCACCTTTCTAATCGACTTTATCCTCCACGTTGACAAACATCTGGAGGCCTTCGTGCAAAACTATGGCATGTGGGTGTACGCACTGCTGTTTTTGATCATTTTTGTCGAGACCGGCGTGGTGGTGATGCCGTTTTTACCTGGCGACTCGCTGCTGTTTGTGGTGGGTGCACTGTGTGGTGCGGGTCTGATGAGCTACCCGCTGGCGGTCTCCGTGCTGCTGGTGGCTGCCATTTTGGGAGACCAGTGCAACTACTCCATCGGGCGCTATTTCGGGCCCAAGGTGTTCAAGTGGGAAAACTCGCGCTTTTTCAACAAGGCAGCGTTTGACCAGGCGCACAATTTTTACGAGCAGTATGGCGGTATCACGATCATCGTGGCCCGGTTTATGCCGTTTTTGCGCACTTTTGTGCCGTTTGTGGCTGGCGTGGCTGCCATGAACCGAGGTAAATTTACCTTGTACAACGTGGTGGGGGCGCTGATCTGGGTGCTGGGTATTTGCACGGCGGGTTACTTTTTGGGCAGCTTGCCGTGGGTCAAGGCGAATCTGGACAAGATCATCTGGGCGATGATTTTGGTGCCGGGACTGATCGTGATATTTGGTGCCTGGAAGGCGCGCAACAGGCCGGTCATGTAGTCCGGCTGCGTGCCAGCGGCGGATTTTTAGAGAAATAGACCTGAATGCCACGCATCAGGGCATCGGCCAACTGGTCCAGGTAGGCATCGCTGTTGAGCTTGGCTTCTTCGTCGGGGTTGCTGATGAACGCCGCTTCAACCAGCACACTGGGAATATCGGGCGCCTTGAGCACGGCAAAGCCAGCCTGTTCCACCCGCGGCTTGTGCAGTTTGCCGACCCGGCCAATCTCTTTGAGCATGGCGCCACCCAACTGCAGGCTGTCCTTGATCTGGGCGGCGGTGCTCATGTCGAGCAATGCACGCTTGACCTGGGCGTCCCGGGCCCGCACGTTCAGGCCACCGATCACATCGGCCTTGTTTTCTTTGGCTGCCATCCAGCGCGCCGCGCTGCTGGAGGCGCCGTCCTGGCTCAGGGCAAACACGCTGGCGCCTTGCGGGCGCGGCGTAAAAAAGGCATCGGCATGCAGGCTGATGAACAGGTCGGCCTGCACCCGGCGTGCCTTCGCGACCCGGACGTGCAAAGGCACAAAGAAGTCGGCATCACGGGTTAAAAAAGCCCGCATCGGGTTGCCGTTGCTGGACGCCACGTTGATGCGGTCGCGCAGGCGATGGGCCAGGCGCAACACCACATTTTTTTCGTAGGTGCCGGCCGGGCCAATGGCACCCGGGTCTTCCCCGCCATGGCCTGGATCGAGCGCGATGATGATGAGCCGGTCAGTGGCGGCCGGTGCGGGTGCGCTCATGACTTGGGGGGGCAGCCTTTTGATTTCCTTTTTGGCACCGTTGTCGCGGGGGATCGCGAAAGCGGCAATAACGTCTACCGCTTCGGTGGTGCGGGCTGCGTCGGAGGCTGCCGCCGACGGGAATTTTTGCGCAATCAACTCGCCCAGCGGATCACCTGTGGCTGGCCCTGGCGGCAGGCTGAGGGCACTTTCTCTGAGGCGCTCGGCAATCAGGGTTTCCAGTGGGTCAGCCACTTGCGTCGGGTACAAATCAAACACCAACCGGTGCTGGTAAGCCGCCACCGGCGTCAGGGTGAAAACCTGCGGCGCAATTGGCTGTTTCAGGTCGAACACCAAGCGCACCACACCCGGGCCAAACTGGCCGACGCGAATGCCTGATATGTTGGGGTCATTGGCACTCACCTTGGCCACCAGTTCTTTCAGCGCCGGATTCAGGTCAATGCCCTGTACATCAACCGCCAGCCTTGGCGGGTTGGCCACAAAAGTCTGGGTAAAGCGCAGGTGTGCATCAGACTCGATGGTGACGCGCGAGTAGTCGGGGGCCGGCCACACCCGCACCGCCACGATGCTGGCGCCACGGGCCAGTTGCTGCGCACCCAGCAACAGCACCAGCGTGCCCGACTGCAGCAGTTGGCGGCGTTTCATGTGCCCGCCTGGCCCGTTTTGGCCCCGTCAAGGCCCTGCAGCAGGCTGGCGCCCAGGGCTGTCCGGGCCGTCAGGCGCAACTGGCGCGCGGGGTCGTGCTGCACCTCAAGCTGCAGCGTCAGGTCGGCCTGCGGCACACAGCCGACGGCTTTTTCCGGCCATTCGGCCAGTTTCAGGCCGGGGCTGGCAAAGATGTCGCGAAAGCCGGCATCAGCCCATTCGCGCGGGTCGCTGAAGCGGTAAAAATCAAAGTGCCAGATGTTGAATTCGGGTAATTCATAGGGCTCGACCACGGCGTAGGTGGGGCTTTTGATGCGCCCCTGCACACCCAGCGCCCGCAGCAAATGGCGCACCAGCGTGGTCTTGCCCGCGCCCAGATCACCTTGTAATTCGATGTAGGCCAGACGCAATTCGGGCCGTGCCGCCAACGCCCGGGCAAGGCACTCGGTAGCCGCTTCGTCACACAGGAGCAGGGTTTTTACAATAGGCAGGTGATCAACACCATGCAGCAACTCAACGGCAGTCAATGGGTCTCCAGAATTCAGGAATGGGGGCGAGCACTGGGATTTTCACAAATTGGTGTGGCAGATGTCGATTTAACAGCGGCAGAACCCGGATTATCCGCATGGCTGGCCGCCGGGTTTCATGGCGACATGCATTACATGGCCGCCCATGGCCTCAAACGTGCCCGCCCGGCCGAACTGGTGCCGGGCACCGTGCGCGTGATCACTGCGCGCATGGATTATTTGCCTGCTGACACTTCCGAAGGGTGGCAGGCGCAGGAGTTGTCGCGCCTGAATCGTCCGGCAGAAGGCATCGTGTCCGTTTATGCGCGGGGCCGCGATTACCACAAGGTGATGCGCAGTCGGCTGCAAAAGTTAAGCGACCAGATCGCTGCCGCGTTGGGGCCGTTGGGTTACCGGGTCTTCACCGACTCGGCCCCGGTCTTGGAGGTCGAACTGGCCAGTTTGAGCGGGCTGGGTTGGCGCGGCAAGCACACGCTGTTGCTGAGTCGCGAGGCCGGCTCGACATTTTTTCTGGGCGAGATTTTTGTTGACCTGGCTTTGCCGTTGACCGATCCGGTGGCAGGTCACTGCGGCAGTTGCAGCGCCTGTATCGACATCTGCCCGACCCGAGCCATCGTCGCGCCATACCGACTTGACGCCCGGCGTTGTATTTCGTACCTGACGATCGAGCATGCCGGGCCGATCCCGCTGGAGTTACGCCCCTTGATGGGCAACCGCATTTACGGTTGTGACGATTGCCAGCTGGTTTGCCCCTGGAACAAGTTTGCCAAGCGCAGTGCCTTGCCCGACTTCGATGCCCGCGCTGGGCTGGCCGGCAGCCAACTCATTGAGCTGTTTGGCTGGAGTGAGGAAGCGTTTTTGCGCTTCACCGAAGGCAGCCCGATACGGCGCATCGGCCATGAACGCTGGCTGCGAAATATTGCGGTGGCGCTTGGAAATGCTTTGTGCGTGGCTGATGCGAATTCCATGGAGTCTTTGCTGGCGGCACTCTCACTTCGGGCAGACCATACGAGCGCCTTGGTGCGTGAACATGTGGCGTGGGCGTTGGATCAGAAAAGTTAATTTGAGTCAGACCACTAATTCAGAACACGATCAACCGTGCGTTCGCCTAACCCGCGCAGTGGCTGGCTTTGGCGGCTTCCTCATACTGGAGTACCAGAAATCGTCAGCCCCCAAAGCCAGCCACTGCGCTAGTGGAAGTGATGGAAATATGGAGGGCTTACTGTGGTTATGCCTAAATTCGAATCAACAACTGCATTTGTCTTAAAAAACTTCGCACATCACCACCTCGCGCGGTAACCGGCAGGGGTGGTCACCGATTTCTGGTACCCCAGTATGAGGTGGCCGCCCCTGCCGGTTACCACGCGAAGCGCATCACCGCCGTTTGAACGCGGCATGATGAGGTCACAGCGTGAAGGACATCACCGATCCAAAAACGCACGTTGACTAAACAAACGCCCTCAACACCCCCAGCGCCAGCGGCAAACTCAACATGCCGAGTACGGTTGACAAGGTGACCAGCGCCGCCACATAAGGTCCGTCGTACCCCATGCGCGCCGCCAACACATAACAGCTAGACGCCGTCGGCAGCGCCGAGAACATCAGCAAAATGGTGGCCTGTACCGGGGTCAGGGCCCAAAGCAAGCACAGGGCCAGCGCCCACAGCGGCATCAGCAAATGGCGGATCAACAACACCGCCAGCCCGAGTAATTTGGCGTGGTTCAAGGCGCCCAATTGCATACCGGCACCGGCAGCCATCAGCCCGAGCGTCAATGACGCGCCTCCAATCCGGGTCACGGTCAGCTCGGCCCAGCCCGGAATGGAAAAACCGGCCAGGTTGGCTACCAAGCCACTGGCGGTGCCGATGATCAGCGGGTTGCGCAGCAACTCACCCAGAAAACCACGCTTGGCGTGGCGTGCCATCGGCCACACGGCACCGATGTTCATCAGCGGCACACTGATGCCAATCAGCAGCGCTATCACCAACAGGCCCTGCGGGCCAGCCAGCCGCTCGGCCAGTGCCAGGCCAATGAACGAGTTGAACCGGAAGGCAATTTGCGCGCTGGCAGCATGTTGTCGCGCCGCCATATGGCGCTTCAGGCCGGGCCAGTAGGGCACTGAGTAAGCCATGGCAATGCCACCCAGCCCCAGTGCCCAGCCGGCACCCACCAGGTTACCGGCGGCGCTGAGGTCAAGCGGACTCTTCACGATGGAATGAAACAGCAGCACCGGAAAGAACAAAAAATACACCAGTTGTTCCACCTGCGCCCATACGGCCCGATTCAATGGCGTGAAGCGGCAGATCAGGTAGCCGATCAAAATCAGCGAGAAATCAGGAAAAAGGAGTTCGGCGTAGTTCACGCCTTGAGAATAGCAGGCCATGCCGCGCCAAAATGACCAACGGCACCCGCAGGTGACTGCTCCGCATAAGATGGATGCACTTCCTTTTGCCTTCAAAGCCATGCCCCACACCCAAGCTGTTGCCAACTCAGTCGCGCAAGGCGCCAAACGAGCGTTCGATCCGGTGATCGACACTTTCATCGATGCCCTCTGGCTGGAAGAAGGCTTGTCGGCCAACACCTTGGCGGCCTACCGTCGCGACCTCACCTTGTTTGGTGCCTGGCTGACGACGCAAGACAGTGACTTGCTGGGTGGCACCGAACTGCTGCTCAACCGCTACTTTGCCGACCAGCACGCCAGCACCAAGGCAACCACCGCCAACCGCCGCCTGACCGTGTTCAAGCGCTTTTACCGTTGGGCCTTGCGCGAGCGCATGCTGGGTGCCGACCCGACGCTGAAGCTGCAGGCCGCCAAGCAGCCGCTGCGCATGCCCAAAACCCTCACTGAAGCGCAGGTGGAGGCCTTGTTGAACGCCCCGGACACGTCAGAAGTTTTGGGCATGAGGGATCGCACCATGCTGGAACTGATGTACGCCAGCGGCCTGCGGGTCAGTGAGCTGGTGGGTCTGAAAGTGTTGAATGTGAGCCTGTCTGACAACGTGTTGCGGGTCTTTGGCAAGGGCAACAAGGAGCGTCTGGTGCCCTTTGGCGAGGTTGCCAGCCTGTGGCTGAAGCGCTATCTGGCGCAACCCAGGGGCGAGTTGTTGGCCGGTCACGCCAGCGAGGCCCTGTTTGTGACGCAGCGCGGAAGTACGCCAGGTACTGCCATGAGCCGGGTCATGTTCTGGATGATCGTCAAGAAGTACGCGCAGTTGGCGGGCATCACGGCGCCGCTGTCACCGCACACGCTGCGTCATGCCTTTGCCACCCATTTGCTGAACCATGGCGCCGACCTGCGGGCGGTGCAAATGCTGCTGGGTCATGTTGACATTTCCACCACCACCATCTACACCCATGTGGCCCGGGAACGCCTGAAAACCCTGCATGCCCAGCACCATCCGCGCGGCTGAGCGGCTGGCTGGACTCACCCGGTGGTGACTTTGGTGGCCACCTGCAGGGCCGAGAGTTCGGCCTCGGTGAAACCCGCAGCGCGACGTGCGCTCAGGTTGAACGGACCCTTGAGGATGGGGGCCTGATGGTGTTGTGCCAGCGTTGCATAAGTGCCGATGGGGTCAAGCTGGCGCGCATCGCACACATAGCGGTACCAGCGGTTGCCTATGGCGACATGGCCGATCTCGTCGCGCAGGATGATGTCCAGAATCTTGGCAGCGCCTTGGTCGCCCACTGAGACCAGCCGGTTGCGCACGGCCGGCGTGGCATCGAGTCCACGGGCTTCCAGCGTGCGCGGCACCAGCGCCAGGCGCGCCAGCACATCATCTTTGGTGCGTTCGGCCATGTCCCACAAGCCATCATGGGCGGGAAAGTCGCCGTAGCCAAAACCCATCTGTTTCAGGTGGTTGTTGAGCAACTCGAAATGCAGCGCCTCCTCCTGCGCCACGCGCCACCAATCCAGGTAAAAGTCGGCGGGCATGTTGGCAAATCGCCAAACGATGTCAAGCGCCAGATTGATGGCATTGGCCTCGATGTGCGTCAGCGCGTGGATCAAGCCGGCGCGGCCTTCCAGGGTGCCCACGGCGCGGGTTTTGAGTTGTGAGGGGTGCACCAGCAGCGGGCGCTCGGGTCGGCCGAGTAAATCAGCAGGCGCCGTGAAGTTAACGCCGGGGTCGAGCGTGCAAAGTGCAGCATCAAGCCCGCGCACCTGGGTCGCCTTGTCGTCCGGGGATTTGATTTGCAGCAGGCGCAGGCACTCGGCACGCAATGCCTTGGTGGTCTGGCGGTAAGGAGGGTGGCTGGTGGGAGTGGTGTCGGTCGGAATCATGTGGTTCGGGCTTTCCCTACAATTCTAGGCAAATGAATCTGAAAGAACGCCATGGCAATTTATGAACTTGATGGGGTGTCGCCGCAAATCGCGGACTCCGCCTGGGTCGCTGACAGCGCCGAGGTGATGGGCGATGTGGTGCTGGGCGAGCAGGTCGGCATCTGGTTCGGTGTGGTGGTGCGGGGCGATACGGCCGCCATCCGGATTGGTGCGCAGACCAATATTCAGGACCTCAGCGTGCTGCATGCTGATGTCGGTATGCCCTTGACC
This sequence comes from uncultured Rhodoferax sp., assembly GCA_964538895.1. Lineage (GTDB taxonomy): Bacteria > Pseudomonadota > Gammaproteobacteria > Burkholderiales > Burkholderiaceae_C > Rhodoferax. Next base: position 125,070 of record CAZIGL010000001.1, read on the forward strand.
ATCGGCTCCGGTGTCACCGTCGGGCACAAAGCCATGTTGCACGGTTGCACGGTAGGTGACGACAGCCTGATCGGCATTGGCGCGGTGGTGCTCAACGGCGCCAGAATCGGCAAAGGCTGCCTGGTCGGCGCAGGTTCGTTGGTGACCGAAGGCAAGGAATTTCCCGATGGCTCCATGATTGTGGGTACCCCGGCCAAAGTGGTGCGCCAGCTCACGCCTGAACAATTGCAGGGCTTGCGTTTGAGTGCGCAGCATTACGTGGCCAATGCGCAGCGCTTCAAGGCCAGTTTGCACAAAGTCGCTTAATCTGTCGGGGTCAGAGCACGTCGCTGCGCGAGTGGTCTGACCCGCAAAGTATCAGGTTGGTCGGGGTCAGAGCACGTCGCTATGCAAGTGGTCTGACCCGCAAGGTTTTCTAATCAGTTGGGGTCAGAGCACGTCGCTATGCGAGTGGTCTGACCCGCAATGTCTCAATATTGTTGATATGTCTGAAATTCATAAATTTATCTTCGAAGGCCTGCCGGTGCGCGGTGCTGTGGTGCGCCTGACCGATGCCTGGGTCGAAATCTTGCGCCGGCGCGCCAGCAACACCACCCACGGTGCTTATGCGCCGCCGGTGCAGGCCTTGTTGGGCGAAATGACGGCGGCTGCCGTGCTGATGCAGTCCAACATCAAGTTCAATGGCGCCCTGATCGTGCAGGTGTTGGGTGACGGTCCGGTCAAACTGGCCGTGGTCGAGGTGCAAAGCGATTTTTCGCTGCGCGCCACCGCGACCGTGAACGGCGAGGTCAGCCAGGGTGCCACATTGAGCCAGTTGGTCAATGTCGGCAATGACGGCCGTTGCGCCATCACGCTCGACCCCAAAGACCTTCAACCCGGCCAGCAACCTTACCAGGGGGTGGTGCCGCTGTTTGGCGACGCCCATGAAAAGCTGGAAAAATTCAGCGATGTGCTTCAGCACTACATGCTGCAAAGCGAGCAATTGGACACCACGCTGGTATTGGCTGCCGACGACAAAGTGGCCGCTGGCCTGCTGATCCAGCGCCTGCCGATGGCGGGCAAAGGCAATCTGGCGGGCAGTGCGCAGGCCTGCGATGAAGATCAGATTGGCATCAATGAGCACTTCAATCGCATCGCCATGCTGGCTTCGAGCCTGAAACGCGAGGAGTTGTTGACGCTGGATGTCGAAACCATTCTGCACCGCTTGTTTTGGGAAGAGCAACTGCTGCGTTTCGAGCCTTTGCAGGGCGAGGCGGGCCCCCGCTTTTCGTGCTCCTGCAGCCGCGAGCGGGTGTCCCGGATGCTGCTGAGTCTGGGGCAACCGGAAGTCGACAGCATTTTGCAGGAGCGCGCCGAGATTGAGGTGGGCTGTGATTTTTGTGGCCTGCAGTACCGCTTTGACGCGGTTGATGCCGCCCAGATTTTTTTACCGCCGCACCTGCCGTTGCCGGCGTCACCGCGCCAGTAAGCCGGGCAGGGCGCAAGACAAAAAGGGCGCGGTGCTATACTCGCCCGGCTCTGCTACTGGCATATTTTGTTTGTGTCGTCTGCAGGGTAAATCCGCAAACCAGTTTCATCAAGGTGTTGCCAGTCCGCTGGCAAAACGAACTGGATTTCAGACCTAACCTTTGGAGTTTTTTTATGGCAATTACCATGCGCGAAATGCTGGAAGCCGGTGTCCACTTTGGTCACCAGACCCGCTTCTGGAACCCCAAGATGGCCCCCTTCATTTTTGGCCATCGCAACAAGATTCACATCATCAACCTGGAAAAATCGCTGCCGATGTTCCAGGACGCCGCCAAGTTTGCCCGTCAAATTTCGGCCAAGCGCGGTACCGTGCTGATGGTCGGCACCAAGCGCCAGGCCCGTGAAACCGTGGCCACTGAAGCCAAGCGCGCCGGTGTTCCTTACGTTGATGCCCGTTGGTTGGGTGGCATGTTGACCAACTTCAAAACCGTCAAGACTTCGATCAAGCGCCTCAAGGACATGAAGATCCAGCAGGAAGCCGGTCTGGACAGCATGAGCAAAAAAGAGCAACTGATGTTTGCCCGTGAGCTCGAAAAGCTGGAAAAAGACATTGGCGGTATCCAGGACATGACCACCCTGCCCGATGCCATTTTCGTGATCGACGTGGGTTACCACAAAATTGCCATCGCCGAAGCCCGCAAACTGGGTATTCCGCTGATCGCCGTGGTGGATACCAACCACTCGCCAGAAGGCATCGACTACGTGATTCCGGGCAACGATGACTCTTCCAAAGCGGTTGAGTTGTATGCCCGTGGCATCGCTGATGCGATTCTGGAAGGCCGTGCCAATGCCATGGACGACGTGGTCAAGGCGGTTGCTGAAGACAGCGCAGATGAGTTTGTTGAGGTCGATGAGGCTGCTGCCTGATTTGTTGGTGACCCCAATTCAAAGGGGGCTCCTGCGCCCCCTTTTTTTAATTTCAATTGATAAACTGAACTGAATCTCGGAGAAAAAAATGGCTGTAATTACTGCAAGCATGGTGGCTGAACTTCGCGGCAAAACCGATGCCCCGATGATGGAATGCAAACGCGCCCTGACCGAGGCCGAAGGCGACATGGTCAAGGCCGAGGAACTGCTGCGGGTCAAGCTGGGCAGCAAGGCTGGCAAGGCCGCCGGCCGTATCACGGCTGAAGGTGTGGTGGTCTATGCTGCCGACGCTGGTGTTGGCGCGCTGCTTGAAGTCAACTGCGAAACCGACTTTGTCACCAAAAACGACAGTTTTCTGGCTTTGGCCAATGCAGCGGCGGGCCTGATCGCCAAGCACAATCCGATCGATGTGGCAGCCTTGGGCGCCCTGGCTTTCGAACAAGACGGCTTTGGCCCCACGCTCGAAGACGTGCGCAAGGGCCTCATCGGCAAGATTGGCGAGAACATGAGCTTTCGCCGTTTCAAGCGTTTTGCCAGTGGTAACAAGCTGGCCTCCTACTTGCACGGCACCCGCATCGGTGTGGTGGTCGAGTTTGAAGGTGACGACGCCGCCGCCAAGGACGTGGCCATGCACATTGCGGCCATGAAGCCGGTTTCCCTGTCGAGCGACGAGGTGCCCGCCGAATTGGTGGCGCGTGAGCGCTCGGTGGCCGCTGCCAAGGCAGCCGAAGACGCCGCTGTGGCGACTGCTGCCGGCAAGCCTGTGCAGTCCGCAGAAATTGTCACCAAGCGCATTGAAGGCGGCGTGCAGAAATACCTCAAGGAAGTCTCTTTGCTGAACCAGGCCTTTGTCAAAAATGACAAACAAACGGTCGAGCAGATGCTCAAGTCCGTGGCCACCACGGTCAAGTCATTCACCCTGTATGTGGTGGGTGAAGGCATTGAGAAAAAGGTCGACGACTTTGCTGCTGAAGTGGCTGCCCAGGTGGCTGCTGCACAAAAGTCTGCCTGATCGGGCCCTTGCCGTTTAATTGAATCCCCCACGTCCCCAGGAGTCACCCATGTCAAATCTCAAGCCGGCTTACAAGCGAATTTTGCTCAAATTGTCGGGTGAGGCACTGATGGGTGACGACCAGTTTGGCATCAACCGTGACACCATCGTGCGCATGGTCGATGAAATTGTGGGCGTGACCGCCCTGGGCGTGCAGGTGGCCGTGGTGATTGGCGGCGGCAATATTTTCCGTGGTGTGGCGGGCGGTTCGGTCGGCATGGACCGTGCCACGGCCGACTACATGGGCATGCTGGCGACCGTGATGAACTCCCTCGCGCTGGGCGACACCATGAACAAGGCCGGCCTGACGGCGCGCGTGATGTCCGCCATTGCCATCGAGCAGGTGGTGGAGCCCTATGTGCGCCCCAAGGCCCTGCAGTACCTGGAAGAGGGCAAGGTGGTGATTTTTGCCGCTGGCACCGGCAATCCGTTTTTTACCACCGACACCGCTGCCGCCTTGCGCGGTGCCGAAATTGGTGCCGAAATTGTGCTCAAGGCCACCAAGGTCGATGGCGTCTACAGCGCCGATCCCAAAAAGGACCCCAACGCCACGCGTTACAGCAAAATCTCGTTTGACGAAGCCATCTCGCAAAATTTGGGCATCATGGATGCCACGGCTTTTGCCCTGTGCCGCGACCAAAAATTGCCGGTCAAGGTATTCTCGATCTTCAAGCACGGCGCGCTCAAGCGCGTGGTGCTGGGCGAAGATGAGGGCACCCTGGTGTACGCCTGATTTTTATTTTGAACCCTGAGTGAGGAAAGACCCATGTCAGTTGCCGAAATCAAAAATACCGTAGAGACCAAGATGGACCAATCCATTGAGGCCTTCAAACATAACCTGACCAAGATTCGTACCGGACGTGCCAACCCCGCCATTCTGGATACCGTGCAGGTCGACTACTACGGGTCTCTGGTGCCCATCAGCCAGGTGGCCAACGTGTCCTTGCTGGACTCGCGCACGGTAAGCGTGCAGCCCTGGGAAAAGGGCATGGGCGCCAAGATAGAAAAAGCCATTCGTGACAGCGACCTGGGACTCAATCCGTCGTCCATGGGCGACCTGATCCGGGTCCCCATGCCACCCATGTCGGAAGAGCGCCGCAAGGAACTGACCAAGTTGGTGCGCAACGAGGGCGAGGGCGCCAAGGTTGCCGTGCGCAACCTGCGCCGCGATGCCAACGAGGGCGTCAAGAAACTGGTCAAGGACAAACTGGCGTCCGAAGACGATCAAAAGCGCTGTGAAACCGACATCCAAAAGGTGACTGACCGGCACATCGGTGCCATCGACCAACTGGTGGCAGCCAAAGAACACGACATCATGGCGGTTTGACCGGCCATGGCCGATACCTCAACGCCGCACCATGTCGCCATCGTCATGGATGGCAATGGGCGCTGGGCGTCCAAGCGTTTCTTGCCTCGTATTGCAGGCCACAAGCAGGGGGTGGATGCTCTTAAGCGCTGCGCCCGCGCCTGTGATGCGCGCGGCATCAAGGTGCTCACCGTGTTCGCCTTCTCGTCGGAAAACTGGCAGCGACCGCAAGAAGAGGTGTCGGGTCTGATGGACCTGTTTGCGCTGGCCCTGGGGCGCGAGGTGCCACAGCTCAAGGCCGATGGCGTGCAATTGCGTTTCGTTGGCGAGCGCCAGGGTTTGTCAAACCGCGTGCTCAAGGGCATTGAGCAGGCCGAGGCCGCCACCGCTGCCAACCGGCAACTGGTGTTGAATGTCTGTTTTAACTACGGCGGCCGCTGGGATATTGTGCAGGCGGCTGCGCGTGTGGTCGCTCAGGGGCTGGAAATGACAGAACAACACCTGAGCCAAGCCAGCGCGCTGGCCCATGTGCCCGACCCGGATCTGGTGATTCGCACTGGCGGCGAGCAGCGCATCAGCAATTTCCTGCTGTGGCAGTCGGCTTATTCCGAATTTTTCTTTTCCGACAAATTGTGGCCCGACTTTGACGAGGCAGCCCTCGACCAGGCCATTGCCTCCTACGCGCTGCGCGAGCGTCGCTTTGGCAAGGTCTCGGGCCAGGGTGATGCCGTTACAGCGCCAAGCGGCGCCCACTGAAGGTACAACATGCTCAAGCAACGCGTGATCACTGCAGTGTTGTTGTTGCTGGTGTTGTTGCCAGCGCTTTTTTACCCTGATGCAACCCCCTTCAATTTTCTGGCGCTGGTGTTTATCGCCGCTGCCGCCTGGGAGTGGGCGCGTTTGAATGGCCATGACTTGCCCGCCAGCTATCTGGTGGGTGCCTTGTGCGCTGCGACCTGCGCCGGGCTGTGGTGGGCTGGCTGGCTGGCGCAAACCTTGCCTCAGGTCTGGCTTTTGACGGGTGCCGTCTGGGTGCTGCTGGGCAGTTGGGTGTTGCGCGCGGGGGTGCCGGCCTGGGGTCAGCTTAACCGCAGTTTTCGCCTTGCGGTTGGCCTGCTGGCGCTGGTGGTCACCTGGCTGGCTGTGGCCCAGGCCAAGCTCATCGGCATCAACTTTTTGCTGTCGGTGTTTACGCTGGTCTGGGTGGCCGACATTGGTGCCTATTTCGCCGGTCGCACTTGGGGCGGGCGCCTGGTCAAGCGCAAATTGGCGGCGTCGATCAGCCCGGGCAAGAGCTGGGAAGGGGTTTTGGGCGGCATGGTGGCTGTGTTGCTGCTGGCCTGGGGCTGGACCCGTTTTGATGTGTGGGCGCAACCGACCGTGCCCAGTTTCTACAGTCACCTGGCCGAGCGTGGTTTGGCCTTTGTCGTGATCGCCTGTCTGTTTTTGGCCGCCATGAGCGTGGTGGGTGACTTGTTTGAGTCACTGGTCAAGCGCAGCGCTGGTGTCAAAGACAGCAGCAAGCTGCTGCCAGGTCATGGCGGCGTGCTGGACCGGGTCGATGCCTTGTTGCCCAGCCTGCCCCTGGCCATGATGCTTTACACGTTTTGAAGGTGACCATGCTGGATTCAACGGGTTTGAAAAAACAACGGGTGGCCATTTTGGGTTCGACTGGCTCCATTGGTGTCAGCACGCTGGAGGTGCTGTCGCTGCACCCGGAGCGGTTCGAGGTGTTCGCCCTCACCGCCTCGACCCAGGTTGAAAAAATGCTGCGGCAATGTGTTCAGTTTCGCCCGGCGTTTGCAGTCATGGCCAGCTTGGCGCATGGCCATGAGTTGGCGCGCCAATGCCGTGATCTGGGTTTGCCGACCCAGGTCTTGTGCGGTCATAACGCCATCACCGAGGTGGCCAGCCATGAGCAGGTTGATGTGGTCATGGCCGCCATTGTGGGTGCCGCGGGGCTGTCTTCCTGCCTGGGTGCGGCGCGCGCTGGCAAACGCCTGCTGCTGGCCAACAAGGAGGCACTGGTGGTCGGCGGAGACTTTTTTTTGCAAGCGGTGAAAGCCGGTGGCGCCAAGTTGTTGCCGATCGACAGCGAGCATTCTGCGGTTTTCCAATCCTTGCCCGAGGACGCCACAAGCTGGGCCACACAGATCGACAAGATTATTTTGACGGCTTCGGGCGGGCCGTTTCGGCGCCGCGATCCGGCCAGCTTTGCCGACATCACGCCGGACCAGGCCTGTGCCCACCCCAATTGGGTCATGGGCCGCAAAATTTCGGTGGACTCGGCCACCATGATGAACAAGGCGCTCGAAGTGATCGAGGCGCGCTACCTTTTTGGCGTTGCCCCGCAGCAGATCGAGGTGGTCATTCATCCGCAGAGCGTGATCCACTCCATGGTGCAGTACCGCGACAACTCCGTCATTGCCCAGCTGGGAACGCCTGACATGAAAGTGCCGATTGCCTACGGCCTGTCCTGGCCACAGCGCATGGCCTCGGGTGCCAGCGCACTCGATTTTCGGGCCATGGCCGACATGACGTTCGAGTCTCTGGATGCCCACGGCCACGGCCAGCGCTTTCCAGGCTTGGCCCTGGCTTGGGCCGTGCTGGCGGCGCCGGCAGGCAGCACGGCCGTGCTCAACGCGGCCAACGAGGTTGCCGTGGCCGCCTTTTTGTCTGGGCAAATTCGTTTTGACCAGATGCACGCGGTCAATCTGGAAACGCTGGCCAAGGTGCAGCCCATGTCGCCGGGCTCGCTTGAAGATTTGCTGGCACTTGACGCGCAGTGCCGTGATGCGGCCACCAGCGTCGTGACCCGTCTGTCCATCTGAGGCCGCCTACCCCATGTTGACTGTCCTTGCCTTCCTCGTCGCCATTGCGCTGCTGATTGCCGTGCACGAGTATGGCCACTACCGGGTGGCGGTGGCCTGCGGCGTGCGGGTTTTGCGTTTTTCGATTGGTTTTGGCAAACCGCTGTTGCGTTGGCAGTCCAAAACCAGTGGAACCGAATTTGTCCTGGCGCTGTTTCCGCTGGGCGGTTTTGTCAAGATGCTTGATGAGCGCGAAGCCCCGGTGGCCCCTAGCGAGCGGCATCTGGCCTTCAACACCCAAAGCCTGGGCCGGCGCAGCGCCATTGTGGCGGCCGGCCCCGCAGCTAATTTGCTGTTGGCGGTGCTTTTGTACAGTCTGGTCAATTGGACCGGGGTGCAAGTTCCGGCGGCCATCCTGGCACCGCCGCAGGCAGAGTCCCTGGCCGCTCAAGCCGGACTGCTCGGTGGTGAGCGGGTGCTGCGGGCGGCGCTGGATGGTGAAGCAGAGACAGAAGTACGCTCTTTTGAAGACCTGCGCTGGCAATTGACCCGCGGTGCGCTCGAAAGGCAGGATGTCCGGCTTTGGGTGCAATCGGACCCATCCAGTACCGAGCGCGAGTTTCTGCTCAGACTGTCGACGCTGGACAGCCATGAGGTGGATGCCGGCATGTTTCAGAAAATGGGCGTGATCGGGCCACTGACGCGCCCGGTGATGGGGGACATCATGCCGGATTCAGCTGCCGCGCAGGCCGACTTGCGCGCGGGTGACGAAGTCACCCTGGTCGATGGCAAGCCCATTGCTGACGGGCAGAGCTTGCGCGCGCTGATTCGGCAATCGGTGGTCAATGGCAACGCACCGACTCAGGTTTGGACTGTTGTGCGAGACGGCCAGCGCTTGCAACTTGACGTGACACCGCAGGTGGTGCAGGAAAGCGGTCAGGCCATGGGTCGCATTGGCGCCTATGTGGGCGCGCCACCTGAGCAAGTGCTGGTGCGTTACGGCGTGTTCGATGGTGGTTGGCAAGCCCTGGTCAAAACCTGGGATGTGTCGATTTTGACGCTCAAAATGATGGGTCGGATGCTCATTGGCGAGGCCTCCATCAAGAACATCAGCGGCCCGCTCACCATTGCTGATTACGCCGGCAAATCGGCTGGCATGGGATTGACCCAGTATCTTGTTTTTCTGGCGCTCATCAGTGTCAGCCTGGGGGTTTTGAATTTGCTGCCGGTGCCGGTGCTTGATGGTGGCCACCTGATGTATTATCTTTGGGAGGGTGTCACCGGTCGGCCTGTCTCGGATGCCTGGATGGAGCGTTTGCAACAAGGCGGTGTTGCCGTTCTGATGCTCCTGATGGCGGTCGCTCTTTTCAACGATGTTTCCCGCTTGTTTGGCTGACCATCGCTTTCTTTGCCGACACCCTTTAATTACTGAATTCAACTATGCAACTCAATCGCTTTCGTCTACCTGCCTGTGCCGCGCTGGCCTCCCTGATGTTTGTTGCCCAGTCTGCTTGGGCCGTCAACCCGTTCACGGTGCGCGATATCCGGATTGAAGGCTTGCAGCGTGTCGAACCAGGGACTGTTTTTGTTTCTTTGCCGGTGCGGGTGGGCGACACCTACAACGATGACAAGGGCGCAGCTGCGATCCAAAGCCTCTTTGCGCTGGGTCTGTTCAAGGATGTGCGCATTGAAGTGAGCGGCGATGTGCTGGTGGTGGTGGTCGAAGAGCGCCCCACGGTGGCCGATGTGGAGTTTGTCGGAACCAAGGAATTCGACAAGGACGTGCTGGTCAAGTCCCTGCGCGATATCGGTCTGACCGACGGCCGTCCTTTTGACAAAGCCCTGCTGGACCGTGCCGAGCAGGAGCTCAAGCGCCAGTACATCAACCGCAGCCTGTATGCCGCCCAGGTGGTCACCACGGTCACGCCCATCGAGCGCAACCGGGTCAACCTGACCTTTACCGTGGTGGAAGGGGAGCCCGCCAACATCAGCGAAATCCGGATTGTCGGCAGCAAGGCCTTCAGCGAATCCACCTTGCTTGGCTTGTTTGACCTGGACACCGGCGGCTGGTTGAGTTGGTACACCAAGTCCGACCGCTATTCGCGCGCCAAGCTCAACGCCGACATCGAGACCCTGCGCTCCTACTACCTGACCCGCGGTTACCTGGAGTTCAAGGTGGATTCGACCCAGGTGGCGATTCAGCCCAACAAGACCGACATCGGCATCAACATCAACATCACCGAAGGTGAGCGTTTTGTGGTGAGCAGTGTCAAGCTGGCAGGTGAATACCTGGGCAAGGAAGAAGAGTTCAAATCCCTGGTGGCGATCCGTCCGGGGCAGGCTTTCAATGCCGACGAAGTGGCCAAGACCACCAAGGCCTTCACCGACTATTTCGGTAATTTTGGTTACGCCTTTGCACGCGTCGAGGCCCGGCCTGAAATTGATCGGGTCAACAACCGCGTGGCGCTGGTGCTGCAGGCCAATCCGTCGCGGCGCGCCTATGTGCGCAAGATCAACGTGGCCGGCAACACCCGCACCCGTGATGTGGTGGTGCGCCGGGAATTCCGCCAGTTGGAGGCGTCCTGGTATGACGGCGACAAAATTCGCCGCTCGCGTGACCGGGTCGACCGCCTGGGCTACTTTGGTGACGTCGCCGTCGAAACCGAGGAGGTGCCTGGCACGCCAGACCAGGTGGACCTGACCATCAACGTCACCGAAAAACCCACCGGCAGCCTGAGCCTGGGCGCGGGCTACTCCAGCGGCGACGGTTTGGGCCTGTCCTTCGGCCTTAAGCAGGAAAACGCTTTCGGCTCGGGCAACTCGCTGGGTCTGCAGGTCAACACCAGCAAGTTCAACCGTCTGGTGCTGATCAACACCACCGATCCCTATTTCACCGAAGACGGTGTGTCGCGCACGTTTGACGTGTATGCGCGCACCAGCAGCCCGTACCAGGACGAGGACTATTACAAGTTGGAGACCTCGGGTGGCAGCATCCGCTTTGGTGTGCCGTTTACCGAAATTGACACCGTGTTTTTTGGTCTGGGCATTGAAAAGACGACCATTGTTCCGGGCACCGACCTGCCGAAGTCCTATGAGGACTATGCCGAGGAATATGGCTACTCCAGTACCGCCTTGCCGTTGACCGTGGGTTGGGCGCGCGACAGTCGCGACAGTGCCCTGGCCCCCACCAGCGGTCGTTTGCAACGTGCCAATGCCGAGTGGTCTTTTGCCGGCGATGCCAAGTATGTGCGTGCCACCTACCAGTTCCAGCAGTATGTGCCCCTGAGCAAACAATTTACCGCCGCCTTCAACACCGAGGTTGGCCTGGGCCGCGCCATCGGTGGCGGCACCTTCCCGGTGTTCAAGAATTTTTATGGCGGTGGTTTGGGCTCGGTGCGTGGTTTCGAGCAGGGCAGTCTCGGGCCGAACGAACAGGCAGACGGTCTGGGCACGTCCCTGGGCGGTTCACGCAAGCTGAACGTCAATATGGAAGTATTGGCGCCCTTCCCGGGTGCGGGCAATGACCGAACCTTGCGCATGTATGGTTTTTGGGACATCGGCATGGTCGCGGGAGACAATCCGATCAACGCCAATGCCAACGATTTACGCTCCTCCGTGGGGGTCGGGATCAGTTGGATTTCTCCCGTGGGCCCTTTGCGCCTTGCGTTTGCCAAACCGATTCGCAAGTTTGACAACGATAGAATTCAAAGCTTGCAATTTCAAATTGGGACCAGTTTCTAATGAACCATTTTTTACGTCATATTTGTGCCTTGAGTGTGTGCGGCCTGTCTGTGATGTCCGTGCAGGCACAGGACCTGCGCTTGGGCTTTGTCAGCACCGACCGTGTGCTCAAGGAAGCCGGCACCGCCAAGGCGGCGCAAACCAAGCTGGAGCAGGAATTTTCCAAGCGTGAAAAAGAGCTCGTCGACCAGGGGGCGAACATCAAGGCTCTGGCTGACAAGTTTGAGCGCGAAGCGCCCACCTTGCCCGAAACCCAGCGCCAGACCCGCCAGAAACAATTGCTTGAGCAGGACCGTGATTTCCAAAGAAAGCGCCGCGAGTTTCAGGAAGACCTGAATGCGCGCAAAAATGAAGAGTTGCAACTTGTGATTCAGCGCGCCAACAAGGTGATCAAGGACCTGGCTGTGGCCGAAAACTACGACTTCATTTTTCAGGATGCGGTGTACGTCAACCCCAAGCACGACATGACCGACAAGGTGATCAAGGCGCTCAACGCGCCTGCTGCCAAGTAAACTGGTTTTGACGGCGGGTTGCGCGTGACACTGCGATTGGCATCCATTGTTGCGGCGCTGGGCGGCGAGTTGCACGGCGACGCCAACCTGCACATTGACGGTTTGGCGCCCCTGGAGCGCGCCGGGCCAGCCCAGTTGAGTTTTCTCAGCCATCCCAAATACCAGCATTTGTTGTCGGCCTCCACTGCGGGCTGCGTGATTGTCAGCGCGCAGTTTCAGGCGCTGGCCCAGGCACGTGGTGCCTGCATCGTCACCGAGCAGCCTTATTTGTACTTTGCCCGGGTCACCCAGCTCTGGAAAAAGACGCTGGCCGCGCCAACCGGGCCGCTGATCCATCCCAGTGCTGTGATCGACCCTTCGGCCCACATCCACCCCAGCGCTCGTGTCGGTCCATTGTGTGTGGTCGAGGCGGGTGCGGTGATTGGTGCCGAAACAGTACTCAAGTCGCGTGTCACGCTGGGTGAGCGCTGTGTGGTGGGCGAACGCTGCATCCTCCATGCCGGCGTGGTGATCGGCGCCGATGGTTTTGGTTTTGCCCCCAACGCCGGTGCCTGGGAAAAAATTGAACAACTGGGTGCGGTGCGCATTGGTAATGACGTGGAGATTGGTGCCAACACCTGCATCGACCGTGGCGCCCTGCAAGACACCGTGATCGAGGACGGTGTCAAGCTCGACAACCTGATCCAGATCGGTCACAACGTGCACGTTGGCCGGCACACGGCCATGGCGGGCTGCGCTGGCGTGGCGGGTAGCGCCACCATTGGCGCGCACTGCACCGTGGGTGGCGGCGCCATTGTGCTGGGGCACCTGACGCTGGCCGACGGCGTCAACATTTCTGCTGCTTCGGTGGCAACACGCTCCATTCACAAACCCGGCCATTACACCGGCATGTTTCCGCTGGACGACAACGCTGCCTGGGAGAAAAACGCCGCGTCGCTCAAGCACCTGGCCAACCTGCGTGAACGTGTTCGTGCGCTCGAAGCGCAACTCAAAACAAACAATTCAAATCAAGGACCTACCGATGGACATTCATAAGATTCTCACCAAGTTGCCGCACCGTTATCCGTTTTTGTTGGTGGACCGGGTGCTGGCGATCGAAAAAGGCAAGACGATCAAGGCGCTGAAAAACGTCACCATCAACGAGCCCTTCTTCCAGGGGCATTTCCCGCACCGCCCGGTCATGCCTGGCGTGTTGATGCTCGAAGCGCTGGCCCAGGCGGCTGCCCTGCTGGCCTTTGATGCCATAGACTCCGGCGCCACCGACGACATGGTGTACTACTTTGCCGGCATGGAAGGCGTGCGCTTCAAGCGCCCTGTGGAGCCCGGCGACCAGTTGATCCTGAATGTGGAATTGCTGCGCATGAAAGCCGGTATTTTCAAATTCAAGACGTCCGCCACCGTGGACGGCGTGCTGGCGGTCGAGGCCGAACTCACCTGCGCCATGCGCAAAATTGCCTGAGGAGCCGAACTTGACCACCATCCATGCCACGGCCGTGGTTGACCCCGCAGCCGAACTCGAGGGCTCGGTCACGGTCGGGCCTTACACCGTGATCGGTCCACACGTCCAAATTGGCGCCGGCACCACCGTGGGCCCGCATTGCGTGCTCGAAGGCCACACCACCATTGGCTGCGACAACCGCATTTTTCAGTTTGCCTCACTGGGCGCCATTCCGCAGGACAAGAAGTACGCCGGTGAACCCTGTGAACTGGTCATTGGTGACCGCAACACCATCCGCGAGTTTTGCACCTTCAATATTGGCTCGCCGGGCGATGTTGGCGTGACGCGCGTGGGCAATGACAACTGGCTGATGGCCTATGTGCACTTGGCGCATGACTGCCAGGTGGGCAGCAACACCATTTTTGCCAACAACTCGCAGTTGGCAGGGCATGTGCATGTGGGTGACTGGGCCATTTTGGGCGGCTTTACCGTGGTGCACCAGTTTGTGCGCATTGGTGCCCACAGCATGACCGCCATGTGCACGCTGCTGTTTGCCGACCTGCCGCCTTTCGTCATGTGCCAGGGGCAGCCGGCAGCGGCGCGTTCGATGAACTTCGAGGGCCTGCGCCGCAGGGGGTTTTCGCCCGAGCGCATCAGCGCCGTCAAGGCCATGCACAAGGCGCTTTACCGCGACGACCTGACCCTGCAGGCGGCCCGTGCGCGCATTGCCGATTTGGCGCAAAGCCACCCGGAATCGGCGCCGGATGTGCAGATGATGGTGTCGTTCCTGGATCAGGCCTCGCCCCAGCGCGGCATTGTGCGCTGAGTTTTTGGCTGTAACAACATGCGAGCCGCTTTGGTTGCCGGTGAAACCTCTGGCGACCTGCTGGCAGGCCTCTTGCTGGACGGCCTGAATCAGCGCTGGCCCGGCCTGCAATCGGTGGGCATTGGCGGGCCGCAGATGGCGCAGCGTGGCTTTGAGGCCTGGTGGCCGCACGACCTGCTGGCGGTGCATGGCTTTGGTTGGGAGGTGCTGCGCCGCTACCGCGAAATTGTCGGCATTCGCCGGCAGCTTAAAACACGCCTGCTGCAGCACCCGCCGGACGTGTTCATTGGCGTCGATGCCCCCGACTTCAACCTTGACCTGGAGGCTGACCTGCGGGCCCGGGGTATCAAGACCGTGCACTTTGTCTGCCCGTCCATTTGGGCCTGGCGAGCCGAGCGGATCGAAAAAATCAAGCGCAGCGTGGACCATGTGCTGTGCATTTTTCCGTTTGAGCCAGCCCTGCTGGCCGCCCACGGCATTGCCGCCACCTATGTCGGCCACCCGCTGGCCAACGTGATCCCGATGCAGGTGGATCGGCTGGCGGCACGCGCCCGACTGGGTTTGTCGGCGCAAGACGTGGTGGTGGCCATTTTGCCCGGCAGCCGCGCTTCTGAAATTGCCCATCTTGCGGTGCCCTTCTTCAAGGCGGCCGGGTTGATCTTGCAGGCCCGGCCTGAGACCAAATTCATTGTGCCCGTGGTGCCAGCGCGCCAAGCCCAGATGGCGGCTGCGCTGCAGATGAGCGGCATGGCTGACCGGGTGCAGCTGGTGGTGGGTCAATCGCACGCGGTGCTGGCCGCCTGCGACGTGACCCTGATCGCCAGCGGCACGGCCACCCTGGAAGCCGCCCTGTTCAAGCGTCCCATGGTCATTGCCTACCGTATGGGCTGGCTGTCGTGGCAGATCATGCGGCGCAAGCAACTGCAAGCCTGGGTTGGTTTGCCCAACATTTTGTGCCGTGAATTTGTCGTGCCCGAGCTGCTGCAGGAGGCCGCCACACCCAAGGCACTGGCGCATGAAATTTTGCAGTGGCTTGACGCCAAAGCGGCCCAGCCTGAGAAAATACGCGCTCTTGAACAACGCTTTAGTGCGCTGCACACCGAGTTGCAGCGCGACACACCTCAACTTGCTGCCCATGCCATCGCGCAACTCCTCCACCCTTAAGACCGGCGCCCGCAGCGCATCCGCGTTAAGCACCGCCAAAAAGCAGCTCAATGCGCGCGCCAATATGAAAAAAGTGGCCTTGCAGTGGGGCGTGACCGGCCTGATCGCCGGGGTGGATGAGGCCGGTCGCGGCCCGTTGGCGGGCCCGGTGGTGGCGGCGGCGGTGATTCTGGACGATCTGCAGCCAATCAAGGGGTTGGCCGACTCCAAAAAACTCTCGGCGCGCAAACGCGAGCAGCTGTTTGACGAGATCCGGGCCAAGGCTTTGTGTTTTTCGGTGGCGCAGGCCAGCGTGCAGGAAATTGATACGCTCAACATTTTGCAGGCCACCCTGCTGGCCATGCGCCGTGCGGTACAGGGCTTGCGCCTGGCCCCCAAGTTGGTGCTGGTCGACGGCAACCGGCTGCCGCTGTTGCCCATGCGCGCCGAGGCCATCGTGCAAGGCGATGCCCTGGTGGCGGCCATTTCGGCGGCATCGATTTTGGCCAAGGTCACGCGCGACCAATGGTGCCTGGAGGTTGACGCGCTTTACCCCGCCTATGGTTTTGCGCAGCACAAGGGCTACGGCACGGCGCTGCACCTGGCGGCCCTGCAGGCGCACGGCGCGTGCCCGGTGCACCGCACCAGCTTTCGTCCGGTGACCGAGGTCTTGCAAGGCGTCACGCCATGACCTCGCCCCAGATATTGCACATCAGCTCGCGTGACAACGCCATGTTCAAGGAGCTCAAGCGCCTGGCCCATGGCAACACCGAGTACCGCAAGCAGCAGCGCATTTGGGCTGAGGGCGACCACTTGTTGCGGGCGGCCTTGGGGCGGGGCGTGCGCCCGACTGCTGGATTGTTTGCAGCGTCTTATTGGCCGATAGCACCTGCTGCTTACGCGCAGGCAGCGCCCAAGAACATCATTCTGGCCGACCCGCTGTTCGACGAGCTCAGCACGCTGGAGTCGCCGGCGCGCCTGGGCTTTGTCTTTGATTTGCCAACCGAGCCAGCCTTTCAGCCTGAGGTGGCAAGCGTCATCCTGGACCGGGTGCAAGACGCCGGCAATGTGGGGGCCATTTTGCGCAGCGCCTCTGCCTTTGGCTTCCAACAGATCATCGCCCTCAAAGGCACGGCCGCTTTGTGGAGCTCCAAGGTGCTGCGTGCGGGCATGGGTGCGCATTGGGGGCTGCAGCTGATCGAGGGCGCTGCGCTGGCCCAGCTCGACAATTTGGCGGTGCCGCTGCTGGTGACCAGCTCGCACCGCGGCAATTATTTGCATCAGGCGCTCCTGAAAAAGGAGCTTCCCATGCCTTGCGCCTGGGCATTAGGGCATGAAGGGCAGGGCGTTTGTGCCGAGCTGGAACAACGCGCCAATGGCCATGTGCGCATTGCCCAACCGGGGGGCGAGGAGTCGCTCAACGTGGCCACGGCGGCTGCGATTTGTTTGCACGCCAGTGCCACCGCGCGCTTGGCCTAGGTGTCTGGGCGGCAGCGCGTTCTGCGCAGGTAAAGGAGGAGCCCGCAGGGCGGGGGATACGCAGCAGAACGCGCTGTCGCCCAGGCTTCTAGGATTGTCCCTGGGCTATAATTTGGGGCAATTTCGCACCCGCGTACGCTCAAAGCAGCAGTTCAACCCAATCCCAGTCAGCAGCAGTTTCAGGCGTTTTTCCTGTGTGCTTGGGCGTACCCGCAACTATTTCGGAGAACCCAGTGCTTTTGTCTCTCAAGGGAAATACCCCATCGGCCATCCTGGCGCTCGCAGACGGAACGGTCTTCTCTGGTAATTCCATCGGGGCCACGGGTTCCACGGTTGGCGAGGTGGTTTTCAACACCTCCATGACCGGCTACCAGGAAATCCTGACCGACCCCAGCTATTGCCAGCAAATTGTCACCCTGACCTACCCGCACATTGGCAACTACGGTGTCAACGCGCAAGACGTTGAGTCGGATCGCGTCCAGGCTGCTGGCTTGATCATCAAGGACCTGCCCTTGCTGGCCTCCAACTTCCGTTCCAGTCAGCCGCTGGATGCCTATCTGCGCGAACAAGGCACCGTCGCCATCGCCAACCTCGACACCCGCCAGTTGACGCGTCACCTGCGCACCCACGGCGCACAAAGCGGCTGCATCCTGGCGCTGGCCGCCGGTGAGGTGGCAACCCAGGCAGTCATCGACCAAGCCGTGGCGTTGGCCAAGGCCGCGCCCAGCATGGCCGGGCTCGACCTGGCCCGGGTGGTCAGCACCCAGGCCACCTATGGCTGGACGCAGACCGAGTGGGCGCTGTTCAGCCCGGATGGCAGTGACCAGCCCGGTTTTGGCGAGCAGACGGCGCCCCGTTTTCATGTCGTGGCCTACGACTTTGGCGTCAAGAAGAACATTTTGCGCATGTTGGCCCAGCGCGGTTGCCGGGTTACCGTGGTGCCGGCGCAAACCCCGGCGGCCGAAGTGCTGGCACAGCAACCCGACGGCATTTTCCTGAGCAACGGCCCGGGCGACCCGCAGCCTTGCGATTACGCCATTGCCGCAGCCGCCGAACTGATGGACAGCGGCATCCCCACCTTTGGTATTTGTCTGGGGCACCAGATCATGGCGCTGGCCTCGGGTGCGAAAACCTTCAAGATGAAGTTTGGTCACCACGGTGCCAACCATCCGGTGAAAGACCTGGACACGGGCCGCGTCAGCATCACGAGCCAAAACCACGGCTTTGCCGTGGATGAAAAAACCCTGCCGGCCAATCTGCGTGCCACCCACATCAGCCTGTTCGATGGCACGCTGCAGGGGCTGGAGCGCACAGACCAGCCGGCATTCTGCTTCCAGGGGCATCCTGAGGCCTCACCTGGCCCGCATGACATAGGCTATTTGTTTGACCGCTTTGTGGCTTCGATGGCGTCGCGCGCATGAGTTTTTATGGCGTTACTGACCTGTGGACGTATGTGATTGGTGCCTTCGGCATCATTTTGCTGCCCGGGCCCAATTCGCTGTATGTGCTGTCGGTAGCCACAGCGCGCGGTGTGCGCGCCGGTTTTCAGGGTGCTTATGGCGTGTTCGTGGGCGACACCATTTTGTTGCTGTGCACTGCTTTGGGCGCTGCTGGTGTTTTGCGCACTTACCCGGCCATGTTCATGGTGGTCAAGTACGTGGGGGCGGCCTACCTGGCCTGGATGGGTTTCAATTTGCTGCGCGGGGCGCTGGCCGGGTTGCGCACCCAGCCTGAGCCGCTGACGCTTGTGGCCAAGGCTGCCGAAGCTGCCACCGAGACCGCGAGCCCGAGCCCCACAGTCGGCGCGGCGCATTTGCAGCAGCCGTTTCGTCGCGCCCTGGTGATCAGCCTGCTGAACCCGAAAGCCATTCTGTTTTTGCTGTCGTTTTTTGTGCAGTTCATCGACACCAGTTATGCCCACCCAGAGGTGCCTTTCCTGATCCTGAGTGCCATCCTGATGACCTTCAGTGCCCTGTATTTGTCGGCGCTGATTTTTACCGGGGCCAAACTGGCGCAAGGTTTCGCGCAGCGTAAGAAGCTGTCGGCCGGGCTGTCGAGCCTGGTGGGCGGCCTGTTTGTCTGGTTTGGGGCCAAGTTGGCCACCGCCAGCCTGAATTAACAAATCCAAAGAGTCGTTCTTCAACATGCCAAAACGTACCGATATCAAAAGCGTCCTCATCATTGGCGCCGGCCCCATCATCATTGGCCAGGCCTGCGAATTTGACTATTCCGGTGTGCAAGCCTGCAAGGCACTGCGAGAGGAGGGCTACAGGGTCATCCTGATCAACAGCAACCCGGCCACCATCATGACCGACCCGGCCACGGCCGACGTGACCTACATCGAACCCATCACCTGGAAAACGGTCGAGAAAATCATCGCCAAGGAACGCCCTGACGCGATTTTGCCAACCATGGGCGGCCAGACCGCGCTCAACTGCGCGCTTGACCTCTGGCACAACGGTGTGTTGGCCAAGTACACCGGTGCCGCCACCGGCAAGCCGGTCGAACTGATCGGCGCCAAGCCCGAGGCCATCGACAAGGCCGAAGACCGCCTCAAGTTCAAGGACGCCATGACCAAGATTGGTCTGGGCTCGGCCCGCTCCGGCATCGCCCACAGCATGGATGATGCCTGGGCCGTGCAGCGCACGGTGGGCTTTCCCACCGTGATCCGCCCCAGCTTCACGCTGGGCGGCACCGGTGGCGGCATTGCCTACAACCCGGAAGAGTTCGAGGTGATCTGCAAACGTGGCCTGGAGGCCTCGCCCACCAACGAGCTGCTGATCGAAGAATCGCTTTTGGGCTGGAAAGAGTTCGAGATGGAAGTGGTGCGTGACACCGCGGACAACTGCATCATTGTTTGCTCGATTGAAAACCTGGACCCGATGGGCGTGCACACCGGCGACTCGATCACGGTGGCCCCGGCGCAAACCTTGACCGACAAGGAATACCAGATTTTGCGCAATGCGTCGCTGGCGGTGCTGCGCGAGATTGGCGTCGATACCGGCGGCTCCAACGTGCAGTTTTCCATCAACCCCGAAGACGGGCGCATGGTGGTCATCGAGATGAACCCGCGGGTCAGCCGCTCCAGCGCGTTGGCCTCCAAGGCCACCGGCTTCCCGATTGCCAAGGTGGCGGCCAAACTGGCAGTGGGTTACACGCTGGATGAACTCAAGAACGAGATCACGGGCGGTGCCACACCGGCCAGTTTTGAGCCCAGCATCGATTACGTGGTCACCAAGATACCGCGCTTTGCCTTTGAGAAATTCCCCGCGGCCGACAGCCGCCTGACCACCCAGATGAAGAGCGTGGGCGAGGTCATGGCCATGGGTCGCACCTTCCAGGAATCGTTCCAGAAAGCCCTGCGCGGCCTGGAAGTCGGCGTGGACGGCATGAATGAGAAAACCCAGGACCGCGAGATTTTGGAGCGCGAACTTGGCGAGCCCGGCCCCGACCGCATCTGGTACGTGGGCGACGCCTTTGCCGCTGGCTGGAGCGTCGACGAGGTGTTTGAGCTCACCAAAATTGACAAATGGTTTTTGGTGCAGATCGAGCAGATCGTCAAGATCGAACTGGAAATCGAACGCCTGCCGCAGCCTGCTGTCGGCACCGCGCTGGACAGCATTGATGCCGCCACGCTGCGCGCCTTGAAACAGAAAGGCTTTTCTGACCGTCGCCTGGCCAAGCAGTTCAAGACCACTGACACGGCAGTGCGCGCGCGCCGCCATGCCTTGGGCGTGCGCCCGGTGTACAAGCGGGTTGACACCTGCGCGGCTGAATTTGCCACCAACACCGCCTACCTGTATTCCACCTACGAGGCTGAGGGCGCCGAGTGCGAAGCCGCACCCACCAACAACAAGAAAATCATGGTGCTCGGTGGTGGCCCCAATCGCATCGGGCAGGGCATTGAGTTTGACTACTGCTGCGTGCATGCGGCGCTGGCCCTGCGCGAAGACGGTTATGAGACCATCATGGTCAACTGCAACCCCGAAACCGTCTCGACCGATTACGACACCTCGGATCGCCTCTACTTCGAGCCCCTGACGCTGGAAGACGTGCTGGAGATTGTCGACAAGGAAAAGCCCTATGGTGTGATCGTGCAGTACGGTGGCCAAACACCCTTGAAGCTGGCGCTCGACCTTGAGGCCAACGGCGTGCCCATCATCGGCACCAGCCCCGACATGATCGATGCCGCCGAAGACCGCGAACGTTTCCAGAAGCTGCTGCATGAACTCAAATTGCGTCAGCCGCCCAATGCCACGGCCCGCACAGAGCCCGAAGCCCTCGAAAAGGCGGCTGCGCTGGGTTACCCGCTGGTGGTGCGCCCGAGCTATGTGCTGGGTGGCCGTGCCATGGAAATCGTGCACGAGCAGCGTGATCTGGAGCGCTACATGCGCGAAGCAGTCAAGGTGTCCAACGACTCACCGGTGCTGCTGGACCGCTTTTTGAACGACGCCATCGAATGCGATGTCGACTGCGTGCGCGATGCCACCGGTCAGACCTACATTGGCGGCGTGATGGAGCACATTGAACAGGCAGGCGTGCACAGTGGCGACTCGGCCTGCTCGCTGCCGCCCTACAGCCTGAGTGTCGACACGGTGGCCGAGATCAAGCGCCAGACCGCCGCCATGGCCCATGGCCTGAACGTGGTGGGCTTGATGAACGTGCAGTTTGCGATTCAGCACCTTGACGGCCAGGACGTGATTTTTGTCCTTGAAGTCAATCCGCGTGCTTCGCGCACTGTGCCCTTTGTCTCTAAAGCCACCGGCGTGCAACTGGCCAAGGTGGCGGCGCGTTGCATGGTCGGTCAAACGCTGGCCTCGCAAGGCATCAGTCGTGAGGTGAATCCGCCTTATTTCAGCGTCAAGGAAGCGGTGTTCCCCTTCGTCAAGTTCCCGGGGGTTGACACCATCCTGGGTCCCGAGATGAAGTCGACTGGCGAAGTCATGGGGGTGGGAAAAACCTTTGGAGAAGCTTTTGTCAAGTCGCAAATGGGTGCGGGCTGCAAGTTGCCACGACCCTTCACGGCCACAGGTGAACCCTCCGGCAAGGTCTTTTTGTCGGTCAAGAACAATGACAAACTGCGCGCCATTGAGGTCGCCAGAAAACTTGTGGCCATGGATTTTGTCGTGGTGGCCACCAAGGGCTCGGCGGCGGCCATCAATGCCGCAGGTGTGCCCTGCGGTGTTGTCAACAAGGTCACCGAAGGGCGTCCACACATCGTCGACATGCTGAAAAACAACGAGATTGTGCTGGTCATCAACACCGTGGAGGAGCGGCGCAATGCGATCGCCGATTCGCGCCAGATCCGGACCTCGGCCTTGCTGGCCCGGGTGACCACATTCACCACCATTGCTGGCGCTGAGGCCGCCGTGGAAGGTATGCATTACATGGACGCGCTCGATGTGATTTCGGTCCAGGAGATGCACGCGCAACTGAACGCAGGGTAAACCTGCGGTCAGTTACCTCATATTCGCGGCATAATTCAGCCACACCGCCGACCGGCAACGTTCGGCGGTTTCATTTTTGTGTTTCAACT
Source organism: uncultured Rhodoferax sp. (assembly GCA_964538895.1). Lineage (GTDB taxonomy): Bacteria > Pseudomonadota > Gammaproteobacteria > Burkholderiales > Burkholderiaceae_C > Rhodoferax. Next base: position 147,306 of record CAZIGL010000001.1, read on the forward strand.
TTCACGGAGCTGCTTGTGGCGACCCTTCCCCTTACCAAACGTGGTGCTGACAAACTCAAGGCCGAGTTGCATCAACTCAAGGCGTTTGAGCGTCCAGCTGTCATCAGCGCCATTGCCGAAGCGCGCGCGCAGGGCGACCTGAGCGAGAACGCCGAATACGAATCAGCCAAGGACAAGCAGGGCTTTGTCGAAGGCCGTATCAAGGAAATTGAAGGCAAGCTCTCGGCCGCGCAAATCATCGACCCGACTGAACTTCACCCCGATGGCCGGGTGGTGTTTGGCGCCACCGTGGCGCTTGAAGACGAAGAGTCCGGACAAAAAGTCAGCTACCAGATCGTGGGCGAAGACGAGGCTGACCTCAAGCTCGGTCTGATCAACATCAACAGCCCGATTGCCCGCGCCCTGATCGGCAAGGTTGAAGGCGACACAGCTGAAGTGCAGGCACCTGGTGGTGTGCGCCGCTATGAGGTGATCTCGGTCAGCTACTGCTAAATGCTTGCACGCGCGCAAGTCTTGGCGCCCTGGCTGGCGGCCTTGTGGTGGGGCAGTTTGACCACCCTGGGCCTGCTGGTGGTACCCATGCTGTTTGTGCATTTGCCCAGCCCTGCCTTGGCGGGCGGCATGGCGGCCAAGTTGTTTGGCGCGCAGACCTGGCTCAGTGCCGGCTGCGGTGTGGTGTTGCTGTTGCTGAACCGACCAGGTCAGGACCGCGTGGACGCCGGGCGTGCGCAAGCCGCCATGGTGTTTGTGCTGTTGGGCATGTTGTTGGCGCTGCTGTTGGAGTTTGCCATTGCCCCGCGCATTGTGAGCCGCGAGAACTTGCGGCTGTGGCACAGCGTGGGCAGCGCGATGTTTGCGCTGCAGTGGTTGTGTGCCGGGGTGACGTTCTGGAAGCTGACACTGCGGCCTGATTAAAGCCAGATGGGTTTGGTGTTGGCAGGGCGGTCTAAAACACGCCCTGCACATGCCAGGCGATCAGGTTTGGCTGCGTTTCTTGATGCTGATCTGCTTGGGCTTGGAGCGTTTTACCTGGCCACCTGACGTCAGGCGCTGGTTGCCCAGCACGCGCAGGGTTTTGACCTCGGGGCGCTGGCCGCCACGGGTGCTGTACTTGAGCACCTTGACATCGCGCGGGCCGGGCTTGCGGTCTTCGTCGGCACTTTTTTCGCGCTCGGGCAGGGGGCGCCAGAGCACCAGCAACTTGCCGATGTGCTGGATCGGGGCGGCGTTGAGTTCATTGGCCAGGGTCTGGAACATGGTTTCGCGGGCAACGCGGTCGTCAGAAAAAACGCGTACCTTGATGAGGCCGTGGGCCTTCAGCGCGGCATCGGCTTCTTTTTTGACGGCATCGGTCAGGCCGTCGCCACCGACCATGACCACGGGGTCGAGGTGGTGGGCGTCGGCGCGATGCGCTTTGCGCTGGGCGGGGGTCAGTTGAATTTGGGACATGGCCGTATTATCGATGAGACTGGAAACTAAAAACATATGAAATCAGCAGTAAAAAGCAGCAAGGTCAATCGGGCCTGGCTCAATGACCATGTCAATGACACTTACGTCAAGCTCGCCAAAAAAGACGGTTACCGGGCGCGTGCAGCTTACAAGTTGCAAGAAATTGACGACACCCTGCACCTGATCAAGCCGGGTCAGCTGGTGGTGGACCTGGGGTCGGCACCGGGGGCCTGGAGCCAGTACGTGCGTCGCAAGCTGTCACCCAAATCGGCCACGGGCGGTGGCGCGGCTGCAGGCGAGCTCAACGGCCGCATCATCGCGCTTGATCTGTTGCCGATGGAGCCAATCGAAGGCGTGTTGTTCATTCAGGGCGACCTTCGCGAGGATGCGGTGCTGGCCCAGTTGGCAGAGCACATGCAGGGCGAGCTGGCCGATGTGGTGGTGTCGGACATGGCGCCCAATCTGTCGGGCATCAGCTCGGCCGACGCGGCACGGATTGAGCATCTGATTGAACTGGCGCTTGAATTTGTGCAAGGCCACCTCAAGCCGGAGGGTGCGCTGGTGGTCAAAGTGTTCCATGGGGGCAGCTACGATGCCTTGTACCAGCGTTTTCGGGAGACTTTCGTCACGGTCAAACGGCTCAAGCCCAAGGCCTCGCGCGACAAGTCATCGGAAACTTTTTTGATTGGCCTGCAGCTGAAAACCCCCTGAATTCCTTGCTTACGCTGTGGCTGCTGGTGCAGGGTCGCCAGTGCGTGCCCTGAAAAGCCTAGAATTGCCGCCATTGTGCAAATATTTGATTGAATGCTTTTTTATTGGAGTTTGGCTTGAACAATCCATGGTTTTCAAAAATTGCGGTCTGGATGGTCATTGCGATGGTGTTATTCACCGTCTTCAAGCAATTTGACACGCGTCCAGCGGCCGGGGCCGGCCATCTGGGTTACTCGGATTTTCTGGATGAAGTTCGCGCGAATCGCATCAAGAGCGTCGTCATTCAGGAAGGCCAGAGCGGCACGGAAATCGTGGCTGTTACCACGGACGACCGCAAGGTGCGTACCACAGCCACTTACCTTGACCGCGGTCTGGTGGGCGACCTGATCGCCAACGACGTCAAATTTGACGTTCGCCCGCGTGAAGAAGGTTCGCTGTTGATGACGCTGCTGGTCAGCTGGGGTCCGATGCTGCTCCTGATTGGTGTCTGGGTTTACTTCATGCGCCAGATGCAGGGTGGCGGCAAGGGCGGCGCCTTCAGCTTTGGCAAAAGCAAGGCGCGCCTGCTCGACGAAAACACCAACACCGTGACCTTTGCCGACGTGGCGGGCTGCGACGAAGCCAAGGAAGAAGTGAAAGAGGTGGTCGACTTCTTGAAAGACCCCGCCAAATTCCAAAAACTGGGTGGACGCATTCCGCGCGGCTTGCTGCTGGTTGGCCCACCGGGCACCGGCAAAACCTTGCTGGCCAAATCCATTGCAGGTGAAGCCAAGGTGCCTTTTTTCAGCATTTCGGGCTCCGATTTTGTTGAAATGTTTGTCGGTGTCGGTGCCTCGCGGGTGCGCGACATGTTCGACAACGCCAAGAAGAACGCGCCTTGCATCATCTTCATTGACGAAATTGACGCGGTCGGCCGCCAGCGCGGCGCGGGCCTGGGCGGCGGCAACGACGAGCGCGAACAAACCCTGAACCAGATGCTGGTCGAGATGGACGGCTTTGAGACCAATGTCGGCGTGATCGTGGTGGCTGCGACCAACCGCCCCGACATTCTGGATGCCGCCTTGTTGCGCCCGGGGCGTTTTGACCGCCAGGTCTACGTGACGCTGCCCGACATCCGTGGTCGCGAGCAGATTCTGAACGTGCACATGCGCAAGGTGCCTTTGAGTCCGGATGTGAACCCCGCCGTGATTGCCCGTGGCACGCCCGGCATGTCGGGTGCCGACCTGGCCAATTTGTGCAACGAAGCGGCCCTGATGGCAGCGCGGCGCAATGCCCGCACCGTCGAGATGCAGGATTTCGAGAAAGCCAAGGACAAGATCCTGATGGGCCCGGAGCGCAAGAGCATGGTCATGCCCGAGAGCGAACGCCGCAACACCGCTTACCACGAGTCGGGCCACGCCCTGATCGGCAAGCTGCTGCCCAAGTGCGACCCGGTGCACAAGGTCACCATCATTCCACGTGGCCGCGCCTTGGGCGTCACCATGAGCCTGCCGGCACAAGACCGCTACAGCTATGACAAGGATTACATGCTGAACCAGATCAGCATGCTGTTTGGTGGTCGGATTGCCGAAGAGGTGTTCATGAACCAGATGACCACCGGCGCCAGCAACGACTTCGAGCGCGCCACCCACATTGCCCGTGACATGGTCATGCGCTACGGCATGACGGCAGCGCTGGGCCCGATGGTCTATGCCGAGAACGAAGGCGAAGTGTTCTTGGGCCGCTCGGTCACCAAGACCACCAACATGAGCGAAGAAACCATGCAAAAGGTGGACGCCGAAGTGCGCCGCATCATCGATGAGCAGTACGCCCTGGCGCGTCGCCTGATTGAGGAGCACAGCGACCACATGCACGCCATGGCAAAAGCCTTGCTGGAGTGGGAAACCATTGACAGTGACCAGCTTGACGACATCATGGGCAACAAACCCCCGCGGCCGCCCAAGGACTGGTCACCGCGCGTGCCGCCGGCCTCCAGCTCAGACAGCGGCAGTGGTGGCACACCGGCTGTCAGTCCGGACGCAGCCCCCCACGCTGCCTGACCCTGACAATCCAGCAACGGGGCCTCGGCCCCGTTTTTTTTTGTCTTTACCCAAACCAGGCCTGAGAAGATGTTCTGGCAGACCAGTCGTTATCAAATCGACCTGACGCGCCCGCAGGTGATGGGCATTGTCAACGTCACCCCGGATTCATTCTCGGATGGTGGCCAGCACGGCTCTGCGCTGGCCGCGATCCGGCATTGCGAGCAGTTGATCCGTGATGGCGCCGACCTGCTTGACCTTGGTGGGGAGTCCACCCGGCCAGGCGCGCCGTCGGTCAGCTTGCAAGATGAGCTGAACCGTGTGATTCCGGTGTTGCGCGAGGCTGTGCGCATGGGTGTGCCGGTGTCGCTGGACAGTTACAAGCCCCGGGTGATGCAGGCCGCGCTTGACCTTGGCGCCGACATCATCAACGACATTTGGGCCATGTGCTGGCATGACGGCGCGCAGGGCGAGCATGCCTTGAGGGCGACCGATGTGGTGGTGGCGCACCCAAGCTGTGGTGTCTGCCTGATGCACATGCACCGCGATCCCCAGACCATGCAGACCGCGCCCATGGTGGGCGATGTGATGGGGCCGGTGCGTACCTTTCTGGCGCAAGCAGCCGATGGCCTGCAGGCGCTGGGCGTGGCGAAATCCAGAATCATGATCGACCCAGGGATCGGTTTTGGCAAAACCGTGGCACAAAATTTTGCCCTGTTGGCGCGCCAGGCTGAGTTGCTGCAAACGGGTTACCCGGTGCTGACAGGTTGGTCGCGCAAGTCGTCGCTGGCGGGCATGGTGTCGCATACCGCGCCCCCCGGCACCGCCTTGCCGGCCAGCGAGCGCCTGGCACCCAGCCTGGCAGCCACGCTGCTGGCTGCCGAGCGCGGCGCCTCGGTGCTGCGGGTGCACGATGTGCGCGAAACCGTGCAAGCGCTGCGGGTGCTGGAGGCGATAAGATAGCAAAGTTTCGATTCAGGATTCAAGAATTCAATACCCAGGTGAAGGCAGAACAATGACAAGGCAATATTTTGGTACCGACGGCATCCGCGGTACGGTCGGGCAAGCGCCCATCACGGCAGACTTCACCCTTAAGCTGGCGCACGCCGTTGGCCGCGTACTCAAGCGCCATGAGGCCAAGCCGACGGTACTGATTGGCAAAGACACCCGCATTTCCGGCTACATGCTCGAAAGCGCCCTGGAGAGTGGTTTCAATTCTGCTGGCGTCGATGTGGTGCTGCTCGGGCCGCTGCCAACCCCTGGCGTGGCCTACCTCACGCGGGCACAGCGCGCCTCGCTGGGCGTGGTCATCAGCGCCAGTCATAACCCGTTCGAGGACAACGGCATCAAGTTTTTCAGCGCGCAGGGCACCAAGCTCCCCGACGCCTGGGAGCGCGACGTCGAAGCCACGCTGCGCCAGGACCCGGTGTGGGTGGATTCGGCCAATCTGGGCAAGTCGCGGCGGCTGGACGATGCCGCCGGCCGTTACATCGAGTTTTGTAAAAGCACGTTTGCCAACAACCTGTCGCTCAAGGGCATGCGCATCGTGGTCGATGGCGCCAACGGTGCGGCCTACCAGATTGCGCCCAAGGTGTTCCATGAACTGGGCGCCGAGGTGATCGCCATTGGCTGTTCGCCGGACGGTCTGAACATCAACAAGGGCTTTGGCGCCACCCACCCCGAGGCCTTGATCGAAGCCGTCAGGCTGCACCGGGCCGACGTGGGTATTGCGCTGGACGGTGATGCCGACCGCCTGCAAGTGGTCGACGCCCATGGCCGTCTGTTCAATGGTGATGAAGTGCTTTACCTGATGGTCGACGACCGCTTGCGGCGCGGCAAACCGGTGCCTGGTGTGGTCGGCACCCTGATGACCAACATGGCGGTAGAACTGGCCTTGCAGGCGCGCGGTGTGCCTCTGGTGCGCGCCAAGGTGGGCGACCGTTATGTGCTTGAAGAGCTCGAAAAAAACAAGTGGTTGCTCGGTGGCGAGGGTTCTGGCCACTTGCTGGCACTGGACCAGCACACCACCGGCGACGGGCTCATTTCTGCCCTGCAGGTGCTGCAACTGTGCGTGCGCAGCGGCAAGACATTAACCGAATTGCTCAGCGGGGTGACGCTGTTTCCGCAAACACTCATCAACATCCGGCTTAAACCTGGACAAGACTGGCGCGCCAGCGAACGGCTGGAGTCCGAAACTCTGGCGGTAGAAGCAGAGCTTGGCCAAAACGGCCGGGTGCTGATCCGCCCCAGCGGCACCGAACCGCTGGTGCGTGTCATGGTCGAGGCGCGCGACCCGGTTCAGGCCAAAGCCTGTGCCGAACGCATTGCCAAGACCATCAGCGGCTAAGCAACGCATGGCAGCTCTCCCTTCCTTGACGCTTTGTCAGGTCGACTACGCCAACCCGCAGCACATGCAAGCGCTGCTGGATTTGCTCGACGGTTATGCCCGCGACCCCATGGGAGGCGCCGAACCCTTGTCAGACTTTGCCAAGACCAATTTGCCGCATGCCTTGGCAACACGGCCCCATCTGTTCAGTGTGCTGGCCTTTGATGCGGCAGCCGGTGGCCTGCCGGTGGGCCTGGTCAATTGCGTTGAGGGCTTTTCCACCTTTGCCTGCCAGCCGCTGGTTAACGTGCATGACGTGGTGGTAGTGGCGTCGCACCGCGGACGTGGCGTGGCGGAGCAGATGCTGGCGCTGGTAGAGCAATTGGCGCGCACCCGGGGTGCTTGCAAGCTGACGCTGGAAGTGCTGGAAGGCAATACACCGGCCCAAAAGCTGTACCGGCGGCTCGGCTTTGAGAACTACCAGCTCGACCCCGCCATGGGGCAGGCGCAGTTCATGCAAAAATGGCTTTAATTTTTTAACCATGACACCATGAACTGGCTCAAAAAACTCCCCGGTTACCAGCGCACGCCTTATGGTTTTGAGTGGCGCTTGCTGCGCATGATGCCGCGCGTGCTGCTGCTGGGCACACTGTTGCCCTTGCTGCTGTCGGGGCTGGCGCGGCTGTTTTACACCCAGGGCACGGCAGCCGAGATCGAGCGGCGTGTTCAGCTTTTTGACTTCGGCATGATCGGTTTGGCGGTGCTGGTCTGGACGGCCGTGTTCACGGTGTCGTTAGGTTGTGTGGTGGTCTGGCTCATGAAAGGCCCGGCTTACGTGGCCGATGGTTACGAAGTCTCCCACAGCGACAAGCCCAAGGTCGACTGACCCGGTTCCCCCCTCAGATGCACACCTTTCTCTGGCACGACTACGAAACCTTTGGTGCCAACACCCGGCAAACCCGCCCGGCCCAGTTTGCCGCCATTCGCACCGATGCCGACCTGAACCCGGTCGGCGCGCCGGTCATGCTGTATTGCCAGCCCGCCAATGATTTTTTGCCGGAACCACAAGCCTGCCTGATCACCGGCATCCTGCCCCAGGAATGCCTCGAAAAAGGCCTGCCCGAACACCTGTTTGCAGCCCAAATCGAGCAGTTTTTCAGCGAGCCCGGCACCGTGGGTGTGGGCTACAACACCATCCGCTTTGATGACGAGATCACGCGTTTCATGTTCTGGCGCAATCTGATCGACCCCTACGCCCGCGAATGGCAAAACGACTGCGGCCGCTGGGATTTGCTCGATGTGGTGCGCACCGCCTACGCCTTGCGCCCGGACGGCATCCAGTGGCCAACCAAACCCGACGGCAAGCCCAGCTTCAAACTCACCGACCTGAGCGCAGCCAATGGCCTGCTGCACGCGGCGGCGCACGATGCCCTGAGCGACGTGCAGGCCACCATCGCCCTGGCGCGGCTCATCAAGACCGCGCAACCCAAGCTGTTTGACTTCTGTTTTGGCCTGCACAAAAAAGACCGCGCCATGGCTGAACTGGGCTTGCCCAGCACCTTGAGCCATGCCAAGCCCTTTCTGCACATCTCGGGCATGTTCGCCCCTGAGCGCGGCTGCGTTGCGCTGATGTGGCCGCTGGCCATGCACCCGGCCAACAAGAACGAGTTACTGGCCTGGGACCTGGCCTTTGACCCGAGTGAGCTGGCCAGTTTGAATGCCGAACAGATCCGTTTGCGCCTGTTCAGCAAATCCGCCGACCTGCCGCAGGGCATCACTCGCCTGCCGGTCAAGTCGGTGCACCTCAACAAGTCGCCCATGGTCATGAGCAACCTCAAGGTGCTGAGCCCGGCCATGGCCGAGCGCTGGGGCATTGACGTCGCGGCCCAGTTGCAGCATGCGGCCGCCGCCCGCGATTTACCCGACATGAGCGCCATCTGGGCGCAGGTGTTTGCCCGGCCGGCAGCAGCACCGGTGGATGTGGATGAAGACCTGTACGGCGGTTTTATCGGCAACGCGGACCGCCGCCGCCTCAACGACCTGCGCCGCTGCAGCCCGGCCGAGCTGGCCACAGCCCGGCCCGCGTTTGAAGACGCACGTTTGGCAGAGTTGCTATGGCGCTACCGGGCGCGCAATTTCCCGCAAAGCCTCAGCGCCGAAGAGGCTAAAAGCTGGGATGACCACCGCGCGGCACGCCTGTTTGACGGCGAGGGCGGTGCCCTGACGCTGGACGCTTTGTTTGAAACCCTCGACAAGCTGGCCGAAGACGCCAGCGAGCGCGACGAAGCCATTCTGGGTGCGCTCTACGATTACGCCTCCGAGATCGCGCCGCAGCGCTGACAGACCGGCTTCGGCCCGAGTGCTACGCGCGGTTTGCATTGTTGATGCTTAGCTGCTAGACTGAAACGATGCACTTATTTGGAGATTTTGATGCGAACAACCATCACAATTGATGATAATTTGATGAACCAGTTGATGCAGACCACGGGTGAGTCTTCCCCCGCCAAGGCCTTGCGGCAAGCGGTCCAGGACTACGTGCACCAAGCCCGGCTGAAAAAGTTGCTGGCTTTGCGGGGACAGGTGGCCATTGAAGACAACTGGCGCGAACTGCGCCAGCTGGATGTGATGCCATTTGCCACCAGCGGCCAGGCCAGGCCATGAAACTGGTCTTGATCGACACCTGCGCCTGGATTGATTTTTTGCGGCAAACGCAGGGCGGCCTGGGCGATCAGGTCGAGCACTTGCTGGTCAGCGAGGGTGCCGCCTTGTGCGGCGTTGTGCAAGCCGAGCTGATGCAGGGCGCCAAGGGTCGCAAGGAGCAGGATCAGCTTGATTTTTTACTTTCCAATGTGCATTGCTTTGAGATCACCTCGGCCGATTGGCTGAGTGCCGGGCGTCTGCTGGCGCAATTGCGCGCCAAAGGCCTGCTGGTTCCGCTGAGTGATGCGCTGATTGCCGTTTGTGCCAAACGCAACCAATCGCCGGTGCTGACCCTGGATCAACATTTTCAGCATCTGGGCGTGGTGTTGTTGTGATGACCCCGCAAGACTTCATCACCAAATGGGGCCCCGGCGGCCCGGCTTTTGAGCTGAACGAGCGTCAGGGAGCGCAGCCACACTTCATGGATTTGTGCCAGTTGCTGGGCGTGCCCACGCCGGGCAGCGCGGGCGACTATATTTTTGAGCAGGCCACGCTTGCAACCGCTCGTGCCGACGACACCTCGTTTGGCATCCTGCACAGTCGTTTTCACGAACTATGGTCTCTGCGAATGTGCACCTGGCTCGGCGTAGGTAACGATCCACGTTACACCCCTACCACTTGCTTCGAAACCTTCCCTTTCCCCACAGGCCTCACTCCAGCCGACACCGCCCACCAGCAAACCGAACTACTTGAATCCGGCGCCCTGATCCCCGCCCATTTGCAAGAACACGCTTCAAAGGCGGGGGTGGTTCGGATGTCGGGGGCGATTTTAAAAAGCGAAGCGTATGAGCCCCCGGCGTCCGAGCCAGCCCCGCCGGGTAAAGAGCACCAAAATTTGCGCCAGGCAGCCATCCAAATCGCCACCGCTGCCAAAAAGCTCAACGACTTAAGGAAGAACTGGCTGAACCCGCCCGAGTGGACACACAAGGTGCCCGAAGTCACCCCACTGGGCATGGACAAGTCGCCATACCCCGACCGCATCGAGCCCAAAGCCGGCATCAGTGAACAAGACCTCAAGGCCCTGCAAAAACGCACCCTCACCAATCTCTACAACGCCAAACCGGCTTGGCTCAGTATGGCGCACCAGCAACTCGATTAAGCAGTGGCAGCGGCTTATGGCTGGACAGACTACACGCCAGCCATGCCCGACGACGAGATCCTCAAGCGCCTGCTGGCACTGAATCTGGCCCGATCAGCTATCATTTCCGGCACCACCCATCCTCAAACACCATGAAACCCTCTGTCTCATTGGAACGGCAAAGAAGCGCTGTGCGTCAAGCAGTCTTGCGCTACAAAACTGTCAATCCGCGTGTTTTCGGCTCGATCGTGCATGGCAATGACAAGGATGGCAGCGATCTTGATTTGCTGGTGGACCCGTTGCCAGGCACCACGCTGTTTGACCTGGGAGGTCTGCAGGTCGAACTCGAAACCTTGCTGGGGGTGCCAGTGGACGTTCTGACGCCGGGTGATTTGCCCGTCAAGTTCAGATCTCAAGTGCTTGCCGAGGCGCGGCCGATATGAATCAAGGCCGTGTTGCTGACTATCTGGATCACATGCTGGAAGCAGCGGGCAGCGTAGGCATGGATTGCGGATCAAGTCCGCAATGACAGCCCTTTTTCACTAATCGGGATGGCTCTGAGCCAATAAGACTAGTTCAATCAGTAAAAGTCCGAACCGCAGTTTTTGGCCGCCACGCCTTGCACACCGCTTCATCGGTTTCCAGGTAGGGCCCGCCAATCAAATCGATGCAGTAGGGCACGGCCGTAAAGATGCCGGGCACCACGGATTTGCCCTCGGTGTCGCGCAGACCTTCGAGGGTTTCGGCAATCGACTTGGGCTGGCCTGGCAGGTTGATGATGAGGCTCTGCTTGCGAATCACCGCCACCTGGCGCGACAAAATGGCTGTGGGCACAAAGTTCAGGCTGATTCTCCGCATCTGTTCGCCAAAACCTGGCATTTCCTTGTGCGCCACCGCCAGCGTGGCCTCGGGCGTGACGTCGCGCAGTGCCGGGCCGGTGCCGCCGGTGGTGAGCACCAGGGCGCAGCCGGCATCCACCAGCTCAATCAGCGCGGCTTGAATAGCCTCTTGCTCGTCAGGAATCAGGCGAGGCTCGAACTGCAGCGGGTTCTTCAGGGCGCGGCCCAGCCAGTCTTGCAGCGCGGGCAGGCCCTTGTCGACATACACACCCGCCGAGGCACGGTCGCTGACCGACACAATGCCGATCTTGACGCTCGGGTAGGGGTTGGCAGCGGGGGTGTTCATGAGGCTTCCCGGGCGGGGCTGAACGGCGTGTCGGAATGGTCGTGCGGCGGAATGGCGCCAAGTTGCTCACGCACCAGTTGGAATATTTCACGGTAGGCGCGGCCGTGGCGCGGCAGGGCGCCGGGTTTGGACGGTTTGGCGTCCTTGCGCGCCTGGCGAATCAGCGCGCGCAATTCCTGGCTGTCGCAGCTGGGGTTCTGGGTGATCCACTGCGCGGCGGCGTCGTCGTTGGCAATGAGGCGGTCGCGCCAGATCTCAGCCTGATGCAGCACCAGGTTGTCGGCGGCCGAGCCGGTGGCTTCTTCACTCAGCGTTTTCTTGACCGCCTCCAACACCTCGGGCTCGAGCTTGCGCATGAGCTTGCCGATGAACTGCATCTGGCGCCGTTTGCCCTCGAAGTTGGTGATGCGTTTGGCGTCTGCAATGGCGTCCTTGAACTTGTCGGACAGGTCCAGACGTGCCAGCAAATCAGCGCGCAGGTCGAGCAGATCTTCACCCAGCTTTTGCAGCTCGGTGCTCTCGCGTTTGAGGTCGGTGCGGCTTTGGTCGTCGGTGCCCTTGAGCTCCGCTTTGAGCTCCAGGTCGCGTTCGCTGCCCTCGGCAACGAACTCACCACGCACGAAATAGCCTTTTTTGAGTTTTCTTGACATAGACAAGTATCATAGCCGCGCTATGAACCAATCCAACACGCCCATGCGCGCTCCCAAACCGAGCCGAACTGCCCCCGCTTCCCCTGCCAAAAGCGCAGATGCCCCGGCTGACGGCTTCAGTTACAGCCGTTCTTTTTTTGAAGGTCTGGTCGATTCGGCCCTGGCCCATGCCAAAAAGCTCGGTGCCACCGATGCCGCAGCGCACGCCTCGGAAGGCTGCGGCCTGAGCGTGTCGGTGCGCAAGGGTGAGCTGGAAAACGTGGAACGCAACCGCGACAAATCCCTCGGCATCACGGTGCACCTGGGCCAGCGCCGCGGCAACGCCAGTACTTCTGATTTTTCCCAGGCGGCGATCAAGCAAACAGTGCAAGCCGCTTTTGACATTGCCCGTTTTACCGCCGAAGACCCGTTTGCCGCCTTGCCCGATGTGGCTGATATTGCCCAGCCTGATCAGCAGCGCACCGACCTGGAGCTGTTCTTTCCCTGGACCCTCACCAGCGAAGCGGCTGCGCAGATTGCGCTGCAAGCCGAAGCGGGCGCGTTTGCCGTGGACAAGCGCATCACCAACAGCGAAGGCGCGGGTGTATCGGCCCAGCAGTCGCACTTTTTCAGCGCTCACACGCATGGGTTTCGTGGCGGCTATGCCAGCTCGCGCCACTCCTTGTCGGTGTCGCCGATCGCCGGCAAGGGCAAAGACATGCAGCGCGATGCCTGGTACAGCTCGCAACGCAGTGCTGCTGATCTGGCATCGCCCGAGGCGGTGGGGCGTTATGCCGCCGAGCGCGCGTTAAGCCGCCTGCGCGCCCGCAAGATCGCCACCACCGAATGTCCGGTGCTGTTCGAGTCGCCGTTGGCGGCGGGCTTGCTGGGCAGCTTTGTGCAGGCCGTCAGCGGCGGTGCCCTCTACCGCAAGAGCAGTTTTTTGCTTGACAGCCTGGGCAAGCCGGTTTTCCCCAAGCACATCGACATTCTGGAGGACCCGTTTATCCAGCGCGGCAAGGGCAGCTCACCGTTCGACGACGAAGGCGTGCGCGTGCAGGCGCGCAGCGTGGTCGAAGCGGGCAAGGTGCAGGGTTATTTTCTGGGCAGTTACTCGGCGCGCAAACTGGGCATGAAAACCACCGGTAACGCGGGAGGCTCGCACAACCTGACACTCACCTCGCGCCTGACCCGCGCTGGCGATGGTTTGGATGCCATGTTGCTGCGCTTGGGCACCGGCCTGTTTGTGACCGAACTCATGGGCAGCGGCGTCAACTATGTGACCGGCGACTACTCTCGTGGGGCCAGCGGCTTCTGGGTGGAGAACGGCCGCATTGCCTACCCGGTGCACGAGATCACGATTGCCGGCAACATGAAAGCCATGCTCAAGGGCATCGTGGCGGTGGGCGCTGACGCTTACAACTACGGCGCCAAAACCGTGGGTTCGATCCTGATCAACAAGATGAAGGTGGCGGGGAGCTAGCTCATTCTTCGGTTGATGCGCCAGCGGACTGTTGGTGCAATACCTGCGCTGGGCGAATGCAGATCACTTCCAGGTCGGGCAGGGCGGGTAACTGGGTCCAGGCACGGTCGGCGGTGTACACCCTTGATGCTTGAGCCAGCCCCAAAGCCAGGCAGAGCCGATCTGCCAGCGATAAGCCCAGCGATCGCCCCATCACCCACAACGCCGCTGCCGCTTCGGCGTGTTGTGCCGTCACCGGCACGATGCGTAAACCGGCGCCTTCAAGCTCAGTGCGCATTCCCTGAGTGTTCACGCCGTGTTGCTGAACTTTCTGGACAAATTCGGACCAGTTGGCAGTGCTGATCATGGCGTCAGCAATCAATGGCCGTACCAACTCGCCGCCCGGTTCGCCAAAAGCGCTGGCCAGCAGACTTGAGGCGTCCAATACAACGACCGGCGCGGTTTTACTCATGCGCCGCTTCGTTGCGCCGCTCGGCAATCAGCTCGTCTGCCACGGCAACATCAGGACGCATCCTGGCAATCGCAAAGCGGCTGTAAAACTGCTTGAGCAGCTGTTCTGGCGTCTCAAGGACCAATTTGCCGTCAACCACCGTGGCAACCAATGTGGCACCAGTTTCGATACCCAGCGACTTGCGGATGGCTGCCGGAATGACGACACGCCCCTGCGGCCCTACTTCAAGTGTTGTGATCATGGCAAAAAATTAAAAAGTGGCATCAATAATTAATTATGCCATTTTTAAAATAATAGACAATGAAAAATACTTTTTGGCTTAATGTCCCAGAATCTTGGACAAAAAGTCTTTGCTGCGCTCGCTTTGCGGGTTGTTGAAGAAGTCGTGCGGGTTGTTCTGCTCAACAATTTGCCCCTGGTCCATGAAGATCACGCGGTCGGCCACGGCCTTGGCAAAGCCCATTTCGTGGGTGACGCAGATCATGGTGATGCCTTCGTCGGCCATGGCAATCATCACGTCGAGCACCTCCTTGATCATCTCGGGGTCGAGCGCGCTGGTGGGTTCGTCAAACAGCATGATCTTGGGCTTCAGGCACAGCGCGCGGGCAATCGCGACGCGCTGCTGCTGACCGCCGGAGAGCTGCAGCGGGTACTTGTGGGCCTGTTCGGCAATGCGCACCCGGTTGAGCTGGACCATGGCTTTTTCTTCGGCCTCTTTTTTGGGCATCTTGCCGACCCACATCGGTGACAGCGTCAGATTTTCCAACACGGTCAGGTGCGGAAACAGGTTGAACTGCTGGAACACCATGCCGACTTCCTTGCGCACCGCGTCGATGGCCTTGACATCGTCGGTGAGCTCGACACCGTCAACCGTCAGGTGGCCCTGCTGGTGCTCTTCAAGCCGGTTGATGCAGCGGATCAGGGTGGACTTGCCAGAGCCCGAGGGCCCGCAGATGACAATGCGCTCACCTTTGGCGACCGTCAGGTCGATGTCGCGCAACACATGAAAGTTGTTGCCATACCATTTGTTGACCTTGTCAAAGGTGATGATGGGGGAGGGGGTGTTGGAGTCAGCCATGATGATGTTCGGTTGAAGTATTGAAAATCGTGGACAGGAAAGTTTTCATTGCGAGCCAAGCGTGGCGATCCAGGGTTCATGGATTGCCGCGTCGCGGGGCTCCTCGCAATGACTGTGCATAACCGCTATCTCAATTTGCTCTTGTTGACCTGCGCCTCCACCCAGTGGCTGTAGCGCGACATGGAGAAGCAGAACGCAAAATAGATCAGCGCAATAAACACATAGCCTTCAATCGAGAAGGGACGCCAGTTGGAATCCGAATTGAGCGCCAGGCTCATGGCACCGGTCAGCTCGTACAAGCTCACGATGGTCACCAGCGAGGTGTCCTTGAAGGTCGAAATAAAGTTGTTCATGATGCCCGGCACCACCATGGCCAGGGCTTGTGGCAGCACGATCTTGCGCTGGGTTTGCCAGTACGACAGTCCCAGTGTGGCAGCTGCTTCGACCTGACCCTTGGGCACCGCCTGCAAGCCGCCGCGGATCACTTCGGCCGAATAGGCGGCGGCAAACAGCGTGATGCCCACCAATACCCGCACCAGCACGTCAATGGTGACGCCCGGCGGCATGAACAGCGGGAACATGAACGAGGCCATGAACAGCACCGAGATCAGGGGCACGCCGCGAATCAGTTCGACATAAATGGTGCAAAAACTGCGAATGGCCGGCAGGTTGGAGCGCCGCCCAAGCGCAATCAGCAGTGCCAACGGAAACGACATCACCAGCGACAGCGATGCCAGCAGAATGGTCAGCGGCAGGCCACCCCAGCGGTCGGTTTCGACCTTGCTCAAGCCCAGCGTGTTGCCGTACATGAGCGCAAAAAATACCGCCAGCACCACCAGCCACAACAGCGGCAGCCAGGCGCGCCAAAACATGCGCATGCAGCTCGCCACCAGCAAGCTGATCAGCAGCAGGGTGGCAATGAGCGGGCGCCATTGTTCGTCAAACGGGTAGCGGCCAAAAATGATGAAGCGGTATTTTTCGGTGATCACGCCCCAGCAGGCGCCAGCGCCATCCACACGGCAGGCGTCATAGTCGGCCACCCAGACTGCCTTGAAGACGGCCCAGTTCAAAATTTGTGGCACCAGCCACAGCAGCAGGCCACCAATGACAAGGGTGGCCAGCGTCGTCTTCCAGTCGCCCAGCAGGTTGGTCTTGACCCAGGCCACCGGACCTTCGGTGTTGACCGGGGCGGGGCGCGGCGCAATCGGTTGAAAAGTTGTGTTGTTCATGGTGTGGTCCTGTTCAACGTTCCTTGATGGCGGCGCGGCTGTTGTACCAGTTCATCAGCAGTGATGTGCCCAGCGAGGTCATGAGGTAGATCACCATCACGATGGCAATACATTCCACCGCGCGGCCGGTCTGGTTGAGTGCGGTATTGGCAATCGACACCACATCGGGGTAGCCAATGGCCACGGCCAGGGACGAGTTTTTGGTCAGGTTCAAATACTGGTTGGTCAGGGGCGGAATGATCACGCGTAGCGCTTGCGGCAGCATCACCAGCCGCATTTCCTGCTTGCGGCTCAGGCCCAGGGCCGAGGCGGCTTCGGCCTGACCGCGCGCTACCGATGAGATGCCACCGCGCACCACCTCGGCAATGAAGGCTGCGGTGTAAAGCGTCAGGCCCATCAGCACCGCCAAAAACTCGGGTGTCAGGGCGCCGCCCTCTTCAATTGAAAAATCACCTTTGAACGGACGGTTGAAGTCGGTGGGCGCGCCGCCCAAAGCCCAGCCGGCCACACTGGCCAGCAGCACAATCAGCAGCGGCAGCAGCACCATGCTGCGGGTTTCGCCTGTGGCCTCAAATTGCTTGACCGCCCAGCGCCGATAGAGCCAGCCCAGCAGCAAGCCTGGCAGCAGGCCATAGGCCGCCCATAGCTGACCGGTGCTCCAGATCGGAATCGGAAAGTTCAAGCCACCCTTGCTTAAAAAGAGCGGCCCCACTTCCCAGGCTTCGGCTGAGGTGGGCAGCACCTCGGTCAGCAGCACGTACCACATCAGCAATTGCAGCAACACCGGAATATTGCGAAAAAATTCCACATAGACCTGGCACAGACCGCGCACCAGCGCGTTGCGCGAGAAGCGGCCAACGCCCAGCAGCGTACCCAGAATGGTGGCCAGAATAATGCCGAGCACAGCCACGCGCAGCGTGTTGGTAACACCTACCAAAAAGGCGCGCCAATAGGCTTCGCCAGAGTCAAACGGGTAGAGGCTTTCGCCAATGTCAAAGCCGGCCGCCTGGGTCAAAAAGTCAAAGCCACTCTGGATACCCCGCACCCGCATGTTTTCCAGCGTGTTATGGGCCAGAAACCAAACCACGCCCGAGATGGCAGTGAGGGCGAGCAACTGGTAAATCAGGCCCCTGAAGGCTTGGCTGCGCCAGGACCATTTATTTTTTTTTGGAGGAGTTTGTGGCTTCATGGGGTTTGGTATCCATCAAAAAAAAAGCGCCGCATGAATCGCTTGTGACGATGTCAGGCGGCGCTTTGTGCGCTGTGCTGTTTGGCTTGGCTTAACGGACCGGGTAGGCGTACATCAGGCCGCCCTTGTTCCATTGGTTGTTGACACCACGGGGCAGACCCAGGGCTGACTTGGGACCCACATTACGCTCGAAAATTTCACCGTAGTTGCCGGTGGCCTTGATGGCGTCGGCCATCCAGTCTTTGCTCAGGCCCAGCAGCTTGCCGGTGTCCTCAGACACACCCAAAATTCGGGTGACCACGGGGTCCTTGCTGGTGGTTTTCATGCTGTCCACATTGGCCTGGGTGATACCGTACTCTTCGGATTCAAGCAGGCCGTAAATGGTCCATTTGACAATGGCAAACCACTCGTCGTCACCGCGGCGCACCATGGGTCCGAGCGGCTCTTTGGAGATCAGCTCGGGCAGGATGACGTGGTCAGCCGGGACCTTGGCCACCTTGTTGCGGGTGGAGGCCAAACCGGAGGCGTCGGTGGTGTAGGCAATACAACGGCCTGTGAAATAGGCGTTCTCGGCGGCTTCGAGTTTTTCAAACACCACGGGTTTGATGTTCAGGCCGCTGGCCTTGGAGTAATCGGTCAGGTTTTTCTCGGTGGTGGTGCCAGACTGCACACACACCGTTTGGCCCTTGAGCTGCTTGGCGCTCTTGATCTTGCTTTTGACCGGTACCATGAAACCCTGGCCGTCGTAATAGGTCACCACGGTGGAATGCAGACCCAGCGATGCGTCACGGGTCAGGGTGAAGGTGGTGTTGCGCGACAGCATGTCCACTTCGCCAGACTGCAGGGCGGTAAAGCGCTGTTGTGCATTGAGTGGCACGTATTTGACCTTCTCTGGGTCGCCCAAGGTGGCCGCAGCAACGGCGCGGCAAATATCAATGTCCAGACCTGTCCACTTGCCGTTGGAGTCTGCAGCGCTGAACCCAGCCAGGCCGGTATTGACACCGCATACCACTTGGCCGCGGGCTTTGATACCGTCCAGGGTTTTTCCGGCATGGGCTGGCACGGCGGCCAAAGTACCCAATACAGCTGCAGCGACTGCCACATTTTTAAGATTGCTGATGCGCATGTGTGATGACTCCAGTTAAAAATAAAAGATCCAACATATTGACCCGGGATGTGAAAGCCAAATCTCAGGTTTTGCACTGTAACCGTGCATCGATCACTTTTGAATTCGGGTTTACGCTTGAGATATATGCAAATATTTCATAATCTTATTCGGCGCGCCGAAATCAAACCTTCGATATTTTTCAGCATGCAGTAAACATGCCAGAGTTTGAACGCATGGGCTCAACCGGAAAAGTTCATCTGGTCCCAGGGGCCGGACAGCGGTGTTTGACACCCATGGCGGCGGCTGGGTTTTGCATCGGAATGTGTTGATGCGCAGGCGTGCGCGACTCTTGGGCTGCTGCGCTACGATGCTGCCTTTGTTTCAACAAGGGGACAGCGATGTTTGACACCGCGAGTTGGGGCGTCGATGTCTTAAAGCGCGCAGCAAGATGGCTCACCTGCACCACCGCTGTGCAAATTTGCTGCGGCTATGGGATCAAGGCGAAGCCATTTTCCGGCCATTACCGCCAGCGGTATCCAGCAGGTGAGCCGGGCGTGTTGTTATTCGCATGTGTCGCCACTGCTGTCGGCCTTGGCTGATGGTGCGGCACCGGCGCGGCAGCGGCAGGCCTGAGCGCTTTTAATAAACTGGAGATGACATGATTTTGAAATTGGTAGCCCCTGAAAAAGTCGGCCTGTGCCCGCAGCGCCTGCAGCGGCTGATGGACGTCTTGCGGGGCGAGACAGACAAAAAACGCCTGCCCGGTGCGGTGGCGGTGGTGGCGCGGCATGGCCAGGTGGCTTTGTTGGACAGTGTGGGCCAGCTCAACCCGGCCACCGGTGCGGCCATGACACAGGACGCCCGCTTTCGCATTTATTCGATGACCAAGCCGATTGTCTCGGTGGCCACCATGATGCTGATGGAAGAGGGCCGGCTGCTGCTGAGCGACCCGGTAGCCAAATTTTTGCCCGAGTTTGCCAATCAGCAAGTGGCCACGCTGGTGGACGGTGCCGTGCAGTTGCAAGCGCTTGGGCGCGCTGCCACACTGCATGATTTGCTGCGCCACACGGCCGGCATGACCTATGAGTTTTTGGGCAACACCCCGGTTCAGCGCCAATACACCCAGCTGCGCATTGGCTCGCGCGAGCGCAGTCTGGATGAATTCACCCGGCAACTGGCTGCGCTGCCGCTGGTTTTTGAACCCGGCAGCGCCTTTGAGTACAGCCGCGCCACCGATGTGTTGGGGCGGGTGGTTGAGGTCATCGCCGGGCAGACCCTGCAAGCCTTTTTGAGCGAGCGCATTTTTGAGCCGCTGGGCATGCACCACACCGCCTTTGCCGTGGCCGAGCAGCACCACGAGTTGATTGCCGAGCCGTTTGCACGCGACCCCGATGGCGGCGTGCAGATGCGGGTGATCGATGTCCGCAATGACGCCGCGCTGGCTTCAGGCGGTGGCGGGCTCACCTCGACCGCCATGGACTACGCCCGCTTTTTGCAGTTCATGCTGAACCGTGGCGAGCTTGCCGGTGTGCGTCTGCTGGGCCCGCGCACGGTCGATTTCATGACCACCGACCACCTCGGTGACATCCCGGTGTTCAGCGCTGGCTCGCGCGCGCTGTTGCCAGCCGGGCACGGTTTCGGCCTGGGTTTTGCGGTGCGTAAACATCTGGGTGTGGCCCCGGTGCCGGGTTCTGTGGGCACCTACTTTTGGGGCGGCCTGGCGGGCACCACATTCTTTGTTGATCCGGCGCTGGACCTGTTTGGCATTTTGATGCTGCAGGCACCAAACCAGCGCGAGTACTACCGCATGCTGTTTCGTGACCTGGTGTATGCGGCGGTACAGGATTGAATTTATTTCGCAATATGAAATTGCTTTCCTTATCGTAGAAGAGTTTGATCCAAATCAAACTGCGGAGACATCGACGTATCATCATCGGACCTGTTGAAAAAAATGGCCGCAGACACTTCGTCTGTTTGAGCCAGCAACATATGAGGAGACAACATGTTCCAGGTTCGCATTCACGGACGGGGCGGCCAAGGGGTCGTCACGTGTGCAGAGATGATGTCCATCGCTGCGTTTCAGGGGGGGCGCCATGCACAGGCTTTTCCCAGTTTTGGCTCGGAGCGCACTGGTGCACCCGTGGTTGCTTTTTGCCGCATGGACGATCGCGAGATCCGGCTGCGCGAGCCCATCATGCAACCCGACGCCATCATCATCCAGGACCCAACGCTGCTGCACCAGGTCGATGTGCTCAGTGGTCTTCACAAGGACGGCTATATCCTGATCAACACCACGCGCAGCTTTGCCGAACTGGGCCTGGGTGAGTTTGTCAAAGACTTCAATCCGGCGCACCTGCTGACGGTGCCGGCGTCTGAACTGGCCATGAACCATGTGGGGCGCGCCGTGCCCAATGTGCCCTTGCTGGGTGCCTTTGCTGCCTTGTGCGAATTGATTTCACTGGAAGCCGTGCAAAGCGCCATTGATCAAAAATTCAAGGGTGCCATTGCGTTGGGCAACAAGGCCGCCGCAGAACAAGCCTACAGCACCGCCATGCAACAGATCACCCAGGAGACACACCATGCTTGAACAATGCGAAGGCTCCCATGCCGTGGCCAAGGCCGTGGCGCTGAGCCGCCCCGAAGTGATTTGTGCCTACCCCATCTCACCGCAAACCCACATCGTCGAGGGCCTGGGCCAGATGGTGAAGTCGGGCGACTTGTCGTCCTGCGAGTTTGTCAATGTCGAGTCCGAATTTGCCGCCTTGAGCGTGGCCATTGGCGCCTCGGCTGCGGGCGCGCGCTCTTACACCGCCACCGCCAGCCAGGGTTTGCTGTTCATGGCCGAGGCGGTGTACAACGCCTCGGGCTTGGGGCTGCCAATTGTCATGACAGTGGCCAACCGCGCCATTGGCGCGCCCATCAACATCTGGAACGACCACACCGACAGCATGTCGATGCGGGACGCCGGCTGGCTGCAAATTTTTGCCGAGACCAACCAGGAAGCGCTCGACCTGCATATTCAGGCCTTCAAGATTGCTGAGGAGCTGTCGCTGCCGGTGATGGTGTGCATGGACGGTTTTATTCTGACCCACGCTTACGAGCGCGTTGACATGCCCAGCCAGGAACAGGTGGACCGATTTTTGCCGCCTTACGAGCCGCGCCAGGTGCTGGACCCCAACGACCCGGTCACCATTGGTGCCATGGTCGGCCCCGAGGCCTTTACCGAAGTGCGCTACCTGGCCCATGCCAAGCAGATGCAGGCGCTCGACCTGATTCCGCAAATTGCCGCCGAGTTCAAACAGGAGTTTGGCCGCGACTCGGGTGGCTTGATCAAGACCTACCAAACCGAGGACGCCGAGACCATTGTGATTGCGCTGGGCTCGGTGCTGGGCACCATCAAGGACACCGTGGACGACCTGCGTGCCGAGGGTGTCAATGTGGGGGTGCTGGGCATCACGTCGTATCGCCCGTTTCCCATTTCTGCCATCCGCGATGCCACCGCCCATGCCAAGCGCATTGTGGTTATCGAGAAGTGTTTTGCCGTGGGCATTGGCGGCATTGTGTCGCGCGATGTGCGCAGTGCCGTGCGCAACCGCCCGCAGCCGGTGCTGACGGTGGTGGCTGGTCTGGGTGGTCGCCCCATCACCAAAGCGTCGGTCAAGCAATTGCTGCAAGACGCCATTGCCGACAAACTGGAACTGCTGACCTTCCTGGACCTGGACTGGGCGGTGGTCAACCGCGTGCTTGAGCGCGAAAAATCGCAGCGCCGTTCCGGCCCGATCGCCGAGGGTATCTTGCGCGATATGGGCACAGTGTCGGCGCCTGGCGCCTGATGTCCCACTGAACCGAAAGAACCATCATGGAACAGTCTTTGGTCAAGTTTTACCAGACCGGCACATTCACTGTCGGTAACCGCTTGCTCGCCCCCGAGCAACGCAGCCTGCAGTCGGGTGCCACCCGCAGCAATTCGCTCAATTCCGGTCACCGCGCCTGCCAGGGCTGCGGCGAAGCGCTGGGTGCGCGCTACGCCATTGATGCCGCCATGGCGGCCACCAACGGCCAGTTGATCGCCGCCAATGCCACCGGTTGCCTGGAGGTGTTTTCCACACCGTACCCCGAAACCTCGTGGCAAATCCCCTGGATCCATTCGCTGTTTGGCAACACCGCTGCCGTGGCCACCGGCATTGCCGCCGCCATGAAAGCCAAGGGCCGCACCGACGTGCGGGTGGTGGCGCAAGGCGGCGACGGTGGCACCACCGACATCGGCTTTGGCTGCTTGAGCGGCATGTTTGAGCGCAATGACGATGTGCTCTACATCTGCTACGACAACGAGGCCTACATGAACACCGGCGTGCAGCGCTCCAGCGCCACGCCGCCAGCAGCCCGCACGGCCACCACCATGGCCGTGGGCGAGCATCCGGGCAATGAATTTGGGCAGGGCAAAAATGTGCCGCAAATCGCCATGGCGCACGAAATTCCCTATGTGGCCACCGCCACCGTGGCCGATTTGCATGACCTGGAATACAAGGTGACCAAGGCCATGTCGATGCGCGGTGCGCGTTACATCCACATCTTTGTGCCGTGCCCGCTGGGCTGGGGTGCGGCCTCGCACGACACCATCAAGCTGGCAAGGCTGGCGGTAGAAAGTGGCGTGTTTCCGGTGTTTGAGGCCGAGCGCGGTGAGGTCACCGGGGTGCTCAAAATCCGCCGCCAAGTGCCGATCGAAGACTACCTGAAGCCGCAAAAGCGCTTTGCCCATCTGTTTGGCAAAAAACCTGACGTGACCACGCTGGCACGTTTGCAGGCGCGCGCTGACCGCAATATCCGCCGTTTTGGTCTGTTGGAGGAATGATCATGCAAAAACCTTTTGCCATCACGCTCGATGTCGGCAGTTCTTTGGCCAACCACACCGGTTCCTGGCGCACCGAGCGCCCGGTGTACCTGAACCGCAAACCGCCCTGCAACCACCAATGCCCCGCCGGTGAAAATATCCAGGGCTGGCTGTTTCATGCCGAATCCGGCAATTACCAGGAAGCCTGGCACACGCTGGTGGAAGACAACCCGTTTCCCGCCATCATGGGCCGGGTGTGTTACCACACCTGCGAGGGCGCCTGCAACCGGGCGCAACTTGATTCGCCGGTGGGCATCAACTCGGTCGAGCACTTCTTGGGTGACGAGGCGATTGCCCAGGGCTGGAAGTTGCCACAGCCCGCGGCGTCTTCTGGCAAAAAAGTCATGGTGGTGGGCGCTGGGCCGTCGGGCTTGTCAGCGGCGTACCACTTGGCGCGCCTCGGCCATGCAGTGACCGTGATCGAGGCCGGGCCACTGCCGGGCGGCATGATGCGCTTTGGCATTCCGCAATACCGCCTGCCGCGCCAGGTGCTTGACGCCGAGGTGCAGCGCATTGTGGACCTGGGTGTGCGCATTGAGTACAACACCAAGGTCGCCAACGTGCTTGAGACCAAGCAGGCGGGCGGGTTTGATGCGGTGTTTCTGGCGGTGGGCGCGCACATCGCCAAGCGTGCCTACATTCCGGCGGGCGATTCGGCCAAGGTGCTGGACGCGGTGTCGGTGCTGCGCTCCATGGAGGGCGAAGACAAGCCCTTGCTGGGGCGGCGCGTGGTGGTGTATGGCGGCGGCAATACCGCCATTGACGTGGCCCGCACCGCCAAAAGGCTGGGTGCGACCGAGTCGATCATTGTTTACCGGCGCAACCGCGACAAGATGCCGGCGCATGACTTTGAGGTCGAAGAAGCGCTGCAAGAGGGGGTCATGATCAAGTGGTTGTCCACCATCAAGCAGGCCGGTGATTCGTCCATCACGGTCGAAAAAATGGCACTGGACGACAAGGGCTTCCCGCAGCCGACCGGCGAGTTTGAAACGCTCGAAGCCGACTCGGTGGTGCTGGCGCTGGGTCAGGACGTGGACTTGTCCCTGATCGAAGGTGTGCCCGGCATGGCGGTGCAAGACGGCGTGGTGCAGGTCAATGCCCAGATGATGACCGGTCACGATGGCATTTTTGCCGGCGGTGACATGGTGCCGGCCGAGCGCAACGTGACCGTGGCCATTGGCCATGGCAAAAAGGCAGCGCGCAATATTGACGCCTGGCTGCGTGGCATGGCCTATGTGCCGGCACCAAAAACCGAGGTTGCCAGCTTTGATTTGCTCAACACCTGGTACTACAGCGACGCCCCCAAAACAGTGCGGCCCATCCTGGACATCATCCGGCGCCAGTCCACCTTTGAAGAAGTGCAGGGTGGTCTGGACGAAAGCAACGCCTTGTTTGAGGCGCGGCGCTGTTTGTCTTGCGGCAACTGTTTTGAATGTGACAACTGTTACGGCGTGTGCCCCGACAACGCGGTCATCAAACTCGGGCCCGGCAAAGGCTTTGAGTTCAATTACGACTACTGCAAAGGCTGCGGCATTTGTGTGGCCGAATGCCCATGCGGCTCGATCAAGATGGTGCCCGAGGACATTTGATTCGTTTCATGCGTTTTGTCAGATTTGGGCGGATGATTTGCTTGAAAATGGCAGGACATATTTTTATTAGGAGTAAGTCATGTTCAAGCATATTCTGGTCCCGGTGGATGGCTCCGAGATTGCGCAAATGGCTGTCAGCAAAGCCACGGCTCTGGCCAAAGCCTTTGACAGTCAGGTCACGGTGATTTATGTGATTGACCCGTACCCTTTCACCGGCGTGGGTACCGATTTCGCCTACGGCCAGGCCGATTACCTGAATGCCGCCACGGCCGAAGCCAATGAAGCTGTCAAGGTAGCCAAACAGGCTTTTGCCGACGCTGCTGTCAGGGTTGACACGTCGATCGTGGAAGCCCACACCGCTTGGCGCGGCATTGTGGAAGCCGGAGCGTCGTTGCAAGCCGACCTGATCGTGATGGGCTCACACGGCCGCAGCGCGCTGGAGAAACTGGTGCTCGGCAGCGTGGCCCAGGCCGTGCTGTCGCACACCAAGCTTCCTGTGCTGGTGGTGCGCGACGCCAAATAATCAGCCGCACTGCCCCACGTAGCCACAGGCGGTGCAGAAGTCGCAGCCGTCCTTGTGGATCACGGTGGGGTTGCCGCACTCCGGGCAGGTTTTGCCGGCCATGGTTTTGCTGGCTTCGCGCGTTTGCGGGTTGTCGAGCACGCCCATATCGCGCAGCGGGTAACCCTCTTCATTCAGGATGCCCAGCATGGCGTAGCGGTGGATGATCAGGCGCGCAATGTAGGCTACCGTTGAGGGCCAGGTTTGCTGGCGCTTTTCGCCGTTGGGCAAGCCCGGCACAAAAGCCATGAAGTGACCCAGGGGTTCGGCGTAATTGAGCAGCTTGCGCAGTTTCATGCCGATCCAGGCAGGGTCGATCACCCGCATGTCGAGCGACAGCAAGCGCGCCAAGCCATCCATGGCTCGGGGGTAGTTGCCGCTAAAGCCCACCGCGCAAGGCCGTGTCACCATGTTTCCATCGGGGCCGGCCAGATTCACCTCCTTGAGGGTCACGGTGAAGTCTTCGTTGGTGGCCGGATTGTTCACGTCCACCGCCCACGCCAGGGTGCCGGACGGCCCGGTGATGGGCTCGTTGCGGCTGAACATGGCATCGATCACCGGGGTGTACAGCGGTTTGCTGTCCGCTGGCTTTTTGCTGGACTGGGCCGCGATTTGCTCACAGCGCCAGCGGATCACCGCAGCGGTGGCGGCTACCACGCCAGGGAACAAGCGTTTTTCGCCATGGGGGGGGAACGGCATTTCAAACGCATGCTCTTCGCTGACCGTGGCCAGCGCGTCGAGCTTGAGCTGCAGCCAGGCCGGGTCGTTGGCGCGCAAGTCCATCGACAGGGTCTTGGCCAGGGCGCCCAGGCCGCGCGGCTGCTCGGCCCCGTTGACCCAAACTTCAAAGGGCTGCGGTGCGCCACCTTCGACCAGCGAGAGTTCGCCAATGAACAGGGCAAAGTCGCCAAACGGGTGGTGCACCATGAAGGTCCAGGCCGGGTTGCCGCCCGGCAGCTCGGGCCGCCCGGGCCAGCGCAAGGACGAGAGCACGGGTGCGGGCAGGCGGTCCAGCAACAGGCGCTGGTTGGCGCCGTCAATCTGCAGTGGCTTGGCACCACTGGGTGCGGGGGTGGTCGGCGTCACACTCAAGACCGAACCCAGCACCGAGTTGGGCCGGTAGGTGGCCAGGCCTTTCAGGCCCGACTGCCAGGCCTGGGTGTACAGGCCCTGAAAGTCTGCATAAGGGTAGTCGGCGGGCACGTTGACGGTTTTGGAAATGGCCGTATCGATGAAGGGTGCCACGGCGGCCACCATTTCTTCGTGGGCCTGGGCGCTCATCTCCAGGGCGGTGACGAAGGCGTTGGTGAGGGGGGCATCGGCGCCGAACAGGTGCCGGTACAGGCGCCAGGCGTGGTCCTCGACGGCATATTCCTTGAAACCACCGTCGGGCATGCGTTTCTTGCGGTTGTAGGTCCAGCTGAAAGCGGGCTCAATGCCGTTGCTGGCGTTGTCGGCGAAGGCCAGGCTGATGGTGCCGGTGGGCGCAATCGACAACAGGTGTGAATTGCGCAGGCCGTGTTTGTGGATGCGTTTTTTTAGCTCTGCGGGCAAGCGCGACGCAAAGGTCTGGCCGCTCAGGTAGAGGTCGGCGTTGAACAGCGGAAACGCGCCGCGCTCTTGCGCCAGCGCGCTGGACGCCAGGTAGGCGGTGTCGCGCATCAGCTCTGAAATTTGCCGCGCCATGTCGCGCGCGGCTTGGGTGTCGTAGCGCAAGTTAAGCATCACCAGTGCATCGCCCAGGCCGGTAAAGCCCAGACCGACGCGGCGCTTGGAAGCGGCTTCCTGCTGTTGCTGCGGCAGCGGCCAGACGGTGGCCTCCAGCACGTTGTCGAGCATGCGCACCGCCACTTTGGCGACCTCGGCGAAAGCGTCACGGTCAAAACTGGCTGCTTCAGTAAACGGCTCACTGATAAAGCGGGTCAGGTCGATCGAACCCAGACAGCAGCAGCCGTAAGGGGGCAGCGGCTGCTCGGCGCACGGGTTGGTGCTGGCAATGGTTTCGCAATACGACAGGTTGTTGTCGCGGTTCATCTGGTCCAGAAACAGCACACCGGGTTCGGCGTGGTCGTAGGTGGAACGCATGATCTGGTCCCACAGCACGCGGGCCTTGAGCTTGCGGTAGACCCAAATACCTTTGTCTTCGTCGTGGTAGGACCCTGCCTCTTTTTGTGGGACGCCTGGCTCTGCCTTGTGCACCAGGCAAAAGTCGCCGTCGGCTTGCACCGCGTTCATGAATTCGTCAGACACACCGACCGAGATGTTGAAGTTTTTCAGGTCGCCATGGTCTTTGGCGTGGATGAATTCTTCAATGTCGGGGTGGTCGCAGCGCAGCACGCCCATTTGGGCACCGCGGCGGGCGCCGGCGGATTCGACCGTTTCACAAGACCGGTCAAACACGCGCATGTAGCTCACCGGGCCGGACGCGCTGCTTTGCGTGCTGCCAACCCAGGCGCCGCGTGGGCGGATGCGGGAAAAGTCGTAACCCACACCGCCACCGCGGCGCATGGTTTCAGCGGCTTCGGTGAGTGCGGTGTAAATGCCGGGGTGGCCGTCTTCGACGTGGGCGATCGAGTCGCCCACGGGTTGTACAAAACAATTGATGAGGGTGGCCGCCAGGTCGGTCCCGGCGGCAGACTGGATGCGCCCGGCGGGCAAAAAGCCGGCTTCGAGTGTGGCCAGAAATTTGGCCTCCCATTGGGTTCGCTGTTCGGGTGCTTCGACCTTGGCCAGTGCGCGGGCCACGCGCTGGTTGACGTCGGCAATGCTTTTTTCGCTGCCTTTGCTGTATTTTTCGATCAGCACTTCGATGCTGATGGGCTGGGTCGGCAATGCGGTCAGGGTGGGGGTGGGGATGTGCTGTGACATGGGGTGCTTCCTAAAAATCGAGTCGCCATGGTAGATGGCAAGACTCGCAGTTTCGTTGATCCAGAACAAAAATCGCGCGCTGAATAAAAAAATAAAAAACGCTATAGCTAGTGTGTAAGCCTCTTGTTTAGGCTATAGGTAGTGTATGGCGAGGTCGGTGGGCGTGTCAATAAAACCAACAGCCTGAGTGCAGGCCTACCACAAAAGCAGGGGTTTGATTGGGGCAGCGGCGGCCGTGTCGCGATGGCGTTTGCTTGCTGTAAAGCCGAAAAGGCGTCGACTTTCAGCAAGGTTTCGCAGGCCGGCGCCCGCTCAAAATGGCGTCAAGACACCCATTTGGTGGTGTCATCCGGGACGAATTGGTTGACGTCGCCGAGCATGAACTCCCGCAGCGCCTGGATGTCCATCAGAACGTCGAACGGAAAGCCATGGCGGTCACCGCGTGCATCCTCGATGAGCGAGGAAAAACAGGTGCGGAGCTGGGTTTCATCGTCCTTGAGATCGAAGATGTTTTGGGCAATGCGCGGGTACTGACCAGCCAGCGCCTGCGGGTAGGTCAAACCCGTCAGTGAGCGAAAGTAGTGTTCTGCAGCGGCATTCAATTGAATGGTGTTGTCGGACATGGCAAGCTCCTCGCGTTGATTCCATCACGGCCAAGGCGCAGTGTAGTGGCAATGCGCTGCCTTGTCGCCGATGGCTACCTCTACTGCGAGCCGTAGCCGGCCAGTCTTTTCACGTCCAGAATGCAGATGTCGCGCCGGTCAATGGTGATGAGCTGTTGTGCCTCAAGCTCGTGCAGCACGCGCGAAAAATACTCGGGGGTGAGTGACAGGCGTGAGGCAACGGTGGCTTTGCTGGCGGGCAGGGACACGGTCAGGCTATTTTGCACGTTGGCTGGATCCATTTCGACACCGCGCAGCAGGTAGCCAATCAGGCGCTGCATGCCAGTTTGCAGCGCGTAGGCTTCGACGTCCTGGATCAGGCTGTGCAGTCGCCGTGACACCCCTGCGAGCATGTGCAGGGCAAAGTGGGGGTCTTGCTCTATTTCGCTGAACACGCCGCGTTTGCTGACATTGACCAGCACGGTGTCGACCAGCGCTTGCGCGCTCAGGATGTAAGGCTTGTTCAAAAACACCAGTGCCTCGGCAAAACTTTGCCCCGGGCTGATGATTTCAATCACTTTTTCCTGGCCTGCAGGCGACGCCACAAACAACTTGACCTGTCCGCCAAACACAAGGTGAAAGGCCTCGCAGGCCTCGCCCAGGCGAAAAATCATCTCGCCCTTGGCGTAGTTTCTGATCTGACAGCTTTGTGCAATGCGGGCGAGCTCGTCGGGCACCAAGCCACTGAACAGCGGCGAGCCCGCCAGAAAGCGTGGCATGTCAAAAAATTTGGGATCAAGCGTCATGCCCATGCTCAGGCCAAAGCGATGGCGCTGCCCGAGGTGTCAAAGGCGATCATGTTGTCGATGGCGCCGAGCTTGATGGATTCGACCATGCGGTCCAACGTTTGCTCAATGTCGCTGCTGCTGGGCGGCGTGTTGTTGGCGCCTGAGAGGGCGGCCACAAACACCACATGCCACTGGCTTTGAAACTGGCCGGATTCGCGCTTGAGCGCGGCAAAGCTCTCAAGCTCATCGGGCGCTTTGTCGGCACACATGGCGGGCACCAGGGCGCCGCCGCCGCCGGCCTCAAATTCTTCGCGTTGCTGGGGCGTGCAGTCGTCGGGCAATTCGGCGCTGGTGAACACCATCAGCAGGCGTTGGGGCTGGGTTTGTTGGCGCGCGGCCTGCAGCAAATCGTCAAAGTGGGCAATGGTCATGGTCATGGTGTGGATTGGGTGTTGTGGGCTGAATCGATTGCGTTGAACAGAGGCTCTTGCAAATGCACCACGCCGGGGCCGTTACCGCTGTGTAACGCCAGGTGGACCGTGGTGTTTGCTTCTCTGGTGATGCTGTTGTTCCCTTGCAAAATATACCTGCCGTGCCAAAGTCCGAGCGGTAACCATGAAAAGGCCGCGCAGTGCACGGCCTTTTGAAACAGTCAAGCCGCTCAACCCTGGCTGCTCGTCAACTTCTTTTCTTGTGCACGAGCAAGAATGGCGCGCAGGTTATCCAGGTCTTTGAAGCGGGCGGTGAGCGTCAGTCCATCGCCTTTTTCAAGCAACTCGACCTTGCCGCTACCTTCGAACAAGCGGGCAATCTCGATTTCGGTGTCGCGTTTTTGCTGCACTTCCTGGGCAATCGCATGGTCCACCGACGAGATGATGTATTCGTCGCCAAAACCCCCCTCAGGTTCTTTGAGCCAGATCAGGCAAGCCACCCAGCTCAACAAGGCGCCACCCGCGATCACGAAGAAAAACTGCGATGGCGTGACGTACATGAACAGGAACAGATAAAACACCGCGCCCACGTTGCCGTAGGCGCCGGCCATGCCCGAGATCTGACCGGTGAGGCGACGCTTGATGGATGGGATGATGCCGAAGGTGGCGCCTTCGGCGCCCTGGACAAAGAACGAGCAACCAATGGTGATGGCCACGGCAATGATCAGCGGCCAATTGCTGTTCATCATGCCCATGAGCGCAAAGCCGACGGCAATGCCCATCATGTAGCACAGCATCACGAAGCGGCGGTTGCCGAAGCGGTCCGACACCAGGCCGCCCATCGGACGTGCAAACAGGTTCACGAAAGCGAAAGATGCCGCGATCAGGCCGGCCATCGCTGCCGACAAGCCCCAGGTTTCTTCAAAGAACATGGGCAGCATGGACACCACGGCCAATTCGGCGCCGAAGTTGGCGAAGTAGGTGGTGTTGAGTGCCGCCACCGATTTGAACGGGTATTGGTCGTCCTTGGGGACGCCTTTTTTGAGGATGGGCAGATTGACCCGCAGCACCTGCACCAGTTGGTACACGATGACAAAGGCAATCGAGACATAACAGATCCAGGCGGTGATGTCGTCGATGAAGCCGGTGTTCTGCACGCGCCACACCAGAACAGCCAGGATGCCGACCATGGGCACGGTGAACAACAGCAGCAGGACCAGGTCGCGGTAGCTCGACACCTCAAGCGCGGCGCTCTTGCGTGGCTTTTTGTGGGTGTCTTTGGTGGGTCCGTCGGTGATGGCGAACCAGTAGAAAACGCCATAAAACCCCATGATCACACCGGACAGCGCGACTGCATAGCGCCAGCCATCATCGCCACCAAACATGGTCAATGCAATGGTGGGCAATGTCATGGCGGCAGCGGCCGAACCAAAATTGCCCCAGCCAGCGTAAAAGCCTTCGGCAAAGCCGATGTCGCGCGGTTTGAACCACAGTGCCGTCATGTGAATGCCGACCACAAAGCTGGCGCCTACCGAGCTCAGCACCAGCCGAGAAACAAACAGCTGCTCTTTGGTGTTGCCGAAAGCAAAAAACAGCGTGGGCACCGCCATGGTGACCATCAGCACTGAAAACACGCGGCGCGGGCCAAAGCGGTCAAGGGCCATGCCCACCAAAATGCGGGCCGGTATGGTGAGCGCCACGTTGGCAATGGCGAACAGGCGCAGGTCGTCCTTGGTCAGCCAGTTGGCAGTCCTGAGAATGGACGACGCCAGCGGCGCCATGTTGAACCAGACATAGAAGCAGATGAAGAACGCAATCCACGTCAGGTGGAGCGCCTTGATTTCCCGGTTCTTGAACCGGAAGATGTCACTGACTTGCATATTAAAACCTTGTTAGATGAAGGCTCAGTCGCCGTGTGTGGGGACGATTAAAAGCGGGCACATGACACGGCGTGCCAGAAAGGCACTGACAGAGCCAAAGGTCATGTGGTCGAACTCTTCAACCAGCGCATCGAGCCGGCGCGTGATGAAGTTGCCGTCTGGCTTGTAGGAGTGACGCGCCATGACCAGGACATCAGGGCGACGCTCTTCTGTGGCACGCAGGATCATCTTGCGCGCATCACCCTCCGCAAAAAGCACCTTGGCCGGGAACCCGGCGGCCGAGAGTTCGGCCGCAGCGGCCTCGGCCCCCGCCTTTTGCTCCTTGAATTGCGCCTCGAACATTTCGTCGCCCGCACTGGTGGTGCTGCCGGGTTCCTCAATCACGGAGATCAGCGTCACGGTGGGCAACTCGTGCGCAAAAATCCGCTTGACAGTGGCCAGCGCGATGCGCGCGTTGGGGGAGTGGTCGTAAGCCAACATGACTTCCATGGTTTGTTCTCCAGTTAAATTATTTTCAGCAAGCCCGTGTCGAAAGCCGACCCGGGCTTGACCTTACTGAACCAGCGGGGTGTCCGCCGCCTCAATGTCCACACCGACAATGTCGGCCGCGCCGGCCAGCACCTGCATGTACTGGCGCAGTGCGGTCACATAGGCTTGCTGTCTGAGCGATTGCGACACGGCGCTCCGCACGACTTCATAGGGCTGCGGCGCGCCGGGCGCACGTGCCAGAATTTCCACCACGTGCAGGCCAAAACGGCTGTGCACCAGGCGCGGCAACACGCCCACCTCGGCGTGCCCAAACAGCTCCTTGGCAAACTCCGGCGCGCAGTCGGTCTGCATCAGCCAGCCCAGGTCGCCACCTGCGGCACCGCTGGGGCAGTTGGACATGGTGCTGGCGGCTTTGGCAAAGGTCTCGTTGACGGCGCTGCCATCATGGCAACGCACATCCAGCAAGGTGGTCTCGGCGCGGTTGCGCAAGGCCACCACATCCACGCCGGGGGTGACCGCAAAGAGGATGTGGCGTGCATGAACCCGCTCGCCGGTGCTGTAGGTGGCCTGGTGCGCCGCATGGTGACGCCGGCCGGCTTCGTCTGATGGCTCGGGAATGGCCAGGCTTTGCTCCAGCAGCAATTCAATGGCGCCGCTGGCTTGCTCGCTCAGCACGCCATCGGCGGTGGCGGCGTCCGTGCTGGCCAGCAGGCTTTGGGCAATGGCCTCCTGGCGCAGCAACTCCGAGTAGGCCCGCTGACGCAATTCGTCTGCTGAGACAGCCTCGTCTGGCAGTTGCAAGACGACACCGTTGATGCTGGCCAGCGCTGTGGCCAGTGATGTGGCTTGGGTCATTGCCGCTCCTTACAGGCCGGCGCCGGGTTGGCGTGGCTGGTTTTGACCGGCCGGCACGTTCAGGCGACGGGCACGCACCACCTGGTAGGGGCGGGCCAGGTAGGCCAGGCTGCCAAAACCGCTCCACACGTGCACCAGACGGCTGAAGGGGAACAGGAGGAAGATGGTCATGCCCAAGACCAGATGGATCTTGTAGGTCCACTCCAGATTCACCAGCAGTTCAGCACCCCCCGGTTGGAACGTGACCAGGCGCTGCGCCCATTCACCCAGCATCATCATCGCGCCACCATCAGAGTGTTGCAGGGACAGCGGCAAGGTGGCCAAGCCGATCGTCAACTGGATCCACAAAATCACCAGAATGGCAATGTCTGTGCGGTGACTGGTGAGGCGAATGCGCGGGTCAAACAGGCGGCGGTGCAGCAACAGCGTCAGGCCAACAAAGCAAATCAGGCCGGCCGCACCGCCCGAGTACACCGCCATCAGCTGTTTGTCAGGCGCACTGATGAAGTTCTCATACACCCAGTGCGGTGTGAGCAGGCCCACAAAGTGCCCGAAGAACAGAAACAGGATCCCGATGTGGAACAGGTTGCTGCCCCAGCGCAAGCTGCCCTTGCGCAATAACTGCGAGGAATCGCTCTTCCAGGTGTACTGGTCGCGGTCAAAGCGGGCCAGGCTGCCCATCAAGAATATCGCGAGGCAGATGTAGGGATAGATCGAGAAAAAGAAATTATGTAGGGCACTCATACCGATACTCCTGTTGTCGGGTTGCTGCTTGCGTTTTTGCGAATAATGTGAATCGGCTGCGGCTGACCAGGGTTGGCCTGGCCTTTGGTGGAGCAGCCGCCAAACACCACCGGCTCTTCCCAGCTATCGTCCAGCGACTCGTCGGGCGTGACCTTGACGGCCTTGGCTTTTTCACCGGCCAGTTCCAGCAAGGCACCCAACACGCTGGCGTAGCGGGTGTCACGCTGCTGCAGCGCGGCAAAAATGGCGTTGAAGATGTGCGCCATCTCGTTCAGAAATGCGCGGGCTTGCCCAGCGGGCTGCGTCGAGGCGTATTCCAGCACCACGGGCAGGTAGTCAGGCATTTCGCCTGCCGCCAAATAAAGACCGGCTTTCTCGAAATTCTGGGCCAGGTCGATCATGGCCGGGCCACGGTCGCGGGAGTCGCCATGCACATGCTCAAACAGGTGCAGCGAGGTGGCGCGGCCGCGGTCAAACAGCGCAACATAGGCTTCTTCAATGTCCAGCGCCTGCTGCGCACCGGGCTTGGCCGACATCCAGTCGATCAGGTCTTCCAGCTCCAGCAGCCGCTCATTGGACAGCGCTGCCTCGGTGCGCAAGGCATCACGCAGCTCTGGCAGGTGCTTGCGCAGCGTGGGGTCGGGGTAGCTGAGCAAGCGGGCCAGCACGCGCAGCGTTTTGGTCGCCAGTTTGGGGGTGTTGTTTAAAAAGCCCATGGTTCAAACCTCCGCCTTGATCGGGATGGTGCGTTTCTTTTCGCTGCCAAACAAACTGGTCTCCGAGATGCCTTCTGAGCAGCCGTTGCCAAAACTGAAGCCGCAGCCGCCACGCACGTTGAAGGTGTTTTCAGCGTACTCGCGGTGCGTGCTGGGAATGACAAAGCGGTCCTCGTAGTTGGCAATCGCCATCACGTGGTACATGTCTTCGACCTCGTGCTGCGTCATCTGCACCTGGTTCAACACGGCCAGGTTGATTTGGCCGTCGACATGTTTTGCGCGTTGGTAGGCACGCATGGCCAGCATGCGTTCCAGGGCGCGCTCCACCGGTTGGGTGTCACCGGCGGTGAGCAGGTTGGCCAGGTACTTGACCGGAATACGCAGCGACTTGACGTCCGGAATCTCGCCGTTGATGCCCATCTTGCCCGCGTTGGCGGCAGCCGTGATGGGGCTCAGCGGCGGCACATACCAGACCATGGGCAGCGTGCGGTACTCGGGGTGCAGGGGCAGGGCCACCCGCCATTGCACGGCCATTTTGTAGACCGGACTCTTGCGGGCCGACTCCATCCAGGCATCCGGAATGCCGTCGACGCGCGCCTGGGCAATGACGGCCGGGTCGTTGGGATCCAGAAAAATATCGAGTTGCGCCTGGTACAGGTCGCGATCATGCTCCACGCTGGCGGCTTCCTGAATGCGGTCTGCGTCATACAGCAACACGCCCAGGTAGCGAATGCGCCCGACACAGGTCTCGGAGCACACCGTGGGCTGGCCGGCTTCAATGCGCGGGTAGCAGAAGGTGCATTTCTCGGCCTTGCCACTCTTCCAGTTGTAATAGATTTTTTTGTAGGGGCAGCCGCTCACGCACATGCGCCAGCCGCGGCACTTGTCCTGGTCGATCAGCACAATGCCGTCTTCCTCGCGCTTGTAGATCGAGCCCGACGGGCAGCTGGCCACGCACGCCGGGTTCAGGCAGTGCTCGCACAGGCGCGGCAGGTACATCATGAAGGTGTTCTCGAACTCGCCGTACATCTCTTTCTGGATGTCGTCAAAGTTTTTGTCCTTGCTGCGCTTGGAGAACTCGCCGCCCAGCAGCTCTTCCCAGTTCGGGCCCCACTCGATTTTCTCCATGCGCTTGCCGGTGATCAGGCTGCGCGCGCGGGCAGTGGGCGTGGCCTTGAGCTCGGGTGCTGACTGCAGGTGGTCGTAGTCAAAGGTGAAGGGCTCGTAGTAGTCGTCGATCTCGGGCATGTTCGGGTTGGCGAAAATGCGCATCAACAGCTTCCACTTGGCACCCTGGCGTGGCTCAATCTTGCCGTTGGTCTTGCGAACCCAGCCGCCGTTCCACTTGTCCTGGTTTTCCCACTCTTTGGGGTAGCCAATGCCGGGCTTGGTCTCGACGTTGTTGAACCAGGCGTACTCCAGGCCGGGGCGGCTGGTCCAGACGTTTTTGCAGGTCACCGAGCAGGTGTGGCAGCCAATGCATTTGTCCAGGTTCAGGACCATGCCGATTTGTGCACGTATCTTCATGCGGATTCTCCTTGTGCTTGTACGGTGGCAGCCTTTTCGTCGGCCAGTGGTGTGTCGAGCCAGTCAATCTTGTTCATCTTGCGCACCACCACAAACTCGTCGCGGTTGGTGCCGATGGTTCCGTAGTAGTTGAAGCCGTAGCTGAACTGGGCGTAGCCGCCAATCATGTGCGTGGGTTTCAAGACAATTCGGGTGACCGAGTTGTGAATGCCGCCGCGCACCCCGGTGATCTCCGAGCCGGGGGTATTGATCATCTTTTCCTGGGCGTGGTACATCATCACCATGCCGTTGTTGACACGCTGGCTCACCACCGCACGGGCCGCAATGGCACCGTTGATGTTGAACAGTTCAACCCAGTCGTTGTCCACAATGCCGGCGCGCGCGGCGTCGTCCTCGCTGAGCCAGATGATCGGGCCGCCGCGGCTCAGGGTCAGCATCATCAGGTTGTCACTGTAGGTGGAGTGAATGCCCCACTTCTGGTGCGGTGTGATGAAGTTAAGCGCAATTTCCTTGTTGCCATTGGGCTTGATGTTGTGAATGCCCGCAGTGGTTTTCAGGTCAACGGGTGGGCGGTAACTGGTGAGGCCTTCGCCAAAAGCAATCATCCAGGGGTGATCCATGTAGAACTGCTGACGCCCGGTCAGGGTGCGCCATGGGATCATCTCGTGCACATTGGTGTAGCCGGCGTTGTATGACACGGTTTCACTCTCAATGCCGCTCCAGGTGGGCGAGCTGATGATCTTGCGCGGCTGTGCCTGAATGTCCCGGAAACGGATTTTTTCGTCTTCGCGGTGAATCGCCAGGTGGGTGTGGTCCAGGCCAGTTTGTGCGCCCAGCGCTTTCCAGGCTTTCACGGCCACATGCCCATTGGTCTCGGGCGCCAGCTGCAAAATCACTTCGCAGGCATCAATGTCGGTCTCGATCTTGGGCATGCCGCAAGACACACCTTCGTCGCGCACGATGCCGTTGAGTTCACCCAACTGCTTGACTTCGATTTGCGTGTTCCAGCCAATGCCTTTGCCGCCGTTGCCCAGCTTGTTGAGCAGCGGGCCCAAGGCGGTAAAGCGCTTGAAGGTGTTGGGGTAATCACGCTCCACCACCGTCATCTGCGGGCCGGTCTTGCCGGGGATCAGGTCCACCTCGCCACGCTTCCAGTCTTTCACATCAAAGGGCTGCGCCAATTCACCCGGGGTGTCGTGCATGATGGGCGAAAGCACCATTTCATGTTCCACACCCAGGTGGCCGACGCAAATCTCGCTGAACTTTTTGGCAAAGCCCTTGTAGATTTCCCAGTCGCTGCGGGCTTGCCAAGCGGGATCGACCGCTGTGGACAGTGGGTGAATGAAGGGATGCATGTCACTGGTGTTGAGGTCGTTCTTCTCATACCAGGTGGCAGTCGGCAGCACGATGTCGGAGTACAGGCAGGTGGTGCTCATGCGGAAGTCAAGCGTGACGACCAGGTCCAACTTGCCCTCGGGGGCCTTGTCATGCCACACCACTTCTTGCGGCTTGGCTTCGTCACGGCCCATGTCCTTGCCCTGCACGCCGTTGCTGGTGCCCAGCAGGTGCTTCAGAAAGTATTCATGGCCTTTGCCGCTGGAGCCCAAAATATTGGAGCGCCATACAAACATGTTGCGCGGCCAGTTGGCGGGGTGGTCCGGGTCTTCGCAGCTCATCTTGAGTGAACCGTCTTTGAGGGCCTTGACGGCATACTCCTTGGGGTCCATGCCGGCGGCCTTGGCATCACTCACCACTTGCATCGGGTTGGTTTGCAACTGGGGTGCTGACGGCAACCAGCCCATGCGTTCGGCGCGCACGTTGTAGTCGATCATGCTGCCGCCAAACTGTTTTTTGTCAGCCAGGGGCGAGAGCACTTCTTCCACACCCAGTTTCTCGTAGCGCCACTGGTCGGTGTGGGCATAAAAGAAGCTGGTGGAATTCATCTGCCGGGGCGGGCGCACCCAGTCGGTGGCAAAGGCCAGCGGCACCCAGCCGGTTTGAGGGCGCAGTTTTTCCTGGCCCACGTAGTGTGCCCAGCCGCCACCCGACTGGCCAATGCAGCCGCACAGCATCAGCATGTTGATGACGCCACGGTAGTTCATGTCGGCGTGGTACCAGTGGTTCATGGCCGCGCCAATGATGACCATCGACTTGCCATGCGTTTTGTGCGCGTTGTCGGCGAACTGGCGCGCCACGGTGATGATCTGGTCACGCGGCACACCGGTGATCTGCTCTTGCCAGGCGGGCGTGTAGGGCACGTTGTCGTCAAAGTCTTTGGCGGCGTTCTCATTGGGCAGGCCGCGGGCCACGCCGTAGTTGGCGGCCAGCAAGTCAAACACGGTGCACACCAGCGCTTCGCGCTTGTCACCCTCCTTGCCCAAAGACAAGGTGTGGGTGGGCACCGTGCGGATCAGCACATTGCTGCCGGCGTTGTTGGGGAAATGCTCGGACTCAATGCCGCCAAAGTAGGGGAAGCCAACCCGTGCCGTTTCACTGGCACCATCGATGGCCTCCAGCATCGACAGGCGCAATTTGACGTCGGTACCGTGGCGCGCTTCCTTGGCCTCCAGGTTCCATTGTTTGGTGTCTGAGCGGCCGTCCGGACCCCAGCGGAAACCAATGGCGCCGTTGGGCAACACGGTTTTGCCGGTCACGTCCATGGCCACGGTTTTCCACTCGGGGTTGTTGGCCTGGCCCAGCTTGCCGTTGAAGTCGGAGGCACGCACGTAGCGGTCGGGCACCATGATCTTTTCGCCGGTTGGCGTGGTGTGCTCCTTGAGCATGACCAACATGGGCAGGTCGGTGTAACGGCGGGCGTAGTCGTCAAAGTAGGCGCTGCGCTCTTTGCCGCCATCGGGAAAGTAGAACTCTTTCAGAATCACGTGGCCCATGGCCATGGCCACGGCGGCGTCGGTGCCCTGCTTGGGGTGCAGCCACAGGTCGGCCAGTTTGGCCACTTCGGAGTAGTCGGGCGTGACCGCCACGGTCTTGCACCCTTTGTAGCGCACTTCGGTAAAGAAGTGGGCATCAGGCGTGCGGGTCTGGGGCACGTTCGAGCCCCAGGCCATGATGAAGGTGGAGTTGTACCAGTCGGCCGATTCGGGCACGTCGGTTTGCTCGCCCCACACCTGCGGGCTGGCCGGGGGCAGGTCGCAATACCAGTCGTAAAAGCTCATGCAGGTGCCGCCAATCAGGCTCAGGTAGCGGCTACCGGCGGCGTAACTGACCATCGACATGGCAGGAATCGGCGAGAAGCCGATGATGCGGTCGGCGCCGTGTTTCTTGATGGTGTAGACGTTGGCGGCGGCCACCATCTCGTTGACTTCGTCCCAGCCCGAGCGCACAAAGCCACCCAAGCCGCGCACGCTTTGGTAGTCACGGCGCTTGGCGTCAGACTCCACGATGCTGGCCCAGGCCGCCACCGGGTCCTGGCTCTGGCGGGCTTCACGCCAGCTTTTCAGCAGGCGGCCGCGCACCAGCGGGTACTTGACGCGGTTGGCACTGTACAAATACCAGCTGTAGCTGGCACCGCGCGCGCAGCCGCGCGGTTCGTGGTTGGGCATGTCCCAGCGGGTACGGGGGTAGTCGGTTTGCTGGGTTTCCCAGGTCACGATGCCGCCTTTGACGTACACCTTCCAGGAACACGAGCCGGTGCAGTTCACGCCGTGGGTGGAGCGCACGATCTTGTCGTGCGCCCAGCGGTTGCGGTAGGCGTCTTCCCAGGTGCGGTCTTCCCCGGTGGTGACGCCGTGGTCGCCAGAGAAGGCCTCTTTGGGTTGCGAGAAGTAGGTCAATCGATCTAAAAAATGACTCATGGTTTACCTCGGTTACAAAATTAAAATGAAAACAGGCTTTGGCTCCCATGACGTCATCGCTGTTCGCTCACTTGCATGTTGCGTTCGATGCGGCATTGCGTCTCTGCCCTGTCACTCGTGCCTGTTTTTGGCCATGGCACAACTGTAGTTTTGGCGTTCCCTGGGCGCTATCCCTCTAAAGTACAGCTTGGGCCGGTTTATGGAACTAGCGGAAAAATGGTTTGTGTAGTTCCTAAGAACTAGCAGACTATTGAACTGTTTGAAGCTTGACGCGGGTGCCGGGTTGGAGGCTGCCTGGCACCATGTGGTGGATGTGTGCGAGGCAGCCCGGTCGTGCTTGTCTTACGGGTTTTTGATCTCGGAGCCGCTGCGCAGATAGAACCACCAGTTCAGCACCAGGCACAGGGCGTAGAAGATGGCAAAGCCGTACATGGCCATTTGAGGCGTACCGGCCTTGATCTGAGCACCAATGACGACTGGCGCAATGAAGGAGCCGTAAGCGCCGATGGCTGACGTCCAGCCCAGAACGGGTCCGGCTTGCTGGCGGTCAAAAATGACACCAATGGTGCGGAAGGTGGAGCCGTTGCCAATGCCGCTGGCGGCAAACAACAGCACAAACAGCCACATGAAGGTAGAGAAATACTGCTCGGGCGTGGCCGATCCGTAGGCAAGCATCATCACGTAGCCCACCGCCGCCGATGCCACCACCATCACGGCAGAGATCACCTGGGTCACGATCGAGCCGCCCACCTTGTCAGAAATCCAGCCGCCCAAGGGCCGAATGAGGGCGCCCACGAAGGGTCCAATCCAGGCGTAGGTCAGGGCCGAGGGGGCGTTCGGGTTTTTCAGTGTGTGGGTCATCACGCCAGCGGCATCGGGGATGTGCTGAAAGCCGAAGATCACCGTGATCGACAGCGGCAAGGCCATCGAAAAGCCAATGAAGGAGCCAAAGGTCACGATGTAGAGGGCGGTCATGGACCAGGTGTGCTTGTTGGAAAAAATGGCGTACTGCTTGCCAATGTTGGCTTTCATTTCGCCAAAGGCTGCCAGTTTCATCACCACCAGGGTGGCCACAATGATCAGCGGCAGGGCCACCCACATGTTGAGCAGACCCAGGCCGGTGGGGGCGGGCAGGTAGAGGTACAGGCCGATCAGGCCGATCAGGCCAGTCAATGCCCAGAGGTACAAAATTTTGGCAAATGCCGCCAGCGTGCCGCCGTAGTTGGGGGAGAGCGGCATCAGGTTGTTCATGCCAAACCAGGCCGCAATCACCAGCGGCACCAGCATGGCGGCCCAGATGAAGCCGGCGTTTTGAATGTAGGTGGCGGTGCCTGCGGTGATCTTGCCAAGAATCCAGCCCGAGTCTTTCACCAGGGTCATGGGCTCGCCGCCCATCACGCCAAACACGGCGGCGGTCATGGCCAGCGGGATCAACACTTGCATGGTGGTCACGCCAAAATTGCCCAGACCGGCGTTCAGGCCGAGTGCCGTGCCTTGCTGGCTTTTCGGGAAAAAGCCCGAAATGTTGGACATGGAGCAGGCAAAGTTACCCCCGCCTATGCCGGACAAAAAGGCGCAAAGCTGGAACACCCACAGCGGCGTGGACTTGTCCTGCAGTGCAAAGCCAGTGATGACGGCTGGAATGATCAGCAGTGCGCTGGTCAGGAAGATGGTGTTGCGTCCGCCCGAGAGCCGGATGAAGAACGATGCCGGAATGCGCAAGGTGGCCCCCATCAGGCCGGCAATGGCGGTCAGGGTGAACAGCTCATTGGGTTTGAAGGGAAAGCCCAGGTTGAGCATCTGCACGGTGATGATGCCCCACATCAGCCAGACGGCAAAACCGATCAGCAGGTTGGGAATCGAGATCCAGAGATTGCGGTTGGCAATGGATTTGCCAGTGCGGTTCCAGAATGTGCTGTCCTCGGGTCGCCAGTCCGCGATGTCGGCACTGGAATAGGTTTGAATTTTTGCGCCTTCTGGGGGCGCTTTTTGCGGGTTGCTGGGGTTCATGAAAGTAACTCCTGTGAAAAAAATGGAGAGGGGGAGAAAAGCTTGGAAAAACTTGGCCAGGCGTGGCGACTGCGTCAGCAGCGCATGACATCGGTGCGGCGCACTTCGGTCCAGTACATCCAGATCAGCGACACCCAGACCACGCCATACATCAGCATGAAGGCGCTGGAGCGCACGCCTGTCAGGTCCATCAGGGCGCCAAACATGATGGGCAACAAGAAACCAGCCAGGCCACCACCGAGGCCGACGATGCCGCTGATGGTGCCGATGTTGCCGGGGTAGTCGTCGCTGATGTACTTGAACACGCTGGCCTTGCCAAAAGCCCAGGCGATACCCAGAATGAACATCAGGATCGTGAACATATAGACGTTCAGGCCAATGTGAAAGGTTTTGGGGCCGTCGACGGTGGCAATGGTGAACTCGGTCTGCGGGTAGCTCAGAAAAAACAGGCAGACCCAGCTCACCCACAGCACCCACCAGGTCATGGCATGGGCACCGTATTTGTCAGACAGCCAGCCACCCACGGCGCGCAGCACGCCGCCCGGCAGCGAGAAGCAGGCCGCCAGCAGCGCGGCGGAGCGGATGTCCAGACCAAACTCGCCCAC
Organism: uncultured Rhodoferax sp.; assembly: GCA_964538895.1. Classification (GTDB taxonomy): domain Bacteria; phylum Pseudomonadota; class Gammaproteobacteria; order Burkholderiales; family Burkholderiaceae_C; genus Rhodoferax. Next base: position 190,312 of record CAZIGL010000001.1, read on the forward strand.
GTAGTACTGCACCATCCACAAAGACAGCGCCACATAGCCGCCAAACACAATGCTGTAGTACTGGCAGTATTTGATGACCTTGGGGTCTTTCAAGGACTTGAGCTGATCGCGAAACGTGACGTGGCTGGGTACCAGGTGGGCCGGGTCACTGTGGCTGAAAAACCAGAACAGAATCACCGTGCCCAGCATGATGGCGGCGTACACCTGCGGCACCATGGTCCAGCCAAAGCCCAGCACCAGCGCCGGTGCCAAAAACTTGTTGACAGCCGCGCCAGAGTTGCCGGCGCCGTAAATGCCCATGGCAAAACCCTGCTGGTTTTTGGGGAACCAGCGCGCCACGTAAGGCGTGCCCACCGAAAACGAGCCACCTGCCAACCCCACAAAAAGACCAATGGTGAGGTATTGCCAGTACTCGGTGGCATACGACATCAGCCAGATGGCAGGTACCGTGGAAGCCATCAGCAAGGTCATGACGATGCGGCCACCAAATCTGTCGGTCCAGATGCCCAGTGGCAGCCGGATCAGCGAGCCCATCAGCACGGGTGTGGCCATCAGCAGGCCAAACTGGGTTGAGTTGAGGTCAAGTGTCTTTTTGATCGGAATGCCGATGACGGCAAACATCATCCACACCATGAAACACACGGTGAAGGCGAAAGTGCTGACGATCAGTACGGACAGGGCTTGACCTTTCTTGGTCATCTCAAAACTCCTTTTGGGTTGTGATGACTGTAGGTTTGGCCGGGCTTTTGCGATATCCCTCTGAGGAACAGGTGAATACAGAATTTGGAACTAGAAGCTTAGCCTTGACCCTAGTTCCAAAGAACTAGCGACAGGAAATTGGAAGTAAGCCTTGTCTAAACGCTAAATGATTCATCTACAATGAATCTTTAAATTTATTTGGAGTCAAGCCATGAGTTCCTGTGCCACCGGCCACGTCACACCTGAAGCCATTTACCCGTTTGATGCCCGTGGCGTTGCAAAACGCTTTCGTCACGCCGCGATTTTTGGTGCACTTGATGCGCTGCAACCGGGCGAAACCATGCGCTTTTGTAATGACCACGACCCACTTCCCTTGCTGCATCAACTGGGTGCCAGGTATGGCGAAGCGGTTTCGATTGCCTACGTACAACGTGAACCCGGTGCCATCGTGATTGACTTCGCCCGTACCTGATCGCGCATCAGTCCTTATCCAACCCCAATCTTTTGGAGATTCACAAGATGAACCAAGTCAAAGCCAGCGGCTTCACCAAACAAATGGCCCGCAATATGTTTTACGGGGGGACGGTATTTTTCATCCTCGTGTTTATTGCACTTATTTTCGACAGTGAGCGAAAAATTCCGTTTCGCTCCAACGCCGAGGCCATCACACCCGGGGTGATCAGCGGCAAACATCTGTGGGAAACCCGCAACTGCATCGGCTGCCACACCCTGCTGGGTGAAGGCGCTTACTTTGCCCCCGAATTAGGCAACGTCTACAAACGCCGTGGCCCTGATTTCATAAAGGCCTGGATCAAGGCGCAACCCACCCACATTCCGGGTCGCCGCCAAATGCCACAGTTCAACTTCACTGAAAAGCAACTGGACGACATGGTGGAGTTTTTGAAATGGACCGGCAACATCAACACGCAAAACTGGCCACCAAACATTGAAGGTTAAACGTTGAAGCCCGTACGAACCAATTAGGAACAATCAAATGCAAGCGACAACACTCAAATACAAGTCACAAGGGGTTGCGAAGTACTACTTCGTCGCCGCCCTTGTTCTCTTCACGGCCCAAATCATCTTTGGCATCACACTCGGTTTGCAGTACGTCATTGGTGACCTGGCCTTCCCGTACATCCCCTTCAACCAGGCGCGGATGGTCCACACCAACCTGCTGATCGTCTGGTTGTTGTTTGGTTTCATGGGCTCGGCCTACTACCTGATTCCCGAGGAATCTGAAACCGAGCTGTACAGCCCGAAACTGGCCATGGTGACGTTCTGGGTCTTTCTGGCTGCAGGTGCACTGACCATCGTGGGCTACCTGGCGGTGCCTTATGCCAAACTGGCAGAACTGACCGGCAATGACTTACTGAAGACCATGGGGCGAGAGTTTCTGGAGCAACCACTGCCAACCAAAGTTGGCATCGTGGTGGTGTGCCTGGTCTTTATGTTCAATATCACCATGACCGTTCTCAAAGGCCGCAAGACCAGCATTTCTCTGGTGCTGTTGATGGGCTTGTGGGGTCTGACACTGATGTACCTGTTCAGCTTTGTCAACCCTGACAATCTGGTGCGCGACAAGATGTACTGGTGGTTTGTGGTGCATTTGTGGGTGGAAGGCACCTGGGAACTGATTCTGGGCGCCTTGCTGGCTTTTGTGTTGATCAAGACCACCGGCGTTGACCGTGAAGTGATCGACAAATGGTTGTACGTGATCATTGCCATGGCTTTGATCACGGGCATTTTGGGCACCGGTCACCACTTCTTCTTTATCGGCATGCCTGGTTACTGGTTGTGGATTGGCAGCGTGTTCTCGGCGCTGGAACCTATTCCGTTCTTCATGATGACTGTTTTTGCATTCAACATGGTGCAACGCCGCCGCATCAACCACCCTAACCAGGCGGCCCTGCTGTGGGCGGTGGGTTGTTCGGTGGTTGGCTTCCTGGGTGCTGGTGTGTGGGGCTTTATGCACACGCTGAGCCCGGTCAACTACTACACCCACGGCACACAAATCACTGCTGCGCACGGTCACCTGGCGTTTTATGGCGCTTATGTGATGGTGGTTCTGGCCTTGATCAGCTACGCCATGCCAACAATGCGTGGACGCGTCGCCAACAGCCGCCGCGCCCAAAATTTCGAAATGTGGGCTTTCTGGACCATGACTATTGGCATGGGCATCATGGCGCTGGCCCTGACCGGCGCCGGCATTCTGCAAGTTTGGCTGCAACGCATGCCGACTGAAAACGCCATGCCATTTATGGCAACCCAAGACCAGCTGGCCTTCTTCTACTGGTTGCGCATGGTTGGCGGCGTGATGTTCTTGCTCGGATTGTTTACCTATCTGTTCAGCTTCTTCGCCAAACCCGGTGCGGATGAGGACACGGTTTATCTTCAGATGCCGCTTCGCGCTTAAGTAATTAAACAGGAAACAGCAGATGGCAATCATTCCGTTCTACGCAAAACAGGGAGGCGAATGCGAGCTCTTTGAACATGCCTGGAGAAAGCAGTTGCCACTGCTGATCAAAGGTCCTACGGGTTGTGGCAAAACCCGCTTTGTCGAACACATGGCCGCCCGCCTTGGGCGGCCCCTTATTACAGTGTCGTGTCATGACGACCTGAGCGCAGCCGACTTGGTTGGCCGCTTTTTAATCGGCAACGGCAACACCGTCTGGAATGACGGCCCGCTGGCCCGTGCCGTGCGCAGTGGCGCTATTTGCTACCTCGATGAAATCGTCGAGGCACGCAAAGACACCACCGTGGTGCTGCATCCGCTGGCCGATGACCGGCGCATTTTGCCAATAGAGCGTACAGGTGAAGAATTGGCGGCGCCGCCCGAGTTCATGCTGGTGATCTCCTATAACCCCGGATACCAGAATCTGCTCAAGGGCCTGAAACCCAGTACCCGCCAGCGGTTTGTCAGTCTGAGCATGAACTATCCCAGCCCGCAGGTCGAGTTGGACATTGTGCGTAACGAAACCGGTATTCCCGAGGCTCAGGCCAAACAACTGGTGCAGTTGGCCAAGGCCCTGCGCTCGCTGACCGAGCACGATTTGGAAGAAACCGCCAGCACCCGCTTGCTGGTGTCAGCAGGAAGGCTGATCGCGTCGGGTTTGCCGTTGCAACTTGCTTGCCAGGCTGCCATCATCGACGCGCTCACTGACGATCTGGCCACGGCGCAGGCGCTGGCTGAGGTGGTGCGCGCGCTGTTCGGCGAAACCGCCTGACGCGCGAGGCCATCTGATGAAGCAGTCAAAGCCCGGCAAGCTAGACCCTGAGCGATTGCAGCAGTGGCGACTGGCCACCCAGTTTGGTTTCTTTACGCTGTTTGTGCTTGCCCCGGCGCTGAACCTGTTGCGCTTTGACTTGACCGACACCCAGCTCTGGTTTTTGGGGCAACGCTGGTCGCTCGGCATTGACGCTTTGGCACAGGGGCAAATCAGCGCGACGGATGCCGCACTGCAACTGGTTTGGCGCGCTTTTGTGCCTGGCCTGCTGGTGGTGGCTGTGTTTCTGGGCGTTGCCTATCGTTATGGCCGTTTGTACTGCGGCTGGCTGTGCCCGCATTTCTCGCTGGTTGAAATGCTCAACAAGCTGCTGCACCGAGCTTGCGGCAAATTGAGCATCTGGGACAAAAGCGCCACGCCCCGACCGGGCACTACCCCGAATGCGGGTTGGTGGCCGCTGTTTGTCCTGAGTTGTGCTCTGATGGGCTTTATCTGGGCGATTACGCTGCTGACCTATTTGCTGCCGCCTGATGTCATTTGGGGCGGCCTGATTCAAGGCACACTGACGCCCAATCAAACCCGGTTTCTGTTGATTGCCAGCACCGTCTTCACACTGGAATTTGCCTTTGCCCGCCACTTGTTTTGTCGCTTTGGCTGCGCTGTGGGTTTGTTCCAGAGCCTTGCCTGGATGGCTAACCCCAAAGGCATGGTGGTGGCCTTTGCCCGCGAACGTGCGCGTGAGTGCAAAACCTGCGACGCCCCGCGTGGCTCCGCCTGTGACAACGCCTGCCCCATGCGCCTGAACCCGCGCAACATCAAGCGCATGATGTTTTCCTGTGTGCAGTGCGGCCAGTGCCTGACGGCTTGTGATACCACCCAGCAAGACCAGCAGCGCACGCCCACACTGGAGTGGCATGTGGGCGTGGAAGCGCTGCGTGAAACCTTGCGCCAACGCAAGCGTAAGCAAGAGGACCAGCGCTGATGGAAGAACTGGTTGGACGCTGGTGGCACCAGGCCATCACCAGGGCCACACGGCTGGACCATCCGGCAGCTGCCGTGCAGTTGCAAGACATGCAAAAGACCATTGGCATCTTTTTTCGCGCGGCTGGTGGCCCCGCCGCATTGCGCTTTACCCCAGCCTCGATGCAGGTGATGGGTGGCCAACGGCACTGGTTGCAAAAACTGGCCGGCAGCGGCCAACGTGCCGATACCGCCCAACTTGAGCCTGATGTGTTGTCGCTCCCCGCCACACTCGCGGTGTTTGACAACGCCCAATTGAACCGTGATTTGTACCTGTGGCTGGCGATGTTGTCGGCGTGTTTTGTCCACCGCGGTGACTGGATCAAGGACAACCTGTGTGCCACCCAGGTGGCGTTGACACACTTTCCGGGTTTTGCTGCCAGATACCAGGCGCTTTTGCAGGCCCACCTGGCACAACGCCCAAACTTGAACCGGCTTGGCGTGGCAGCGGCTCAGACCGAGTCTGCTGTTCAGTCGGCGTTGAGAGAACAAGTGGCTGGTCAATTAAGCTGTCAGCCGCACGACGTGGCTGCGGTCTGGTTGTGGCTGAGCGCTCCGGTCACCAGTGCGGTCAATTGTCCGGCCGGTCAGAAAGCCGCAGAGGCAAGCCAGCAAGCCGCTGCGCTCAAGGACAAACAACGCCGGCGCACACAGACCACCTCCCACGAGCAAAGTCGCAATCCCATGGTGCTGCCGTTCCGTGCAGAAGCGCTCATGTCGTGGAGTGAAATGGTGCACGTCAACCGCAGCACGGATGACGAAGAAGACGGCAATGCCCTGAACGCCGCCAACGACATGGATAAGTTGTCGGTCGCGCCTGATGGGCAAACCCTGGCCTCGCGCGTCAAATTCGACCTGGATTTGCCCAGTAGCAGCGCTGACGACACACCGGTCGGTCCCGGCGTCGCTTTGCCGGAGTGGGACTATCGGCGGGCCACATTGCTGCCAGGGCACTGCCTGGTGCAGGTGATGCAAGCGCGAAACTGCGTGCCCTTCGTGCCTCCTGTGGCTTTGCGTCTGACTGCCCGGCGCCTGCGCCGCCGCCTGGAAGTTTTGCGCGACGCCCCGCGCGCCGTGCATGGCCAGGACAGCGGCGACGACCTTGATCTGGATGCCTGGGTGCGCTTTCACACCGACCAGCTGGACGCTGCCACCCCTTGCAGCGAAACACCGCCCATCTACACGCGCCGGGCCCGGCTCGACCGCAGTCTGGCCACCTTGCTGCTGGCCGACCTGTCCTTGTCCACCGATGCCTACGCCACGGCGAACGCGCGGGTCATCGATGTGATCCGCGATGCGTTATTTGTCTTTGGCGAGGCGCTGCACGCCGCTGGTGACCCGTTCGCCATCTGGGGCTTCAGCTCGGTACGTCGGCAGCATGTGCGCATGCAACACATTAAAACGTTTGATGAGTCCTGGAGCGATGCCAGCCGTGCCCGCGTTGGCGCGGTCAAACCCGGTTATTACACCCGCATGGGCGCAGCCATTCGCTACGCCACCCTGCAACTGGCCGACCGTCCCGAACGCAAGCGCTTGTTGATTTTGCTCACCGATGGCAAACCGAATGACTTGGACGTCTATGAGGGCCGCTATGGTCTGGAAGACACGCGCCAGGCAGTGCGCGAGGCGCATGCTGCGGGCTTGATCCCGTTTTGCGTCACCATCGACGAAAAAGCCCACGACTACCTGCCCATGCTGTTTGGTCAAAACGGCTACGCCATGGTGCACAAACCGCAAGATCTGGTGCGGCAGCTCACGCAAGCCTGGGCCACGCTGTCACGTCGGTGAACCCCCCCTGGTCGCAGGGTGAGTACTTACAGGATAGAAACCATCATTCCAATGACTTTATTAGATTCAAGTAAACTGAATCTTAATTTATCAGACATCTGTCTTCAAGGTCACGCCCATGGAATCACCTGCATTTTTCAAACTTATTCCAGACATCACCCTGATCGATCCCCTGGCTGATTTTTTGGGCGCAGCCGAAGGCGGACTGGTGCGCTACGGTTATATCGATGCCGTCAAGCTCGCCGGTCATTCATGTCCCACAGTGGCATCTGCCTATTGGCTCGGCGTGCGCGCCCTGCAGCAGCTTTATCCCGGTGCGGTGCCACAGCGTGGTGGCGTCGCGGTCGATCTGAGGCAGACATTGGCATCTGGTACCACCGGTGTGGTGGCCAATATTTTGGGTCAGCTGACGGGCGCTGCCAGCAGCGGCGGCTTCGCCGGCATTGGCGGGCGTTTTGTGCGCCGGGAGTTGATGCACTTTGGCGTGGATATTCCGTTTGACATTCGCTTCACACGCACCGATACCGGCCAGGCCGTGCTGGCACAAGCCCATGTGCATAAGGTGCGGTCTGATCCCCGCACCATGCCCCTAATGCAAGCCTATTTGTCAGGCACCGCCACGGCGGCAGAGCGGAAAGAATTTGGCCAGCTTTGGCAGGCACGTGTCGAGCAATTGTTGCTGGTGCATGGGTTTGATGACACCGTGTTTGAAATCCGGCCCGTATGAGAGGAGATGCACCATGACCTTTGTCGTAACCGAATCGTGCATCCGCTGCAAATACACCGACTGCGTCGATGTTTGCCCGGTGGATGCTTTCCGCGAAGGTACCAATTTTTTGGTGATCGATCCTGACGATTGCATTGACTGCGCCGTGTGTGTGCCGGAGTGCCCGGTCAATGCCATTTATGCCGAAGAAGATGTGCCGGCCAAGCAGCAGGGTTTGATCGCGCTCAACGCAGAACTCGCACCTCAATGGAAATTGATCACCAAGACCAAGGCTGGTCTGCCCGATGCGGATGAGTGGGCCAAGATTGAGCACAAACTCCCGGAACTCAAACGTTGATCGCCGCATCCGCGATGGAACACGCTGAAGATGCCACGCTGGCGCTTTAGCCACTTGCTGCTGGCACCGCATCGCCTGGCATTTTTTATGGCCGCCGTGATGCTGGGCGCGTCCGCGTTCTGGTGGGCAACTCTGTTGCAGGCGCGCGCTTGGCAGTGGCCGCTGAATCCGGCTGTTCCTGCACCTTTGATGCATGCGCTTCTGATGAGCCTGGGCTACATGCCACTATTTTTTGTCGGCTTTTTGTACACCGCCGGGCAAAAATGGCTCAAACTGCCTGCGGTCAGTGCGCGCAGCCTGTTGCCCGCGCTGGCGACCGTGATGGTCGGGTGGGCGGTGGCCTGGTTCGGGATGCACTGGCAATTGCAGTGGGCGGCCCTCGGAATAGGGCTGGTGGCGCTGGGTTGGACTGTACTGAGCCTGCGCTTTGCTCACATGATCTGGTGCAGCCGGGTCAGCGACAAAATGCACGCCACCTTGGTCAGTGCCGCCTGCCTGGTCGGCGCGGGTGTGATGTGGTGGGTCACCTTGTCGCTGGTTTTTAATTCAATAACCTTGCTTCGCAGCGGCATTCAGCTGGGCATCTGGTGGTTTTTGGCACCCGTATTTGTGGCGGTGTCGCACCGCATGATTCCGTTTTTCAGCGCCTGTTTGATCGAAAAACTCGACACCTGGCGGCCCAACTGGGTGCTGGCGGTGATGCTTGGCACGCTGCTGTTTGAGGGGTTGGTCAGCGTGGCTGATCTGTGGTGGTGGCCCGTGCCCCCAGCCTTGCGCTGGCTGCAATTGGCGGTGGAAGCACCGTTGGCGTTGCTGATGCTGGGTTTGGCGCTGCGCTGGGGCTTTGTTCAAAGCCTGAAGATCCGCCTGCTGGCCATGTTGCACGGTGGTTTTGTTTGGTTCGGCTTGGCGCTGACGCTCAACGCCATCTCGCACGGCTTGATGGCCATCAGCGGCGATACCGTGTCGCTGGGTCTGGCACCCTTGCATGCCATGACCATGGGCTATATGGGCTGCACCATGTTTGCCATGGTCACGCGGATCAGCAGTGGTCACGGTGGACGCAAGGAGTCTGCTGACAACATGGTCTGGTGGCTGTACTGGGTGTTGCAGGCTGCCGTGGTTTTGCGGGTTGGTGCCGCCTTGGCTGAAGCCTTTTCGCAAACCTTGACGCTGGTTGCTGCGGCTGCATGGTGTGTAGCCATGGTCGGCTGGGCGCTGCGATATGGTGACTGGTTTGGCAGACCCCGACCGGATGGTCGCAATGGGTAAGGATTCAACCGTCCTTGCCATCCTGCCGCGCACTCACCAACCAGGGCGTGTATTGCCACAGGTAGATTAAAAACGCAGCACTCCAGGCGGCGGCTGACGCCACCATGCTGCTAACGTAGAGCGACGGTACCAGCAAGGGCATCAGCACCCGCAGCGCGGCGGCCAGCATGATCAATACATACATCGCAATTTCGGGCACATCTGCTGTCAAGGGCCGACCGGTGTGGCCCCGCGCGGTGCGGGTCATCATGCCCAGGATCAAGCCGCCAGTGGCGCCAACGCCCAGCGCATGGACCCCAAGCGATGTGGTGACCAGGCCCATCTGCGCCAGCGCCAGCAAGCCCAAGCCCAAAACCAGCCAGAGGTGGGATGCATGCAAGATCCACAAAATGGGGCGGCGCAGGGTGGCCAGCGGGTGCCAGCGCAGTTGGCGCACCAGATTGAGCACAAACGCCAACCCCAAGGCCCCGGCAGCTAAGCCACTGTGCCAGTTGGTCACCCACAAAACCATGCCGACCACGGTGGCAGCCAGCGCTGTGCGGTCCAGCCAGGGCAGGGTGTTGATTTTGAGGTTCGGCAGGGCGCTGGTGGTAAAGAATGGCACCACGCGCCCGGCCATCACGCATTCAATGACGACCACAAAACCCAATGCGGCATACAAGGCGCGCATCGGGTTCAGCTCAATCAGGCCGTTCACCGCCAGGTGATAGCTCAGATTCACCAAGGTGAGCAACAGCAAAATAAGCGCGAGCGGCACATTGCGCCAGTTGCGTGATTGGATCAGCAAGCGCAGAAAGACTAGCCCGACGATGGGCAAGAGCGCCAGGTCCAACACTGCGAATACCGGGTAGGGCGCCACCAGCGAGGCCACGCGGGCGCTAAGCCACAGCAGAAATAAAGCCCCCAAAGCCGGGCCACGCGGCGTTTGCAAACCGGTCCAGCTTTTTCCCGCGGTCATCAAAAAACCCACGATGACCGCGATGGCAAAGCCAAACAGCATTTCATGGGCATGCCAAAGCAGCGGCTGCGGCGCGGGTTGAAAGCTGAGCGCACCCAGAAAAACGGCCACCCAGAGCGGCACGATCAGCGCCGCCAGCAGGGCGGCGCCCAGGTAAAACGGACGAAAAGCCAGTCGCAGCCAGGGCATGCCTTGGGGTGCGGGCTGGGCGGGGGTGTTGTTCAGGATTGGGATCGTCATGCGGGGTTCCTCGTGGTGTTGTCTGCCGATATGCTGGGGGCTGTGGGCGGGCTGTTGGGGCTAAGTTGCTGCTCGCCCCAGGCCAGCCAGTCGTCGCCAAATAACTCGGACGGATGCGGTGAGCGCTCGTTGGCGCAGGTCATGGCGGCAATAGCGCAAAACTGGTCGCAACCCCAGCAAATGCGCTCCGGGTTGGCGGGATTGATTGGGAATTTTTTGGTCATGTCAGAAGCTGGTGGGTGCACTGTGACGCATCAGCGCGGGATGACAAAGGTGGATTTCTCTTCCACGGCCACGTTTTGGCCCTGGCCCGTGGCCTCCACCCGGAAGCTGATCGGGCTGGCCTTGCCACGGTAGGCCTGCGCCGCCTCAAAGGGCAAAGTCAGACGGATGGTGAGCGAGCCAATGCCGGTGGCCGGCACGCTCAGTACCGGCTCGGTGGCCAGCGTCAAGCCTGGCATGCCCTGCACACTGGCGGTATAGCTTTGCGTGGCCTCCGAGGCGTTCATGACCTTCAGGCGGTAGATGTTTTCAACGTCGCCGTTGCCCAGTTCACGCGCCAGCGCACCGCGGTCCTTGATGATGTCCACGGCAAAACCCTTGCGCGTGGACAAACCGCCCACAAAAATCGCCACGACCGCCAAAAACAGCACACCGTAAACCCACACGCGTGGGCGCCAGACCCGTCTCAGCATTTGTTTGGGGCTTGATTGGTCTGTCATGCCCTTGCCTGACGAGTAGCGGATCAGGCCGGTCGGGTAGTTCATTTTCACCATCACTTCGTCGCACACGTCGATGCAGGCGGCGCAGGCAATGCATTCGTTTTGCAGCCCGTTGCGAATGTCGATGCCGGTGGGGCACACCTGCACGCACAGTGTGCAATCGATGCAGTCGCCCAGGCCGAGCGACTTGGGGTCGGCCGCCCGTGGGCGTGAGCCGCGGCCCTCACCCCGTTTGGCATCGTAGGCGATGACCATGGAGTCCATGTCGGTCAGGGCGCTTTGAATGCGGGCATAGGGGCACATGTGCTGGCAGATTTGCGCGCGCAGGTAGCCCGCGTTGCCGTAGGTGGCCAGGCCGTAAAACAAGACCCAAAACCATTCCCAGGGCGAAAACGACAGCGCCTGCAGTTCCTGAACCAGGTCACGAATGGGCGTGAAGTAGCCTACAAAGGTAAAGCCGGTGAACAAAGCCAGGCTGATCCAAAGGCTTTGTTTGGCGCTTTTACGTCCGATTTTCTCCAGACCCCAGGCTGCGTTGTCAAGCCGCATCCGGGCCAGGCGATCACCCTCGGTGATGCGTTCCAGCCACAAAAAAATCTCGGTGTAGACGGTTTGTGGGCAGGCGTAGCCACACCAGAGCCTGCCCGCCACCGCAGTAAAGAAAAACAGCGTCAGCGCCGCCAGCACCAGAAAAACCGCCAGATAGATCAGGTCTTGTGGGTGCAACACCAGGCCAAAAATAAAGAACCGGCTGCCCGCCAAGTCAAACAAAACCGCCTGGCGCTCGTTCCATTGCAACCAGGGCACGCCGTAAAAAACAAGCTGTGTGACCCAGACCATGGCCCAGCGCAGGCGGTTAAAGAAGCCGCCAACGCTGCGCGGGTAAATTTTGCCCGGTTCGTCGGTCAGGGAAAACACGCTCTCGGCTGCGGGGTCAAAGGGCACTGGCTGGATCGGAATGATTTTTTTGGGAAGCGGATTTTTCATCACTTTGGTGCAGCCTGGACCGGTAGCGGTTTCGGCGTGTATGACAACCTAAAAGAAGAATTTAATATGAACCTTATTTTAACTACATAATAAACAAATAGAATGAACCTTTGATTTAAGCCTCTCAGACCTATGCGACTCACCCAATGGACTGACTACACCTTGCGCGTGCTGATGTACTGCGCCGCCAGCGCGGATCGTGCTGAGCCGGTGACGATCACCGAAATAGCCGAGAGCCACGGCATTTCACGCAGCCACCTGACCAAAATCGTGCAGCAACTCGCCGTCCGTGGCTGGCTGGAAACCACCCGTGGTCGCGGCGGCGGTTTGCGCCTGGCGCAGCACGCCCAAGAGCTTTGCCTGGGCACCATCGTGCGGGCGACCGAGACCGATTTTGCGGTGGTCGAGTGTTTTGAGCCGAGCCTGAACCAGTGCCGGATGGACCAGAACTGCCGACTCAAGGGTGTTTTGAATCAGGCCACGCAAAATTTCCTGGCCGTGCTCGACGGCATGACGCTGGCAGAACTGGTGACGCCTGAGAGCGGTTGTGGCGATAAGGCCAAAGCCCAGCGCGTTAGGTGGATTCCCGGTCTGCCGGGTATCTCGGTGTGCGTTGGGCCAGCCGCCTGCTTACAGCAAACCCTGCTCGGACGCCATCACGGCGGCGTGCACCCGTGAGCTCACCCCCAGTTTGCGCAGCACATGCTGCACATGAATCTTGACGGTGGTTTCCACAATGCCGTGGTCGCGCGCAATTTCCTTGTTGCTGGCGCCACGCGCAATGCCGCGCAAAATGTCGAGTTCACGCGGTGACAGGCTGGCCATGGCCAGTTCGGTGGGCGTGCTGACTTTTGCAGTGGCGGGTTGGTTCAGGGCCGGGGAGGACGGTTGCAGCTTGAAGGTGTTGTTTTTGTAGGCGGCAATCAGCTTGCCCATCATCTCGGGCGCAATGATGCTGTCGCCCTGAAACGCGCGGTGCACGGCAGCGGTCAGCTCGTCGCCTTCCATGGTTTTCAGCAAATAACCGCTGGCACCCCCCTTCAGTGCTGCGGCCAGATCGTTCTCGTCTTCGCTTACCGTCAGCATCAAAATGCAGGCCACAGGTGCCGCTTCCAGCAAGGAAGGCAGCGCATCGACGCCGTTAACCCCGGGTAAGTGGTTGTCGAGCAGGATGACATCGGGCTGCAGTTCCTGGGCTTTGCGCTGCGCCTGTCCGGCATCTGCAGCATCACCCACCACCAACAAGCCAGGATCTCGGGCCAGCAGGGCGGTCAGGCCGCGGCGAAACAGGGTGTGGTCGTCCACCACCAAAATACGGATGGGCGCGTCGTTGAGCGAAGTGATTGGCATAGTCAGACCATCTTGGCAGTGGGGTTGGCGGGCAAGCGGTCAATGCGGGCCGCGTTGCTGGTGCTTGGGTGCGACGGCGGCGTCAGGGTCAAAATGACCGAACTGCCCCGCGAGGGTGTCGACAGCACATCGATGTGCGCACCAATGCGCTGCGCCCGCTCGGTCATGATGCGCAAGCCCACATGGGTTTCATCGAGTTGGTCGGTGTCGGGGTTGAAACCAATGCCGTCGTCGCGCACCTCAAAGCGCCAGGTGGGTTGCTGCTGCACATCCAGCCAAGCCTGCGAGGCCCGGGCGTGCTTGCGGATGTTGGACAGCGCTTCCTGAACAATGTGCAGGACCTGGATCTGAACGTCCGGGGCCAAGGGCAGACCCTGACCCTGCATGGTCAAGGCGGTTTTGATGCCGCTTTGATGCTCGAATTTTTGTAGCGTGGTGGCCAGTGCGGGCTCAATGTCTTCGATGTTGGTGCGGGTTCTGAAATGCAGCAGCAGTTCGCGCACATCGCTGTAGCTCTCACGCACACCGGCGTCGATTTCTTCCAGAATTTTTGCGACTTCGGGCTCGTTGCAATTCTTGATGGCGTCACGCATCAACTGCACCTGGATTTTCAGGAAAGCCAGCGACTGGGCAATCGAGTCGTGTAGCTCGCGCGCCAGCAAGTGACGTTCTTGCGACACAGCGGCTTCTTTCTCAAGGGCGTTCAGACGCAGGTTTTCCATGCCGCTGGCCAGGTGACTGCTGAGCGCCTCCAGCAGCGAGCGCTCGGCAGGCGTGGGGCTGATGCGGGCGTGGTAAAACAAATCGACTTCGCCCATCAGGTGCTGGTGCAGGCGCACCGGCAGGGTGATGACAGTCTCAAATCCGGCCTTGAGGCAATGCTTCAACGGTGCGCTGGATTCATCCCGGATTGGAATGATGCGAATACCTGAATCGGCTGTGGCTGAACCGCAGTAGCAATCCCCTGTGTAAATGCATTGCTCGTCATCGATCATGTCAGCAGGCAAGCCGTGCGCAGCCAGCATGAGGTGGCGCTGGCCGCCCTGGTTGGACCAGCGCAGCGCGACCCCGTCAGCATGCGAAATCTTGGCCAGGCTCTTGGTGAAGTCCTGCGCCAGGGTATCGAGCGAGGTGGCCTTGGCCACCAGTGCTGTCACCTCGTACAGGCTCTCCAGCCGGTCCGACTTTTCCTTTAGCAAGAGGGTCTTTTCAGCCACCTTGGCTTCAAGATTGCGGTACATCGACTGCAAATGTTCGGCCATGCCGTTGAAACCGTCGGCCAAGGTGCCTAGTTCATCGCTGGAGACACGCTCCACACGGGCATCAAAATTGCCGATTTGAATTTTTTCAATGGCCTGTTTCAGCTGTCCCACGGGCTCCAGTACAAACAGGTAGCCGGAGTAAAGCAAGACGGCGGCCCCCACCACCACAGAGGCCAGCATGCTCATTTGCAACAGGTGCAGCACCGCAGTCCATTGGGCAATGTGCACCTCGATGCTGTTGACGAAGTCATCGATGTGGGACGCAAAGGCCACGGTGTCGGCACGCAAGTCGTCAAAGCTGGTGGGCTTGGCCAGAATCCAGCGCGCCTGGTAGGCGGCCCAGTCGCGCTCGACCACGGCAAAATTCTGGTGCGTGGCGGTGTCCCAGGGCACAAACAGCGGGCGCTCCGGGTCGCCTTGCCGCAGAGTGGCCAGGCTGCGGTCGAATTCGGCGCTTTGTTCGGGCAGTTGGCTGATTTCCTGGGTGCCAATGGAGAGCGACATGCGGTAGGACTGCATGCGCATGCGCCCGGCCTCGTTGACGGCCGCCGCACCGCCGTCGAGTTGCCATGAAACCCACAAGGTGGCCACAGTGGCCATGAAGATCAGCAGCAAAAAAGGCGCCCCCACCATCAGCAGTTTGGCGCCCAGGCTCCAGTGGCGTTGGATGGTCATGGCTTGGCCTTGCCTGCGGTCAAGCCTGGCGCTCAAAAATGGCGGCGATGCCCTGACCACCGCCAATGCACATGGTCACCAGCGCATAACGCCCGCCAATGCGCTCAAGCTCGTACAAGGCCTTGACCGTGATGAGTGCGCCGGTCGCGCCCACGGGATGGCCCAGCGAAATACCGGAACCGTTGGGGTTGACCTTGGCCGGGTCCAGCCCAAGGTCGTGGCTGACGGCACAGGCCTGGGCTGCAAAGGCCTCGTTGGCCTCAATCACGTCAAGGTCATTCACCGTTAACCCAGCCTTTTTCAGGGCCATTTGGCTGGCCGGTACCGGGCCGATGCCCATGTATTTTGGGTCCACACCAGCGTGGGCATAGGCCACCAGCCGGGCCAGCGGCTTCAGACCGCGCGCCCTGGCGGTGCCTGCTTCCATCAGCACCACGGCAGCGGCTGCGTCGTTGATGCCCGAGGCGTTGCCGGGTGTGACGGTGCCGTTTTCCTTGAGGAACGCGGGCTTGAGTTTGGCCAGGTCGGCCAGCGTGCAATTGGGGCGGTAATGCTCATCGGTGTCAAAAACCACGTCGCCCTTGCGGCCCTTGAGCGTGACCGGCATGATCTGACTCTTGAAATAGCCGGCCTCAATGGCGCGCTGGGCGCGGTTGTGGCTCGCAACAGCCAATGCGTCCTGTTCTTCGCGGCTGATGCCCCACTTGGCTGCAATGTTTTCGGCTGTGATGCCCATGTGGATGTTGTGAAAGGGGTCGTGCAAGGTGCTCACCAACATGTCGACCATTTTGGTGTCGCCCATGCGGGCACCCCAGCGCATGTTCAGGCTGGCGAAGGGCGCCCGGCTCATGGCCTCGGCACCGCCGCCAACGGCAATGTCGCAGTCGCCCAGCAAAATGCTTTGGCCGGCCGACACAATGGCCTGCAGGCCCGAGCCACACAGGCGGTTCACATTAAAGGCTGGCACGCCCTCGGTGCACCCGCCGCTCAGGGCTGCCACGCGCGCCAGATACATGTCTTTGGGTTCGGTGTTGATGACATGGCCAAACACCACATGGCCGACTTCGGCACCCGTGACTTCGGCGCGCGAAAGCACTTCACGAACCAATTGGCCTGCCAGCTCGGTGGGTGCCAGGTCTTTCAGGCTGCCACCATAGGTGCCAATGGCAGAGCGGGCGGCGCTCACGATCACGACTTCACGGGTCATTTAAAAATCTCCTTGGGTTACGAATTCCCGGTGCATCTTAGTCCGAGCCGCTGATGAATGAGCAATGCGCTTGCTGACCGGCGTGTGAGGCCGGATTAACCGGCTTCGCGCACGTCAGCTATTGCCTGCTGGCCAAAATCCGGGCGTGCCAACCAGGCCAGCACCCGCTGCGCGGCCACGCTGGCTGTGGCAAGTTGACCCGCAGCCTTGAGTTGCGCAAAAGAGGCCTGATCCGGAAACGCGTTGGCGTCTGCGCTGCGCAGTTGCACCTGCATGTCGGTGTCAATCACACCGGGCGCCAGTGAGCAGACTTTGGCGCCGTTGCCGTGGCGGGCTTCTTCAATTGCCAGGCAGCGGGTGAAATGGTCCAGGCCCGCCTTGGCAGCGCAGTAGGGCGCCTGGGAGGCCATGGCGCGCCGCCCCAGGCCAGAGGAAATATTGAGCACCTTGCGCACGGCCTTCGTCTCTTGCGTGCCCTGCAAAAATGCCGCAGTCAGCAGCATTGGGGCCTCCAGGTTGACCCGCAGTGAAAGCGCCAGTTCTGTGGGCGCAGAGACCCGCATGGCAGCAATGGTGGGGAGCACCGCCGCGTTGTTGATCAAGGTGATGCTGTGCAACTCGTCCTGGTTGATGCTGCACAGCCAGGTGAGGAGGGTGTCTGCGGCGGCTAGTGGCTGCGACAGGTCCTGTGTCCACTGCTCAAGCATGCACTTGTGTTGCTCTGCCTGTACGGCCAGCGCGGGATTGGACTGGCGCGAGATGCACAGCAGACGATTCTGCGCAGCCAGCAGCTGTTCGGCCATGGCCAGACCCATGCCGCGCGAGGCGCCGGTGATGATGTATATGTGATTTTGCATGTTCATCCTACAAACCCGAGTCACTGTCACTTGCCCCAACTGTCCTTCAGCCCCACCGCCAGATTAAACACCGGCTTGGTCACCTGCACATGGTCCACCCGATCTGCCACAAAGTAACCATGGCGCTCAAACTGAAAGTTCTGGCCGGGCAGGGCATTTGCCAGTGACGGCTCGACGATGGCGGTAAAGACCTTGAGACTGCTCGGGTTCAGGCTCTCGATGAAGTCTTTGCCGCCCGCGTCGGGCTGGGCGTCCAGGAACAGGCGGTCGTACAGGCGCACTTCGGCGTTGACGCCGTTGGCCACGCCGACCCAGGTGATGGCGGCTTTAACCTTGACGGTTTCGCTGCCGGGCGTGCCGCTCTTGGTGTCGGGCACCACGGTGGCCAGCACTTGCACGATGTGGCCGTTGGCGTCTTTGCTGCAGCCGGTGCACTCAATCACGTAGCCACCTTTGAGGCGCACCTTGTTGCCGGGGAACAAACGCTTGTAGCCTTTGGGTGGCACTTCTTCAAAGTCTTCGCGGTCGATCCACACCTCTTTGCCTAGTGAGAAGTGGCGCGCGGGTGGCGGCTCTGAGCCCTCTGGTGGGTGCGGCAGCGCCGGCTGGCTGCAGGGCTCCAGGTGGCCCGCGCCCATCACTTCATCCCAGTTGGTCAGCACCAGCTTGACCGGGTTCAGCACGGCCATGCCGCGGTGCGCCTTGAGTTCCAGGTCTTCGCGCAGGCAGCCTTCCAAGGTGGAATAGTCGATCCAACTGTCGCTCTTGGTGACACCAATACGTTCGGCAAACATCTGCAGGCTTGTCGGGGTGTAGCCGCGACGGCGCAGGCCGACGATGGTGGGCATACGCGGGTCGTCCCAGCCGTTGACTTTGTGGTCGTACACCAATTGCGCCAGCTTGCGCTTGCTGGTGATCACATAGGTCAGGTTGAGTCGGGCAAACTCGTATTGGTGCGGCGGCGGGCTGGCCAACAGGCCGCCTTCGATCAGCCGCGCCATCAGCCAGTCGTAAAACGGGCGCTGGTCTTCGAATTCGAGCGTGCAGATGCTGTGGGTGATCTGCTCCAGCGCGTCCTCGATCGGGTGCGCAAAGGTGTACATCGGGTAGATGCACCAAATGTCCCCGGTGTTGTGGTGCGTGGCGCGGCGAATACGGTAGATGGCCGGGTCGCGCAGGTTGATGTTGGGGCTGGCCATGTCGATTTTGGCGCGCAGCACCATGGCACCGTCGGGGTACAGGCCATCGCGCATTTGGCGAAAGCGGGTCAGGTTTTCAGCGGGTGTGTGCTTGCGGTAGGGGCTGTCGATGCCGGGCTTGCCAAAGTCGCCCCGGTTCACGCGCATTTGCTCGGCCGTTTGCTCGTCCACATAGGCATGGCCGGCTTCGATCAAATACTCGGCGGCGCGGTACATGAAGTCAAAGTAGTCGCTGGCCTGGTAGGGCGCGGCACCGGGGGCACCGTTCCATTCGAAGCCGAGCCATTTCACCGAATCGATGATGCTGTTGACGTACTCGGTGTCTTCCTTTTCGGGGTTGGTGTCGTCAAAGCGCAGGTGGCACACGCCGCCGTAGTCGCGCGCCAGGCCAAAGTTCAGGCAGATGCTTTTGGCGTGGCCAATGTGCAGGTAGCCATTGGGTTCCGGGGGAAAGCGGGTGCGGATTTTGGCTGGGTCGGGCTGGCCCGCCGCATGGTGCGCGGCATCGCCAGGGCCGCCACCCCATTTGCGGCTGGCATAGGTGCCATTGGCCAGGTCAGATTCGATGATCTGGCGCAAAAAATTGCTGGGCTTGACGACGTCGGTGGCCTCTGCGCTGGCAGCGGGCTTGTTGTGTGTGTTTGCGGGGTGACTCATTTGCATGATTTTAGGCGGCGGCTGGGATATTTTGTGGCTGGCTTGAAAGCTTCAGAGCGGCAGTTCAGGTTGAGCAGGCTGTGGGAGCGGATATAAAGTGGTCAATCCAAATTAACTCAGGAACTTCGATGCCATTGAATGACCCACAGCCCCAGCCTTTCGCGCCCGGTACCCAGCTTCGGCATTACAAAGGCGGGCGTTACACCGTTGTCGGCACTTGCCTGATTGAGGCCACGCTGCAACCGGGCGTGCTGTACAAACCGTTGCAAGGCGATAGCCAGAACGTGCTCTGGATGCGTCCCCTGGCGGAATTTCATGACCAGGTCGCCTGCGCCGAGGGTGTGCTCCCTCGCTTTGTGAAAATTGCTGATGACAATGAAAAAGCCCTAAGTAGTTCGACTACTTAGGGCATCATCTGGCGGAGCAGGGGGGATTCGAACCCCCGGGGGATTTAACTCCCCGCACGCTTTCCAGGCGAGTATTTACTTACTATAAAACCGTTACAAATCAATAACTTACGACGTTTTTATAAATAAAAAATGAATAACGGGCACAAAACGGGCACACTTATTTTAAAATTAGTCGCACCAAACTAGCGCAAAGGACTGAAATGGCGAGCTTTCGAAAGCGTGAATCCGGGCTATGGCAAGCCACAATTCGGAAGACCGGATACCCATCTCAATCGAAGACTTTCGAGCGAAAAATCGACGCCGATATGTGGGCTCGCAAGATTGAATCCGACATCGACAGGGGCACTTTCCAAAGCTCCTCAGATGCAGAAAAGACCACCCTGACCGACCTCATCGATCGCTTTAAAAGTGAATACGCACCGTTTCACTATCGCAAGCGCGAAGACGAAAAAGAGTCCTGGCGCTACCAGCTAGCCCGGCTTGACTCGCTGCTTGGCAAATACTCTTTGGTGGCCATCGACCAAAAAGTTGTTGGTGTTTACCGAGACTTGCGACTAGCTGGCAACAAGCAAACGAAAATGCCAGCGGTGAGTAACTCAACCGTGCGCAAAGAAATCTTCATGCTGTCCAAACTCATGAAGTTCGCCCAAATAGAGTGCGGAATCATGCTGCCCCGTGGCAACCCGGTCGACAACGTGCGCAAGCCGTCTGAAGGGAAAGGACGCGAGCGCCGTCTGACCAAAGAAGAATTCGCTCGCCTGGAGACTGAAATCAAGAAGTCACGAAACAAGCTGCTTTACCCTGCCTTCCAGTTCGCCATCGAAACAGCTGCGCGACAAAATGAAATTTTGTCGCTGACTTGGGAGCACGTGAACCTTGACCGCAAGTTTGCGCTTCTGAAAGAAACCAAAAACGGTGAAGAACGGGCCGCGCCCCTGTCGTCCAAAGCGATTGATGTGTTGAATGCATTGCCCAAACCACCAGGCAAGCAAAATCCATCTGACCGACCCTTTCCCATGGACCGGACTTGCCTTCTGAGCGTCTTTCGCTATGCCTGCCAGCGCGCCAAAATCCAAGACTTCACCTGGCACGACTTGCGCCATGAAGCCATGAGTCGCCTAAGCGAAAAAAGCGATTTCTCGATTCTTGAGCTCGCCTCCATCTCCGGCCACAAAACACTGCAAATGCTGAAAAAGTACACCCACCTGCAGGCTGAAAAACTGGCTGAGAAGATGGGGTAACGAGATCAGTTGCCTGTGCGCCATAGGCGCGACAAGAGAACATACGCAGCGCAACGGTGAACACAGATGCTTAGGCCACCAAGAAAACCCGCCAGGATTGGCATTGGCGTGCACGCCGACCATTACACCCGCAAGCCAGAAATCGCGCCGGGAAGCAAGGTCATTTGAAGTTTTCATCTACGCGGCGGTAATTCATGCCACAATCGACCTATCAAAATAATAGGTTCAGGTATGGCAGGCCCATCTATTCAGCAGCTTGAAAAACACATCAGGAAGTGCGCTTCTGACGACGCAAATGTGGTGTTTGTCAAACACGCACACCAGCAGATGAAAAAGCGGCTGATCAACAGGCCGATGGTGATGGAAGCGCTGCGCATGGGTCGCATACATATGCAACCAGAGCCGGATATCAGATTTTCTGGTTTGAAGTGCCGTATGGAGCGATATGTGTCTGGCATGAACGTGGCGGTGGTTGTGGCTATTGAGTATCCAGAGCCCAGCCTGATTGTGGTTACCGTGATTGACATAACAAAGGAGTGAAGATGTACCACTACACCGATGGCGGACTGCGCAATGTGTGGCTGGTTAATGGCTTTGAAGTCAAGCAAACGCCTTTTGGCGAGGCCGTGTCGTTTCACGACATCGATGGATTGACGCAGGCTATTTGTACGGCGCTGACAGAGAAGTCAGGCAAGCTCACGGGCGCTGAGTTTCGCTACATCCGAAGTGGCGGGATGCTGTTATCGCAACCAAGCCTGGGTAAGCTGGTAGGAATTGACGGACAGTCAATTGCCCGTTGGGAGAAGACAGGGACCGTGCCGCGATGGGCAGACAAACTGATTCGTCTGCTGTACTGTGCCAGAGTGCAGGGCAACGAGCCCATTTGCAGAGTGATTGAGCGCATTTATACCGTTGAGCGCATGGTCAAACAGAAGATCGTGGTCACGGAAGAGAGAGGACGCTGGTCACCCAAAGTGCAAGATGACGAAACGGCATTGGTAGCTGCGTAAATGTCCCGCAGAAGCGGGTCAACGGGCGCAATCCCGTTGACTCGACCCGATCTGCTCATGGACGGGCCACCTCACGAAAATGGGAGTGCATCCACTCCGGCGCCAAGGCAATGTCTTGCAACAACGTGGCGCGTTCCACGGCTGTCAATGACTCGCGCAAGCGCGCAATTCGTTGCGGCGTGATGTTGACCGTCGATAAAAAGCGGTCGCTGGTGCAGCAGTCAAAGAAAGCCTTCAAACCGCTTGGCCAAGGCAATGTGCTTTCTAACCGTAAGCGGGTGGGCAACACCCCTTGACGCCACCAGTGCCTTGATGGCACGAAGTCAAAGTTAGGATTTTGTTGGTTGCCAGCGGTGCGGCAGCAATTCTTCGATCTGACTGTTTTTCTGCGTCGGCAGTCGGGTCAGCACATCCTTGATGTAGGCATACGGATCATGGCCATTGAGCTTGGCGCTCTGAATCAAACTCATCACCGCAGCAGCGCGCTGCCCGGCCAGCAAGGAGCCGGCAAACAACCAGTTGCCCCGGCCAATGGCAATCGGGCGAATCTGATTCTCGATCCAGTTGTTATCGATGGGCAACTGCCCGTTCTCCAGAAACTGCGCCAGAGCCGTCCAGCGCTTGAGGCTGTAATCAAGCGCTTTTGCTGTGGCCGTGCCATCAGTGACCTGCCTGCGCTGCAACAGCATCCACGCATGAAACTTGTCGGCCAATGGTTTTGATCTGGCCTGGCGAATTTGCAGACGCTCGCCGGCACCCAGCGTCTTGACCTCGCGCTCAACGTCATAGAGCTGACTGATGTACGCACAAGCCTGCCCCGCAATCTGACTCTTGGCAGCCACATGCAGATCAAAGAACTTTCGCCTTGAATGCGCCATGCACCCGGCCTCGGTGATGCCACCAAGAAAACCTTGTTTGTAGCCCCCATAATCATCGCAAACCAGACTTCCCTTCCATTTGCCCAGGAAGGTTCTGGCATGTTCACCGGCGCGGGATTCACAGAAGTCGTAGACCACCGCTTTCAAGTCCTCAAATGCGCCCGGCGCATAAGCCCAAAGGTAAGCCCGGTGTGTCTTTTTGTTGCCAGGCTTGAGCATCTCCACTGGCGTCTCATCAGCATGCACAACCGAGTGGCTGAAAATTTCTGTTTTAAGCGCATCGACCAGCGGCTGCAGTCGCACGCCACAAATACCCACCCACTGCGCCAGTGTCGAGCGGGCAATTTCTACCCCGGCACGGCCAAAGATGCGTTCCTGGCGGTACAGCGGCAAATGGTCGCTGTACTTGGCCACCAGCACCTGGGCCAGCAAACCCGCCGTGGGGATGCCCTTGTCAATGATTTGTGCAGGCACTGGCGCCTGGATGAGGGTTTCGCATTCATCACACACCCATTTACCGCGGATATGTTCTTCCACGGTGAACACGCCCGGTGTGTAGTCCAGCTTCTCTGCGACATCCTGGCCAATACGCTTCAATTGGCAGCCACAGCCGCAGGTGGTGGAGTCGGGCTCGTGGTGGATGGCGACGCGGCTCAAGCATGCAGGCAGGGCGGCACGTTTGGGTTGTTGACGCGGTGCGGTCTCAAGCTTGGGCGCTGGGCTGAGCGCTTTGAGTTCTTCTTCGATGGCGGCGATGTCGGCATCAAGGGTCTCGTCGAGCAGGCTGATCTGCTCCCCGTTGAGTTGCTCGCTGCTGCTGCCAAACTTCCAACGCTTGAGGGTGGCCAACTCGTGGGTGAGTTTGTCGATCTTGGCCTGGCGGTACAAGATGTCACTGTCTTTGGCGGCAATGGTTTTGCTTTGCTCACTGATTTTGACGATCAAGGCAGCAGCAAGCTCACGCAGTTGTTCTGCGTTCAAGTCGAGCAGTGATTCTTGGGCTTGGAGCATGGGAAATAGTGTCCCACAGAGAACAGTTTTTATCCATTCTGACATTCCCCAATTGACTCAAAAACGATAGTGACTCAACATTTATACATGGGCTCTGGCGCACTATTTCTGGTCCATTTTTCAGCGGAATAAGGGCTGATTTGCATGAATTTTTACCTCACACCACGCTGATGATGCCGCCCTCTCCCATGCGACTCCAGGGCAGGCCCAGAACCAACGCATCAAGTTGCGCTCGACTCAAGCTGATTTGCGTTTGGCCGTCTTGAGTGGGCCAGACAAAGTGACCCTGGTGCAGTCGTCTGGCTGCCAGCCAGAAGCCAAGTCCGTCATGCACCAGCACTTTCATGCGGTTGGCACGCGCGTTGGCAAACAGATACGCCGTGTGGGGGCGGGCAACGCCGAAGATTTTGATCACGCGGCCCAGGGCGGAGTCGATGCCCGCGCGCATGTCCAGGGGTTGGGTGGCCAGCCACACGGCATCGATGCGGATCAAGCGAGCACCTCGCGCAGCCACTGGGCGCATTGGCTTGATGCCGCCATGGGCCAGTGAATATGAATGTTGGTGCGGGCGTGTTGGAGTTCGATGCGGATGTCGGTGTCTTGGGGTGTCGGCACTGGTGCAAGCTGGACCGGCACGAAGCCGGGGTTGTTGCGATCAGCGGCCATGGGTGTCCTCACGTTTGCCAATTGGCTCTGGCTGCGCTTGGCCGATTCGACGACCCAGCGGCGCAGCATGTTGGCGTTGAGGCCATTGGCCAGTGCAATGGCTGCCGTTGAGACGCCCGGCCCAAGGCAGGCGGCTACGACTTGGCGCTTGAAGCCATCGCTATAGCGCGCGTGTCGGCGTGCGGGCGCCGGCAATTGAATTTCTGAAGTCTCTGGGTTCTGAGAGTTTGATGTGTCCATGTGTCCACCTTTGTTGAAGTGGACACGATGGTCTGGCAAATTTTGATCTCAGACAAGGTGAGTTCGCCGGACGCTTACTTCTAACCGACTTGGGGGCCGCTCCAGCAGAATACGACATCGCGCACAGCGCTCAGCCTCTCCAAACCGAAGCCGTTTTTCAAAACTGGCTACTGGCTACACATTTGCAGGACAGGGGCTATACTACAGGCGTAACATTAGATATCATGGCTGTAAAACTAACGATTGACAAAAGGATGGTGACCAGAAATGGAGTTATAAGGGTGCAAATCTGGGCAGACCCAAAATCGCGGAAAGTGAGCGGGTACAGCTTCGCGTACATCAACCACAACCTTATGGCCGAAGACAACGGTCGGGTCGTAGGGTTTGACGACGCGCACTGGTACGACCACTGCACGTCAGAACACCATATGCACTGGTTTGGAAAAGTAAGGGATAACGTAAAACATGCCTCGGCCAAGTTGGCTGACGAGCGATTCAATCGGTTCTTGGGCAGGTTGAAACAACACTATGGAAAGAATTACTGAAATGAAGCGCACTAAAGCAATCACACTGGCAGTTCCCTCGGACGATGCATTTCGCCAAGAGTCGGTCGCGTCAGCCGATTTGAAGGTCCAATCGGAGTCGGAATTCTTCAAGGAATTTCACACTGACCTTGAAAATGTACTGGACGGAAACTTGACCGAACCAGTTGTGACCATTGCATTTGAGTCTGTAGCAGCCTTCTTGGAAGTGGTGACGCCTCGTCGTAACGAGTTGCTTCAAACTGTACGGGAAAATGGCACTTTTGGGTCTATTGAGGAGTTGGCTACTGCCCTGAATCGGAACCGTGCTGCGGTTAGCCGAGATTTGCGTGCGCTGTGTGATATCGGATTGCTTCGAGTTAGAGAAGCCATCCATTCCGGGCATGGCCGGCGCTCGGAGGTATCGCCAACTGCGGAAAAGTTTGTGTTTTCGTTCGCCCTATAAGCCGACCCTGGCGCCGTAAAGTTACGTCTTCAAAATGAGCCAAATATTCTGTTGGGAAATCAAGGGATTTTTGTCAAAACGTTAATTTAACGCCTAGGTCGTCACCTCGCTTGTTTTGACTGAACCAGTAGTGACCATCCTCGGGGCCACTTTTCCATTCAGCAAATTTGCGAACAAGTACCGATTCTGCGTACTGGATATCCCCAACAGTCGATACGCATCACGGTAGAGCGTGCGTCCTTCCAAGGTACTCTCCACTAGCGCCCTGGTAAAGCGTCGGTTGTAGCGGGCAACCGTTGACACGTAAAAGTCGCCGCCACCAGTACGCTTGGGTAGGTTGTCCAGACGTTCCAACTCTTCCGTATAAATACTGCCAAATTCAGACGCAGGAATGAGTCCGGCATCGCGCAAACGCTGCAGAATGACCAGAGAGCTTACCTTGAATGCCCGAGTCAGCCTGTTGACCGTGGAGGTCAGTTCCTCGCCTTCAACAAGCTCGGATTTCACTGCCGCCAAAGGTACCAGCATCTCTGCGGCCACTCTGTTGCACCAGGTTTCGATTCTGTTTCCGCCTGAGCTGTCCGGCGTACTGTCTGAAATAGCTGATTGCCCAAGCCAAATATGAGCCAACTCGTGCGCCAACGTAAACATTTGAGCGGATTTTGAATCGGCTCCATTGACGAATACCAGAGGCGCAACCTTGTCTGAAAGCGCAAACCCTCGGAACTCCTTCGGGTTAAGCTTCCTGTGCGTGTTATTCATGACGATGCCACTGGTCATCACAAGCACGCCAATGCCGTCAGCCAATCCAACGAACAACCTCAGCGCCTCGGCCCAAGTCGGACAATTACGCCTGGCTTCGAGATCGAAATTCAGGGCCTTGCGGATTTCTCCGGCTGCGGTGATGACTGAAGTATCCGGCGTCATCGAACCCACAAACGCCAACTCTGACCAGTCATTGCTGCGGACATATCCACGGAACCAATCCTGACGTTGTTCACATGCGTAGATCATTTCAAGCAAATTGGGGCTCGGCCGTGTGATCTGACGACCATTCATGGTACGGAAGTCGGGAATCGGCAGTGGCTCACTGGGCGGCCTTTCCAAAAACATGTACCCAAAAGGCGTTTGGGTCGTTTTGGCGTAGTCCTCAACCTGCTTGAGCGTGGGTTTGGCTTCACCAGCTTCCCATTGGTCAAGCTTGGGAAATTTTGCCAGCAACTCACTCACGGTCATGCCCGCACGCTCACGTGCCCACCGTAGCAGCTCAGCATTGATATCCACCTTCACCATGGTTGAAGTTTATCCTGTCACAGTTTGTTGATGACATTTTCAGCGTCTGCCAGCACCATCAGCACCATCAGCAACACGTCAAAGCTCGGCGGCTCGGTCATGAACATGGGGCGCATCGTCGCATAATCCCGCGCCAAATCAGCCTGCCGTTTTACGGGTGGCACCAGCCGGAACGTGCCATGGCAGGCCAAGTCGTAACGCGCCCAGGAATCGGTTGCTCATGGCCGAGCTACCTCACGCAAATGGGCGCGCATCCACTCGGGTGCCAACGCAATGTCTTGCAATAATTTGGCGCGTTCCACAGCCGGCAATGACTCACGCAAGCGCGCAATGCGTTGTGGCGTGATATTGACCGCGCCAAGACTTCGAAATGCCTGAATCAGCATGGCGCTCAACTGGCCCGCCGCCATATTGCGCGGTGTCGTCCGCTTAAGGCTAATTTGGGTAGGCCCGACCTTCACCGTACGCGTAGCTCCGTCGGTCAAAAACACCACCTTGGCGGGAACCTGCTCAGACAAACCCAACAGATTCGCTGCGTACACGCCCGATGGCTGCAGCCGGATACCCTCTTTACGTTCCAGCGCCTTTGCCACCGATTCAATAGCTGGCCAAAGCAACCCCAAAACCGGATGGACTACAGGCGTGTCATACAAGCCGCGCCCCAAGAGTCGAATCAGACCAGCCGCCTTACTGCGTGTGAGTGCAGTGGCCACGGCAGTGCGGCTGCCAAGATCGGCAAAGTCGGCGGGTGTGAACACCCAACCCGGCCCCTGCGACTGGATCCGCTGCATCACTTTGGTGTCAATTGAATCGGCGTGCTTACTCATTTTGCAACAAATAATACTATATTTTCGTTGCAAAAATATCCGTGCGCGGGTGAGTCCCCAATCGTACTTCTCCGCTCCATCCTCATGCTGAGGCACGCCCGGCGGTAACTTGCCCAACAAATACCTGTCATTCAACGTTGAAGGCACGGGCGCTGCACGGCTTTAACGCGCTGCATATGGTGCATTGATCGGTCATGCCGAATCGGGCTACCGCCTGCTGTCCACAATGCGAAGCAAATGGCTCGCCAAAACGACCATTTCCTGGGCTTCGGTCTCGTCGTTTATGGCAACGGTGCGGTGCGGGTTCTTGTAAGAACCGATCCACGGCAGAGCATTACTTTTTACCCCCCAACGATGATTTCCAACGAGTTGCCTCGCAGAACCATACCGTCGATCATTGCACGAACCTCCAGCTTGCCTGCAGCAAGTACAGGAAAACCGGCGAATCCGACAACAAACTGCATGACGTAACCCTCGTCCAAACCCGCACCAATTTGCTTGGTAACAGACTGCAAAAACTCAGGTGGTGGTTCGATCGTTTGAAGTACCTCACCGTCACGATGTACCTCGATTTTTACGGACGTTGGCGGGGTTTCAGCAGGCACTCGCAAATTAGCAACGATCGCCAATTTCGGTAGCTGAGCTGGCACGGTGGGCACTCGTAAACCGCCTTGAAACGCACCAATAATCGACATCTGCCCTGTCATCTCTTGGCGCACATCCTCTGCATATAGGCAAAATAGGTACGGGGTGTTAGCCACGGTTAGCCTCCGCCTTGTTAGCTGCCTCGACCGCCGCGATGACCTCGCGAACATCTACCCCGTAGGCAGTTGCAAGCTTCTGCAGGGTAGAAAGACTCGGGTCACCAGGCTTTTTCTCAAGGCGTGCAATATTGGGTTGCTTCATTTCCATCTTCTCAGCCAGTTCAGCCTGCGACAGACCGGCTGACAAGCGCAAGGCACAAAGCGGCCGGAATCCCAAGTTAAGTTGCTCTGCAACTTTGGCCAGACGCTGCCGACCTTTCACGATCGCTGTGGCGCGCAGCGGGTTACTCCTAATGCGCGCACTACGCTCAGTGGCAGAAATGCCTCTCGACTGTGACATATCACTCAAAACATGCCGGTTCATTGAAATGAATACCGGTGTGATCTGTAATCCGAAAATGCCGCTATGAGATCCGCCCAATGGCAGGAATGCCGAGCCTGTCGTACCGATCACAGAGACTTCGGTGTTCATTGGTTGTGGTGTCATAGCAAGTCGCCCTAGGTTGTACAGTCAAAACAAAATATTCGTTGGTTTTCACGTCATGCCCGATGAAGAGCCGGTAATTGATCAGGTGCCCGTCCTCGTCATACGGCTTCAGTGTGTAAATTCTTCGGCCAGTTTGCCAACAATTTTCGAAGCGCTTGATCTCGAATGGCGGATTGAACATATGGTGCCACTTGGGCACATCATCACTGAGCCTATCCAACAGATCATGATCAGCGCCCAATTCCTCGATCAATGCGTCAATAAGCCCCGCGTCATCTGGGTTGGCCACCACCAAAGCGTTTAGCTCATCTTCAAACTCTTCAATCGTGTTTAAAATCGACATTTTATATCTTACATGATATGAATTAGCCACTAATTCAACATGGTAACAGGCGACATCCAGCTACATCAGCGCCCTGGTCAATAGATTTGACTTTACGAATTCATACGATGCGACTTCCCCCGGATTGCGCTTCGCTTCATCCGGGCTACGAGAGGCGCTGCCCAAACAAGACTTTGAAGACATGCTGGAGCGCGCCGCTGAGCGTGGTGCGCGTCATGCCCTGCACGAGGTTGGGCTGGACGGTGCCGACGCCGCCCACGACATCCGCGAACTGCGCAACCTGCTCGATGCCTTCAACGAGGCCAAGAAGACTGCAGGCCTGACCATCGTCAAGATGCTGGTCACGGGTCTGGTGTTGGCCTTGATGACGGGCTCACTCATCAAACTCAAACTGTTCGGAGGTGCCCAATGATCGAAACGCTTTTGGGTGGATTGTTGGGTGGGGCGTTTCGGTTGGCTCCAGAGTTGTTGAAATGGCTGGACCGCAAGGGCGAGCGTGGCCACGAGCTGGCGATGCAGGACAAGGCGCTGGAGTTTGAGAAAGTGCGCGGCGCATCGCGCATGGCAGAAATTGGCGCAACTGCCGATGCCGCCTGGAACACCGGCGCAATGGAGGCTTTTAAGGAAGCCGTTGCTGGCCAGGGCAGACCATCGGGAGTGAAGTGGGCCGATGCACTGTCCACCAGCGTGCGCCCCATCATCACCTACTGGTTCATGGCCCTGTACTGTGCTGCCAAAGCGGCTGCTTTTGTGGCGGCGCTGAATGCCGGTGCGGGTTGGGGTGCGGCGGTGCTGGCGGCTTGGACTGATGCTGACCAGGCACTATGGTCGGGCGTGCTCAACTTTTGGTTTGTGGGCCGAGTTTTTGAGCGGGCGCGGTCATGACGCAAGGAGGGATCGCGCAAGGGGTCATGTCGGTGCCGCAAGCGGCCATCGAGCTGGCCAAGCGGTACGAAGGCTTTCACCGGGTGCCGCAGTCTGACCCATTGCGCCGGGCGCACCCCTATGTATGTCCGGCGGGGTACTGGACGATTGGCTGGGGGCATCTGTGCGCGCCAGCCCATCCGCCTATAGCCGAGGCAGAAGCTGAACGCTATTTGGCGGCCGACATGGCATCAGCGCTGGCCGCCACACTGCGCTACTGCCCAGTGCTGCTCAACCAAACCGAAAGCCGCCTTGCAGCCATTGTGGACTTCACCTTCAACCTGGGTGCCGGGCGTTTGCAGACTTCAACCCTGCGCCGACGCATTAATCAGATGGATTGGGCCGGTGCCACTCTGGAGATGCGCAAATGGGTGCATGGCGGTGGCCGGGTGCTGTCGGGCTTGGTGGCGCGGCGGCAGGCAGAAATTGCGCTGATGGGCCAGTAAATTTGACATCAACCAAATTTGCAAATTCATACGATGCGATGAACACTTCCCTGTGTCACAACCTAAACTCCCCACCATGCCCTCCTTCATCCCCTCAACCATTCGCCGCTACCGCAACCAGCGTCACCTGACCCTGGTAAACGTCTCAGGCATCGCGGGCATGTCAGTGCAGCATCTGTCAGAGATTGAGAGCAGCAAGTGCGACCCGCGTTTGTCGTCCATCGAGCGCATTGCTGATGCGATGGAGCTTGCCGTGATGCTGGTGCCGGAACACATGGCGCCTGACATTCGCCGGTATATCGCATCCCAAGGCCGGGTGTTCACATCCACGCAGTCAACAAAGGAAACCTCCCATGGCGACCCAGCTTAGTTTTTCGGTACGTGAAGATACCGACGACGAGACCTACAAGCTCATTCACTACGGCACGTTTTCCAGAAACTGGGCCGAAGAAGATGATCTTGACGAGCTGCAAGACAGCCTGGATGCAGGCCGCATCAGCCACAAACAGGCCCTGCTGCGTGCCCAAAAGCTGTTGCTTAAGTTTCCGGGCCAGCTGGAGATTCAAAACTTCATTGCCAACCGACTTTGGCATCTTGAGCTGCGCGACGAAGCCACTGATGCATGGGCAAAAGACTACCGTCAGGCAACCGCCCTCATCCCACCAAGCTTTAAAGGTCAGATCAACTGGATTGAAATCGACAACCGATCGTTCTTGCGCGTTGCCCACGGCTACCTGCTGGGTCTGATGCACCGTGGTGACGGCAAGGCCGCCAAAGCCTTGGCCAAAAAGCTGCTGGCTTGGTGCCCCGGTGACAACCTGGGCGTGCGCATGCTGATGGGCGACATCAGCATGATGACGGGCGACACCCAAAGCGCCATGAAAAGCTATCTGAAAGAAGCCGCTACTTCACCGGCGCACTGGTACCAAGCGGGCCAAATTGCGTTTCGGGATGGGGATTTTGTGAGTGCCTGCACCTATGTGCGCCGGGGCATTGCGGCCAACCCCTACATTGCAGAAGGGCTCACCGGACGCACAAAGATGAACGAGCACCTGTACTGGCATGCCAGCAACCGCAATGGCCCGGACTGGGCAACAGACTACCTGCGCGCGCCCGTTTGCGACTGGTCAGCGCAAGAAATCGACTTTGTCGACTGGGTCTTTAACTCAAGCGCGGTGCTGCGCGAGCGTGCCAGCCTGATGGACCAGCATGAAGGGCTGACCTACGAGCGCGACGCTGCGCGCCGGGAGCCCTTTGCACTGCGCAGCTCTTACTTCGTCAACGGGTTGACCGATGACCTGTCAAAAGCGATGGTGAAAAAAATTCAAAACCGCTACGGCGTTGAGATATGGCCTTGGGAACGTGCGGGATTCAATCTGCCCAGGCTACCTGGAGTTGATCCTGATATTGATTCATAATTTTTTATTGAATTGACTACCGCTCAACAGCTTGACCCGGTGACAAGGTCACGCCAGCAGGAATCGAGGCGCCATAGCCCAATGCGGAACCAGCTTGCATCCAAGCACCTCGCCCCAATACCGAGCCACCCGCCATGCAAGCGTTTACACCCAGGTGCCCAAAGTCTTCGACCTTCGCATGATGGTCAACAACGGCACCACAATTGACAATCGCCACCTTACCCAACTGAGCCTCAGTGCCAATTATGGCTCCCGCCATGACGGCAGAACCCATTCCAAGCACGGCACGGGGGGATACAACAGCCTTTGGGTGAACAACCGTCGCAGCAATCATCCCGGCATCGGCAAGTTGTCGCATCAAGGCCTCACGAACGGTGTTTTTGCCAATGGCCACTATGGCCTGATCGCACGCCACCAAGCTCTGCGGCTTCAGCTACTGAACGGCCGTGACCGCCCGCACCAACGACAAGAAGTTTGGCTTTGCCCATCAGTGTGACACCCCGTCTCGCCGCAACACCTTGACAAAGGTCATCCACAAAATGCGAATGTCAAACCAGAAGGACTGCCGCTGCAGGTATTCCACATCGAGCTTCACCTTTTCCGGAATCGGCAGCTCGTCACGCCCGTTCACCTGCGCCCAGCCAGTGAGGCCTGGCACCAGCGTGTGCACGCCTTGCTGCGTGCGCAATTCAATCAAATCATGCTGATTAAACAGGGCCGGGCGCGGCCCGACAAAACTCATGTCACCGGCCAGAATGCTCCACAACTGCGGCAACTCGTCCAGACTGCTTTTGCGCAAAAAGGAACCAATCGGCGTCAGGTGCGATCTGGCATCCGCCAGCAAATGCGTGGCCACCGCAGGTGTGCCCACCCGCATGCTGCGGAACTTGGGCATCTTGAAAATCGTATTGTTGCGCCCCACCCGGTCAGACCAATACAGCGCCGGCCCCTTGGACGTCAACCTCACCAACGCCGCAACCACCAGCACAGGCAACAGCAAAATACAGCCAGCCAATACAGCCAGCAAAAAATCAAAGGCTCTTTTCATATCGTCATTGCGAGGAGCGAAGCGACGTGGCAATCCATGCCCCCTGTCACCTGCCGCCCCCCATCGCCCGCCGCAACCCATCTTCAACCGACACAGGCGGCACCCACCCCAACAAGTTACGAGCCTTAGAAATATCCACCTGCAAATTACCGCACAGCCGCTGCACCGCATCCACCTTGCCCAACAACTTCGCCCCCGCCTGCAAAGCCCACACTGGCACCGGCAGCAAGCGCGCGGGCACACCGGCTGCCTGCGCCATGCCTCGCACCAGTTCAGTAGTGGACAGGTCTTGCCCGTCACTCACCAAAAAAGTTTGATTGGCCGCTTGGGGGTGAGAGATACAGGTGACGATGAAATCCACTAGATTGCTAAGGGCCACCAAGCTGCGATGGTTGTGCACCGCGCCCAGAGGCAAGGGCCAGCCGCGCTGCACGGCGCGCATGAGGGCGCCAAAGTTACCCGGCGCATTACAGCCATAGACCAGCGGCGGGCGGATGATGACCACCGCCAGCCCAGTTTCCACTGCAATGTGCCGTAGACCTTGTTCTGCCTCCCATTTGGAAAGCGCATAGGCGTTATGGGGGTTGGGTTGGTCCGCTTCAGAAAATGGCTTGCCAATCGGGGTTTGTACACCGTTCACGCCAATTGAACTGATGAACACAAACTGTTTCACCCCAGCTGCAACGGCTTGGCGGGCCAGGTTTAAAGTGCCCTCCACGTTGACTGTCCGAAACGCGAGAAGCGGGTCTGATGCCGAATCCTTCATCATGTGCGCCCGACCGGCGCAATGCACTACAACATCGACTCCTGTCAATGCGTAGCTCCAGTCGGTATCACCCGACAAGTCACCCACCTGCACAGTGTGAACGCCATCCGGTAGGGATGCGTCGTCACAACGAGCACATGCACGCGTTTCAATTCGTTCACGTGTCAGTGTCGCGACCAACGCCGAGCCAACAAACCCGGTTGCACCCGTGACAAGAATCAAAGCCATCCCCAATTTGCCGCGGGTTTGAGAGGCATCACGACTTGTGCCAGACTTTCCGGTTCACAAAATCCGTGTAGCTCAGAATGATGCGCAGCACCTTGTCCGACACATTCGTGGTTTCGTAGTCCTTCACCATCGCCAGCATGCGCGTTTTTCCGCGTGACTGGCTTTTAAGCACCGCCAGTGCCTGCAGTACGCGGTCCACGTCAAGGCCCACAAACATCACGGCAGCCTCTTCAAAGCCTTCCGGCCTTTCATGCACTTCCCGCAAATTCAGCGCAGGGAAATTCAAAATCGATGACTCTTCAGTGACGGTGCCGCTGTCCGACAGCACAGCCCGCGCCGAAGTTTGCAAACGAACGTAGTCCAGGAAACCAAAAGGTTTGTGGAACTGCACCAGCGGATGTGCCACCAAGGCCATGGTATCCATGCGCTTGCGCGTACGAGGATGGGTAGAGACGATGACCGGCAGCCCAAACTGCCCAGCCACAGCATTCATCACATTGAACAAGCGTTGCAGGTTTTCAGGCGAGTCCACGTTCTCTTCGCGGTGCGAACTCATCACAAAATAAGCTTGCTCACCCAAGCCCAGTCGGTCCAGCACCGATGAGGCTGCCACGCCCTCGCGGTAATACTCAATCACCTCGCGCATAGGGCTACCCGTCTTGATGATCTGGTCTGGCGGCAGGCCCTCACGCAGCAAATACTCGCGAGCGATTTCACTGTAGGTCAGGTTAATGTCCGATGTATGGTCAACGATTCGCCGGTTGATTTCTTCAGGCACCCGGAAGTCAAAGCAACGGTTGCCCGCCTCCATGTGAAAAATGGGAATCTTGCGACGCTTGGCCGCTATGACAGCCAGACTACTGTTGGTGTCCCCCAGCAACAGCAGGGCTTCGGGCTGGTGCTGCTCCATCGCCTTGTCCGCAGCCATGATGACCTGACCGATAGTCTCTGCCGCCGTTGCGCCCGCAGCCTCCAAGAATGCATCGGGCTTGCGAATACCCAGCTCACTGAAAAACACCTCATTGAGCTCGTAGTCGTAATTTTGGCCGGTGTGTACCAGCACATGGTCGCAGTGCTGGTCCAGCTTTGGGATCACGCGCGACAGGCGGATGATCTCGGGCCGCGTGCCGACAATCGTCATAACCTTGAGCTTACGCATGGATGGCCTCCCGAATGATGTCCAGCTTCATCAACACTTCTTTGACCTGTTCAACATTGAGGCGGCGCGTATTGTGCGAGGTGTAGTCGTCAATTTCAGAGATTCCGGTTTGGCCCTCAATGAAATACTTGTCGTAATTGAGGTCACGCGAGTCAGCGGGAATGCGGTAATAGTCGCCCAGGTCATCTGCGCGGGCCATTTCTTCGCGCGACACCAGCGACTCATACAGCTTCTCGCCATGCCGTGTACCGATAATTTTCACGTCGCTGGCACTGGCCAAAAGCGCCTTCATGGCCTGCGCCAAGTCGCCCACGGTGGATGCCGGCGCCTTCTGCACAAAAATATCGCCGGGTTGAGCGTGTTCAAAAGCATACAAAACCAAGTCGACCGACTCCTCCAGCGACATCAAAAACCGTGTCATGTTCGGATCGGTAATCGTCAGTGGTTTACCTGCCTGCAACTGGCCGAGGAATAGGGGAATCACAGATCCGCGCGAGGCCATTACATTGCCGTAGCGCGTTGCCGACAACACTGTCTTGCCCGGATCACACAGGCGCGACTTGGCTACCATCACTTTTTCCATCATCGCCTTGGAGATGCCCATGGCGTTAATGGGGTAAACCGCCTTGTCAGTGCTGAGCACCACGCAACGCTTCACCTCATTGGCTATTGCCGCGCGCATCACGTTTTCAGCGCCCAGCACATTGGTACGCACGGCTTCCATCGGATAGAACTCGCATGAAGGCACCTGTTTCAAAGCGGCGGCATGGAACACGTAGTCCACACCGCGCAGTGCGTCATGCACACTGTCGTACTGCCGAACATCACCAATATAGAACTTGACCTTGTCGCTATTGAGTGCAATGCGCATGTCCTCTTGCTTCTTTTCGTCGCGACTAAAAATACGAATTTCGGCAATATCAGAATTCAAAAAACGGCTAAGCACCGCATTGCCAAACGAGCCCGTTCCGCCTGTGATGAGCAATACCTTATCGTTGAACATATTTTTCCTCAGTAATTGGTCTTTATTATGCAAACTCGTACATCCGGCGCACAAGCTCTGGCCACGGTTGCGGCTGGTAGCCAGTAGCTACCCGGAATCGAGATGAATCGAGTGAACGATCAATCACCAGCTTGTCATCCGGCGCGATGTCGATGTTTTTACCGTAAGCCTTGGCAATTAAGCTTAGTAAATCGAACTTGTTAATTGGCTCGGCAGACACGTGGTAAACACCATGTAACTCCCGGTGAGGAATCACATGATCCAGAATGATCCGCGCCAACTCTACCGTGGGCAAGCCAGAAAAAATAGCCCGTCGAAACCCACGTGCGCTGACTTGCTGCGCCAGAAACCATCCCACCAGACTATGCGCTCCACTCAACTCATGGCCAATGATGGAAGTGCGAAGAGTGATGGCATTCGGGTAATCCACCTCGCCAAGATACTTGCTGCGCCCATACAGATCCTTGGCGTCGGACTCGTCAGCCTCGGTGTACCTACCCTTGGCGCCCGAAAAAATACAGTCCGTGCTCATGTGTATCAAACGCGCACCAGCCATACCGCAAAGCCGGGCGAGTCGGTGCGGCAACAAAGCGTTAATGGGAATTGCAGCCAATGGGTCATTAGCATCGGCGAGCTGTTTAACCAGGCCGATGCAATTGATCACCACATCTGGCCGCGTCTTGGTAAACAAGCTGATCAAGCTATCCATATTCTCCACATCCACACCACAGATCAAACGACCAGACAGATTGGCAGGAAATAAGCCAAGAGCACTCGTTGAGCGTGCCGAACCCACCACCTCATATCCTGCGCTTTGTGCAAACAAGCGCAGTACAGCGTTGCCCAGCATGCCGGTAGCGCCGAGCACCAAAACTTTAGTTTCTTTATCCATCACAGTTTTTGCGTCTTCAGTCATTGATTAATAGTTGTATTGGTGGTCTGTTTACCAATCACCACGTCGGAAAGAATCTGAGCCAGTCGCGTGGCCAGTAACGTTGGTTCAAAATGCTGCGCGTAATAGGTAAGTCCGCGCTGCGCCATTTGTTGACGCTCTTCCGGCAAAGCATCACGCAGTTGCAGTACCGCATCGGCCAGCGCCCGCGCATCCTCTGCTGGACAAGTCACCCCAGCGCCTGCCTCCAGCACCACGCGGGCACCTTCGCCGTCCAGTGACGCAATAATCGGTTTACCGGCTGCCAAATAGGCTTGCACCTTGCTAGGCACCGTTTGGCCGATGATGGGGTCTTTGACCAAGCTGACTAACAACGCAGAGGCCTGAGCCAAGATGCCGGGCATATCCGCCGGTGAGTAGCGACCCGGCATTTTGACGTTGTCCAAACCCAGACGGTTTACCTCTTGCTGAAGCCATTCACTGCGGCTACCACTGCCTACCAATACAAATCGCACGTCTTGCTCATCGCGCAATAACTGCGCTGCTGCCAGCACGGTACCTAGCGCCTGCACAGTGCCCAGGTTGCCTGCAAAGACAACATTAAAACCCGGCTCAAGTTGTAGGGCGATTGGCCGATCCGAGTCGTTTGTGGCAAACGCCAATTCACCCGGATTCGGGTGGTACACCACCGCCATATTGCCGGCCATCTTTACAACCGGCTCGATAAAGGCTTGCGACTGCACCAACAACAAATCGTTCTTCCGATAGATCCAGCGCACAACCTCGGCCACAAAAGCAAGCATTTTCTTGTTGCGAACAAACCCAGTTGCACTCAAGCTCTCGGGCCAGAGGTCCTGCACCCAAGTGACTAGCCTAGCCCTTTTGATCCGCGCCAACCAGATGGCTGGTATCGCCTGCAATATCGGTGACATTCCAAAGACCAGGATCACGTCGACACGGCGACCGCGCAGTAGCCAGGGACCAAAGAGGATGGCCGATAGGATGAAAGATATGTAGTTGAGTAATAGACTAAGTGCAGAGCCACGCCCGCGCGGCACCAACGGCACGCGGTAAATTGTCAGCCCATCGTGGGTCTGAACTCGCATGGATGCTGCAGCGTAACCGGGTAAAACCACGCCTTCCGGGTAGTTCGGCTGCCCCGTTAAAACGATTACTTCGTGGCCAAGGCCGCGCAGTGACTGTGCTACCTCGGTAATGCGAAACGTTTCCGGCCAGAAGTACTGACTTACGATGAGTACCCTCATTTGTCACCTCTAGACCAGACGCTCCGCTTGTCAAATTTAATATGCGCAGACACGACAAACAACCACTCGCGCGGCCCAATTTTTGAGAAAAATGCAAGAATCATCGGGACACAAAAAAAAGCCTTTAAAAGTCACAACTAATTCCTAGTAGCCGATTCACGGGCGATTCTTGCCAGGAACCCAAAAGTCTCATCCGCGCAACGTTTCCACGAAAAAGCTTGCGCACGAACAAATGCGGCTTGTGCAATCCGTGCTCGCAGTTCAGGCGACTCAATCAATTGACGCAGCGCACCCGCAATGCTCTTCGCATCCTCCGGGTCAAAATAGACACCGGCATCACCCAAGACTTCCGGCATAGGACCCATATGGGAACAGGCCATCGGCAGACCAGCCGCCATACCTTCCAACAGAATATTTGGCATATTCTCGCAACTGGATGCAAACGCACCTATATCTGCGCCAGCATAAATCGCATCAAGCTTTTCGTAAGGCACCGCACCGCGATAGGTGATGAACGCACTTTTGGGGTCCACACGATTCAGGACTTCTTGCAACCTACACATGCCTTCAGCTGGCGGGCCGACCAACTCCAAAACAAGGGGAACGCCCTCTGCTCGAAGTTGCGCAACAGCTTCAGCCACATGCCATTGGTGTTTGTACATATCAACAATGGAGACATACAAGACCCGACATGGCCGCCCGTCTTTGAAATCCTTAAAAGCACGTTGCGGTCGTGGAGGTGCCGCAAATCGGGAATTGATACCGTGCGGCACGATCACGCTCACGCCGCGCAAGTTTCCGGTTACGTTCAATACTGCATTACGAGCGTACTCGGTGAGAAAGACAACGCCGCTCGCTTTTCGAAATGAACTGCCTTGGGTCCAACGCAAAAGCAGAAACTTCAGTGTGTATAAATTCCATCCGTACCGCCTTAACTCACTCCATTCAAAAGGAAGCAAATTTTGGCTCATGGTGACCATCGGTGTAAAACCGCTTGCGTCAGAACCACCAGGCACAAACAATATGTCACATCCCGCTCGTTCAGCCATTTTACGAAGCCTGAATTTATGCCAAAACGCACGATATGGCAAACCACGATCTAAAAGGGGATCGTTAACTTTTTTCAGCCAATCACGCTCGTCGATTCTGGCAAGCGTCGCCTCGCCACTCCAAACTATCACCTGCACAAAACCATGAACACAAGGGTTTGCCGCGCGCAACAGTTCCACCAAATGAGTTACACCGCCGCCAGCGCGGATATTAAAGGCGTCAATGCCGAGAATCATGTTTCAATAACCCATTTTTCATTTTATACGCCGATGACAGACCAAAACAGTTGGAACACTCACAACAATACCAATGCACTTTCCAAATTAACTTTAGGCTGATACTGACAGCACTTTACTGTTCAATTGATAAATACTCATCCATCACAAACCCGTATTCGTAAGGCGAAGTCATTAATCCTGCGATATTCAAAAAAATTTCATCCTAGACGCGGCACAACTAGTCTCTTCCCAACCAAATAGGAAAAATTAAGTCGTTTGACGAAATCAAAAAGTATCCAAGCAATTAGTAGCAACCCAAAATTACGGCCCAACCAATAAGCACCAAAGATATTCAGCAGCCATAACGTGTTTATATAAAGATAAAGCCCACTTGAAATAGGTTGGATCTTGGAAACGGCATAAGAAAATCCGACAAACACCAATTGGAAAAATAACAACCCACCGATGCCTGCGCCAGTAAAATTACCAATATAGGTGGTAGCGTTGAACCCGTAAAGTGAAAAATCAGAGGCACACGCAGCATCATTCGTAAAAATAATAAATAGGTAACATAAATCGAAATGGCCACCATCTAAATACTTTTGATAAGCGACATGATAGTTTACAGACGTATAAGTCAAAATCCAATTGACTGTTGATGAGTCAGACATCGGGTTTAGGAAAGAAAAGACATCTTCACCAGATTCCCGAAAATCACCTAGCAAGCCAAAAACGACGGCTACTATTAGGCCAGCGCAAAACAGCATAATGCGGTGGCGTCTGCTTCTATATATAGAAAGTCCAAATGGAATAATAATAAAAATTAATGCCGAACGTTTAAAGTTCAGAATTACTTCAAATATAATAACAAAAAAAATAGCTGCTGGCTTTAAATATCTTGCTCTACTGCTTGTAAAGATCAGGAGTATCTTTGCCCAAGCAAGAAAGCCTGCCAAAATTGGAATTTTAAACTCAGAGCCATCGGTCTTGGCAACAAGTCCATCTTTGAAGGCTATCATATCTAACGCTCGAATCCCCAATTCTTGAACTTGATAGAGACTTCCCGTTACAAAGAATATGAAAATCAATAAATAGAATTTATTTGAAGATGAGTAAGAAGGAATTCGAAGCAGCCAATAAATTGACACGCTCAATGGTATTGTGATAAGTGCTGTAAAAAAAACAAATCCAACATCGACGTCAAGCGTCTGAAAATAGAAAAGAGATGGGATGGCTACGGCTATTGGCAAAAGGCATAGCACCAGTGCATCGATAACATGCATTTGAACTCTATTAACCATCATAGTATTCGGTTGTGCATTGTTAGGTCCAAAAAATAGCTCGATGAAATACTGAAAACTTCAAGCCGTGATCGATCATTGTCTAGTTTCTATAAATTTGACGATAAACGTAGCTCGCTTGACATTAGTTTGCTAAAAAATGTCAAGTATGCTTCTCTATCAAT
The DNA here is from genome assembly GCA_964538895.1 of uncultured Rhodoferax sp. Classification (GTDB taxonomy): domain Bacteria; phylum Pseudomonadota; class Gammaproteobacteria; order Burkholderiales; family Burkholderiaceae_C; genus Rhodoferax. The sequence continues at coordinate 231,535 of CAZIGL010000001.1, forward strand.
ATCCAGTCTATGCTGAATTTTAGTTGAAATTTCAGTCCGATTTATAACTAATGAGTCAATCATCTCAAATAGGCCAACGCTAGAATAGTCAGTAATCACATACTCTTTAAGTCCAAAGTTTGAAAAAATTCCTAATGATTTTGTGCCGTGATACGCTATACAAATCGATGGCACCAGTTCACTCATGGCAAAAATAGTCGAGTGCAAGCGCGTTCCGATGAAGAAGTCCATTTCTGAATATAATTTTTTAAGCTCACGTGGCGCATAATCGCCGCTATATAACCTAATATGTTGCTTGTATTCGTCATCTATTGCTTTGATCACATTGAATGCATTACCAATATCATCTTCAAAAGTTACATGTGGAAATACGTGAATTGTCGCGTTATGCTTCGATATGCAATACTCGGTCGCTGCTTTCATCATTCTTATGTAGTCTTCATTAAGAGTGTGATCGACATATTTCATTGTCACCCCGATCTGGAGACGTCCCTCTTGAGAGGGAATACTCAGGTGAGAACATTTAGAACTATCGAGAAAAAAGGCTATATCATTTATTGTTGTTGTCTTGCCCGTTGGAAGGGATAAATAAGGATAACTGGACAGGCAGTCATCCTCCCGAAGTACGATGTGCTTGCATCTTGATAAAACAAAATTCAGGAGGCGCCTGCTCAGACGTCCATACACTGGACCAATCGATTGGCCGAGGATGATGATATCCTTAGAGTGTTTTATGCAGATGAAGAAAATAAATAGAAATCTCATCATTGCAATTTTTGAACGCAAATTGTGTTCATTGCAAAGAAAACTGCCGCCCTTACTAATAACCCGATCCGAAGAAATTATCCTGTCAATAGAAAGAAGTTCATATCGGGAAAACATCAAACGTGTTATAGCGCTTATTTTCAACGGCATTGAACAATAGATGACAAGTCGAAATAAATCGAAAATCAGTCTCACAATCTTTGCTAAAAACGTTTTATGTTTATGAATATTTAACTCGCCAAATACTGCGGGCAGCACTTCAACTTCTTGTCCTAAAAGCCGGTGTTCAGTATCGAAGAGTGGATCGGACTTATTGAATGTGGAGACGGCAACAATATCGGCAGATGGATCTGCAGTTGTAACTAAACCAATAGTTGCGAGAATTATCCCAAGATCACCTTTATTGTGATCGGCGTAGCAATTTATAAGGGTGTACTTCATTCATTTACCTAAGAAACAAAAACTCGAAGCAGAGCATAAATCAACAATTAACTAGCTCCACCAATAAAATTTATCATGATGATTTTCAATTAAATTGCGATTACGCTGACTATTTGAAATAGTTGAGTAATAGGAGGGGCATTATTTTGACCGTCATTCAATCAGTTCTTTAATAATGCGACGGACGAGGTTTGAGTTCGGGTTGATTGATTTCACTTCGTAGCTTTCGCTGTTGGTAAGATCGTCGTGATACAGGACCGCCCCGATTTTTCGCAGGCCATCAAGAACGCACTTTTTTTCGGGTTTGTACGGGGTGAAATCTGCGGAGCTAACAATCGCGTCTAGGTCAACCACAGAATCGACAATAGTGACCGATTCGATGCCAAAGACGAGACTTTTACCGCACACCACCAGTGGGTAACCTGCGTATGCAAACTCAATTGCCAGAGTTCCACTATATAGAATATTGAGTGAGGCCATTTGGGCCAATTCGTAGCTAGTCAGGTGCGCCTGCGGGTCGACTATCATCAAGTTGGGCAAACGGTCACCATTAAGGGCCTCGTTGATGTGGGTCACGGCCTTCTCAGGCATCTCAGATTCTCGCGGATGGACACGAAACACGAAAAACCGGGAAGAATTCGCTCGCGCCATTGAGACTATGCTGGTAATGAGATCTCTCTGCGATTGAAAGTCACCGTTGGCCCCGAACACCGTGCCGTCCCAGGGAATCGAAAGGTAGACGGCAATGATCGGTTTACCGTTTGCCGCCTTGGTCACCTCGCCGCGAACATCGGCGACATCTGCTGCGCCTAGGTATGCGTAATAGTTATCGGTATCAGTATTGGCCATTCCACCATTGGCACGGGCAACGAGTGACTGCACCAATAATGCATATTCGGTCTCGTGGATGATGCTTTCCATTGTCCCTTGGTCATAGGTACCAGGACCCTCGTTGAAGGTCGAATTCTTCACTACTCCCAGCATCTTGCTGAAATAGGTGCGCCCCCAAGTGATGTAGTCAATCCCGCGCTCCACGCAGTGGTCCCGGAACGCGCCCCAAGTCGCATACATGCCGTGTGACATGATCACCATGTCGATCTTCGGCTGCGCTCGCAGCAACTCGATGACTGACATGTAAGTACGCTGGTAGCGCAATGCGAGCGCCTCGTCGTAGTTTTCGCTCATGTCGAACCGCTTCGCCGAAGCTACTGCGTTAACCGCGAGCGGTGACCGCACCGACGCCGTGCTGGGTCGCACGTACAAAAGATCTGTAGGAGTGATCTGAACTTTGAATCGTTCCTGCACTGCCTTGCATTGAAAACAGCGGTAATTAAATACATTGCTAATTCCGGAAATGTTGTCACAAGGGAACGCGTCACCATCGCATAGCACTACCTTCACATTCGCCCCGCGCGCGCGCAGTTCACGGTAAAGGAGCAGGTCGAGGAAATTTGACGAAATACTGGCGCGGAACATTGCAATCAGGAAGGTTTTGCCGAGTAGGCTCGGTTGAGCAGGCTGGACAACATAGCTCTCGAGTGGCACTTTCCGACTAAAGCCGGTTAATGCGTCGTACAGTCTGACTGTGTGACTACCGGGGTTGAATAGCTGGTGACGCGCCATATATCGGCGTAAAGCGTTCATTGGTATATCCCTAAAGAGTGAATCCGTCGTCGACGACAAGATTCTGGCCAGTTATATGGCGTGAAGCGTCAGACAGCAAAAACAAAAGCGCACCGATGATATCGTCACGATCAAGCATACCTTTGACACCGCAGTGGGCTTTGTAGCGGCTGACGAAGGACTCAGGCTGGCAGTCTAGAATTCCACCTGGTGACAACGCATTGACGCGGATGCCGCTTGCCTTGTAATACTGGGCAAAGTAGCGTGTTAGGTGCAATATTGCGGCCTTTATCGCAGCGTATTCAACTGGCATCGTCATCGGCGTTCCCTCATACACCTCAAAGCGCGGAGCCACTACACCATAAATCGAACACATGTTGACGATGTTACCACCGCCGTGCGCGCGAAAATATTGTCCGAATCGCTGCGACACCAAAAAGTAACCACCCAAATGCAAACCTACGTTCTCGCAGAAATCAGCATAGGTCACATCTTCGACTTTGCGCCCGTAGTTTTTATTTCGTGGGTAGGCATTATTGACAACCGCGTCAATCCGCCCGAATTGCTTGTGCAAATTATTGATTAATTCGTCTATAGATTCCTGGTTCGTGATATCCAGCTTGGCAGCCTCGGCGAAAGTTGGATATTTGGTTGCGATCTCGTCCACAACTATATTTGCAGCGCCAAGATCGATATCAGCCACTATTGCAATTCCCCCTTGCTCCACGATCGATTTGCAGAAATTATGGCCAATAAACCCAGCACCACCGGTGATGATAATTACTTTGCCTTTTAACGAATTTAATTCCATTTTATTTTTTTGAAATAGACTTTATTACGCGCGCAGGATTGCCAACTGCAACGGCAAATGCCGGAATACTCTTGGTTACAACCGATCCCGCGCCAACTACTGAATTTTCACCTACTGTGACGCCAGGCAAGATTATTACCCCAGCACCAACCCAACAACCCTTTCTTAAGATGATTGAATCGCTTTTGGTTGGGGTTGGATAACCTTGGTCGTATATGGTTTGACTTGTATCAGAGAAATTATGATTATTCGTGTAAAAATGAACACCAGCCCCAATTGATACTTTCTCTTCAATGAAAATTTCACCACCGCCATCTGTTGGGTCTGCGAACAAAAATGTGCCGGGTCTAATCACTACATTATTTCCGATTGATATTTTTGAACAAGCTTCAGCATACGCCCCTGGTCTAAATTCTGAATTCGTCCCAAAGTGTTTAAACTTCTTTAGGCATAAATTCCTCATTGAAGATTTAAAATATAAACACCAATGAGTTATTAATATATCTGAGCCAATCCGGTCAGCATTACGCCAGTATTGGATTCGATTGAATATTTCTGGAATACTAATCATACGCTACGACCTGTAATTAATTAATTTTTTATTGGTTATCAAAACTTCTCTCTCTTATATTCAAAAAACTTTCGGCCATATAAAAATCAAACAAAGTATCAATATCAATCGCCCGCTCGGGGGGCACATGCACTGCTCTTACTTGGCCTTCAAAGGTGGAATTATGGGTCATTACAAATTCTGGGTTAGCCACATAACAAACCGTTGCCATGTCATAAACCACTGGTGCATCTTGGCGTCGGAATATGGATGAAGGTGGTGGATTGACAAGTTCGACCGTGCCGTCTGCCTTGGTTTTCACCATATTGAAATATGGGCTGCGATGTGCATCGGTTACGGAGATTATCATGTCAGCAAAGCCTTTCCCGTATTCGTCCAAACAGTTTTCAATATCTATGGCCAACCTCAAGGGGGCTGTTGCGGGCAGTGAGACCATCACTTTGGGTAATGCACCTGTAGTTTCACGAAGGTAATTCAGGGCATGGCGCCATGCCAGCCATTCGGGGCTATCATCTCGCGCCAGTTCTGCCGGCCGCATAAATGGAACTTCCGCACCATGTGCTCGCGCCACTGCGGCAATCTCTTCTGAATCAGTGGAAACAATCACCCGCTGAATTCGATGAACGGCCAACGCATGCTCAATAGACCAGGCGATGAGCGGTTTGCCGCCAAGTGGCCGGATATTCTTGCCGGGAAGCCCTTTGGAACCACCCCGGGCAAAGATGAATGCAACGGCTTTCATGCGCTGTCCTTCAGGGTTATGGGCATTTTTGGAACCTGCACTTGGCCGCACGATGCTGTCGATTGGCGTGCTGCTGCAATGATTTGCAACACCTTTAGGCCGTCTGTGCCGCTAACTAACGGCGATCTCACTTTGTCGACACAAACCAGAAAGTCCTGCCACTCGGCAAGGTAGCTGTCGTCGCGCTGGTGTTGATGCCTGTACAGTTCACACCAGTCGTTTGCGCCTGCCTGAAAGTGATCAACCACACCTGTCAAGCCATTCCAGCGCAGGCTCCCTTTTGCGCCAATTGCCGTACAAACCCGAGTTGTGTCATGGCGAATGAAGTCAAGGCTTGCAGTACCAACGAGTTGGCTACCCGCTGCTGTGGGCGCAAAACCCAGAATGAGATGAGCGCTATCTTCAACGTCTATCGCAAGGTCGCTTTGGCGACTAAGGGTGGCGCACACCCAATCAACCTCGCCGAATATCCAGCGTAGGTAGTCAAGTTCGTGGCTGAGTTCTAATAACGCACCACCGCCAAGTGCCTTCTGTGCCGAAACGCATTGCCGATAGTCGGCATCTGGTCGCCAAGCGGGCAAGTATTGGCCAATCTCACAGCGAACTGACAAAACCTTACCGATCAACCCCTCTTGCAAGGTGTGGCGAAAGCGTTGGAGTGAGGGTAGATAACGAAGGTTGTAGCCAGTCAGTAAGACTGTGCCCTTTTCACGGCATGTTTCAATCAACAGCGATGCACCGTCAAGCGAAGCTGACAATGGTTTTTCGATTAATAGGTTAACGCCCGCCTGTGCCAGCGGTTGGGCAGAGGACATGTGAAATGTGGACGGGCTGGCGATCACTGCAATGTGGGGCGCAAAGCTAATGGCTTGTTGCAGGCTAGAAAAACAGCCGTTCGCGAATTCCGGGGTCGAAACGAATGGTTGATGGCGCAAGACCCGGATATCTGCATTGGGTAACAGCTCTCGGGCCAAGCGTAGGTGTCGCTTGCCGATACTACCTAAACCGACGATCAAGACACGGCAAATCAATTGGGCACCCCCGCCTTGTCCATCGTTAAATGTTGTTCGAGCAATTGAATATCCCAGATAGGTAGGTCAACCCCACCAGAAATAAGTGATTTTCGAGCTTGCTTTAACCCATCACCAACAAAGTTAAATAGGTGTGCAGTCGCCACTGCGTCGACGCGTGGGTCTGCCAGCCCTGCTGCAAGGTGTGTTGCATTCCCAACGCCGCCTGCCAAAATAACTGGCTTTGGCATGTCTTTCGGTAGAAGATCAAGTAGCTGCACGTCAAAACCTTGACCAGTTCCATCTTGATCTATCGAGTTGAGATAGATTTCCCCTACGGCGTCCCGTGACACTTTTTCTACCCAATGAGTCGCATTGCCCTCATGGTGTTTGCTACCGCATTCAGACATTGCTTGATACGTGCCCGCAGGTGTACGTTTAATATCCATGGAGGCAACAACACATTGCTGGCCAAATTCACTTGCCAGATCACTTACAAAGTTATTATTTCCATACAGTGCAGAATTGACAACCACTTTGTCCGCGCCTGAACGAAGCAAGGTGCGGGCATGTTCAATGGTTCGAACACCGCCACCAGCCGCCATAGGAACAAAGCACCCTTCAGACAAGCTCTTTAATGCATCGCAAAATTCATCTGTATTTCTGTCGTGGCGGGTGACATCCAGTACGACAAGTTCATCAATTGAAAAAGATATGTGCGAAAAATTGTAATTGGTCTGCAACCACTTAAGGTTGCCGACCTTTTGCAAACGAAAGTTCCTACTCAGCATGAACTGACCTTGGCAATACAGCAGTGTGAATATCAAACGCTTTTTAAGCATGGGACTAATGAGACAAAAAGTTTTTCAAGAGCATCAGACCATTGGTCTGACTTTTCTCAGGATGAAACTGAGTAGCGAAAATATTATCTTTCTCATAAGCAGCCAAGAACTCCGTCCCATACAAGCAAGTTGCCGCCTTACCGTTCAACCCATGCGGCAACATTCGATAGGAATGGACGAAATAAAAATCTGCAGCATCAGACAAGCCTTGAAAAAGAATTGAATCCGGTTTGCTGTAAACCAAATCAAAACCAATGTGCGGTATTTTATTGTTGCCGATTTCATTTGGCGTGAACAAACCAACGGGGTTCGGTATCAAACCGAGCCCAACTGTTTCACCGTCCTCGTGGCCAGAGCTGCCCATTAACTGCATACCCAGGCAAATGCCGAGTATCTTGCTACCCTTGCCGTGAACTGCCTCAATTATTGCCTGATCAATTGATGACTCTCGCAACGAGTGCATTGCTTTTCTAAAGGACCCGACGCCCGGCAATAACAACGATTCCGCGCGCGCAATTTCATCCGGATCATTGCTGACGACAGGGTTGCATCCAAGATAGCGCAATGCGCTAAGCACGGACCAAATGTTGCCCATGCCATAGTCGATAACGGTGACTTTATTACTCATTACGAAACCGTAAACTTGGGCTTCCAACGGCCATCTACCTTCTGAAACAATTCCTGGTTGACGTATCTGTCAATCACCTCATCAAACTCTGTCTGCGTCATTTGGTAATATTCCAAATACAGCGACATAAACTCTTCTGGGTAATGCCCGTCATAGAGACGCACCAAGTTAACCGCCTGCGACCTATCCATTGCGCCACGTCGCACCTCAATACAGGCATCCTGATTGGCTCGGCCAAAACCAAACTTCACATACATCAAATAGGTGTGCAAGGCGTAAAGTGCTTGGTCGTTCTGTGAAAAATTGGTAAAGGTACCTGCATTTGAATCTGTCGCTTCAGTCAACCCACATTGCTCTTTGGCCACCAAGTAGTTTCGATATGGATCCCAATTCTCAAAATAAGACCAATGTGTTAACTGTATTGGATGCGACTTAAGTTCGTCATCCCCTGGGAATCGGAATAAGTAAAGGTCTTGTTTTGGTACACCTGATGTTGCCAATACTTTTTCATATCCACCTTCAAGATACACTTTCTTTTGATAGTGAACATCATAGATTGGATTTTTTGATGTTTCGGTAGAGCCACCATACTCCACCTCGCCATCCTCTCCATAAAATATTAAACCAACACCAAAACCGATGGCAGCCCGCGCAACTGCGGTGTGAATGGCGATCAGCCAACCATAATATGGGAAGCCCATTTCAATGAAACCGGTTTTGTTAAGGGTCCTCATTGCCTCATGAGCTGGGTTGATAGAGATATGGTTGTATCCACTCTCAACAAAAGCGCGGAGGTTGCGCTCGCCCAACTCAAGACTTAATGCCGGGGTGACTGTAACAGCCAGCGGATTCATCCCATACCTGTGCTTAAGGTTGTAGGCAACGTATGAACCGTCCTTACCCCCGCTAACAGGAACAATACAGTCGAATGTGCCATCATTACGCCTGTGCTTATTAAGTAACGCTTCGAGTTCTTTCTGTCTTGAGTCCCAATCAAGCGTTTTCTTTTTTTCTGTCCAAACGCAAGCGTTACACCATCCTCTGGCATCGAAGGTAATTCTTGGGCGCGTCGACATGGTCAGACAATTTGAACACCAGTGAATATTTTCTACATTAACTTGCATTTTTAAAACTCCAATTTAGATCTTCATAATTTTTGCGGCGACCAAATCATCCGGTCGCCCAACATCCAGCCAAGGCTCATGCATCGGGTACGCCACTGTGCGTTTGGCTTGTGCTTGCAAGCGCTCAAACAAGGTTGGCATGTCGCAACGTGCATCACAAGCCAAGACATTTAACGCATCCGGGTCAAGAGCATAAACACCCGCATTGATATGCGTACGTGCCACAGGTTTTTCCTCAAACCCCACAATCTCAACACCTTGGGTCTGTACCACGCCAAATGGGTGCTGCCATTCATGCACGCGCACGGCCATGGTGGCGGCAGCGTTGTGGCGCATGTGAAAATCGAGCAGTTCGCCGTAGTGGATGTCGGTAATTACATCGCCATTGGTCACCACAAATGCGACCTCTGGCCTTGGATTGAGCAGTCCTAGCGCACCGGCTGTGCCCAAAGGAGACTGCTCGCGCAGGTAATCAATCTGGACACCCATCCGCTCGCCATTGCCGAAGTGGTCCTCAATCATCTGGCCCAAATAATGAATGGCCAACACAAAGTGGCTAAAGCCCTCTAATTTGGCACTCTCGATGATGTGCTCCAGCATAGGCTTACCCGCGACGAGCAACAATGGTTTGGGACAATTTTCGGTATGCGGACGCAACCGCGTGCCCATGCCGCCGGCCATGATCACCATCAGATTGGGGCGCACGGGTGGTGTGGCGATTTCATCCCAGAGATGCAGGCCGACGACACGGCGACGCTCATCGACGGCAGGAATCTGCTGGATCTTGTTAGCCACCATCAACTGCATGACCGTCTCGCGCGTCATTTCAGGCGGCACCACCAAGGCATTGCGATGTATCACGTTGGTGATCGGGCTATTAAGGTCCAGCCCTTTGAGTAAACCGCGCCGTATGTCACCGTCAGATATCGTGCCTTGCAGCTCGCCTTCCTCATTAACTACCAGGACGATCTTGATCGCAACGTGATCCAGGTTGCTGATGACTTGCTGAATGGTGGCGTGAGCGGGGAGGATGGCTTTACGCCAAATTTGTTCGGTGGAATTCACTTATTACGCTCAATGTCAATATGCAGGTAGATCATAAAAAGACTTTTTGGCGATGCCATCAAGAGCACAGTTTTTGATGGTTTTAACCACTTGCTCACTTGCGCCACCCTCGCCATAGGGGCTTTGTACCTGGCTCAAACTCGCTTGAAAGGCTGCGGTGTAAAGCTTTTTCAACGCAGCATCGATACTCTTCCGCGTGGGTTCGCAATTGATCACACTTGTCGCTTGTAACCGGCCACGCTGACGGTCGCCAATGTTAATGGTGCCCTTCTTGAAGCTGGGTGCTTCAGCCAAACCACTGGAAGAATTGCCTACCACGCCATCAACCTGAGCTAAACATGACAGATAGCGCAGTTGGCCGAGGGAGGTGTAAGCGCGCGCGTTGGGATGTTGAGCCACAAACTGCTGCACCATCTTGAGCAAGGTACGGCCGTCGGTATCGGCGTTGGGCATGGTGAAAATAAGTTGCGTGTCTTTCAGCTCTGCCAAGGCTGCCAATAATTCTGCCATCTGGTCTGTAGCGGTTGATCTTTCTAGCGTGACTGGGTGAAAGGTAATCAGCAAGTTTTTTGCGCCGAGTTGAAAGTCAATCGACGCTTCTAACTCTGCGCGGTCTAGAAGTTTCAATCGCTTGATGTTGTCAATGCCCAAGCCGCCGACCAGAAACACCCGTTCAGGCTGCTCACCTAGCTGAATTACTCGCTGGCGGTACTCTTCTGCCGCCACAAAATGCAGGTGTGACATCTTGGTGATGGAATGCCTAAGCGCTTCATCAAAAGCACCTTCAGTCGTCTCGCCGCCATGCAAGTGCGCCACTGGTATTCGGGCCACTAGGGCCGCTGCCACTGCTGCAAAAATCTCAAAACGGTCACCCAACACTACGATCAGATCGGGCTTCAAATCATTCAAAGCATCGGCAATTCCAATCAACCCCAAGCCCATAGATTTGGCGATGCCTACGTGCGTGTCTGAGCTGGTCAACATCTCGACCTTGCGATCAATCTTGAAACCGTCCTTTTCAATCTCGCGATAAGTGAGGCCAAACTCAGGCGACAGATGCATGCCGGTGGCAATCACCTGTAGCGTCAGTTCAGGATCATCCTTGATGCCTTGCATGACCCAGCGCAGCAAACCATATTCGGCTCGGGTGCCGGTGATGACACAGATTTTACGGCTCATAGTTCGATCAACTCGTCTGCCACAAAGTCTCGAGGCGCGGTGCGGCCCATAACTTTATCCCAACGCATTGGCGAGATGCCGGTGCCGGGTCGCTTGGTAGTGATGTTCTGCGCACTAAAGGCCTCGCCTGATTTAATAGCTTGGCTGGCCACCAGTGACTTGCGGGCAACGGGCTTGTTTTTGGCTTCGCTTGGGGTGAGGCGTTTGATGCCATCGCCCAGCGCAACTTCAATGTTGCGAATAGCTGCCACCATGGCTTTGAGTTCTGCTGGCTCAAGGCTAGCTTGGTGATCGGGGCCGGGTAAATTGCGGTCTAGCGTGAAATGCTTTTCGATCACGCTCGCACCCATGGCCACGGCGGCTATTGCAACCTCGATGCCGGGTGTGTGGTCGGAATAGCCCACCGCTACGCCAAAGGCGGCATGAATGCTCTGCATGGCACGCAAGTTGACCTCATTCATGGGCGTGGGGTATTCGGTGGTGCAGTGCAGTACCGTTATTTGGGCACGTGCGGTGCCCGCCTGTTCCAGCACGTCGATGGCCGCTTCAATATCACCTAGTGTTGACATGCCGGTGGAGAGGATGACTGATTTGCCTAGTTTTCCAATATGGCGGAGGTACGGCAGGTTGGTGATTTCGCCGGAAGGAATCTTGAAATGGTCCTGACCCAGGCTCAGCAGCAGATCAATGCTCTCTATATCAAAACCGGTAGAGAAAAAGCCGATATTTCGCAAGGCACAGTGCGCAATAAGTTCCCGGTGCATGTCCTCAGTGAGTTCAAGGCGGCGCAGCATTTCCTGTTGGGATTCTTTATTGCCCGTGGTCTGGGTTTGGTAGTTTGCCTTTTGGGCGCTGCGCGTAACTTGCCGGCTGGCGTTAAAAGTTTGGAACTTGACGAGATCCACACCAGCCACGGCAGCCACATCGATTAATTGCTTGGCCAGCCCGAGGTCGCCATTGTGGTTGACGCCGGCTTCGGCGATGATGAGTGTTCGATGGGTCATGATTTGTTGTGACCTAAAAATTGGGCGTGTGCGGCCTGGTTGTGGCGCACTGCGAGACCCATACCCATCACGCAGCGTTGCCCAAGCGTAAGACCTTCTTTAATGATGCTACCGCTGCCGACAAAGCTGCCGGTTCCAATTTTCACGTCGCCATTGAGGATTGCGCCAGTAGAGATATGGCAGTGGTCTGCCACCGCTACGTCATGCTCAAGCAGCGCACGCGTGTTGATGATGCAATTGCTGCCCACCCTGGCGCCAGCATTAATGATGACGCCGTGCATCACAATGCTGCCTGCGCCAACGGTCGCATGACGAGAGACATGAGCGCTGGGCGCGATGATGGCTGGCAATTGAAACCCGAGGTTATTGGCTTGCTGATACAGGCGGATGCGGTGGTCAGCTGTCTGAATTTGGCCCACAGTAACTAGCGCGTACGGGTAGTCTTTGACCAGTTGCGGCAAATCACCGTCCGTGGCGATGACTTCATAACCAAGGTGCTGGGTATGCATTTCTTCTGGCATGCCGACCAGTCCAGCAATCTGGTAGCCGCCGTGCTGTTCAATCACATCGATACAGGCATGGGCGTGGCCGCCAGCCCCGATCAAGATCAGTTTTGGTTTGCTCATGGGGCGACAGGAAGCAGACCCGAACTGCTCGGGATATTAATCAAGCGCCGCTCCAGCGATTCGGCCACCGGTAAGGGTGCTTTCGGCGCGTTGCTGTACATCGACAGGCGATTCATCAGCGCCCAGACCGGGCGAGTCATCAGGCCAGCGTCATTGGTCGCGATCAGCACTGCATCGCGCTGGTCGGCGAGCGATTCGTCGAGCAACAACGTCTGCAACCAGTAGTTGCTGTGGCACCCCGCCGGCTCGGCGACCAGGCGAACACCCTTAACGTCGGCAAAGGCTGATTGATAGCGCTCAAACAGGTGGCGCTTGTCGGCCAAGAAGCCAGGCAGTTGCTCAAGCTGCGCGCAGCCTAGCGCAGCATTCAGGTTGGGCAACCGGTAGTTGTAGCCCACCTCGTCATGCACAAAGTTCCAGCGATGTGGCACCTTGGCCGTGGTGGTTAGGTGCTTGGCGCGCTTGCCCAGTTCGATGTCGTTGGTGAGGATGGCGCCGCCACCACCGGTAGTGATGGTCTTATTGCCATTGAAGCTCAAGGTGCCCATCAGACCAAAGGTGCCGGTGTGCTGCCCGCCCACGGTGCTGCCCAAGGACTCAGCAGCGTCTTCAATTAATTGCAAGCGGAAGTCGTGCGCTACTGCGAGCAGCGCCTCAATGTCAACGGGATGTCCAAAGGTGTGCATCGGCACCATCGCGCGGATGACGCGGCCGGTGCTGCGGTTGATGCAGTGGCCGTCACGCATTTCGGTCGTGCTGGTGAGGTAGTCGCGCAAAGCGTGAGCGTCCATCCCGAGCGAACGCTCTTCGCTGTCAACAAAATGCGGTGTTGCTAGGCAATAGGCCACAGCATTGGCGGTGGCGATGAAGGTGAGCGCTGGCAACAAAACTTCGTCGCCAGTTGCCACGCCCGCCAAGAGCAAAGATACATGCAGCGCTGCTGTACCGTTAACCACGGCCACCGCGCGCTTGGCGCCGGTGAAGGCTGCCAAGTCAGCCTCGAAACGGTCAACAAACTTGCCTACCGAGGACACGAAGGTTGAATCAAGGCATTCCTTCAAATAGATCCATTCGTTGCCGCGAAAACGCGGTTCATGCAAGGCAAGCGGGCCGTCACCTGCTACTGACTTAATAGCATGAACGATTTCCTGAGATAAATTGCTGGTGGTATCCATGGCGCTTAGATGTTGTAGATGTCAGCTTTGTAGGCTGACAGGTTCGCGGGTTCGCGGAACCAAGCGATGGTCTCGGTCAGGCCGCGCAAAAAGCCTTCGCGGTCGCCGTATTGGGGTTGCCAGCCGAGCAGTTCACGCGCTTTGGTATTGGATGCCCACAGTCGTTCCACTTCACTCTTTTCAGGTCGCAAGCGTTGTTCGTCCGTAATAATTTCTATGGATGTGCCCATGGCTTCGGAGATAGCGTGGGCGGTGTCGCCAATGGAAATTTCAAAATTGCTGCCAAGGTTGATGACCTCACCAATGCCACGGTCTGACTCCAGGGCTGCGATGAAGCCCGAGACGGTATCGGCCACGTAGTTGAAGTCGCGTGTGGGTGACACCGCGCCGAGTTTGATCTTCCGTTGGCCATGGGCAATCTGGGTGATGATTGTCGGGATCACTGCGCGAGCGGACTGGCGCGGGCCGTAGGTGTTAAATGGCCGCAATAGCGTAACTGGCGTACCAAACGACGAATAAAACGACATGGCAATTTGATCTGCGCCGATCTTGCTAGCCGAGTAAGGAGATTGGCCTTGCAGCGGATGATCTTCGGTTATCGGCACGAAGCGCGCAGTGCCGTACACCTCGCTCGTCGACGTCTGCACCACCTTGCTCACGCCAAGATCGCGCGCTGCCTGGACGACGTTGAGCGTGCCCTTAATGTTGGTGTCGACATAAGTGTCAGGCGAATGGTACGAATAAGGGATGGCGATCAAAGCTGCGAGGTGCAGCACCGCGTCGCAATCTTTCATGGCCGTGCGCACGCCGTTCGGGTCGCGCACGTCACCAGCGAACACCTCAAATTTACCCTTCACATCTGATGCGCAGCGGTCAAGCCAACCCCAGGAGTTGAATGAGTTGTAGAGCACGAACGCACGAACATCGTAGCCGGCACGTACCAGTGCCTCGGTCAAGTGGGATCCGATGAAACCGTCCGCGCCGGTGATAAGGATTTTTTTATTGGACTGCATGGGGGTCATCTTTGGTGTTGAGGTCTATGTTCGGAACGATAGAGAGTGTGTCGTAACCCCCTTCTGAGACGATACGGCCTTGGTCAAGACGGTAGATCACATCGCAATCGCTCAGGGTAGTCAAGCGGTGGGCAATTACAAGCACAGTTAGATCGCGTCCCAGGTTCTTGATGGCTTGCATGACGGTGCTTTCGGTTTCACTGTCGAGCGCGCTGGTTGCTTCGTCAAACACCAGCACGGTGGCCTGTTTGTACAGTGCACGGGCGATGCCAATGCGCTGACGCTGACCGCCGGACAAGCGCACGCCGCGCTCCCCGACCATGGCCATGTAGCCTTGCGGGTTGGCTTCGATGAATTCGGCAATTTGCGCCTGCTGTGCTGCCTGGTGTACGCGGACTTGGTCAATCTGCGCGGTGGGTACGCCGAAAGCGATGTTTTCGGCAAAGGAGGCATCGGTCAGAAAGATGGCCTGCGGCACATGCGCAACGTTGCGCTGCCAGGCCAGTTGGGTGGCACCGATGAGCGGCATTCCGTCCACCAGGATTTGTCCGGTGGTGGGCTGTAGTAGCCCCATCAACAAATCGATGGCAGTGCTTTTGCCGCTGCCGGTGGTGCCCACAAAACCCACCCGTGCACCTTTGGCGATGCTAAGGTTGAGCTGATGCAACACCATTGGCAGGTTCAACTGGTAGCGAAAGGACACGTTGGCTAGCCGAATGTCACGCTCAAACGGTAACGGGGCCAGTTGTGCTTGCGTTTCTGCCGCCACGGGCTGCTGCAACAACGCCACCACATCAACTAACACTTGCCGATTGCCGACGACTATCACCCAACCACTGTATATCTGCTGTAGCAGTGGCATGAGTCGTTGCGCGCCCAAAGCGAGTGCGCCGAGTGTAGGGATGGCCGCCGCAATGCCTCCGCCGTTTGTGGTTATGTTGTAGCCCAGCAGGGCAATCAACACCATGCCCAACGCCTCCACGGCAACGCGCGGGCTGGGTCCAATGAAAGCGTTGCTAGCTTGGGCTTGACGTAGAACGGCATCGATTCGGTTGAATCGACTGGCGAATATTGCTTGCGAATGGTCAAGTAATACATCACGAATGCCACCCAAGCCCTCTTGCATGGTCTGCACGCGGGTATTGACCGTCAGATTGATGGCGCGGCTGTTGCGTGCCAAGCGATTACGCGTAAACACCGATACGGCTGCGTATATGCTGCCGAAGCCCAGTAGGGCACCGGTGGCCACCAACGGGTCAATCAGCACCAATGCGGCGATGATGAAGATCGCCATAAGAAAAGAACTGACGATAGTGATCAGACTGAAAATCACCGGAACGATGACGTCAACCTTGTTAATGCCGCCCATGATGACGCTGCTATTGCGAGCGGCATGGATCGCATAGGGCTGATAGAGCGTTCGGCGGTAAACCTCTATTCCTAGCTCGTGACTGATGCCAAAGTTGACCTTGGCGATAGCGTAGGTCAGCAAAAACCTCACTAAGCCGGACGCCACCGCGGCACCGGCAAACAGCAGGGTGAGCTGCCAGCGAATGTCTTGCGCCCCGTTTGAGCCATTGAAGCCCAAGGTGGAGACCACCTGCGCCACCATCGGACGGTGCAGTGCTTGCACCGGGTCAGCCAAGATCGCCAGAAAAGGCACGATGGCGCCCAGGCTGATCAACTCTGCCAGTGCACCAATAAACATGAGGCAAAGCAGCAGGACAAGTTGCTTGCGTCGGCGCAAGGGGAGGCTGGCGGTGAGGTGGCGCAAGGTTTCAATCAGCGAAGGGGGGACCGACTGCAACACTTGGCTGGAATTCATGGATAGGTCTGCCATTGCGCTACTTAATCGTGCCCAAATAAATCACGGCTGCAAACGTTGGCGGCCACATCGGTGATGTCATCAGTCATGCGGGTAGGCGCGATCCCATGTGATTCAACTTTGAACTGCGCTAGGTCGTTCACCCGTCTGACGCTCACAAGACTTGGCTCATAGATAATTCCGACGATGGCAATATTTAACACTATGTAATCTCATTGAAACGCTACTTTATTTGTAGCTACTTGCGCTTATAGGACGGGGGATATAGGCTAATTTCATTCAATAATGACGTTGACGTCATAGCCATGCTGCTTGAGCAGCGCATGTTGTTTGGCTTGAGCCAAATCGTGGGCAACCATCTCGGCGCACATTTCCTGCGCGGTGATCTCAGGCACCCAGCCAAGTTTTTGTTTGGCCTTGGTGGGGTCGCCCAGCAGGGTTTCGACTTCGGTGGGGCGGAAGTAGCGGGGATCGATGCGGACTACCGGGACGGGGTCAGGGGTGTGACGATTCGTCCAATAGCCCACTTCGTTGACGCCGCTGCCTTCCCAGCGGAGCTGCATGCCCAGCGCGGTGGCGGTCCATTCGATGAATTGGCGCACGCTGTATTGCACGCCGGTGGCAATCACAAAGTCGTCTGGTTTGTCTTGCTGCAGCATCATCCATTGCATGCGCACATAGTCTTTGGCGTGGCCCCAGTCGCGCAGGGCGTCGATGTTGCCCATGTAGAGGCAGCTTTCCAGGCCCTGGCTGATGTTGGCCAGGCCGCGGGTGATTTTGCGGGTGACAAAGGTTTCGCCACGGCGCGGGCTTTCGTGGTTGAACAAAATGCCGTTGCAGGCATACATGCCATAGGCTTCACGGTAATTTACGGTGATCCAGTAGGCGTATAGCTTGGCAACGGCGTAAGGGCTGCGTGGGTAAAAGGGCGTGGTTTCCCGTTGCGGGGTTTCCTGCACCAAACCATACAGTTCACTGGTGCTGGCCTGGTAAAAGCGGGTTTTCTTTTCCAGGCCCAGGATGCGAATGGCCTCCAGAATGCGCAGCGTGCCCATGCCGTCGACGTCGGCGGTGTATTCAGGGGACTCGAATGACACGGCCACATGGCTTTGCGCGCCCAGGTTGTAGATTTCGTCAGGCTGGGTTTCCTGGATGATGCGCACCAGGTTGCTGGTTTCAGACAGGTCGCCGTAGTGCAACTTGAAGTTAGCGTTGTCAACATGCGGGTCCTGGTAGATGTGGTCCACGCGCTGGGTATTAAACGAGCTGGCCCGGCGCTTGATGCCGTGGACTTTGTAGCCTTTTTCCAGGAGGAATTCAGCCAGGTAAGAGCCGTCTTGGCCGGTGATACCGGTGATTAGGGCGGTTTTTTGGGTCATAGTCAGGCGGGGTTTGTCAAAAAATCTTGGTAGGCCAATGCCAAACCTTGTTCAAGGTTTATCTTGGCCTGCCAGCCCAGCGCATTCAGGCGGCTGCTGTCCATGAGTTTGCGCGGGGCGCCGTCGGGTTGGGTGGGGTCGAACGTGATGTGGCCGGGGTAGCCCACGGTGTTGCCCACGGCCTGGGCTAGTTGGGCGATGGTGATGTCTGAGCCATACCCGACGTTGATGTGGCTCAGCATGGGGCTGGCGTGCTGGTCATAAACGGCTTTGGGCAGGTTCATGACAAACACGCTGGCGGCGGCCATGTCTTCCACGTACAAGAATTCACGCTTGGGCGTGCCGCTGCCCCAGATGGCCACACTGGGCGCGTTGGCTAGCTTGGCTTCATGAAAACGGCGAATCAGCGCGGGGATGACGTGGCTGTTTTTCGGGTGGTAGTTGTCACCTGGGCCATAGAGGTTGGTGGGCATGACGCTGCGGTAGTCCACACCGTGGCTGGCGCCGTATTGGCGGTTGTAACTTTCGCAGAGCTTGATGCCAGCAATTTTGGCAATGGCGTAGGGTTCGTTGGTGGGTTCCAGCGGGCCGGTGAGCAGGGCGGCCTCTGTCATGGGTTGCGGGGCCAAGCGGGGGTAGATGCAGCTGGAGCCCAAAAACAAGATCTTTTGCACGCAATTCTGAAAAGCCGCTTCGATCACATTGGCCTGCATCATCAGGTTCTGGTAGATGAAGTCGGCCGGGTAAGTGTTGTTGGCATGGATGCCGCCGACCTTGGCGGCAGCAAGGTAGACCTGATCGGGCTTCTCAGCAGCGAAGAAGGCTTGGACGGCGGACTGGTTGGTGAGGTCTAGTTCGGCGTGGGTGCGCGTGATGATGGTGGGGGCAGAGTCAGGGGGCATCGCGGCGGGGGCGCCGCTCCCACAGGATGCGGATTGCAGGGTGCGCACAATGGCGCTGCCGACCATGCCACGATGGCCTGCAACATATATTTTTGGAGTGCTGCTCATAAATCGGATTTGCTTGGTGCGATGGGCGTCGGCTGGTCAGCTTCACGCTGCAGTGCTTCAATTTCCCCCCGCAGCTTTTCATATTCAGCCATCTTGCGCTGCAAGAACCGCTTGGTCAGCGCGGCCTTTTCAGCCACACCGGTGGGGGTGAGCAGATAGGCGTAACCCAGCTTGTTGGGGTTTTTGCTAAAGTTATCCAGCTTGATCCAGCCTTTTTCGGCCAGAGCACTGATGCAGTAGTTGATGCCGCTCAGGCTCATGCCCACCTCTTTGGCTAAGGCACGCTGGGTAATGCCTGGCTTTTCCTGGAGCAGTTTGAGTGTCCAGAAATTGGTTTCT
Organism: uncultured Rhodoferax sp.; assembly: GCA_964538895.1. Taxonomy (GTDB): domain Bacteria; phylum Pseudomonadota; class Gammaproteobacteria; order Burkholderiales; family Burkholderiaceae_C; genus Rhodoferax. The sequence continues at coordinate 250,707 of CAZIGL010000001.1, forward strand.
TCATTGATGGTGCTACGGCGGGAAGTCATGCGATGTAAGTCGTGTAGCTTGGGAGAAACCTCGGCGGGCGCGCCGCTCCTACAAAAAGTTGGGTCTGGAATGGCTACCGCAGCCAATGTGCGCCCAGATGGACGTGTGACAGTTTGGCCGGCAGCATGCGTTGTTCTAATTTGGAACATAGTGTAACCTCATAAATGTCGACTTTTACGGTGGCCAGCAAAACGGCTGGCTCAACTGGCCGGGTTCATAAATTGCGGCTCAATGCCCGCAATGACAGAGTCATTTGGCTCGCCCTGCTGAACTGCCTCTTCCATGCTCACGGTATTGGCCACCAGCTCCAGGTGGCTCAAAATTTCTGGTTCTTTTCTCTCGATGTAGCTTTTGACGGCGGCGTTGGTCAGCAGCTTGGTCAGGTAGCCCTTGGCTACCACCAGGTTGAGCAGGTCTGAGCCGTAATGGATTTCCGCATCTTTTATGTACTGCGATAACAGTTATTTTGAAAACCTTCAACAAAAGCCATGGTTGCAAATGCAGTTCCTGCGAAATCAATTGGTGCTTTTAGTAACACTCAGTGTGATATCATGAGACAGTTTTTGAAGAGTCTGGGGAGTCTGATTTGCGAGTTTTCAGGAATGCATGGTTTGGGCGCTTTGCCCGCAAAGAGAAGATCTCGGCTGAGTCGCTCTGGGAAGCCGTGGAGCGTGCAAATAAGGGCTTGATCGATGCTGATCTCGGTGGCGGCGTCATCAAGCAACGCATTTCACGCCCAGGTGCGGGCAAGTCTAGCGGCTACCGCAGCATTGTGATCTACCGTAAAGACGACAAGGCGTTTTTTGTCTTTGGCTTTCCTAAGAATGCGCAGGGCAACATCCGAGATGATGAGGAAGATCAGTTTAAGAAAGCGGCCAAGATCACCTTGGCTTTGACGGACGAGCAAATTTGTTTGCTTATTGCAAATGGCCAGTTTGAGGAGGTTTCCAAAGATGACTAAAAAATACCGTAGTGATGCTTTTGCGGCCATCCACGAAACAATGGAGGGTCTGCATGAGATTGGTGCAATCGACAAGCAGACGATGCGCGAATTTGACGAGGCCTGCCTGACGCCAGTGCAGGTGCTGGCCCCGGATGAGATCAAGGCGATCCGGCTGCATGAGCATATCTCGCAGCCCGTGTTTGCCCGCTACTTGAACGTATCGAAAAACCTCGTTTCCGACTGGGAGCGTGGCATTAAAAAGCCGGGTGGCCCCGCGTTGCGCCTTCTAACCGTGATACAGAAAAAAGGCTTGGAAGTCATTGCCTGACCAGTTCAACCACCTTGCCAGTACCAACTGCCCGTAACCTGGCGATTTCGTCGTTGAGGGTTTGCACAATGGAGGCCAGCCGCGCCACATCTGCGTTGAGTTGAATGTTTTCTTGCTGCAGGCGCTTGTTGGTCGCTTGCAAGGCAAACAGTGTTTCGGCCTCTTTACTGCGCATGGCAGTGGGCTCACGTCCAGTGAGTTTTCGAATCTGCTCGGCTACTTCGGGGTAGGTGTTATGAATCAGGGCTGGTGTCACGCCTGCCTTGCGTGCCACGGCGCTGATACTGATCTTCTGCTCGTCACTCTGCATGGCCTGCAAGGCGGTCATCAGCGCAGCGCGGCGGTCAGGTTTGGTGGCGTGGTTGGTCATGCTGGTTCATCTTTCGGGGGTGCAATACCCAAGTCGGCCAGAACGGTGGCGCTGCGCTCGGCATCCCGGCGGGCACGTTGCTGTACCGCCGGGCCGACATCATCGAGACTGAGCAATTCAAGCTGCTGCTCATGGATTCCTAGCCAGGTGTCAGCAAAGTTGTCGTCGATAACGGCATTTTTGCAGTCCACGCATCGCGTGGCCTCGTACAGGCCGGCGCCGCCACATCCTTCGTCCTGCGCCAGGCACCAGCCATGGCCAGTGGCGCGAATATGTATCTGTTCGGCGGCGCTGTTGAGCAAGGATTTTCGGTCACGGTGGGCTGTGGCCCGCAGTGCGACGATCTTGTGGCCTGCTCCGCCGCTCAGAGCTGCGGTGCCGGTCCAGGCATCTAGTAACTCACCCTTGTATGCAGTAAGTTCGGAGAGGATGTCGTCAAATAAGGCGCGGTCTTGCTGAGGATTAGATGCGTAAAGCTGGGTCATGCTCATGCTGCTGTGCTTGAACTGCTCTTTCAAAAAAATCAGCGATGTGCGCCCCATGCGGGACTCGACAAACAGGCGCGCGTACGTCCGCCGGGTTTGGTGGGGCGTGAGTTTCCAGCTTGTGCCGGCAGCATTCGCCAGGTCGGCCATGGCGCTGCCACAAACGGCAGTGGTGAGCACCCGAACGCGGTTGTGATTGGACTGAGACACGCCCAGAAAGAGGCGATTTCGATCAGCCCGAGCCTGAGCGAGGCGGGCCAAACCCTCAGGCGTGGGTGCGGTATGTTGCAAAGACTGGATTTCGGTGTCCAACTGCATCTGTAGGGGCTCGGCGAATCGTTGCAAGGTTGCAAGCACTTCGTGCGTGAGTGCGGGGCACAGGTATTCGACGGAGCCCTTTTTGGTTTTGTGCTCAATGCTGCGGACCCAGTGATAGGTGGTGCCGCCGCGTACTTCGCTGCGCCAAGCACCGTTTTTCAGGCCCAGGACTTCATCGTTGCGCATGCCGGTGGTGATTGATACAAGATACAGCGCAGCGGCACGCAGCGCCAACAGCGGTGGTGCAGTCGGGCGCATAGCGCCCTGATCACGGGCATCTAGCAGCGCTGGGGCCTGCGCCATGACCGTTTCGCAATGCCTGAAGATTGCGGTTTGAATGTCGGGCGGAATGAGCGGGGTTTTTGCGGTACCGCCTGAGCTGGCATTGCTTGCGCTGGCATTTCCGGTGATGCCGCACACGGCCATCAGGGTTGAAGTGCCCCACGGATTAAACGTCATCCCAAAGGCCGCTTCGGTTCTGAATGCCCACAGTAGATCGACGAAATTCAGGCGATTGAAGACTCCCCAAGGGCTAAGCCGACGCTCGTGCTGACAATGGTGACGGTAGTTGCTGATGTGTAGCGGCTGTACCTGGTCGAATCGGCTCACGCCCAAGCGTTGCAGCCAGCGCATCAAGGGCAGGCAACTGGCGACAGCAACCCCTTTGACAGTGATCCAGTGTGGTGGGTTCATGCCCGGCCGACCCCGGCGTGCCCAGGCGTAAAGCACCGCCTTGCAGTCGGCCACCATGTCTGTTGATCTATCCGCTGGCCAGCGAACGAATTTACTGCCTTCCCCGGCCCCAGGTTGGTCGATGAAGGGGCGTAAATCCCATACCGCATCGCCATAGCGGCTTAGCACATGTTCATTGCCGACGTCATCGATTTGGGCGCTGATGACGATCTGATCACGTTGCCCCGCTTGTGCTTGGCCGGCGCTGAGCGGTTGACTGGCCAGCAGATCCCATGCAGGCAGCTTGGGTGAAAGATCAGAGTGCATAACCCTCCTTCGACCGCTGCATGACTTCGATTTGCAGAGCCCAAAATCTATGGGGCTCGTTTTCGGCCAACGCCTTGGCTTGGCTGATTAAAGCGGCCGGGAAATGCTGGGCCGTAAAGTGGTCGATCAGATCAATCAACCGTTGGCGGTGGGCACGCCAGTCGTCGTAATTGTCGCCTTTGGGAAAGTAGTCGATTTCTGCCTGAAGAAACTCTTGAAACGAGTAAAGGCGGTGCAGATCGGGTAGGCTGCCGACGATCGCGTAGCTACGGCAGCCCAGACAGTGAACGAACTGATCACACAGGTGCTGCCCATCGCCCGGCGCCTTGTCGCCGTGCAGTGGGTCTTTGCAGCGCCCCACGGGCGTGTTTTCAAGCTTGGCACTTGCATCATGCGGGCCACGCAGGGTGTCGGTGAGCACTTCGCCAATGAAGGCAGCACCTTCGGCACGGATTGCATCGGTCATTGACAGGTAGTGTCGGTCAGCCACGCGCGGGCGGTTTCCCATCAGACCGGCCACGGCAATCAGGTCACCGTCAGAGCGAACCCAGAGTTCGTGTGCCCTGCTCTTGCGCAAGCGGCCAAGCGTTAGCTCCAGGGCTTGGCCATCGTCGCCAAGCAGGCGGTGGCGTTTAACCCATTGCTTGATGTTGCGAAACAGCAGCTGACTCCTCAGAATCGCGATCTTTCCCCTCTGGATTGGTGCCTCGATCTGAAACAGCCATAGCATTTTGCAGAGATGCGGTGGCGCCTGCGCGCGCAATGGTTCGGTCAGGGCAATGACTTTGTTCAAAATGGCGACACCATCCATTGGCACCGTCAGACTTTCGCCAAGTGACTCGAGACGCCGCAAGGCATGGACCTGTGTGGTGGCACTACGGTGCTTGACTAGGTCAATGCGCATCATGTTAGGCAAGAGATGCGGCTTCAGGCTGTCGCGGGTCATTTCAAGCAAGGGCGTGGTGTTGCCGCCTGTTCGCAGCGCGACTGCCAGCAGATAGACCGTCAGCGCTTGGGACATCGCCTGGTCATACTGCCCGTGGTGAAGTGCAATGATGTCTTGCCGCAACGCGCAAGCCATGCGTTCCTTTTCGGCTATGGACAAAGGTGTTGCGCCCATCTTGGTGGAGTCGGAATTCGGAAAGGGGCGCGCAGGAAAAAAATGGGCGCGATCTGCGCGGATGAGGCCGCGCGCGATCATCGCCAGAAGCACAGCCCGTAGACCGCTGTAGACTGATTTGGCCGTCGAGCGTTCGGGGTACTGCAACTTGATCCAGGCGACGAACTTCACCAGATGCTGCGACTGCAGGTCGGCAGGTGTGTGTGGGCATTCGGTATGGCGCTGTGTGCTGAGAAACTCGAGAAATTTCGGCACCCCTGAGTAGCCGTAATTCACAATGGTGGCGATCTGCCGGTCACCCCGCTGCAAGAGATAGCGCAGGATGTCAGTACAGGCATAAACCCAGGGATCAACCCCGTGCCCAAGCCATTTGCTCAGGTCGAGTTGACGAACGTTGCTGCCGTTGCGTCTTTGACCGGTCGCCTCTCCGATGTCGATACATGCCGTTGGGGGCGATGCCGTGCCGGTGGTGGCCGGATCGGTTGGGCCGGATGCCCCGACAGCTGGCTCCAGTTGATAGTTTTTTCGACGATGCATCAGTCTGCCCCCGCCGCCTTGGCAAACAACTGATCGACGTGATCCTCATGAGCCAGGACCAGTTGCGCCTCAAGCTGGTTGATCAGGTGCAGGTAGACGGCTGTGGTCTGTACATCGCTGTGCCCCATGCGGTCGCGCACGTACAGCAGTGGCTCGCCGGTAAACGATGCGCTTCTTCGCAGTGTTCGTAGCGTATAGGTGCCGTAGGTGTGGCGCAGCATGTGCGCACGCACATGAAATCCGACCCGTCGCTCGATCCCCTTCATGACTGCAACCACACCAGTGCGGCTATATGGGTTGCCAATTTCGTTGAGAATAAGGACGCCTGTGTCTGTCATTTCTGTGCGTTTCAAACCCTGACGACGGTGAACGGCATACGCGTTCATGTCTTCCATCAAGGACCATGGAATGTCGATGCTACGGGGCTTGCTGTATTTGAGCTCCATGTCGGCGGGGTTAAGGTCGACCCGCAATATCTGGCCAGGCTTCAGGTCTTTGCGCAGTCGGGGATTAAAGACGTATTTCAGCGGAAATGTGCGCGCCTCGCAGGAGCGCAGCCCGGTTCGAGCCATGAGATCAAACAGCAGCCGCTGGCTGTCGCTCAAGCGCGCCTCACGGCAAATACGGACCTGTTCGTCGGTGAGAAACTTCGGCGGGGACAGGTGTTCGCGAACCTTGACATCGGGTCTGGCCGTGACCGAGCTGCTGTCGGCCACATGCGCGAGAAAGCCCAGTGGCTTGCCCCTTTGCACTTCGCGGTAGGCAAAGGGCACATGATCAATGTGTCCGTTTCGCTTTGCCCATTCGTAAAAGCGCACGACCAGACTGAGCCGCTGATTGACCGTGGTGGGTTTAAGACGCAACTGACCAAGGGACCAGTCGCGGTAGCGGGCAACGACGCCAAACCCAGTGGGTTTTGCCGGTTCATTCCATTGCAAGCTGTTGGCGTTGAGAAAAGCGAAAAAATCATAAAGCCAGCGCCCGTAGTGCTCCCAGGTGAGCTTGCTGCTAACGGCACCGGTTCCGGCGAGGGTCTCCCATAAAAATGCTTGCGCAGGCTCCAGCGGCCAGCAGTCGTTATCGAGCAGCAGCGGAAACCCTTTGAATGAACGACCGGCCCGCACCAGATCGTCGGTAGCAAAAACAAGCCTCACAGGTTCTTCCTCTTCAGATACTGGACAGCCGCCTTGAAGTCGATGCCAAGGCAGTGTATGACCAAGTCAACAGCGCCGCCTCCACCGGTGCCGGCACGAGTGTCAAAGAACTTTGGGCCGTTGCAAAGCAACTCGAATTCACGAGCGCCGAATCGGACGTGCCAGCGCGTTGTCATCAGTGCGGTGTTTGGCGTAAAGCTGACATCTTCCTTGGCGTGGTCAGCCAGACGGGTCAGAACCCGCACAGCGTCCATCGCTCGCCAATGCGAGAGCACTGAGTTATCCACAAGCTGTCTGGCCATCGATCTCCTCCCCCGGACCCCCACCTGCTACTCGTTTCTTTCAGAAACTGGCTACTCGAAAACCGTCACCGCTCTGCACGCAGATGACTGGCAACAGCATAACACGCTGCTAACAGTTTCATGCATCAACAACATCTTTTATAGGTAGCTTCCACCTGGCTCATTTCTTTTTCCAGTTTGACGAGTTGCGCCATGGGGGCGGTTTTGTTGTCACGCTCCGGCGGCGGTACATCCGCACGTTGCTCGGGTGGGGTGGCTTTGAGCAGTGCATCCACATGGGCCACGGTGATCGTGTTGCTGGCGACCATCAGTTCCACCGCCTCCACCTGTCGAGCGGCCTTCATGTTGCGCAAGATGCGCATCACGTCCGGGGCAAACTGGTGGTCTTGCAACAGCGCGATGGCTTCGGGGCAAATGCCTGAAAGCAGGTTGACCCGCAGGTTAATGGAACTCAGGTTGACATTGAAAGCGCGCGCCAGGCGCTCTTTGCTCACGCCCCGGTCAATGGCGCGGCGGATCATGTAGTGCTCTTGAATGGTTGATAAGCGATTGATCCGGTGGTTGTAGCTGTGTGTTTCGTCGTCCTTGGCAAACAGGCAAGCCACTTCGTTCAGGCCCAGCTCCTTGAAAGCCAGCACGCGCAAATGGCCGTCCAGCAAGATGTATTCAGACTTGCTGGCATCGGGCTGAATGACGGCCAAGGGTTCGATCAGGCCAATTTCATGGATAGACGAGACAATTTGTTTGTACTTGCGGGTGCTCATGATGCCGTCTGGCACCTTTTTGCTGGGCAGCAGTTGGTCCAGCGGGATTTGGTAGGTTTCCAAGTCAAACCCCAACAGGGTGTTGAGCGGCTTGGTGGGCAGCTTTTGGGCGGCGTCACCTTCGTTGTCTGTATGGCTGTCTGGGTTGTACACGCCGGGGTACAGCTGTGCGAGGTTGGTGGCTAAGTTCATGTGCTTTCTCCTTCAAGCTCGGGTTGTGGCTTCGGCGTGGGGATGGGGGAAAGGGGCGCACTGATGCGCTCTGACAGGTATTTGGGCAGGGTATCCAGGCCTTCGGCGCGCAGCAGGTTGACAAAGCTTTCATCGGCAAACAGCTTCTTTAAGCCCTGCACCACCAGCAGCAGGCGCTGGTGGGCGTGCTCGGCTTTCAGGACCATCTTGCGCTGGCGGTCGACCTCTTTTTGGTAGGTGCGGACCAGGCTGTAGCTGGATGTGGGTGGTTTGATTTGGTCGGCGTTGGGCGATGCGGGGCCGTGCTCTTGGCGTTTTTCTATCAAACGCTTGGCTTCGATGATCTGGCGGCCTTTGAGCTGGCCGTTTTCATAGGCCTCTTGCAGCATGTCGCCCAGGTTTTCATCACCGTCTTTGGCACGGGCAATCTCCAGCGCTGTGGTGAGCGGAATGGCACCGCGCTGCACGCCTTCAATCAAGCGCTCTTCGCCTTGATCCAGCAAAAAGACGATGTCTTTGACGTACTTGGGCGACAAGCCAGTTTTTTGGATGATGATTTCGGCGCTGTAGCCACGTTTGCGCAAGAGTTCGATGTCGGCCAAGATTTCCAGAGGGCGGTAACCTCGACGGGCGATGTTTTCGGCCAAGCTCATGATGAAGGCGTCTTCATCGCTTACGTCCACCACCAGGGCGGGGATGTGGGTTTCGCCCAAGATGCGGAAGGCGTTCAGGCGGCCCTCGCCACAGACCAGGTGGTAGCTGACACGGCCATCTTTACCAGGGCGCTCGGTGACGGTGATGGGTTTTTTGAGGCCAATGTTGCGGATGTTGTCCACAATTTCCTCAAAGACCTTCATGTTGCGGTCGCGCGAGTTGAGCACCTCAATGCGGCTGATGGGCACAAAGGTCACGGATTCAGGGGTGCCGGTCATCATGATGTGGCCCTCCGGGGTGCGTTGGGTTGTGGGCTGGCTGGGGTGATAGGCATCAAAGGCTCCTTGGGGTTGGTGAATCAGTGGTGTTGAAACCGGTGCAGGCGTTCGCGCTCCGACATGCCGTAGAAGAAGTTCAGGTTGTCAAAGCGAAAACACTCAAAATTGGCGCTGTTACGGTTGCTGACCCTGATTTCTTGGTCGGGCAGGTCCAGGCGGGGCAGCAAGTAATAGTCAAGCTCTGAGGTGTTGGCCGCATCCAGCCGGATGGCAACGGTCAGGTCGGGGTTGAATCGGGCCGGGTCAAAGCGGATGCGCCAGCGCTGCTGGCTTTGGCCATATTTATCAACGAGCGTTTGGCAGCGTGCCAACACCACGCTGATGACCAGCTCGTCGTTCAGGGTGAGCAGATCGGTCTTGGGGTCCCGCCAGACCTGGCCACCCAGATTGGCAATGTTTTGCTCGGTGCGCCCGATGATTTCCGGGTGGAGTTGGCGCAGGCGGCGATTGAGCTCCATAAACTCAAGCCGGTCAGCATTGCCAAACCCGACCAACTGGTAGGCCCTAGACAAACTGCCAAAACGCTGGGTGTAGATACTGGCAGTGGCCCGGCCTAAAGCCTGGTTGATGATGACGCCCGACAGCGTGCCGCATTCTGCATACAGACTTTTGAGGTGTTCCAGCAGTTCCTGGTCTGTCAACTTGCGACTGCGCTCGGCCAGGATTTCTTGCGCGGTCATGAAGGTGGCCACCGGCACCACCCCGGTAAAAGCGCCCTCCTTGCGGATCCACATGTCGGGCGGGTTGTCGACGTGAGTTTTCTTGAGCTTGAAGGAGTGGCGGTTGTAAACGTTGTTGCCGATGTACTTTTCATTGGTCAAGACCTGGCGCACGGTGCTGTAAGTCCAGGGGCGATCCAGGTCGGTAAGGACGGGAATGGCGTTGAGGCGGTTGGCAATGACAGAGATGGCCAGGTCGTCCTGAATCAGCCACTGAAACATCTGGTTGACCGTGGCCACCTCCGTATCGGCGCCCGGCACCAGGATGACTCGGTCGGTTTGCAGGCTTTTGTGCTCACCGCGCTGCAAGGCGCTTTTGAGGTTGCCACTTTGGTCCAACAGCACCCGGCGCAAGCCAAACCCGGCCGGGCCGCCTTGCCTGAAGCCCAGCTCAATCAGGCGGCATTGGCCAGCAAAGACTTTGGCGGAAAGTTCCCGGCTGTATTCACCGGCCATGGCGCGCTTGACGCCTTTGACGATGGTGGACACCGGCGAGCCATCGTTTTCAAACTGCTCGGCAACGTAGGCGACCACGATGCCTTTGCGCTTTAATTTATATTCATAAAAAGCTGCCTCGTCAGCATCTTGAAATCGGCCCCACCGGCTAACGTCGTAAACCAGCACCAGGGTGAAATCAGCAACACCCGTTTCCACATCGGCAATCAGCTTTTGCAGCGATGCCCGCCCGCCAAGGGACAAGCCACTTTTACCCTCATCGGCATAGGTGCGCACGATTTCGATGTTGCGGCGCTGGGCATATTCCAGAATCTTGTCGGCCTGGTTGTTGGTGGAATACTGCTGATGTTCGGTGGACATGCGCACGTATTGGGCGGCGCGCAAGGGGTTGGGTAGGGACGTGGGTATTGGCGGGAGGTAATCTGGTGGCATGGTTGGCGGGGCTCTGGTTTTAGGGGGGTGTTTTTTTAGCCAGCCTTGCGCAAACTGGCGGTGTCGATGCGCATTGGCACGGATTTGCACAGCATCTCCAACAAAATCATGGAGCGTTTTTCAGCATCGGTGGTTTGGTAAATGGCTTCAAGACCGGCAAACGGGCCTTCGGCCACCACGACGTGATCGCCCGGTGTGAACATCGGTTGCGACGGATGACTTGTTTCACGGAAGCGAATGAGGTCAATCAGCTGCGCATCGACCTTGGCAGGCTGGCCACCAAACTTGACCATTTGAGTGACACCCAAAGTGGATCGAATGGGTGACCAGCTTTGGTCAGAGGCACTGGCGCCAAGCCGTATGAACAAGTAGCGAGGGAACATGGCCTCGGCCACCAGAGCGGTTTTGCGCTGGCGGATTTTTTCAACGTTGAGCATGGGCAAGTAGCACTCAAAGCCTTGGCGGGACAAGTTGGTTAGCGCAACTGCTTCCTGGCGGGGTTTGGTGTGAATCAGGTACCACGTCATCATGGACGTGGCGGGCGCAGGGGGCGGCAGGAGCGCGACGGTGGGAATAACGGTTTTGTCGCCGACCGGCTGTGACATGACGGCCTTGGTGATGGCACGAATCAATGGCAGAGGGCGCTCGGTAGCCAAGACTTGTTTAAGAACAGCAAGAACCTCGCGTTGCTCAAGCGCCTGGATGTCTTCAAGCCGATAACCGACCATGAGACCTTGTTGCACGATGGAAAGCCCATCGTCACGGCAGCGCAGTTCATGCAGTGCGCTGGTGGTCAGCCCAAGCCGGTCAGCGGCTTGCTGGGTGGAAATTAAGTCCGAAGTCATGGTGTGTCTGCCGGTGTGGCGCTCTGTTTGCCTTATTACTTGCCTTTGTTAAGTGTATCAAAAAACGAAACTGAGTCAAGATATGAGAAGTTATCGAGGCAAGGAGTGAGGCAAAATCAATTGATGAATGTTGGTTACCTTCGCCACACTGGCACCGAACACAAAAAAACAGATACCCAGATGGCTGTTTTGCAGCACGCTGGCTGCGTCACTTTTTTTGTGGACGACGCGCAGAGCAAAGGTGCGAAGCTGAAAAGTGCCCTGAATTCGTTGAGTTCTGGCGACACGTTCGTCATTGCGAAGTTCGACCGCCTGGGCAAAACAATCAAGGGCGTCGTTGACTTGCTCAACGAGCTGGCGGCAAGGTCCATCACTTTTGTGGCCGTTGAAGACGCGGTAGACACCAGCACAGTCGAAGGCCGCAATCTGGTTCATGTCATGGCACGGCTGGCACTGATGGACAAAGCGCTGCGCAACGAAAGAACCAAGGCGTCGTTGGCCATCGCCAAAACCAAAGGCCGCACCGGTGGGCGGCCACCGTCACTCACGCAAGAAAAACTGGATGAGGCCAAAAAGCTCATCGACGGCGGCATGCCCGTGCGCGCCGTGGCAAAAATAGTGGGATCCAGCCAGGCTACGCTTTACAGGGTGCTGGGGGCTAAGGCGGTGGGGTGAGGGTGGCGGTGCCGATGCCAGTGTTTCAAGATCGTCGAAGACGCTGGAGCGGCGGTGGGGCATCAAAAATCAAAGCGATATCGGCATTTAGTTGAATCTTTTCTTGATGCGGGCACTTGTCGACGGCATGCAATGCCGGACAGGTGTGGCCAGGTGGCTTGGATCTTGGTGCGGACAAGCTACATAAGCTTAGTCGGAATCAAGCCGATTTGCGGCCAGAGAATTTGAAGATATGGTTGCAAATTACCTACTGACATACTGGGAAAACCAAAAATTCGAACCACCAACGCTGAGGATGTGTAATAATTTATCCACTACTCATCCCTTGAGGGGTCATTCAGTTGGCTCCCTTTTGGGACGGAAAAGCCGCTCTTTTTGGGCGGCTTTTCCACTTCTGGAGACAAGCAATACATTGGACAAAGATCAAAACCGCTCGCTGCGGACGACCGTTTATGTGGATGGGTACAACCTTTACTACGGTCGTCTGCGTGGTACGCCATTCAAATGGCTGGATCTGATCGCATTTTTTGATGCGCTCCTTGAGCGTCGAGATCAAAACGAGGTTTTGACACGCGTCAATGTCTTCACGGCTTGGGCGTTTGCTCGGTTTTCCACGCACGGGGACGCTTCGGTGCAAGCTCAAAACGCATATCACCGGGCGTTGCAGCAGCTCTACGGTAATCGAGTTTCGATCATCTATGGAACACATTCGATGGATGATGCCGGCACAATGCTGCCGACATTTTTGCCAGGCGTTCCCTATGACCGAAACCAGCGTACCCGTGTCTGGAAGATTGAAGAAAAGAAGACGGATGTCAACTTGGCATTGGGCATGTATCGCGATGTGGCGAAAGGATTGGTTGACAGAGTCATTCTTGTCTCCAACGACAGCGATACCGAACCAGTTTTGGATGCCATTCGACAAGATTTCCCAAACATTATGATCGGTGTCTTGATGCCCAGGAAGCCAGTGCTTGCGGTGAATCAGCCCCAGCGCAGACGTAGTGGTTCACTGGCATTTAGGGCTGACTGGACCATCGAGTGCATTTTGGATGAGCACCTGCGAGATGCTCAGCTGCCCGATTCCATCCCCACAAAGAAAAAGCCAATTCGAAAACCCCTCCACTGGTGATGCGCCGTTTTGGTGTGGACTTTTCAAGAACATATTCAGTCTTGCTTGGACCGAGCACCCAAAGTAGACTTTCGGCTATGAAAACGACCGCACTCAAATAACGCTCAGACGCAGTGAAATAGGTCGCGAAGGCTACGGCCCGTCGCCCAGCCCGCCCAAATCAAAGCGCAAGCGATGCGCATGTCTGCATCTTCACTCAATCCTGCTGTTGTCGATGTGCGTAAATCGTTTGGGTTTATGCCTGCTGAGAAAGAGGGTGTGGTGATCTATTGGCCTGTATCCCCATTTCAAGTCAAGCAAAGCGCGACGTGGCTATTTGTCTAGGGTCTCGGGGCAACGCCCTGAGCAAGGGGGCCGCTACCAAGTTTTTTGCGCAGCACAAAACGTGGGCACAAGGCCCTTACCCTGCACAGTAAGTTTCTGCTACTCCCAAGCTGCTGGTGAATTGATTCGCCTGTCAGGGCGAGTGTCGGTGGATTTTGGATTGCAGTGGATTCGGATGTCGGTTTGCCTGTCATCGTCGACTGCTTGAAATTGATTAGCCTGTTAACAGGCCTGTCGCGTATGTTGTGGCGCCTGTCGTGTGACTGTCACATCCTGACTTCCATAATCACCAGTGATGATTTGAAGAGCAGCAGTCGACCCGTTCCAGCCAATCGAAGTCACTTCCGCGAGGATCGGTCTGAAGCGGTCGGTCAGCACCGGCCCGCCGACTCACGCGGTTATGAGCATTCCGGTCATAGACACATGAACCGAGCCACTTACCACGGCAAACTCGCGTAAAAGTCCTGCACGGCTTGGTAGATATCTTCGAATGGAGGCAGGGGGCCATCGACTTCGTCGTGCATGTCTGCATAGCCTTTGGCTGCCATGTCCTTGATTTCAGGGTGTCGCATGGAGTTGGCCTCGGCATGAATGCCTCTGGCACCAGCTGATGCAACCAAGCAGTCGCGCAGGTTAAGCTTCTCGGCCCGAGTCCAATCCTGTACTTGCGTCAATAGCAGTGACAAGTCATAGACATCTTGACGACGGTTGCGCTGACGTGAAGGCTGCTGCAGCAGAGAGCGGAATTTTTCAGCCATCAGGTTGACCAGGCTGTACACCTGCAACTGGTCACCGTCGGTCAGCTTAAGTACCTCCACATCAAGAACGGCCTCGTTATAGCTGTGATCAATCTCGACCACGTTGGGGGACTGCTTAGCGAGCAAACGCTGCAATGCCCGCTCGTTGCTTCTGGCCGCATAGCCAATATTCAATGCCAATGTGGGGAAGGTTTTTTCAGGATCCGGCGGCATTAACCTTGAGCGCTGGATCACACACATGGTGTCGTAATTCGTCTCGGCATTGACAAGTGCCAGTTGGGCGTCGAGCTCGGCTACAAGCTCTTGCTCATCACCCTTGACATACAGCGCCTTGGTGGAAAAGTCGGCATCCTTGGTAAAGCGACTGCTTTCATATCGAAGCGCCATGAGCATGCCGCCTTTCATCACCATCTTGGTTCGAAGGGCTGTCGAAATGCCGATGGCCGTCAGAATGATGTGGACCGCCTCACGAAATTTTTTCTTGTCAGCCGGTGCTTTGGCCACCCAGGCAGCCAAATCGATCGTTTCAATCCGATCATTCATCGTCGCTCACCTTGTTGACTGACGGGACGTTGAGGGACAACTGCCAGCGCTCGGAGAACTCGGACGCATACTCGCCTTCTGGGTCGAGCTTTCTGGACCCCCCACGTTGGGCTGACTTTTCCCAGTCGGCAAATACCTCGTGGTTGAGGCCACAGACCTCAGACAATAAAAATCCAGCACGGACTTTGTCGATGGCCGAGCCGTGTCGGCTCACTTCATCCACGATCAATTTCAGGTAACGTTTGGCCTCGCGTCTGTACACATCGATCACATGCTGCATACCGCCACACTGGTCTGGCTCGCGAATCATCTCTAAGAAGACTCTGCCGACGGTGGCTACCCTGAGACTTGAACCGGCAACTAGGCGGAACGCACCCAATTGGGAGCGTTCGCAAAAATGAATGGACGTCTGACCAAGGCGGGCAATTTTGGGCTGCAGGAGCTTGGGAAAACCCGAGTCCAAATAGGCTTGCAAACGATCACCCAAGTCTTTTGCCATGCGGGATTGCGCTTGCTCGCGCCATTGCCCAGGCGCCGGCCGAGTCATGTAGAGGATTTTGGGAAAGCGATCTGTGAGCCCGTGGTATTCCATTGCGCTAAGGTGCGATACGTAGGCGAACGGATCTAGGCTGCACATGATTTCTGCAGGGCTCGCACTGGCTTTGCCAAAAAGCAGGTAACCCTTCGTTTGCGCAACGGGTTCGATTTGTGTCAGCAGGCGCACGTTGAGCAGCTCGCCACAAAGATCAGCCAACACAGCCTTGAGCGTTGCACGCGGGAAAACCGAAGAATCGGTCCACGTGAAGACATGCTTGGCTAATTCGTAAGATGAAATCGCAGGCGCATCGTGAGCGGCCAGCAAGTCTGCGGCTTGCCCGATCAGATTTGAAGCCGACTGCGGTGAATTTTTCATTTGTCTCATAGGTTTATACTGCGTCCTAAGGACGCAGTATAAACCTATGAGATAACGTTGTAAAGTCTCCAGCAATTGCGCAGAGAATTCAATCCGCTAGAACTGAAAATTTGTCTTGCCTCTGCTACTGCCTTAGAATGCGTCCTGAGGACGCATTCTAAGGCAGTAGCATCAGGCTTTTTAAATCTAATTTCAACATGTTAGCCTGGCCATCAGTGCCGAATTGGGCCATGAGCGCGAACAAATCACGGTGGTGTATTACGTCGAATTATTGCGTTCAACGAATAAATGGAACATGCGACGGTCACCATACCGTACACCACTTACGCACAGCGCGTCCTTGACCTGCTTACCCGGAAAGTAATGCTGCGCCCGAGCGACCTGGACGTGATCGGTCCCCACGGGCTGTCCTGTCGCGCCTGATCAATGCTGACCCACTGGAGAAAGTCGTGCATGGACTTTACCGTCTACCAGAATGCCCGAGAACGAGAGTCTGGCCGCCATTGCATCTAAGTTCAACAGGCCGCATTCTGTCTGCTCACCGCCCTGCAGTTTCACGAACTGACAAACCAGCTGTCATGCCAGGTCTGGATTGCCATGTCACGTGGTAGTCACGCACCCAAGATCGACTATCAGCTCTGAAGGACGCCCGGGCGAAAAAGAAGACATCGGCGGACGACCTCTGACACCACGCCAAGATTTGTCGCGTCGCCAATGTCATGCACCCCTACCTTGAGGTGATCGAATGACCCACCCATTGCAGGTGAATAGATTCACCTGTCAGCACGCCTGTCATTGCATTTTGGTTCGCCTGTCTCACCGTCACTTGCGCCCTGTCGGTATTGGGGATCATGCAAAGCATCAGCTCAGAAATCGACTCCATTCTTCGTGAAGAAATTGAACTTGCACAAAAGGATGACCCCGCGCTGATCGTGCGGTCGGCCTTTGAGGTCATTGAAAATTTTCTGAGCCAGGGTATGTCGATGGAGCGAATCGCGTCCGCCCTGCACAAACATGACATCAAAGTCACCAAGGGGCACCTTGTGCGCCACCTGGGTATCCTGCGGGAAGAACGTGGCCTCCAGCCACTCAAACGAGGCAGAAAGTCGAGATCCCCCGGCGCATTGGCCCTGCCCACATCAATGCCGGTGGTCACAAATACGGACCGGACAGACAGAGTCAATGTCAAAAACCAACGGGTGGGTGCAAGTCAAACCGCCTTTCCGGACGAAATCACCCGGCTCAAATTCATCGAAGTGAAGGGTGAATGGTTGGACGTCACCAGGATGAACATTGACGACTATTTGACGGTATCCAAAACCATCCCTGCCAACGCAAAGATCCCCGATGGCATGTTCGAAGTCATTGCTGCAGAAAACAGGATACGGGGCATGTACGAACGCGCGCTACTCCAATATGACGCTGCCATCGCCAATTGGAAATCTAACCAATAGCCTCACGCAAAAATTTAAACAACCAAAAGGAAAGTTCATGATTAAATCGTATTTTGTGGACGGCGACAAAGGCGGAGTCGGCAAAAGTTTCGTCTCACGGTGCCTGGTAGACAGCTTCATCAACCATGAGGTGTCAGGCATGCCGAAGATCGACAAATTGATCGTCATTGACGCCGACCCGATGAACCCGGATGTGGTGTGTGACAACGGTTACAAAAATGAGGCCGTCAACGGAATCCACATCATTGGGCTGCAACGCCCCATCAAGTCGGAGGACGACTGGCTGAATCTGATCAATGAATTGGCTGAGACCCAGATCAATGAAACCGACGAGATCCGTCTGATTTTTTCGTTACCGTCAGCAGCCGGTCTTTACATCACGGAGTCGGTATTAAGCCTGATGGCCTTGATGAATCCGACACCGATCTGGGTGATGGGCATCGATGCATCGAGCACGAATCAGCTGGAAGCCCGCGTCGGCAAAAGCCCCATGTTCTACCAACAGGGGGTGGTCTTGATCAATCTGAAGCACGGGCCGGCCAAGTCTTTCGAATTCTGGGACAAATCGAGAATCAGGAAGACCATCTTAAGTGGTGAGGACTATGCCTGGTCGGAGCTGGAATTGCCAGCCATGATGCCGCGCGCGGCTGAGTTGATTGGCTCCATGCCCTTGCACGCGGTCATTGAAAAGGGCAACGTGGTCGGGTCGGGTGTGGCCATTGGCACGCGCACGGTCGCCCAAACATACCGTGGCATTGTTGGCCGCAAGTTGGCCGCCCTGGAGTCTTGAAGATGAGTGATGTTGATGAGGAAGAGCGGCGTGTCAGCAACCAAATCACCGGGGTTGTTGCTGCTGTGCCGCGGGCTGCACCGCCCCCTGCGCTTGCTCGGCGCCCTGGCACCTTGATTGATGAATTGACGGCTCGGCTTGCGCCTGCTGGTTTGCCGTCTGACGTGCAAAACATCGTTGATGTGGCAGTCCGGGCCGGAATGGGTGAAAGTGATCCCAACTGGATCTGGCTCTTGCCTGTGTTGTTGCGCCAGGTGCCTGCTGCGGCCATGCGCATTGAGTTTGAAGCGCTGTCGGGCGCGCTGGTCAAGGGCGCGTCTGGGCAGGGAAGGGAGCCCAGTCGCGATGATGAAAATCTTGAATCGATTGTGTCGATGATGACGGCCATGCGAGGGGAACTGCAAAAGTTTCCGCGCCGTGTTGGTGAGACTTTGAAACCTGCGGTGACTGAGGCCGTGGTGGATGCGCTGGAAGCTGCGCCTGGCCGGGTCAAAGTTGACCTGGATGATGCCAGGCTGATTGCCACAGCGCGTGAGGCATTCATATCGTTCTATGTGCTGGCGGCTGCCGGGCTGGGTGCGTTTTCAACCGTCGCTGCGTTCATCCTTGGCGCCAAATTTGGTTGACGGAGGGCTCAATGCTCGAACTCTTGATGATGTGCGGACCCGCCGTCGATCCGGTCACCATGGCCGCTGTGGTGAAGCAGGAATCTGGCGGCAGACCTTGGGTGGTCAACAATAACACGACCCGAAAATCAGCAACTTTTGCCTCAAAAGCTGCTGCCGTGGTCGCTGCGGTGGCAGCTGTCGGCCGTGGCGAAAGCGTGGATATGGGCTTGGTGCAAATAAACAGCAAGAATTTGCCTGCGCTGGGATTGTCGGTTGAGCAAGTCTTCGACCCTTGCACCAACATCGCCGCCGGGGCAAATATTCTGGCTGCGGGCTATGAACGGTCCGGCTCGCTGGGCAGCGCCTTAAGTATTTACAACACCGGCCGGTCTGATTCGAAAATTGGTCGTGCCTACGCTCAAAAAGTCTTTGACCAAGCCGGCGTGAAGGTGCCTGGGATACCCGGTGGCCAGCTGGCAAAACTGCCTGTTGTGCCTTCTTTTGCAACCAACCCGGCTGTTCTACCGCCGATGCGCCTGGTGGTTACGCCGTCGCCAGTTGCGGCCGGACTTTCGCCCTTGAGGACGACCTTTCAGCCGGCAACTTGGCGTTGAAGCGCCGTTCGGCACTGGCCACAATTTCCTTCTTGAGCTGGGATAACACGGCTCTGCCATTGGCACCTGTGAAACCGAAGGCATCACCCAGGTCGCTTCCCGCCAAACTGTTCAGTTCGTCAATTTGATCGAGTTCATTGGAAAACGTCGCCTCAAACTTCAGGCGCTGGTCAAACTGGTCGGCTTTTTCATCCGGTGATTCAATTTCGTCCTGAATGTCGATCGTGCCTTCGTCATCCTCATCGCTCGTCCCACCAAACCGCCGTCCACTGCCACCCAGGCTTTCCAGGTTGTTTCCCCTGATTTTGTGCTTGAGCAGTTCAAAGAGTGCGCCTTCGTGCCCCGGTTGAAAAATGTCCAGGTTCTTGCCTTCAAACTGCCTGGAGAGATAAAAAATAATAATTTCCTGCGCAATATCATGGGCATCTTCGCGGAGTTTGAAAGTCCACTTTTTTGACAACGATTCAAAATGTTTGACATCCATTGAGTACCACCTTTCTGGATTTGATAAGGACTACACCGTGTGTGCTATTTTGAAGCTGGTGGTTTTGATTAACTTGTCAATTTGCTTCTGCAACAGCAGTGGCAATTCGATCAAGTCATTCACACGTTTGAATCCTGAAATCAGTGCCTTGAGCGCAGCCTGGAGTGCTTTGACAGTAATCTTCCAGGTGCGAGCTTGGCCTAACTTTTGCCAGGTTCGGCTCAGTAAGAATGCCTTTTGAAGCAGCCTTTGGTACGCTTGATATTTTTTGACCGCAGCGACAAACGCCGAGTCACTGTTGCAAACCGTCTTCAGGGTTTGCAGGTTTTTTAAATCACTCGTTTTCGCTGTTTCGATAATGCCGTTTGCGACGTCTGCTACCTTCATTGCTATCCCTTGAAAATGTGTTGATATCTGTAAATATACAGAGTGGCCACAATTTCACAAGCAGAATAAATTGCCAAAAATAAGGCAAGTGTCCGGCCAATAGGCAGACCGTTTGTAGCAAGTAAAAAAACGAAATACCCAAGTAATTCATTAGGTCTTTTGATTCGGCGCACTCTCAAAAGTGGGAACAACCTGGTGTTTGCAAGTGCTTGCGGATGGCCAGTATTCAGGCATGAAGACACACCCCACCACGTCAGGCCAGGAGTTTCACCGCCGGTCTGACGATGCGCTTCGGCGAGCCCTGGGGACCGACATCCTTGCTGCCCTGGCTGATGACCAGGTAGTCGAGATCATGCTCAACCCGGCAGGAGACCTGTGGACGGACTCCCATGCAGGCGGCATGCAATGCATTGGCAGGATTGACCGTGTGCGTGCCATGTCGATTGTGGCCACCGTGGCGGCCATGCTGGGAACCACGGTCACTGCGGACAACCCGATTCTGGAATGCGAATTGCCTTTGGATGGGTCGCGCTTCGAGGCCTTGATTCCGCCGGTTGTGCCAGCACCCACGTTTGCCCTGAGAAAAAGGGCAAAGCTGATATTCAGCCTGGCGGACTATGTCAACACGGAGGTGATGACCGGGCTGCAAGCCACATTGATCAAAGCCGCTGTGGCAGACCGAAAAAATATCTTGATTGCCGGTGGTACCGGGAGCGGCAAAACGACCCTGGCCAACGCGGTTCTGAACGAGATTGCCGTCATTTCACCAGACCACCGAATCGTCATCATTGAAGACGTGTTGGAACTGCAATGCAGCGTCAAAAACACGGTGTTTTTGAGAACGTCAGCAACGATTGACCAGGTCAGTTTGCTCAGGGCTACCCTTCGACTCAGACCCGACCGGATTGTGGTCGGTGAAGTCAGGGACAAGTCGGCTCTGGCGCTGCTCAAGGCCTGGAACACGGGGCATCCCGGGGGCATCGGCACGGTTCATGCCAATTCCACGGGCACCGCTTTGA
Source organism: uncultured Rhodoferax sp. (assembly GCA_964538895.1). Lineage (GTDB taxonomy): Bacteria > Pseudomonadota > Gammaproteobacteria > Burkholderiales > Burkholderiaceae_C > Rhodoferax. The sequence continues at coordinate 271,394 of CAZIGL010000001.1, forward strand.
TCAGAGTGGGTCAGCTTATTCAGGAAGCGGGTGTACCTGCTGCGCCAGAACTCATCAGCGAAGCGGTCGATATGGTGATCTCGATCAGAAGAAATTCAAGCGGACGAATGATCGATGAAGTCGCTGAAGTGACCCATTGGTCAAGTGCCACAGGTTTTGAGCTGAGGCGGCTTGGGTAGGTTTCAGACCGAATCAATAGCGCGGCATTTTATGAAAATTGATCATTTTCCTGACAGCAGCGCGAATACTATTTTCATTCAAAAAACCTACGGAAAATTATTGCTGACCTTTGAGTTCATGCTGGTCAGCGCCTTGCAACTTGAAATGGTTGCCGGTAATTTTTATGGTCAGGCAGCGTGTCTTGTGGTTGGCATGGTATTAATCAAATTAGCACACCTTGCAACTCAATCAGGAATGGGTAAGGCGGCTCAAATAGAGTACGCCATTAAACAGAAAAACAGGATCAGGGATGCTCATCAAGAAAAAATTGCCGGGATATTGCGCCGCGCCGCCACCGCACGCTTTGCAGCACAAACATCTATTTTTTGGTCGGCCTTAAAAGTAATCATTGCGGCTGACCTGCAGGTGCGCTCTATTGTCAAGTCGGTCTTGTGTACGGTGACCGACACACTCACCCCCAAGCTTTTCCCCTGCCCGCCCTTTGCCAGCGCGTGAGCGTCGGCGGGTCATCGATCCCGTCCGCTGGCTGCGTGGGCGCGCTAAACCTCCAATATTTCCCGCTGGGGTCAACTTTTAAAGTTGATCAAAATGCAAAATTTGGAACTGTTGGCTGCGGCCGATGTTGCGAAGATACTCAAAATCAGTGCCGCCTCCATTTGGAACTGGCAATACGGGCGCAAAAAGCCGCCACCCGGCTTTCCGCCGCCCGTCAAAATTGGCACATCGGTTCGGTGGCGCTCATCGGACATCCAGGCGTTTATCCTGGGTCTGCCCATCACGACCACAGGCCGAATCCCGCAGCCTGAACTGGCCCAACCAGCTCTGGCTGCGGTGACTCTGCTCAAGCCGGTGCGTGGCCGGGGTCGGCCTCGCAAGATCCAGACTGGCGGGTTGGGTTGATGCGTCCAAAAAGGACTTTTGAACAAAACCTGGCACTGGCCAAAGCACGGGGGCAACAAGCTGCGGCATTTCAAATAGTTGGCTCGGACAAGCCTTTGGATGTGCAACTGCCCCTTTGGGCAGAAGTATGCCGGGGTGTCCCGAACAGTGTCCTCAGATCGGCGCTGTTTGGGGTGGTCCGGCGCGGCCCCAGGTCGTTCCAACAGCGCGTGCAGAAAGCCAGCGTCGAAGGGATCAGGATCATTCACACAGGGCCGCAACTGGACCAGGCTGACCTGGATGTGTGGGAACAAGCGCTGCAGCTGGCCAGAACGGGAGGGCTTGGGTGCAGAATTCAATTCACCGCCTCACAGTTCTTAAAGAGCATTGGACGCGGCAACGGCAAAAGTCAGCACGAATGGCTGAAAGGCGCGTTTGCTCGCTTGGCAGCCAGCGTGGTGGAAATCAAGGATGGCCACCGGGCCTATTTCGGGGCAATCCTGAGCCACGGCGGCCGGGACGATCAGACCGGCCGATACGTGATTGAAATGAATCCCAAAATCATCGAGCTCTATGGGTTCGACGGCTGGTCAAGTGTGGAATTTAATCAGCGCATGGCACTCAAAAAGCGACCACTTGCCCAGTGGCTGCATGGGTATTACAGCTCCCATGCAAAGCCGTTCCCCGTGAAAGTTGAAACCCTGCACCGGCTGTGTGGGAGTCAAAACGCAGCCATCAAAGGGTTCAAGCAGGAGCTGAAGTCAGCCCTGGAAAAGCTGGAAGAAGTGACCCACTGGACCTGGCGAATCGATGCGTTGGATTTGGTGCATGTGTCGAAGCTGCCAACGGCGAGTCAGTCCAGGCACTTGCTGAAGCGTGGGCGTTCTAGCAGACTCGTCCTTCACCCATAATCGAAAGAGTCAACGGATCTTTTATTTTATTTCAAGTACAATTATTCTACTTGTAACTACTTTTGACATACTAAACGTAGAAATATGGTTGATTTCGCACTTTCTACACCTGATGAAGTTTGCGCCACCGTTGGCGAACGGGTTCGCGCACGCCGGTTGCAGCTGAACCTGAGCGTGGAAGAACTGGCCGCTCGTGTGGGCATCTCAACCAAAACACTGAGCAACTTCGAGCGCACGGGTCGATGTACCTTGGAGACCTTCGTGCGGATTCTGGAAGCCTTGAATGCGCTAGCCGACTTAGAAAACGTATTGGTCACCCAGCCACTCAGCATCGAAGACATGCGGCAAAGGGCAGCGGTGCGCACGCGTCAACGTGCGTATACCAAGTCAAGAAAGGTGGCCAAGTGAAGGAGCTGACCGTCACCTACCAGGGCTTGGGCGAGCCTTTTGCCCTCGGCACACTGGCCGATGATGGCCAGGATGTGCTCTTTCAGTACACGCCGCAGGCGCTTGAACGCGGACTGCAGTTGTCTCCCATTCGTTTGCCACTGCGTGCTGTGGCCTATCCGGATCGCAGGGCCGATTACACGCAGCTTCACGATGTGCCTGGGCTCATCTATGACTCTTTGCCCGACGGCTGGGGCTATCGTCTGATGCATCGCCGCATGAAGGCACGCGGCATTGACCCGAACCAGGCATCGACCCTGGACCGACTGGCCTATCTCGGAGCCAACACCATGGGGGCGCTCACCTATGCACCCGCACTCCTCGATGTTCCCGACAGCCGGGATTTGACTTTGATGGAACTCGCACAAGAGGTGCAAGCCGTCCAGGTTGACGATAGCCATGAGGTCTTGGCTGAATTGGCACGCGCTGGTGCCTCAAGTGCAGGGGCGCGACCCAAAGCCTTGGTCTATTTCAACCCCGACACAGGCCAGATGAGCACACAAACCAGCGTCGTGCCCGGTGGGCAAGCCTGGCTGGTCAAATTCCCTGGCAGCGATGATGCGCCAGATTGCTCGGCAGTCGAAGAGCTGTATGCCCAGGTTGCGCACCGATGCGGTCTGGAAATGACTGCGACACAGTTCTTTGAATTACCGGGCGGCCGCACCGCTTTTTCGACGAAGCGATTTGACCGGCGTGGTGAGCAACGCGTTCATGTGCATTCTCTGGCGGGGCTTTTGCACGCGAATTTTCAGGTGCCGTCGGTCAGCTACGAAGACTTCTTTCGCGTGACGCGACGGCTGACGCGCGACCAACGCGAGCTGAAAAAAGCCGTACAACGATGTGTCTTCAACATCCTCATGAACAACCGGGATGACCACGCCAAGAACCTGTCTTTTTTGCTTGAAGCCGATGGCAACTGGCGACTTGCACCGCCCTACGACCTGACCTATTGCCCCGGCTACAAGGGTGAACATTTCATGGATGTGGCGGGAGAGGGCTTGGCACCAGAACGCAAGCATGTGCTTCAGGCCGCAAAGGCAGCCGGCTTGCCCATGGCGGCCGCGGAGCAAGCCATCGACGACATTCTTGACAAAGCCACACCGCAGTTACTCCTGGAGCTGTCCAGTACGCTTCCCCTGCGCCCAGATTCGGTCAAAACCATCCACAGTGTCATGGCGCTTAATTTCGCACGGCTGGCAAAGTGAGCCAACAGGCTTCCAATCGCCGAAATGTCTGTCCCATCTGCCACCTCCCCGATCAAGGGGACTTTGGCATGCGCCAGATTAGAGATAGATTAAAGACAGATTAGCTGTTTTTAGCTCCTCACCCAAGCCATTGATTTGCCTTGAGATTTTGACCGTTTTTAGCTCGTCGCGGTATGTGCTATGCCGTGCGCCGGTATCTGCTATGCCGTGGTTTGGTATGCGCTATGCCGTGCCGGTATCTGCTATGCCGTGCTGGCCGGTATGTGCTATGCCGTGGTTTTGTGGATAACTTTTGGTGACGGGCTGCTGGCCTATCACTCCGCCAGAACCGAGCAGCTGAACTGCATTGCAAGTGAGGCGCTGCGCTTCGAGAGGCCCATTTGCACTCCAGCGGTATCAAGCACCAGCCCAACAGGCCGGTGTCTTTTTTCCAACTGGAGTCGATCGTGTCTTTTCAAACAACCAAGCCCACCAATTCCCTCAAAAAGCTGATCACACCTGTCATCTCGGGCATGACCGCACTGGCATCCCAGCTCGCCCACGCCGGTCCAGCTCTGCCGTGGGACGGCCCCATCACCACGGTTGTCAATAACCTGACTGGGCCAGTGGCCACCGGCATTTCGACCGTGGCTTTTCTGGCTGCGGGTGCGGCGCTGATTTTTGGCGGTGACGACCTGGGTGGGATTGCAAAGAAATTGCTGTACGTGGTGCTTGGTGTGGCACTGATCGTTTTTGGCGCCAACTTCCTGAGCATGATCGGCCTGGTCAACAGCGGCGCTTTGATCTGATGGGGCGCCGTTTCTGATCGCAAATCATGGCTGATCAAAGCAAAGAAAGCGGCGCTGACTTTTCAGTGCCGCTGCATCAATCCATGCTCAGGCCCATGCTGCTGCTGGGCGCTG
>CAZIGL010000002.1:0-113482 GCA_964538895.1 uncultured Rhodoferax sp.
GACCGGGCTGGGGTCAGGATCACGCACGTCAGGAGGTTGGGTTCTTTCACGTTAAGTTCACAACAGACATGAGACCCATGTTAGACATTGCTTTTCGAGACAATGTTCATGAACCATTAGAGCCAGTGTGTTCAGCTCTGACGCGCATGGCAGGTGAGGTGCGTAAGGTGGTAGTGGATTTCGAAAAATCTTTTTTCTAGGTACTGTCCGTTCGGTTTGGCACGGTCATAAGGGAGCACGCTTATGCTGATCAGTTCTTTCCAACTGGTGATGGGCAAGAGAAATTGCAATTGAGGGTTCCACGGCTCTCTCGACATACCCTTGAATCCGCTCAACCGAACCAATGCAGAACCCAACCAGCCCCAATAGCCCAATCCAGACCTAAAAAAAGCCCACTACGATTTCTCGAAAGGGCTTGATTCACTGGTGTATTTTGGCTCCTCGACTTGGGCTCGAACCAGGGACCTACGGATTAACATGGGCATAGAGCCTTATTTATCAATGACTTAGGGCCGCCTTTGCTCGTCACGTTTCGCCAGGACTCGTCAAGATTGTCGCGATTTGGGCTTGCCAAGCTGTCTCTAATGCGATGGTGCGAGGAGTCCCTATCTCAAATTTATTTCGGCTAAGGCATCGCTATGTCTAGATCTTCAAGGAGTTCTTGACTGCTTTGGTGCTGAAGCCAAATCACGAAACCTTTATCAACGATGTTCAGCTTTTTATTTGTCTGGTCGTAATCGATGATGATGGGCATGATGTCCTTTTTTGATTGAAGCGAAGCTGCTGACTGCAGGGACTGAGTAAGGTTGCCGACGTTCAGCGCCTCTTTCCTTGGGTGGCACTGATACATTATTTCTTTGATATCACGATACCGAAGCCCTGACTCTAGCGCCTCAGGTGACGCAGTGAGTATTGGATACAGAAGCCATCTATGCATCTCAAGCTCGGTGGCTTGGAAGCCATCCGCAAAGTTGGTTAAGAAAGACTGATACCTTGCAGATTGCTGATCGACAATGTTTTTTATGAGAGTCGGAACATCTGTGCCAACCCCGATTTGTGGGTTGTCCATGACAGTGTTCTTAATATTTGCTCGAATGCAAGTCTGCCTGCAGGCCTCCTGCACAAGATACACGCTTTCTCTCGAGTTTTCAATAAGTTGATTGATAAATAAGTCATCAAATGACACGCCGAGAAGTGAAGCACCATCGGCAATCACTTTCCTAAGGTCAGCCTCGATCCATTTGTCAGCGTTAACTGAAATAACACGTCCGGTGAGATCGCCATTGAATACGATTAGTCGGTTATCTTCAAGCCAGACACCAACAATAACGAACGTAATTTTTGAGGTCTCGTGAAACGCTTTTAGCGCCACAGAGAAATCTCTTTGAGTTTCATATGGCAAATAGTGAAAATCTTCAAGCACGATGTACTTAGTGAAATTGATTGATTTCAGCGCAGCAATGACATCATTCACATCCTCAGGATCGATTTCAAGCGGAGTTGTTGTGTGCGTCATTGTGTGAGTGGTTTCTTTTTCGCCTTCCAACTCCATTCCCAGGCCCGCAAGCGCTGCTTTAAACTTTGCCACCAATTTGTTTTTTCCTGAGGCACTTCGAGTGGTTGCTTGAGTTAGTTCGAAGCCGGCGCGCTTCAAAATGTTTGCATGCAAATCGGCAAGATCGCTCCTGTTGGAGCACTGCACCAAAATATAGCTTTCGTCGGGAAGGCAATGTTTTCGAAGGCAGGTCTTTCCTTGTTTGGAGCTTCCAAATATGACAATATGCCGTCCGGCACCCAGTTCAGAAAGCAACTTGTCGTCTACTGCCTCTCGATTGACGTAGTTCAGCGGGAGATCTCGAGTTATGCCAAAAACCTCATCTACTGTATGAATAGTTTTCATCGGGGTACTTTCGTTAGACGTTAGCGTGTCTGTTTGCATCGATTGTTTCCATTTAAAACGCTTGGTTTTGATGTCGTTTGCATCGGACCTGCCTTGCTTTATGTTAATGCAAGTTGGTGATGTCGCAAGTTGCGTTCACAATCGCGGGAAATGAGTGGAAGTCATTGAGTCGGTCTAATTGTTGATGTCAAAACTGCTTCAGGTCTATTGAAGCGCTCTGGTGACAAAGCTCACCTTATGTGACCGGTGAAGCTCCCAACGTGCCTCCGCCATACCCTTGAATCCAGCCAACCGAACCAATGCAGAACTGACGCAGCCCCAATAGACCAATCCAGACGCAAAAAAAGCCCACTACGATTGCTCGTAAGGGCTTGATTCACTGGCGTATTTTGGCTCCTCGACCTGGGCTCGAACCAGGGACCTACGGATTAACAGTGGACTTCTCAGGCCTCAGGACCGCATTGAGCGTCATCCTGTTTCCAATAAAATCAAGCACTTACGCGAACTCAACCGAACTCGACCGAAGGTGCCCGAAGCCTTCCGAAGCCTCCATCGCTATCATTTGCGCTATCAAATGGAGACCTACGGACCACTGAGTTTACCCACCCACATTCCTTTGCGCAAGCGTATGGTGAGGGTCGCATAAGCGTGATGTATAGCGAGTGATGTGTAGCGAGTGCCGCCCGTGCGGCGTCGTATGCTCCATTGGCATATCAGCCAAATACCAGCTCCGGTACGACGACTTCCCAAACGTCGCATCGAACGTTTGCCAGATAGGGCTCGGCGACGTCCTCTCTCCAGCGTGTATGCAGCGCATAGACGCTCGCGTGCAGGCATTGCAGGCCGTTCGGCACGGCAAAGGACTTTGCCATGCAGCCAACTTTATTTCCGCTGCCATCGCACAAAATGAACTTGTTGCCATCATGCTGAAGACTCAAAACGGACCCCGGTTGAAGCTGGGCAATGTTTTGATGAACACGGTGACCTTGGGGGAGTCGACCTGCGTATCCAAGGTCAACTTGCTTGAGTTGAGCCAATATGTAACGATGGCAAACCCCTTGGGGCAGTTCAGAAGGAGGGTGAATTTCGCGAGGAATAACCGCTGGAGTCGAAGTCAGCTCCCGTTCGAACGGATGTGTACCGATTGCAGCAATTGTGAGAGTCGTCTTGGCCCGGGTCATCGCGACATAAAAGAGCCGTCTTGCTTCGTCCAGTTCAGAATTTCTGACATCTGAGAGCCATCGGCCATCCAAAACTGCCACGTTGTCAAATTCAAGCCCCTTGGCGCTGTGTGCCGTCAAGAGAAGTAGGCCAGTTTGCTTGCGGCGCAACTCCCGCCCCCACTCAGCTAGCCAATCAATGAAGAGGTTAGGCGGTGCCTTCTTGAAGCCTGTTTCCAGCTGATAGGCTTGCAGTCCTTCAAAGAGCAGGTCTCTCCAGGGTGAATTCGGACGCTTTTCTAACCACTCCATAAGCTCCCGCAGGTCAACAAGGTCGGTGCCGGATTGCCTCACTCGCTCGACCAAGTCTTGAGTCTCGCGAAGGCGCCAGACACTCCCAAAGTCCTCGTCTCCCATCTGAACGGCAATACCAAGACTTTCACAGTACGCTCGAACCGGCGAGAGGAACTCCCAATTTCTGGCAATGACCGCTGTGCGCTCCCATTGCCAGGCAGACGATAACTTGGCTAATCTTGTCAATTCGTCAACAACCGCCAGCGCCTGTAATTGGCCTGCTGCTTGACCAGGCGCAACACGCAGTAGCGCAACACGTCCTGCAGCGACTGGGTCGAGCTTTGCAAAACTGCCACCTGCAGACAATTTATTCCTCGCCCTGTTAATGACGATGGGGGAGTCCACTTTCATGCGTTCCACAGCCGGAAAAATAACTGAGTTGGACGCCAAAATAATGTGTGCCGTGGAGCGATAGTTTTCTACAAGGTAAGTCGGCTTGGCCTTGTAATCAGTTTCAAAGCGTCTGATGAACTCGACACTTGCGCCGTTAAATGCATAAATGTTTTGGTCATCGTCACCGACGGCAAAAAGTGACAGACGACTATCTTCATCCTTCGATGAGCGTCCGGCCAGAGCCGCGATGAGGTCGTATTGGTCTGCACCAATGTCCTGGTATTCATCGACAAGAATCCAGCGAAAACCCTGCAACAAGCGTTCCCGTTGCTCGTCTGCCTCCTCGGGGCCGAGGCCATCACCTTTTAGAAGGTTTACGGCATCACGCAGGACCTTGGTGAAATCAATGTTCACGCGACTGCGTCCAGCACCAGCGAAACTTGTACCGACGAGTCGCATGGCCATGGCATGGCACGTCATCACCTGAACGCCTTTGGAATCGTCTCCAATCAGGTCTCTTAGGCGACGTTGAATTTCAACTGCAGCATGTCGGTTGTACGTAAGGGCCAATATGCCGTGTGGATTTTCCCGCCGAACCCTTACCAAATAGGCTATCCGGTGCACCAAGACACGGGTCTTTCCTGAGCCCGGGCCGGCGAGCACCAAGACGTTGGTGTTTTCGCGGTCATCAGCGACTATCCTCTTTTGCACCGGATTTCCCAAGTCCTCCACAATCTGTCGCCAGGACTGCGGCGATGTCTGACGCGATAATTCATTCTCCCTATCAGGTAGCCAGCGCTTGATAAAGTCCTCTTTCGAAAGACTGAAATAGTCCATTGCAAGGGGTATCGCATCAGCCATCTTTTGGCGTCCACGAATCGCATATTCAGACATGACGTGTATTTGGACTACCTGTTCGTCATAATGAATTTTGAGTGGGGTGAATTCGGTTCTGGTGAAATTTCGCTTGTCAGTCCCTAGCCGAATCGTCATGGCCGAGCGAAAAACTGCCATGCCTTTGTTAATTTGTATTACTTCCTGCTCATGCAGCCAAAGTAGAGCCCGTTCAGTCAATTGCGCCACGTTTTTGACCGTTGGACCCAATGCCATGTCGCTGCTGATAGCATGCTCAAGCTCACCGGCCGTCGTTTGAGATAAAAGGTCAACACCGCGGTTGTTAGGTCCGAGCTTGCTTACAAAGTGGGTCAGCAACAGTTCGGCCGCATCTGTGCGTTGCTTCGCCTTTTCGGTCAGTTGAGTCCATGGAGTCTGCAGTGTCAAGCGTACATGTTCCCCGCGTTTGACGAGTTTTATGGTGCCAGAATCTCGGTCCCGTCTTCCATCGTCGGCCAGACCTCGCAATAAGCGCGTGACAATATCCGGGTGAATATTAGAGAACCTGTCGCCTTCATCTTTGATATTTTGTGTCAGTAACCGGACATTGAGGTCGTGCGTTTCACCTGGCTCCATATCGGGTGCCGTTTGGCGCAGTGCAACTATGATGGCCTGCTCCGCGGCAGCACAGTCTTGCAGTCCCTTTGTAGATGAGTTCTGAACGCCAACATTAACAAATGCTGTAATAGCCATGTCATTGCTGCAGATGTTCAAACGCTCAAGGTCGTGCATAGCCTTTCGGATGAACTCATGATTGAGTCCGGTAATGCCCATTAGCTCATCTGTCGAAATACCCTGGTCCGGGTCGGCTGCGATGAGAGTGGCAACGATTGCCAGCAGTGCCTCCCGGTTGACAAGCTGGGGAACCTTATCCAGTCTGTTTTTTGCCTCCTCGATAGTCTTAACTCTGAGAGAAGAGGGAAATACGTTGACAATATTTTCCTCACGCTGAAGTAAATCGGACTCTTCAAGCCAGGAAACTGCAGTCTTGACCCGGGTATCGTCAGTTCCCTTGTCTTCGCTTGTGCCAAATTCAGCACCATCGTCTTCACGCAATATTTCTCCTGAGGTGGCGACCACTTCACCCCACAGGCGCTTCTTTCTGTCTAGGCGTCGAATTGACTTCAAAATGGCCTGGATATCGCGTGCGCTAAGGCGGGAGCGCGCCGACATACCGAACTGCCGTTCAACATCTTCAGGCGTGTACATGAGTATGCATTTGGCTTCTGCACTGTCACGGCCGGCCCGTCCAGCTTCCTGCAGGTAATTCTCGAGGGAGCCCGGGATATCGGCGTGAATGACCAGCCGTACATCAGGCTTATCAATACCCATTCCGAATGCGTTGGTGGCGCAGATGACACGCAGTTCACCACCGATAAACCGCTCTTGAACATCCTTTTTTATTTGAGGTGTCAAGGCGCCATGAAAGAAGTCAGCTGAAATGTTTTGCTTTTGCAAAAATTGGGCAATTTCGGCGGTTTTCTTGCGAGTTGCACAATAAATGATGGCACCGCCTGGGCTTTCTGGTGGCAATTCGTGCGTCAAAACCAGATGAATATGGGCGAGCTTTTCCTGTGGGGTGGTAGGAATGACGTCAAAAATCAGGTTGGTTCGATTGGCGCCTCCGTTAAAGACCTTGAGTTCGATGCCAACCTTATCTCGAAAGTGATGCACCATGTCATCGACCACATCAGGCTTTGCAGTGGCTGTAAGGCACAAAATGGGCGGCACGCGGCCTTCAGTTGACTTCTCTTTGATGAACCGACTTACATAACGATAGTCGGGTCTGAAATCGTGTCCCCACTTCGATACGCAGTGTGCTTCATCAAGTACCCATGCGCCAATTTCCCTTTGTTCCAGTGCTTTTCGAACAGTCCGATTTCTCAGTTGCTCTGGAGAAAGAATCAGTATTCCGATATCACCCAATCGGATTCGCTCAAGGACGTCCTTTCTTTCGGGCATCGAAAGTAGCCCGCTTATGGCGGCGCAAGCTGTTATGCCTTGATTGAGGAGTCCATTGACCTGGTCAGCCATGAGCGCGACCAAGGGTGATATGACAATCGTCAATGCTCCCGTCTTGAAAAATCTGGACAGTGCGGGTACCTGGTAACACACGGACTTACCGGTTCCAGTCGGTAAGATTCCCAGCACGTGCTCCGACCGCATTGCTGCTTCAACAATCACTTGCTGAAGTGGCCTGCCGTTATCGTCCGTGGGTATGGGGCGAAATTGCGTGTGTTTTGGAAACCAACTTGTCAGCTCTTTGACGGCGTCATGTCTGCTCGAGCACCACTTACAAGCGGGACGACCACAGGGCGTGTCACGTAGTTGCCTGATGATTTCTGATGCCTGTGGAAATTGATGCCGAACCCAAGGCGGCATCACTGAAACACCTCCGCTCACGTGCAACCATGCCAAGGCGTAGGCCAGAGCCCAACTCGTCTTTCCATCGGGTTGCTGAGTCCGCTCGAAAAATGTTTGGGAAAAGGTTGTGCATGCCTTGTCGTTGACAAGCTTCTCCAAAGCATTCTTTGCCTCAGCCGCTGTCGGCCTGCTGAAATTGCGGATGGAAGTGAAAAAATCTTCAAACCCTTTTGAATTGTCACCATTACTTGTCAACCAATGCCAGGCAAGAACGAGCTCGGGACTTTGATTAGAGATTTCTGTGATGGCCGCATGCTGTTCCTTCAGCAGTGCAAGCGTTAACTGGGCATCGGCAACTGGGTTGTTGATTTGTCCGCTCAGTAGTTGCCCATCCTGATAATGTTTAACAAGGTGGTGATACGGATTCTTTGGAAATGCAAGTGGGTTTAGCCACAGTGTGTCCAGCACTGGCATGCTGTGCATTGACAGCCTTGGAGAGGCGGCTACTAAATGTGGAAGGTCAAACTCAATAATGTTGTGACCAACGAGAAATTTCGAATTACGACAAAATTCTGCCACCCGATTAAGTCCTGAGGGAATGCTCGAGGACGCTAGATGCAGACTCTCAACGGGAATATCGACAGTCGATGTTTTGGCCCAACCGTAGCGAACGGCTCCAATCTCTAGAATTTTGCTAGTCTTTTTGCTGACCTCTAGGTCAATGCAAACGCAAGTTGATGTGAATGCCGCGGCAGCTTCATGGATATGTTTTTTATCGGTTGACATGCATTTACCCGTCATGGCCGGGGCATTTTTTGCTTACCTATAAACTGGTCCCTATGCTGTCGAGGGTATCACGTTGCGATTGGATTGCCGATTCCATTGGTTTGAGGTGCTCGGCAGTCTGTTCCATTGACCTAATCATCTTCGAACGCCCTGTGCACAGTCCAATATCAACAGGCAGGGTGACACCCCAAAATCGGGCAACTTTGAGCCCATTTGGGCGGGCTAACATTGAACAACTAGTTATCAGGGGATTGGTGTTTCTAATGGTTTACCCTTGGTTTTCTAGGATTTTTGGGGTGTAGACTGTCCACGGGTTCCAACGAATCCCCGTGGCTTTCTCCCTGGCACGGCTCGAAAGAGATTCAGCCCAGCAGTTAACTGCTGGGTTTTTTTTAATTTGACTTTGGATTATTGCCGTCGCATATCGAGACGGCGCTGACAGCTTGTTGGGCCTTTGCAAGCAATCCGGAGTCGAGCAGTAGACGCCTCATGCTTTTCCCCAATCGACGACCCAACAGCGATTGGCCTGCCCAGGCAAAGCCGTCAATCTCGAGCATTGTTTTATTGGTTACCGGGTGCTCAAAAAAACTTGTGCACCGCAGGTCGTCAAGTTGCGTTTCCTTAGTCGTGGTTTGCACTACAAACAGGTGCAGGTCTTTGCCCGAATAGTATCGGTGGCGTCCAAGGTCTGTCAGCCGGTCAGGCGGGAATCCCAGGCCAAACTCTTCGCGAGCCTCGCGAAGGGCACAGGTCATTGCGTCTTCGCCTTCATCGATGAGACCTTTGGGCAGGTCCCAGATAAAGTTTCCCGTTGAATGCCCGACAAGAAGCTCACCAAGCTCGTTCAGGACCAATAAACCGCAGGACAGTTTCGTTTCATTCATGCGGCGATGCTAGCCGCTTTGGCGGCTCTGTTTCATCGACTCGAGGCTCACAAAGCAGGCATTGGCCGGTATCAGATGGCAGCTGGACTCACCAAAGTGCGGAGTCGCGCATCTCCATGATTTGCCTGCGCCGCCTATTCTGAGACCACTTCACGATGACACCCGTGATGGCAACCACGCCAAGCCCAACACCTGCGACCAAGCCCACTGACAACAAACCATTGAGTCCGCCAGACGTCCACAGCAGGGCCACGCCTAGTGATACCGCCAATGCGAATAGTCCGGCAACGAGTTTCATTCGTGGATGCTTGTGATGTTTCAACGCTTTTCATCATATAACGACTGCAGCAGGGGCGCTAGCAGTCAGATGAGGGCATCCGTCTCAGTCATTAGCCCAGGGTAACGGAGGTAACGGCCAAAAGAAATCACGGGCGATTGGTGCCTGACGCACCAGCGTTGCGCCCCGAGGCGGTGAGACAGGTCGGGCTCCTGATTTCAGATAAACAAGCCGGGGCCTTTCGGCTGATGGTAAAAACCATAAAAGCGGTTCCCACTTTAACTCCAGCTGCTGGGCCGATGCCCTGGCGACGATGAGAGGCCCACCATGCCAGAATCCATTTTCGAAATTACACAACTTAAGACACAAGAAGATGCTGACGCAATAATGTTCGAACTGCAGGATTTGCCTTGTGTAAACCAGGCTGACGTAGACATTGACAAACGCCGGGCCTGGTTGAGCCACACCAGCATGATTTCTCCCGAAGACATAGCCGCAGCGTTGGAAGAAGCCGGCTATAACTGCAAGCTTCTTGAGGCATGAAAGGGTTGCGCACCGGATGTGCGGTGGTTAGGGCGCCGATTGCCGAATTCAACCGCGTGCTAACGCGCTCGGGCTTCCGCAATGCACTCGACCAGAGCGAGAGTCACCAAAACAAGGTGCTTTTGCACTTCGCTGTCAATACTTAATGCATTATTGGAGCCTAGTTCGCCGAACACGAATGCCAGTAGCCAGCGTTCATTGTGCTCAGCGATGTAGGTTGTAATGGCTTCGGCGGCTTGAGCGGGAGCCAGTCCGTCGTTGAACCGCATTCGTGCGACGAGCCGTATGATGCATCTTTCCTGCATTGCCTCGGAAATGAGCGGCCACTGACGGCCGCAAGTTTTCATGCATTGATAGCACACCAGTAGGATATTCAGGGGCACTTCAAGCTGCTCTGGCGAGACTCCGAAGCTGCGCAGTGCAAGCACGGACAATAATAGTTGAGGTTGATTGGCGTGGATTTCTTCAGAGAGCTGTTCGCATTGGCGCAAGTCCATGGCTCGCACGGCGATGATGGCATTGGCCAGGATTTCTTTGGTGATGGCAGTCATGCTTGTATTGTGCAGAAGTTGAAGCTTGCAATTTTCATTTGAGGAAAACGGTTGTCATCAAGTTTTCACATCACTTGGTAACGCTATGAGGGCGGTATGTCGCCGTTTCCAACTATTTGCGAGAAGTTTATGACCAACGAAAATACGCCATTGAATGAGTCTGGAGCCAGTGCCGAGCTGACTGAAGAGCATTTTGAAGGGGAATTTGAAACCGCTGGCGAGTACCATCGTATGGCAGCAATGCACTTTTCTGCCGCCGCCAAGCGTCACCTCGCTGCAGCTGCGGCCGATGACGAGGGTGACAACGAAAGCACAGCACGCCACGCTTTTCAGGCCTTTCGCCACCAGCTCAATGCGGTGCAATATGCAGAAATAGCTGTCATGGATAACGACAGCCTAGAAGATGTTATAGACGACGAAGCCAGCAAAAGTTGATTCACTTATCGAAAAATCTCTTGGAGCATAAGCGCTCGCTTTGGGGGACGGTGCAGGATGTACATTGCTTGTCATGAGCAAACTCTCCCACACACGCGACAAAATTTATAAAACGGTGGCTCGGCAAATGCACGGCGTGGTGCCATGTTGGGTGTGCGGCGAACACGTGCTGACGGCTGCCGCGACCCTGGAGCACATCAAGCCCTTGAGCGAAGGAGGCAATAGTCACCTAGAGAACCTGACCATCAGTCATGACGTTTGCAATAACTAGCGTCACGCGGCTGGGTCGGTCACCGCTTCATTGATTTTGGAAGGCTGCGTGCAACGCCGCAGCGAGCTCCAATCAGCCATTTGACCTTTTCGATAAACGACCTTTTGTGTAATTGGCTGCTCAGTGGAACCTGACTTTCCAGCGCCGTCATTCAGGCCCTATCCTTGAGCTAGCAGCCAGGCGAGAGCGCGGAATGGCCAGCTGCGGATTATTCGGAGCTAGCGGGCAGAAAGCAGCGAAAAGTCGTCCGCCAGAAAATCAACGAGTTCTTTATCGCGCGCTTTGTGACCAGGCCGAGCAAGCGTGTACACCCGTTGGTGCACATCTCGAGCGAGGCCTGCGCGCTTGTCGTGCACAAGTATCCTACCTGTATGTACAGGGTACCCATCTCCGTATTCTTGCCCGCGGATGGTCCCGTCCGGCTCATAGTGCCAGTCGACAAGCGCGGCATCCGGGCGCTCGTAAATCGGCTCATCGAGAGGTGGCTTTGCAGCGGGTGTCACGCTAGCAGCACCCCCGGGATGCCTAAGTCGTCATCGGCCCTCAGGTACTGCTCAGGGCCCTGCGCACGCAGGGCGACAGCGAAAATGCTCGCGATGTGCAGCGGTCGCACGACGTCGTCCTGCTGCAGCACAACGAGAGCATTGGGGTCATGCTGCTGCAAGCAGCGGATGAGCTTCGCGACGGTAGTCATTTGTTTTCAATCAGTGTTTTCCATGCCCAAATGTTATCGCCGGGGGGCCCGGGCGCAACAGGTTCTGGAAGTGGTGCCGGGTGTAGCAAAAGCAAGTTGTGCGGCTGGTGCCGCATAAATTCTCAGTTCCCATGCTCACAAACGACCGTTTGAGAAAGCAACGTGGCGGCCCTCACCTTGACCGGGCAAGAGCGCCGCTTGGGCGGTCGGCACCCGCGAACTTCCCTTCAGCAGCGTTTCCTGTCAGCCACCAGCAGCAGCTTTACGGCGGTCCGGGAACTCGCACATAAAAGCCTTTGTAGTCATCGTCAGGTGAATACCTTCGAGATTTCCCGAGTTCTGGTGGCTGAAGGTGTATCAAATTTTGGTGCAATGCTTGGAACGTATCCGGAAATAGACGACACATGCGACAGTATGAAATATGAGAAATGTCAACTTGCTTGTGTTCACCTTGTGTAAATATGCGTGACAAGGTTTACCTCCACCTAGGAGGCCCTGTAAAGCTTGAGCTGTCCACGACTTGTCTATCGGCTCCACTCAACTACCCTGGAATTGCACACCGTGACCTCCAAGAAAATGACTTTCAAGAGTTCTGTTCTCAGCAATAGAAGAATCTGCATTCAATTTCTGCGCGAGTGCAACCAGTTCGGTGACTGGTCGAAGATGAAGACCGCAGAGATGCGAGCCGAACTGGCGACCTACTCGCTGAAACGAATGCTTGCCGCAGCACAGGCCATAGTGGAGAGTGAGGGCGAAACGTTCGTACGCGAGGACTTCCTGGACGATGCCGACAATGACGCAGCGACCGTCAAAGCCCGCGGGGTTAAGAAACCGACTTCTACTAAGACCAAGCGCGACAACTTCACCGACCGCCAGAGGGCCGAGATTTTCGTAAGGGACCGCGCCACCTGCGCGTACTCAGGCAAGAGCCTCTGGGCCCTGGACTTCGGCGCCGCCCCCTATTCATCGCCTTTCATCGACCACTACACACCATGCGCAAAAGGCGGCAAAGCAGATATGGACAACGGTGTGTGCTCCAGCGCGCAATACAACAAAGATAAGCGCGACAAGGTTTCAGGCATTGTCTTGTTCTGGGGAGGGCGGCCAACTGAATACTATTACACCTACCATCATGCGCTGACGGCAGAAATGGGGCAGCAACTACTTCGCCTATCGAAGCTGCATGTCAGCGACTGGCAATTCAACCGAGCCGCCACCAATGTCCTCATCGGAGCAGCCCTGATGGGCGAAAAGCGGGGGGACGGCCGACCATTTACCAGAAACACCAGGTATTGGGCAGGTGCCGCGGTAAAAGCCCTTCAGACGTGGGGCAAACAGGCCGGCGATACAACCGACTTCAAATCTAGGGGGCTGGTCGAAGACAAGCCGTCCATAGACAAGCGTCTGCTGCTATCAATGACCCCGGACTCTACCGTGGAGGAAATAGAGCGACTCATTGCCGAGCTACAGCCTTACGTTCAAGACTCTTGGGAGGCACTGAAGACGTCTACATACCTTTCGATGGAAGACAAGGAAAAGGCAGCAATTACGCGAGGGTTTCTGCGCGCAGTGAAGACAGACAAATACATCGTCCCCCAAGTTAAGGCGGCAATCGCTGCAAACTTCGAGCGCTTTCACCGTGCTACGTAACTACTTGTGGTAAACCGTGCGTCAGGTGTTAACGGCTTCCTGAAAGCGCGCAAAAATGGCTGTCAAACGCGTGTTCCCGCTGGGCGTTCGGAAATTGATATCAGCAATGGAACAATGTGTGTGCTGGCAGAGTCGCGATAACTGGTGCCTGCTTTGACGAAATGGTTGCCACCAATTTACCGGTCGAACACCGTTCCAACAGCCGCTATGGAGGAGGAAATTCGCAAACCACTATGACGGCTAGCAGCCTATACCGGGCAGCCACCTGACGTCCAAAAAGGGTGCCCTCTTGCTCGTAGCGCAATTCGGTGTGCCGGCCGCGGCCCGTACCCAAGCCGACGAGCAGGGTTCCCGATGTCCCTCCGAGTCAGACACTGCCGTTGTTGTGAATGGTGCCAGTGTCAACGTGCCCGGCAGATTTCCCCAAGAGGCCGCGCTACAAGGATGTCTAAAGGGAAAGTGTGATTCCAACGGGAAACCTGCCAAGGCACATCTCTGTGGGTGCTGGTGAATCTCTCTGACTACAACACTCAGGCCCCGCTACCAGCTCAAGCGGCAAGTGCTTCCCACCGCTGAGCCATACGCTCAATCATCGCAGGTGGCACTCCATGCAAGTTCTGCCAGTTGCCTTTCGCTTCAACTACCCGAACATTACCGGTCATAGCGCGGTATGGTTCCATTTCCCGTAACTGAGTGAAGGTGTTGCTGACAACGACGCGCTCGCCAGCTGCCAGTGCCTGCTTGGCCATTTCTTGACACCAGCTGTGCGCTTCCCGGATGCGACTCGCATCGTACTGGTAATGACCATTAACTTCAAAGTACATGTCTGCTTCAAAGTGATGAAACCCCTTTGTCACCAAATCACGGGCCATTGTGGACTTGCCGCTGCCGGGCAATCCGCGAATCAGTACAAGTTCTCCGCTCGACGAGTCATTGGTGGCCTTGAGGTTGTCGTGCCGGGCGCTGGGGCTGGGCTTGTGACTGGAAAATTTGTTTTGTAAGGTAGGGCGGGCCTTGAGAGCAGATTGCATCGGAAACCAATTCAAAGTTAATGGTTTCCAATACAGCTACGCGTTTTAAATTTTTCAGAAGTTTTTGGCATCAAATAAAAAAAATGACGTCTGCAAATCAGGCAGCCTATCAACACGAGTGCACTTTCAGTCAACTGTGCGGATATGACTCACCTTCTGGGTGCATGGGTTGGTCCCAATTTATGCGCACCCACCTCAAACAACGGGTTAAAAAGCAACAGAGACGAGGTCTACTTTCAATTAGCGTGAAGAATTTTGAGCGAAACATGAACTGGGTCCAAGTGAAACCGAAACCCCATTTTTTGCGTACGTTCTGGTGCCTCTGACAGAGAAGAGCGCACAAAGAAAATGTGCCCCTCAATAGAGGGGCACGAATCAAAATGCTGATGTTTGTCTCAGAAAAGGCCCCCACGTCCTTGTGTCACTGAAGGTGCTAAATTCGACTGGACTCGCCGTGGCACTTCGCCGGCTGCCGCTTGTTGCAGAGTGCTAAGCCAACGATGGCCAGAGTCCTCTTGAGCCCCGTTCCGACCCAGCTGGTTGTACAGGAATAGGACAAAGAGCTGAACTGGCAAAGGTGAATCTGCAAGTTCGTTGGGCACAAACCCGCCCAGAAACGGGTCTTTCCGTAATTGACTCAGCTCCCGAAAAACCCGGTCTTCCAAGGTTGCAGCGGCCGGCCAAACGAATTGAAGCAGCTCGACTCGTCCGGCCATGACCATAACCAAGATGGTCGGAACCCCTAAGTAATGTGCAGCTTTGATGAACACACCTTCGTTGGCGTTGGCAATGCTGTGTGGAGTCCTCCGCCATTGGCAAAAGCGTTCATACGACACCCCCAGGTGGTTTGCCATTGTCGTCAGGCTCTCTCCTCTGCGATGGGCCTGTGCAATCAGTGCTTTGATGAGGGGTTGCTCACACTCCTTTTTTTCTGACTGCTGGGCGGCCTCGTCGGCCACTGTTGTCTTTTCTTTCATACCTTTAATACCTCGTATTGAACAGCAATCCGCTGTCAAAGGGTGTAGGTACCGGCCAGAGCATGTTTCGTGACACGAAATGTGGCTTCGCAAACGGTGGCTAGCCATTTCATACCTGTGCGGCGCAAACTGCCGGTTTGTGGTGCTCTGTTCAGTGCTGGAATGAATGACCACATGGCCGGTAGACACCTTTGTCACAGGAACAGAAGGCTTGTGTTTCCCAAAAATTTAAACCCATGAGCTTTACTGAATATCACAAGCAATCAAAAACTCAAGAAAGGATTCAACTCATGATAATTACAGTAGGGGCCGAGAAGGGCGGTGTTTCGAAAACAAGACTCGCAACGCACATAGCGGTTCTGGCGGCAAGTGCGGGTGCCGATGTTGTTCTGTTGGACACAGACTATCAGGGCTCCGCCACCAGTTGGTCGCGCATCCGCAATGAAGCAGGGGTCATGCCGGCGATTACGGTGCTATCTTTGCCACCAAACCCTTTAAAGGAGCTCATCAGCTTGTCGGGCAAGTACGAGCTCATCGTTGTCGATATCGGTGCACAAAATTACCGAACGATGATGGAATGTGCGTTGGTGAGCGACCTGGTACTGGTGCCGTGCGGTGCCGACCAACAGGAGGTCGAAAGCACCTTGAAAGTCTTTGATGATTTAAAGCAAAAGGGCGCCAATCACGTCAATGGCGAAATCCCTGCACACATCGTGCTTACCCGGGTATCGCCTTTGCAGAATGCCACCGCAACAAATGACCTGCGTCAGATGCTTAAAGAGGAGGGAGTTTCTGTTTTTGATGCCCAACTTTCATACCGAACGGCCTGGCTTGCAACTGGAAAGTCTGGAAAGACGGTTAACGAACTCAAGGGTAAAGAGCGCTCGGAGAAGGCTGCCGCGGAGATGAGTGCTTTGTATAACGAAATAGTGAGCCGCATAAGTGCTGGCACCAAGGAGGAATGATGATGGCTACGGGCTTTAAAAAACGAGTTTTGTCACAAGCCACGTTGCAGGGGGTCATTTCTGCAACAGCTGGTATCCCCATCAACGGTGAACATGCAGTTATGGGTGAGCAATCGGCCTTGCCATCCGCAAACTCAGATTTGCATGAAAGGCAAAAGTTTGTCCCGGGACAAACTTTTTCAAGAGACCCTCAAAGCACCGGTGATGGCGTAGCTTCTGGCTATCAAGTGGGCGCTGTTTATGAAGTTCCAGTGGACGCCATTCTGTCAAACCCGCTCAACCCACGGTACGTCTATACCGCCACGGCAATTGACTTGATGACAAAGTCATTGAGTACCCACGGGCAGCGGGTGTCTGCTACTGCGTACCTTGATGATGGTGGTGCGGTTGTCCTGATTGAAGGTGAGACACGCCTCAGAGGTGCGCGTGCAGCGGGCCTGAAAACGCTGCGTGTTGAAATCAAAACACGTCCAAGCACGGACCAAGCGCTCTACGAAGAAGCCCGTGCCGCCAATGTTGAGCGAAGAGAGCAGACGCCGCTGGATGATGCCTTGCGGTGGAAAGAGCTGCTCAACAAAAAGGTCTATCCAAACCAAAGGGCTCTGGGCCATGCACTGGGCTACTCTGATGAAATTGTCAGTCGGACTGTATCGCTGGCAAGCCTGAGTTCGCTCGTCATCAGCGTTATTGCCGAATATCCAGATTTGCTCTCATTGAAGATGCTTGTCGCGATTCGGGAGTACGCGGAAGTGATGGGCGACGAAGCTACGCTTAAACTGATTCTGGAGATTGCCGAAAAGGGACTGAGCGCCAGGGAGGTCGCAGCTCGACGGATTGCTGCGCAGAAGTCGCCTCCAAAGCGACCACAGTCAACCCGTGAGGCTGTGACGTTTATGGGCGCTAAGGGGGAAATCAAGGCGTTTGAGAAGGACGGTCGAATTGAGCTGAAATTGCGGGGACTGTCCGCTGAAGCTGCGCAGGAGTTGACCTGTGCATTGCGGGTGCTGCTCACCTAAATCAACGTCTACAGGCAAAAATGGATGGGAAGGGTCGCATTGCCGTTTTCGTCGTGAACCAATGAAAACAATTGTTCGCCAAATCATCTCACCGCGACTTGCTCGGCTAGGTGCTCGTTGACTGTTGCTTTTGGTTTGTCGACCGATTCGCGAAGACCTTTGCCTGTTTTGAAATGAACGACGCGTGTTTCTGGAATGGCTACGCTTTCGCCGTTGCGTGGATTGCGGCCCATTCGTGATGGACGCTGGCGAACAGAAAAACTTCCAAAATCACGTATTTCAATGCGATGTTTTCCAGCTAAAGACTGATTCATCGCCTCGAGAATCGTATTAACAGCAAGTTCTGCATCGCTTTTGGTGATGTTGTCAAACTTTGCAGCCAGGTTCTCGATGATGTCAGAGCGGTTCATGGCCTCTATCGTAGCGCAGGCGCCGAAAAGGAATGGGCTAA
Organism: uncultured Rhodoferax sp.; assembly: GCA_964538895.1. Classification (GTDB taxonomy): domain Bacteria; phylum Pseudomonadota; class Gammaproteobacteria; order Burkholderiales; family Burkholderiaceae_C; genus Rhodoferax. Next base: position 17,537 of record CAZIGL010000002.1, read on the forward strand.
AAATTGAGCTCAATTCAAGGGCCGCATTAACTTCATGCCATGCAAGAGATTGCGCATTGATTTACACTTTGGCGGGGATTCTGAGAACGTAACGGACAGATTTGCAATTGCATCTGGTAAAAAAATATACGTCTCTTTAATTATTGAAAGCAACCCAATGGCAAGAACTCTGGCAGTGATTCAGCAACAAATCGAAAAGCTTCAGAAAGAGGCTGAGAATGTCAAGGCAAAGGAAGTAGCAGGTATCGTAAAGCGCATTCAGCTCGAAATTGCGACCTATGGATTGAAACCAAATGACCTTTTTGAGCCTAAGGGCCGGACGCCAGTCAGTCCCAAAAAAGTTGGTTCACCAAAAGTATCGAAAGCCAAGAAGAAGTCTGAACCTGTAATCAAATTCAAGGACGAAGCCACCGGTAAGACTTGGAGTGGGCATGGCAAGCGCCCCGGTTGGTACATACAGGCAATCGAGTCTGGTAAGACGCCAGGGGACTTGGCTGTAAAGCCCTTGGTAGAGTAAAAGCCTCTGATTTGCTAGAAGTCCAGTAAACGGCGCGTCGTTCGTCCAAGGCCCATCGACGCGCCTGTTTATGGGAAGCGCATCTTGCGCATAGGGGAAGGCTAGGTGCTTGTGGTTGCGCTAGGTCTACATGTGATGTCGGCCGGTCCTTGAGCCTACGGCGTTGGTAAATCGCGATAGGGAAGACATCAGCGGCTGGCAGCACCAAACCGGAATAATGCTGTAGGGGGTTTGACTTGTCCACTTCTGCAGCTCAAAAATTGCTGGAAAAAAACGAATTCCCACCTTGAAGCAAGTTTGTGTGCTACATTGGCACCTCATCAGCGCAATATCTCGCGCAAGAACACGACTCCACCCGCGCATCGCAGCGGCTTTCGGACCGTCGTGTTCTTTAATAATCCCAGCCACTAAGGCATTCATCGACTAGCGCGCAGACTCGCAAATTCCTGCTCGCTCGATGTTGGCGCCTATCCCAACCCAACAATTTTATTACTGCTGACCAGAGGTCAACAGTCCGATATCAGTTTCATATTTAAGCTCCGCAAGTCGGGGCTTTTTCATTTTCAGGATTCAAAATGCAAAACAAATTCCAAATCTCCTTTTACGATAACGCTAATGGCGTTACTGTTGGTTCACTTGAAATCGACAATCAAAGGCTCCTTAGCACCACTCACCCCGCCACCATAGCCTACGCACTCCAAGCGCTCGGGGCCGAATCGGTTGAAATCGTACACAAGTCAACTCGTTTTGAACTGTCATTGCCCAGCGCGATGGTCCTGACGAGCCAGTTGTTGGCACTTGGTCATCATGCACAGTGGCTGTCAAACTTCATGATGTTCTCCCAAATAGATTCATTCAATCCACCGTCCATTGATACTCGTGCGGATATTTACCTGCGAACCGCAATTCACTTTCTGCCAAAAGAATTGGTTAAGCACAAACCAACTGGTGCAATTCCTAAAAACTATAAAGCTGAGTTGAAGTTCCGAAAAAATTTCATTTACTACCCTCAATGCTAAGCAACCGAGTGTTGATGTGCGTCAACGGTAGGTTCGTACTCTCTGAGCACGGTCGGGTCAACTCCCGTGTGCGATGGGGGGATTGCGGTAGATTAGATTCCCTAACCTCAAGCACCGCTGTTTGAGCCGAAAAAGAGACATCTATCGAACAACATCATTTTAAAAATGTCACCAGCCCCTCGAATTGACCTTCGTCCAGGTATCTCCAAGCCCGTCTTACTTGTAATTTCGCGCCGCCAGGTTGAAGAGGCTGACATTGCCTCCGTTCTTTCAGGACTAAAGCCATTTCTTGCTACCCGTGAAGACGCCTGGCTATACCGCGGTCAAATGGTGCTTTCAGTGGACGGGTATAAAGACGACCCACGAGAGCTTGTTGACATTGCAGAGGTGCGAGCCTTGCTCTGCCAGCTCGAACGACAGTGGCCTTACTCTAGGGATTGGCTTATCGTGTTGACAGAAGTCCCATAATTCGGCACAATGCCTCTCAAACGACAACTTTGAGAGGCATTTTCTATCGCCAAGATTTCTCCGTCAGGTTTTCGATTCCCGGTTGAAACTGCCGGCATACAGGTAAATCACTGCAAGAACCCGTCCTGCGCCAACTTTGGTGTGCCGGAGTCTCCCTTTAAGAAGCGCAAGCCGACAGGCGTAACTTTAGCTCCTGTGCCTGGCGACTACGCTAAAGTAAGTTCAGGCAAGGGAAAGCCCGCCATGAAGTGCTGCCTGTGCGAGGAAATTTTGCCCTTGCGCAGCAATGCAGGCGTTGCCGAAGAACTCGACCGCCTGGTCAGCTACCTGGACGCCAAGCCAGCGCCGTCCTGCCCCAACCCAGCTTGTGAAAACCGTGACCGGGCCATCGATGACACGCCCGATGCCTACGTTCGCTATGGGGTCACGGGGGCCGGCACTCCCCGCTGGCGCTGCAACGCCTGTCGCAAAATCTTTTCTGTCGGTGGGTCCCCCACAAAGAAACAGCGAATCACCCACAAGAACCGTGAGGTGTTTGCGCTGCTGATGAACAAGTCCCCCATGAACCGCATGGTGGAGATAACCGGACTTGACCCGAAAACACTCTACGGGAAAATCGACTTCATCTAACTCACGCGCTGGATACTCCTTCCAAGCTGGCAAGTTCGCAAGTGCGAACTCCAAGGCGCAGCCGTCCAGTTTGGTGGGAGAGGAAAGCGCCTTTTGTTAACGGCTTTTTGCCCTCGCGGGCAGATTTGGTAGCGGCTGCAGTAGCACCCTTGACTAAAACTTCTGGCTACACCAGAAGTGCCCAAACAGTCCTCGCCCAAACCAGCCGCTTCGAAGAAGCCCGACTCCGGCCTGACAACGCGCGTGCTGCGCGTGCGCATCAAAGACAAGCACGCAAGCGCTCTGCGCGCGATGGCCTGCGAAGTCAATCTCGTCTGGAACTACGCCAACGACCTGAGCTACCGGGTCTGGCAGCGTGAGCGCCGCTTCATGAGCGGCTTTGATTTCGCTCCTTACACCAACGGCGCGTCCAAGGCAGGCCTGGGCATTGGCTCGGCCGTGTTCCAGGAGGTTTGCGAAGAGTTCGCAAAGAAGCGTCGCCAAGCGGGTAAAGTGAAGCTCGCCTGGCGCGTCTCCGACCCCAACCGCGCCAATCGCAGCCTGGGCTGGATTCCCTTTAAGACACGTTCTCTGGCCTACAAGGGCGGCCAGGTGCAGTTTCAGGGCTTGAAGCTCTCCCTGTGGGACAGCTACGGCCTGGCGGACTACGAGCTCGGCGCGGGCAGCGTCAGCGAAGACAGCCGGGGCCGCTGGTACCTCAACGTGTGCGTCAAGGTCGCCAAGAAGCCTCGAATCCGGGTCCCCCTGGCCGCGGGCGCACTCGCCCTCGACCTGGGGCTTAAAAGCCTGGCGGCCGACTCCGACGGCGGCAGTGTGGCCGCGCCTCAGTTCTACCGGGACCTGGAGCCCAAGCTGGCGGTGGCGCAGCGGGCCAACAAGGTGGAGCGCACCCGCGCCATCCACCAGAAAATCGGTAACCGCAGAAAAGACTTTCTGCACAAATACTCCACGGCGCTTGTTGCAAAGCATTGCGCCATCTTCGTCGGCAACGTAAGCGCGTCTGGCCTCGCTAAAACCAACATGGCAAAGTCCGTGTTGGATGCGGGCTGGAGCACGCTCAGAACCATGTTTCGGTACAAATGCGATGACGCAGGCGCCTGGTTCAAAGAAATCGACGAAGCATTTTCCACCCAGGAGTGCAGCCACTGCCACGAGCGATGCGGCCCCAAGGGGCTGGCGGGCTTGGGCGTGCGCGCCTGGACGTGCAGTGCTTGTGGCACTGCACACGACCGGGACACCAACTCCGCCATCAACATCCGTGAGCGGGGCCTGGACTGGCTGGAAAAAGAGACGACCATCGCAGACTCGAGGCTCCGGGAGCCCGCTTCTGTGGTGAATGAGGCTTTTACGCACTGGCACCTGGCCAGGCTAAGGGCTGCGCCCGGGCATGGGCGTCCCGCTGGGGGAATCTCCTTCCAAGCGCTTTAGCGTTTGGTGGGAGAGGATGTCAATCATCGCCAGTGCCTGGCGTTCGCCGCCAGCCGGGAACGCCAACTGACCCAGGGCAGGGTTCTGCCCAAGATGTACGTGGCCGTCGACCGCCAGTCGTTCGTGGTCAACTGGTCCAGTCGTAAAGACCGGCGTAACGTGCAGCTCAATGCCATTGCTAGCGCCGACCTGGACTCAGGCTACGTTTTCGGGATGAACTTGAACTTTGATGGCGGGCTCGACCCCGATGAGGTGGAAGCGCGTGCAATCGCTCTTGGCGACTACTCGTCGCCGGCACCCTACCGCAAATACGCACGGGTTTGGCTCAAGCCGGATTACGACGAGTCCGTGGCCGCCTCCGCAGTCACGGCCGCAAAGAAGGTGGCGAAGGCCCTTGAAAAGGCTCGTGCCGTCGATGAACTGACCGGCGAAATTTCAGCGGCGTACGCCTCGGCCATGGAGCGCGATGACGTCGAGGACTCCGAAGTGAGAGACAAGGACACCGCCCTGCCGACCTTGGGCATGCAAGTCCACGAACAGTACACCTTGCATGCCCATTTCCTGGCGCTCTCGCTCTTGCTGTCCAATGCAGAGAAGGTTCGGGTGTACATGGACCAGGACTCCGGGTTTCGGGCAGGGTTCATCTAACTCACGCGCTGGATACTCCTTCCAAGCTGGCAAGTTCGCAAGTGCGAACTCCAAGGCGCAGCCGTCCAGTTTGGTGGGAGAGGAAAGCGCCTTTTGTTAACGGCTTTTTGCCCTCGCGGGCAGATTTGGTAGCGGCTGCAGTAGCACCCTTGACTAAAACTTCTGGCTACACCAGAAGTGCCCAAACAGTCCTCGCCCAAACCAGCCGCTTCGAAGAAGCCCGACTCCGGCCTGACAACGCGCGTGCTGCGCGTGCGCATCAAAGACAAGCACGCAAGCGCTCTGCGCGCGATGGCCTGCGAAGTCAATCTCGTCTGGAACTACGCCAACGACCTGAGCTACCGGGTCTGGCAGCGTGAGCGCCGCTTCATGAGCGGCTTTGATTTCGCTCCTTACACCAACGGCGCGTCCAAGGCAGGCCTGGGCATTGGCTCGGCCGTGTTCCAGGAGGTTTGCGAAGAGTTCGCAAAGAAGCGTCGCCAAGCGGGTAAAGTGAAGCTCGCCTGGCGCGTCTCCGACCCCAACCGCGCCAATCGCAGCCTGGGCTGGATTCCCTTTAAGACACGTTCTCTGGCCTACAAGGGCGGCCAGGTGCAGTTTCAGGGCTTGAAGCTCTCCCTGTGGGACAGCTACGGCCTGGCGGACTACGAGCTCGGCGCGGGCAGCGTCAGCGAAGACAGCCGGGGCCGCTGGTACCTCAACGTGTGCGTCAAGGTCGCCAAGAAGCCTCGAATCCGGGTCCCCCTGGCCGCGGGCGCACTCGCCCTCGACCTGGGGCTTAAAAGCCTGGCGGCCGACTCCGACGGCGGCAGTGTGGCCGCGCCTCAGTTCTACCGGGACCTGGAGCCCAAGCTGGCGGTGGCGCAGCGGGCCAACAAGGTGGAGCGCACCCGCGCCATCCACCAGAAAATCGGTAACCGCAGAAAAGACTTTCTGCACAAATACTCCACGGCGCTTGTTGCAAAGCATTGCGCCATCTTCGTCGGCAACGTAAGCGCGTCTGGCCTCGCTAAAACCAACATGGCAAAGTCCGTGTTGGATGCGGGCTGGAGCACGCTCAGAACCATGTTTCGGTACAAATGCGATGACGCAGGCGCCTGGTTCAAAGAAATCGACGAAGCATTTTCCACCCAGGAGTGCAGCCACTGCCACGAGCGATGCGGCCCCAAGGGGCTGGCGGGCTTGGGCGTGCGCGCCTGGACGTGCAGTGCTTGTGGCACTGCACACGACCGGGACACCAACTCCGCCATCAACATCCGTGAGCGGGGCCTGGACTGGCTGGAAAAAGAGACGACCATCGCAGACTCGAGGCTCCGGGAGCCCGCTTCTGTGGTGAATGAGGCTTTTACGCACTGGCACCTGGCCAGGCTAAGGGCTGCGCCCGGGCATGGGCGTCCCGCTGGGGGAATCTCCTTCCAAGCGCTTTAGCGTTTGGTGGGAGAGGATGTCAAGTCAGGGTTTCACCAACGCGTGCGAGACCGCACGGCCGATGCCTTCTATGTGAAGGTGCTCAAGAACGCCACGATTGACAAAAAAGACTCGGTGGTGCGCAAAAGCAAGGCCCTATTCAAGGAGTACCAGGCCTCACACCCAAAACTGAAGCCCTACGCCGTCGCCGTGCTGATGGTGCAAGACGAAATGAAGCGCATGGCGACGCTTGGACAGTGGGACGACCGGTGGCTCACGCATCCGCTGCCAAACAAAGGCGAGCCCGATAAACGGGTGTGCTGGCTGACAAACCTCGGCGATTATCCGGAAGAGCAGGTCGCCCGCTTGTACCTCAAGGCCAGTTTGCACTCGGTGGACCGGTTCTTCATGCAGGCTCGCAGGCGCCTGAGTCTGGCCGAACGAGGCTTTCCCAGTGCGTCCTCTGACCGGCGCATCTGGCACGGCTACAGCGCCTACAAGCCCCAAAATCTTGGCAAGGTGCTGGAGATATTCAGGGTGTTCTACAACTACTGCTCCGCGGGCCAGGACAAGCAAACTCCTGCGATTCGCTTGGGCCTGGCGAGGGGCCCGGTCAAACTCGAAGAAGTTCTCTGTTATGTTGAATGAGGCTCAACCAAACCGTATCGGATTCGGTGCTGGGTCCTGACAAAATTTACTCCCTCAAAAGAGCTCGCCAACCTCTCAAATATTGGCTTACTCTCTCATTAAAGTGGTTTACTCTCTCAAATTGTCGATTAATGAGAGATTAAGTGATAGAATAACCTAAGTTTATGCATTTTTTGAAAGAGTAGTGAGAGAGTAGCCATGAAGAAACAACTTACGACAGACATCCTCACCTTCTTGGCAGCACGTGTAAGTGAGGGACTCGGGCCTGCACGCGCGGCAGATATCACGGATGGAACGGGGGGAAAGCGCTCAACAGTCAACCGCTATTTGGTCGCCATGGTTGCCGACGGCTCAATCCTACAGGAGGGGACGGGTCCGACGACGAGCTACAGGCTTGCCTCTCCCGCCGCGGACTTCGGTCCCCTAACCGAGACGGCTAATGCAGAGGACAAGCCGAGTGCCACAATATCGGTACCTTGGAGCGCTCGGGCTCTTGAACTACGCGCTCAGCTGGAGGCACCACTGGGCACGCGAACACATGTTTCGTACCAACGTCGATTTGTAGACGACTACGTTCCAAACAAGTCCGCGCTGCTACCGCCGAATTTGGCTGAATCGCTGTTCGCAGCCGGCCGGGCCAAGGGCCAGCAGCCAGCCAGCACCTACGCACGTAAGGTGCTGGAACAGCTTCTAATCGATTTATCTTGGCACTCGTCGCGCCTGGAAGGCAACCGCAAAAGCCTGCTTGATACCCAGGAGCTGTTTGCCAAGGGTCGTTCTTCCGGCGATGACGTGGACGCTTCTATGCTCTTGAACCATAAAGAGGCGATTGAATTCATGGTTGACGCGGTTCCTGAGTATGGGATTACGGTTCCAGTGGTACGCAACATTCAGGCTTTGTTGATGCAGGGGCTGCTCGACAACCCTGACGCAATCGGAGCAATTCGAAAAACAGTTGTCAATATTACGAACTCTGTATACATGCCAACCCAAATTCCAACACTCTTGGAAGAGATGCTTGGAATCATTGTTGAGAAAACATGCCATATCAAAAACTCGGTAGAGGCAGCCTTTTTCCTTTGGCTCAATATCGCCTACCTGCAACCTTTTGAAGACGGGAACAAGCGGACGAGCCGACTTTGCGCGAATCTCCCGCTGATGTTGTCCAACTGCGCACCCCTGTCATTTCTCGATGTTGAACAAGCAGACTATGCCCTTTCTATCTTGGGGGTCTATGAACGGTTGGACGTAACAATGGCTGTTGAGCTATTTGAGTGGACATATCGCCGCTCCATTGAAAAATACAAAGTGATTCTTGAGTCCATGGGAGCACCTGACCCGTTTAGGGCGCAATACCGGGAATATTTAGGCGACGCTATCCGCCAGGTTGTAACTGAGGGGGCCAATGTCGCCGCAGCTGTCTCAGCTCTGTCCCTTCCAGCCTCGGACCAGGAATCGTTTCAGGCACTTTTGCTCAAAGAGCTACAAACCCTTGAACCCTTTAACTGTGCTCGCTATCGCCTGACAATCAGAAAGGCTGAAGACTGGATTGGAAAGGGTCGGCCAATGTAGTTGGTCGTCTTGCTGTCCCTTCCAGGGAGCAGCAGCGGTTTTGGGCTTTGTGTAAAGTAGGCCCAAACACCTAGCAGGCTAACCGTTCTAGTTGAACCCGAACAAGCCTGGTCATTGCCTTTAGAAGGCATGCAGATACGGTTCACGGCCAACAGCGCATACGGCCCCGATATGGCGGTTTGAGCCCGCTGCGGGCCGTGCAGGGCCACCGCTTCACCCAAGGAATTCAGGCATCTGTCTATCGTCAACACGATAAGCCAATCCCTAGTGGCCTTACTGGGCCTTTTTCTTCAATCAAGTCGACGACAGCATCAAACTGCTTGCATCGTGCGTTTGTGGCACCGACTTTCGGGGTCGCGGGGTTGTTGAAATCGATGCAAGCATGCTTGGCCCCTTTCTTGACCGGGCATTTGATGGAATGAACGCCATTTTGAGAAGCACGGGTTCCCTGAGAGCGAACTCGAATCCATGAGCCGTGGACTTGTCGAGGTGCTTGAGCAGGCCGGGATGCCTTTGCTGCCAATAGAATGAAGCCCTAGAGGCACATAAGCCTTCAAGGCTACAGTGACTTTAAAACAAGAAAGGGGCGGGGAATGTCGTATTACGGAGGGTATCGAAGACGCAGCTACAGGAGTTGGCGCAGTCGTGGCTATGGTACTAGCAACAGCTGGAACTCGAAGTACGCGGAGCTCAATAGAATGTTTGGACCAGTCGTCCTAGGCATTCGCAGGGCGTTCCTTGAGCTTGCAGATGAGGGGGTAGACGAGCTGTTTCAGGATTACGGCGCCATCCATGGAGCGGCTGCCGAAAAGTACGCTCGCAAGACCTTCCCCGCTTGGAAAAGTGGCAAAACAAACCTCTCCGGCCAGACCATGGAACGACTGGTCGAATTGGTGCCTCCGTACCTTGAACCCGAGCAACGAATGGCTCTGGTTCGTGAACTTGTCAAGCAACATGAGCAAAAGGGGCGCAAGCCCTACAAGAGCATCTCCATAAACATTGAAGCCCCCGGCGATGCCTTTGCTGAAGTTGACGCAGCCCTGGATGCTATGGAGCATGAAGATGCGCTTGCACACCTACCAGAAAATGTAATGAAAGCAGCGACTTGGCTATACGACGATGACATTACGGCTGCACGGGCAGTCCTCTCTGAGGCCAAACGCGCTGAAAACGAAATTATGAAGAAATCAGCGCGCAAGGAGATAGCGCTGCTGAAGCGCACCATTTCCAGCGGCCAAATCAAGACCGCAAATTACTCAGTTGAGCTTCCTGCAGGTACGATAAGCATCCAAGCTTACACACCCAGGAAGGGTTTTCTGGCCACGTTTCTCGGGTGGCTTAGCTAGCAGTCAGACCAAAATCGAATAAACCTCGGAGCACTTTATGCCAAACGACAAAGACCGTACTCTGCCTACTCGGATTGACGACCGGAACCGGTCAGTACAGTTGCATGACAACGGGTTGAGGGCGGGTAACCTGATTGACCAGGCCATTTCTCACCTCGATAGCAGTCAGATTAAAGCACTTGGAGCCGAAGCTGCCAAAGAGGCGATTCGGTTGCAGGGTCGCCAGCAACAACAAAACATCGACTACGTGACCGGCAAGAAAGTGGTTGAAGACCATATTGACGCCTGGGACGCGCTCAACAAGACCGGACGAACAACCCGCCAGAGCGTGACAACCGATATCGAGACCGGTGCGGGGCGTATTCGCATAGAGAGTAAGTCAGGCGCAACTTGCTTTGTTGCCACCGCTGCGTATGGCGACTGGCACCACCCCGAAGTGGAGTTTTTGCGCTGGTACCGTGACCGCATACTCGCAAACTCGGCTGCGGGAAGGACGTTTATTCGGGTCTACTGGCATATTGGTCCGCACTTGGCTAAGCTTGTGTCGCCGTTTCCGCCAGTTCGTAGGATTGTTAGAAGTGGGCTTTCTAGGCTCGTGCAGTTTCTGCAGTCGCGTTACGTTAGTCACTGAGAGTTGGTTTGCTGAACCAGTATGAAAATCCGCGCCTAAAACCCAGTGTTGGGCCAGCACGAGTCCGCATCTCATGGCTGTGGGCTTTTGCTCTGCTGTTACTGTCCTCTATAAATTGTTCATTTGCGACCACTTTTGAGGGCAAGGTTATTGGTGTCCTGGACGGCGACACGATTGAAGTGCTTGGCACTGGAAATATTCCACGCAGGGTCCGTTTGGCCGGGATTGATGCTCCTGAAAAGGCTCAGCCGTTTGGACAGCGCTCAAAGCAAAACCTGTCTGGCCTGGTCTTCGGAAAGCAAGTCAAAGTTGATGGAAGCAAAACAGACAAGTACGGCCGAACAGTGGGTAAAGTCTTGGTGGATGGTGCCGATGCCAACCTAGCGCAAGTCAAAGCCGGATTCGCTTGGCATTACAAGCAATATGCATCTGAACAAAGTGCCAATGACCGCTCCCTCTATGCCATTGGTGAAGACGGTGCTCGTAGCGCGCGGGCGGGACTCTGGAGAGACCCGAATCCGATGGCTCCTTGGGACTGGCGACATGGAGGAAAAGATGAGCCGACCGCAGCCAGTCTCGCTTCCGGCTGCCCCTGCAGCACTGCGGCCCTGTGCTCTGGTCCAAAGGGAGGCCGCTACTGCGTTGCACCCAATGGGAGCAAGCGCTATCGCTGAGAACTGTAAGCGCGTCCACTAAGCACAGCAAGATACCCCATACACCCCGTATTGAATCTTTTGACTGAAAGAAATGGGTTCCATTATTGGAGTTTGAGTCCAACAACGCGTCACCTCATCCCTTGCAATCAATTTACGTTCAATCTCAAAATGACTCAAGCCCGCATCTAGCTTCAAGTTCAGCCCAGCTATGAGCCAATAGGGAAACAGCTTGTTCTGGGACCCGAATGCGCCAAACACCTATTGGGGATTGGCGTGTTTTTGGGCGTATAACGAAAGAAGTAAAGGGCTGTTTGACTGCTTGTCCGTCGGACGGCGCTAATGTTTCTATTGAGACTGTATGTTATTTGCTGAGCGGTGGAAGTCACGAGAGACTTACCGTGAATGGCTCCAGAAGGCTGATTGCTGACTTTCAGTTGCTTGAATTGCCCGCCTTAAGTGAGTCCTTCAATGGTCGAGACGACTAAGGGAATTTACGAGTTTTGCAACAGCTTTAAGGCCAACAAGGCTTTGCTTTCAAGGGCAACCGGCACAAAAATGTGGTCGTGGTAGGCACCGGCGACAACATTGCAGCTAATTCCTTCCTCCGCTAGCGCCTTAGAAAATGCCGATGTCAGCCCACAGGCATTCAAGTCAGAGTGCACGTTGAGAGTAATCCAAGAGCAACGATAAAGAACCGGCAATCCATTTTCCAGGGCCTGCTTTTCCGAAACAACCAGGGTAATCCCCTCGACTTCCTTGATGGAAGCAATTGAATCAATGTTTGAAGTGTCTGTCCCGTGGGGCACAGATGTGTAGACATAGGCGCCATCATTTAAGACTGGTTCCATGCTAGAAATCATCAGCTTCAGGTCTGAAATTGGTTTGCTCATCGATTGACTATAGCCAATTGAGTTCGGCATGAACGGCCTGCAGATGAAAAATGTGGCGGCCCCAGAAGGCTGACAGGAGCCATTCGACGTGTGGAACTCAAAAATCCATTCCATTTACTGGCATCCGCAAACACCAGCCTATAAGCAGTTGTGAGTCGCTGATAGTGCATTTGCCGTGTAAAGTTAGGACTTCGCGCATGGACAATATCTCGAATGAACACAATGCTCGCTGCCAGCGCTCCAGCGCTTCCACACCGGCGAGGTGGTTGTTGCCTTCCATCTGGGGCTAGTAACTTGCGCCCACCGCCACCGCCACCGCCCGGCCAATGGAGCACGACACCGTACCATCGGTCGACACACTGAATTGCGCGCGCAATCGCTGAAGCTCATCCATGAGCTGTTTCATTGTTGCACTCTCAAAGTCGGCTGCAACAACTGCCATCGGTTGCTCGCCAATGAAAATACTTACTTCCTTGCCCTCTTCGTCTATGACGATACATGGTCCATCTGCCGGTCCGAAATGCTGAATGTTCAGCTCATCGAGATATCGGCGCTGCAGTGCTAAACCAGTCAGCCCACCCGCCACTCTGTCCTTGTCCATAGGTTACCTCCACTGCGAACAACATGTCGCAACTTGTACAGCAAAGCCTAGCCGACCGAGTTCGCCCCTTGGCAATTAGAATTGACAGAGGTCATGCGCCCCTTCGGAGAGATTTGATAATCTGCCAGGACGTCTTTCCCGGAAGCTTGCACTCCCAGAACACCCATCCATTTACTGGATTGCCGGTAATCGCCACTGCTGCGGAGGACGGAGAGTCAAAGCGCTGGTTGTTCACTACGAGTGCGCCAGCCTCAACGCGGCCGTAGATGACTTTGCCTTTATATGACGCGCGAAATTCAGTTTCGGCGGGAAAAGCAACTCCCTTTGTTGTCCATGCACTAGGCGTAGATTGATTTTCCGGCGCTTGAGCAGCCACTTTAGCCGCACCAAGACCGAGCAAGCGCCGAATGACGTCGTTATACGTGGTGCTCTCTGTTTCTCGCATCCCGGTCAACTCCTTAAAGACGTCAAAGTCAATTTCAATGGTATTCACAATCACCTCCTAAAAATAGTGCGATAGCGCGTTAGTACTATAGTACTATTTTTAAAGATTTTCAAGTATTTCACGAAGTTTTTCTTAGACCTCGCAAATGTGGCACTCCAAGCGACTCGCAAGGGCGTCCGTTCTGAGCGGCATCATTGCCTGACTTCTGCTCCCTCGGATTATTGAAAAGCTTCCCGTACCTACTGTTGCTATACCAAGACCACAGGCGGCATTGCGCAGCCTAGAAAACGCCCTATCGGCCAGCTAATGCCCAAGGGTTGTTGCCGACGATGGGAAAGGTAGCGGCCCCGATGGCCACTCAAAGTGCTCCACTTATGGCCAGTCAAACTGCTCCACCCCGACCGCCGCAAATCTGGAGGCTTTGGTGGCACTCGCCCGCCGTGGACAACCGTCCTGACCACAGGGCGAGCCTGTGGACAGTCGGTGCGAAGCACCGATGCGACAGTTGCCCACCGCTCCCCGGCATTTCGCCTTCGGCCTGTCGCGCTGCGCTTGCCAAACAGCGTTTTTATGAGAACTTCCAAAAATGTCAGGGAGAAATTACCAAGACTGGAAGTCAGGGCCGGTAGGCCAAAGAGTTGATAACTTGGCCGTCATGCCTGGAGCAGTTTGACTGGCCATAAGTGGAGCAGTATGGGGTGGCCATCGGGGGGTAGCGGGTGCTGCAGTTTGAGCTCTGCCTGCTCCCGAGTAGCCATTGGCTAGCCGACTGGAGAGAGCTGGCGCTGTTCTGACAAGCCAGAAAGTCAAGAGCTGCGCGGGTGCAGGTGGTACATTGCTCTCAACGATAACTGTCGCGCGGTGGGTTCGTCTTGGTATAGTGGCGCAGGCGAAAACTCCGCAGCAAATCGCAAAGGACCTCATGGCGAAGATGGCCAGTGCTCATCAATTGCTCAAGTATCAGCGCTTCAACGCCAGGGCACTTCGGCAGGAACTGTACGGCGCAGCTGTAGCCGGCACTAGGTTCAGGCCGTGGGTCTACAACATTCTGAATGCTCGCATTCGTCGGGAGGGTGCTTCGGAATGACAACCTTGCAAAGTTGCTCATAACAGCACTCGAATGGTGCAATCGATGAAACATCCCCAAGTCTTCAATCAGCAGGTGATGTTGGCTGGTCAGGTTGGAGCCTTGCATGTGGCACCAGGGTACGATGTAATCGTTAACCACCCGGTTGGTCTTCGTGTCGAAACTCTCATCAAGATGAGCCTCGTCGACGCTCTGATTGTTGATAGTGAGGATGGCTTTTCCCAACTGGGACAGATGCGCGACTTCGTCTCGGCAGACTTGGGCATCCAACGGCGCGATTTGGTACGGTATGTACTTGCGGGCTTCCCGAACGAGTTGGAGAGAAATATCTCCAGTCTCGCGGATTGGAATCGAGCCCGACAGGAAGCCGTAACGCTCGTTGCCATCCCTTCGGAGCGCTCGGGGAGCTGTTTAAAAGGGCTTATTCTTTCGCCCTACGACGGCTCCGAGGTCTACAAGAAATTCTCATATCCTGGATACCGTGCACACCGCGACTTCATGTACAGCGTGACGTACGAGGCAATTTCCTACGCGTACAACCGTTGGGGTGCACGGCGCATCGCGGTGACGCATTTGGCTCGCTCGAAGTATGACCGCGATGTGACCACGTGCCAAGTCGAGGCTATGGTGCACTTTGCATCGACTCACCCGAACATTGAGAGCTTCACTTTCTTGGATGATTTTCGCGGTAATTTTCCCTTGGAGATTGTGGAAGAGTTTAATTGCCTGACCGACTGTGGTTCGCACCGACCGTTAAAGACGGCTGAATTGGAGTTTTGGGGAATATGTTTTATCGACCTAGACTTGACATCTTCTTTTATCCGGACATCGAGTAAGGGGTCGAGGTTTAGGGAGCAACGGGGCTAGAAGAGTCTTTGGCCCGGATTTTGGGCATTTTCCCGGTGGCGGCCTGGTAAAGGCTGTAAGCTGTCGCTTGAGGTCGACACTTCTATCAACACCAAATTTGACCTCTTGTCCGCATTCCAACCGTCAGGAAAACAGATGGCATACATTCGGCCAGTTAACCCCAACCCAGTTACACCAGGTGAAAAACCACAACTCATCAGTGACCACGTTGCCTACTACGAAAAAATTTCCCAAATCGCAAGAAAGCGTGGTGACTACTCCGAACTCAATGTAAAACTCCCGAAGGTAGCGGCGGATGCTTTACTGAACGACGTGGGCGCGCTGTTGAATCAAGCGGCTTGTAACGCCGCAACAACCGGAATGGTGAAAGATTTCTTAGATAGAAACCCCTTGCCGGATTCGATGAAGAGTCACTTACCAGATGAGTTTCGGGCTTATTGCCTATTGCTTAACTCACTAAAGCAATGGGTTTCAGCCGAGTCGCTAGCTACTGACCGATATCTATTGGGTGGAACGGGACGAAACAAATTGCGCGCCGCCTCCAGCAACTGCATGATTACCGGTTTCCCTCTTGATAAAGTTGAATTGCACCACGCGGTGAGGGATGGAAGACCACCTATTCCGCTTTCCCCAGAAGGTCATAGCAAGGTCGAAGAGTCCAATGCGGGAACGGCTGATGCCCCTCTGACACAGGCTCTGCGTGAACTGAAAGCAAAACAACATTGGTCGTGGAAAATGCTTCGCGACGGTTGCATGAGCCAACTGGGAGAACATATCGAGAGTCGCTCAAAAAATACCTTGAATGCATCCCGAACGTTTGCAAAAAAAGCACATCAACTGACAGGACTTAGCTTTGAACAACTACTCGAAAGCTTGGATGAGAGCGGACTGGGCCTGTAAGTATAGGTCGTACCTGAGCGACCGCAAACGCTGGGTTGCGGGCTCACAAATTTCTCCTGACTTGACGTTCATTTTGGGCTGTCTTTTTGGAGAATGTTGCCTGGCAGCATAGGGCTGGACGCGAGCGTTCAAAGCCTAAATCCGCTCAGCCGAAAGCTGCCATAAGGTTTACAGAAATTCAGCGCTCATGCAAATTTGAGCATATTCCCCTTGCAGATTCGCCAGCGCAACACGATGCAAATCTTCGGCGCTACGCGGGCGGCCGTCCAAATCAGGTCGGTCATATGTATAACAGGCATCGGCAACAACTTTGCAATCGAATCCAAGGCATCCAGCGCTACGCACGCTAGCCTCAACAGACATATTTGTGCTCACACCAGCAAATACCAGCGAGCGAATTCCGCGTTGATGCAGCCAACGTTCCAGTGAACTGTGAGCAAAGGCATCCGTAACATGTTTGTCCACCACATGTTCGTCTTCAAGCGGCACCAGCCGTTCCTGAAACTCCGCACCAAATTGCCCAGGCCAAAATGGCGACCCAGGCTTGAGCGACAGGTGACGCACATGTACGACTGGCCTACCGCGCAAACGCCAGTGATTCAGCAGCTCGCCAATGCGTAACTCAGCCTCGGGGTTGTTGCGCAAGCCGATTCTCTCCATGCCCTTTTGCATGTCGATGATGATGAGTGCCGAGTGCTCGATGCTGGTAGTCATTGGATGTATCCGGTTGGTTGAGGCCGTTCCCAGTCAAAGCGATTGCGCATACGGCCACAAAGAAACCCACATTCCCCTCCACTCAGCGTGTTGCTCCACTGCTTTTGCAACTCGTCAAGCATTTCAGGGAGCCAGACTCGGGTGGAGTCAACACAAGGCATTTGGGCTAAAGTCAAGGTCAGCGGTGGCGACAGGAGTACGCTGCACCTAAGGGTTCGGCTCGATACCATGATACCGAGCTACGCATGGTCAACTTCGATGATATACGCGTCGTGGGACGAAAGCCCCGCGGCAGGTATTTGCTTCGGTTTGCCGCGGATATTCCATTGGAAAGGCACCGCAATGTGGTCAATCGTGTTCTGGCTTGAGCTGGATTGAAATGGTAGTTCAGAAGTCACCACCTGTAGTTCCAAGAACGACAGCGCCGACTCGATAACTTTTCGCATTTCGGCGCTACCCACGTGCTGCCAACCGCCGGCGAGATTTTGGTTCCAATCGCCACCCCAAACCGTCTTTGATTTTGGAAGTGCCGTCTTAAGGCATTCAATCGCTGGACGGGCCATCTCCGCAAGTGAGCTACCAACCCAGGGGTTTGGCTCATGATTTGTGCATCCGGACCACGGCAGAACCGTGGAGCAGTACGTGACACCACCGACAAGAGCCGCTGCACTTGTTTCGTGCAGGCCGGTTAGTGGGATATACGGGGTAAGAGGCAACCGGCTCAGAACCGCCGCCCAATGCTGCCCAGGAGCCATAACTCCCGCCGACAAGTGCGAATAGTAGCCAGCTATCTTTGCGTCGGTGCATCGTGCGTCAGGTGTCACCTCGGTAAGGAGCCACACGTCGCAGTGTTCGTTAATGAGCAAAGTCTGGTGCTGCTCGCTCTATTTGGCGTCCAAATTCCAAGTTCCTATTCGCATGGCGGGTTCAGCGTGCAGGACTAAGTCCAATTAAGGCTGAAAGCCGACAGCAAATTTTCCATAAACTGGCTTTCATGGTCTATCAAAATAATCTCCTTGTGGACACCTTCGGTACTACAGGTTGAGAGCCCATGAGGAGAAATGTTATTCGCAACTAAAAACGACACTGGCCTTTGGGAAATTTCCGATGGCCTGCATATTCTCGTTAGTTGTAATAATTTTGATATTCTTGCGAAGACCCGCACACATAGCATTTGCTTCAGTCAATGCTTCAGCCAAGAGTGGTTCTTTCCCAGATGGGAACGCACCAGCCTGCCGTGACACCATATAAGTTCCATTGCCGACTGGTACTACCCCGGAATTTGTCGCGGCGCAGGCAGTAAAAAAGAGTACACAACAAGCAATTACCACTTTTAAAGTCATTACCTATCTCCCATTCGATAAAACCGTCGTAGTGTTTGAAGTGTAGACATTAACCACTACTTTTCACTACAACGAAAACGCGCACATCTGCTGACGGCGCGTCAGTCGTGCAATAGATGCGCGTGGACATCGTAGCATTCAATGACAGCAATCCGGCAGGCAGACCTGCTGCAAACCCAATGACAGCTACAGCCCTCCTGAGTCGTCCACAGCCCAAACATCAATGACAGCAAACGCTGCAATGAGGATTCCCGTTTAGGCTGGTTGGGGACATTCGTTCTGCGCTTATCAGTCAGCAGCTGTTAACCCCAAAGTGACATTCAGAAGCATGATTCTGTTGACCCAAAGCTACCACGCGCGTCGCAGTCGCGAACGCTTTGTGCGCTTCCAGGGAGAATCGGGCTATAACGTACTCCCCCTACCAATTAAAGTGGGGTAAATTGAACTTGTTCTGGAGGAACAAATCACAATGGCAACTTCAGCTGTCGGCTTAGGCAATCCACAGTGGACCACGAAGGCCGAAAAGCGTGGCTTGGACCCATTAGGCATGCAAACGACGAGTGTCGCGCTATATCAGCAACTCGTGCCTGGCATCAGCAATGTGACTCTGCGCATGCGGTATTACGGCCTGTACGCCTGGCTGGCACGGCGCTACGCCTCGGACTTGGGCGACACGTCGGTGGAGCGTTGGTGCCTGTATTTGCGGCGTGCGGAAGCCTTGTATGCGCTGGCCGCCGTTCACGCCGGCGGTGAGCGAGGGGTGGCCGGTGTCGACTGGGCCACCCGCACGCTGATGACACCAGGAGCCGACGTCGCGTTCCACGTGGGGACCGACCGCGCCGATGGCGAGCCGCAATACCTCAAACAAAAGTTCGGTGCCTTTGGCGCAGCCTATGGAAGCCAGTTGCTGGACATCGGCGTGCTCGAGACCGTGCCCGGCCACGATGTCCCCGTGCCCACGAGCGAAATCGGCGACCCGCTGGCCGATGCCTTTCAGGCCGCCATCGGGGCAGCCGCCGACGCTTTCCTTGCGGCGGCTCAAGCCGGAGTCATCAACAAGTCCAACCTCGCACAGCTTGCGATGATGCTTCCGTCGCGCATCGCGGCCAATGGACCAGAGCGCGACCTGTACGAACGATTGTTGCTCGTAGGCGCCCATGGCCATAAGACGCGGGCCGTGTCTCGAAGGCAGAGCCTCCGCTTAGTGCTCATTATTGCGCGGGACCAGGGCAGTTCAGTGAGGGTTGACACGCTGCGCTGGGCCCTGTACGCCTCGCAGTGCAATGCCATCGTCACCTTTGCCGGTCTCAACGCCGAGGAGGACCGGCAGCGCTTTGCCTGGGCCGTGTACCAGGCTAACGACCTGCTGCACCTGAGCTACGAGACCATTCTCAAGCTCGCCCTCGACGTCCTCGGAAGTTCGCCCACCGGCATGCCGTTCGAGACCTTGGTCTCCCGGACAGTCTCTCAACTAATGTCGGTACTCAAGGAGTACGCCGCTGACTCTTGGAGCGACCTGTGCGGCTCGTTGGCGCCGGCAGACGACCCCGTCTCCGAAAAGAACCCCATGAGCGAGTTGTCGTTGCAAAAGGCGGTGCTGCGCAGCGCAAGACTGGAAGCGGTGACCAGCGAAGACTCGGCGCGCTGCGCTGTCGAACTGCTGGCCGTTCTGCACCTGCGCTTCGGCGGGCTCCTCGAGCGAATTGCCAACGAGTTGCCGGTGCTTGCGCACGGGGACTTCCTGCGCTCACTCGTGACAGAGCTGCGATTCCTCGACGAGTATGCAGCAGAACCTCTGCAGACATTGCTTGCCCGAATCGTTCGGCAGCGCGTTCTGGACCGTCACTTGTGGGTCGCCATCCAAAAGTTCCGGGGGCCGGGCGACTACACCTTTCTGCTCGAGTCCGACGACGGCCGCGTGCGCCTGCGCAAGAAAGACGGCCCGGTGCTCACGAACCCGCGCCTGTCCTCTGCGGTCGCATTCCTAGAGGACATCCACCTGTTGAGCGCAAACGGCACCACGCCGGCCGGCCTGCGCTGCCTCGCCGCCGTATGAAGCTCTTCAACTACTTTGCTGCGGGCGGCTTCCACACCAGCATCGTAACGACCTTTGGCGTCGACTTTGATGCCTATGAGGCCATCGCGCTGCCACGACTTCGCGACGCAGGGTGCAACAACAATATCTTAGTCGCCGATGCGCGGATGCTCGCGCAAGCCCTGGCAGACGACGCGCGTCGTCCGAAGTTCGCGGGTCGCCGCTACTCCGTCGTGGGTGCGCACTGTGCCGGAGTCTTCCACCCCAAGCTCACGCTGCAACTGGGCAAGGCGTCTGGGCGGCTGCTCGTGAGCTCCGCGAATATGACCACAGCTGGACTGGCCGGCAACCTCGAAGTCGCCGGGGAAGTCACAGTGGCTGAAGATGCCATGCAGGCTGCACCGCTTTTACGGGCCGCAGCGGACTACATCCTGAAATTCCTCGCCCCAGGCTCGGTAGCTCGCCTTCAGGTCGAATGGGCCCTTAAAAGGGCGCGCTGGCTACCGGCCACGGCCCCTGCAGAGGCGGACGTCGCGTTGCAGGAAGGGGGGAGACTCGCCTTCCTCCCGAGCGATGATGCCAAGGGCATCGGGCAGCGCTTTGCGGAGTTCATCGGCGACCGTGCGGTGAAGCGCCTCGTGGTAGCGAGTCCGTACTGGGACCACGACCTGCGCACGCTGCGTAGTCTCCAAGGGCGCTTCGCTGGCGCGAACGCCTCTGTGCTCATCCAGCCGCAGGCGGCCTTGTACCCCGTCCACGCCCATCCAAGCTCGGGCGCGTTCGCGCTCTTTGACGTGAGCAACGCACCGGGTGCGGCCAGCCGGTTTGTTCATGCCAAGATTGTCATCGCGGAGACGGTGGACAGCGATTACGTCTTGTTCGGTAGCGCGAATTGCACCGAGGCGGCGCTGGGCACACCGGCCAAGGCAGGTGTCAACGAGGAGGCATGCCTAGCGCGCGAGCTGCTGGCGGGCGAAGCGGTGCGATTGCTCGGCCTGGACGAGGTCCTCTTGTCCGGTGCGGGACTCGACGTCGCCAAGGTGCCCGGCTTCAACCCAGCCGATGTCATTCCACTTTCCGACCTCGAGGCCAAGCTACCAGGCCGATTCGAGCTGTCGGGTGACCTTCTGCGCTGGTGGCCACCGGCCAGCCTGGCGACTGCATTGGCGAGTGAGGGGGTCACCGTCCAGCTTCTGAACCAGCTCGCAGAGCCGATTACCGGTGCGTTGAGCCGCGTGGGTAGCCAGAACAATCCGGCGACGTATCGTTTCGACGGCACCGTCGCTCCCCACTTTGCGCAGGTTCGCTCAGGCGCGTTCGAGTCGTCGCTGGCCGTGGTGGTGGTTGAGCAGGCGATACATCAAACCCAACGTCGCGCTGCGGGTCGCGGCGTCGAGAGCGCGCTGGACCTGCTCGATGACGACGAGGCCTCCGAGGGTCTGTGGCTGCTGGACGTGATTCAGCGCCTCACCGAAGCCGAGCGTGAAATGCGCGGCCCTCGCAGCGCAGGCGAGAAGGCACCCCAGCAAAGCGCAGCCGCCGACCAGGCTCAGGACTCTCGCGTGCTGCCCTACGAGGAGTTTGTCGCGGGCCGACGGGTCGAGGATGGTTCTCACGCGTCTTCAGGTAGCCACCTGGCCTCGACCCATCACGAATCAGTCAGGAGCTTCCTTAACGCACTAATCGGCAAGCGCGCCGCATTGGACCTTACCGACGTGCCGGACGAAGACGACCCTGCACCGGACCTGGGGTTGGGCGACGAGACCTCCGACGGCGCGGCCGCCACAGAGTCAGGCGACTTGCTACCACCCTCGCTGTACGCGGCTACTGCAAACCAGACGGTCGAAGCGAAGCGACAGCTGGAACGGCGCCAGCGCTACGTGCGAGACACGCAACGCAGCATCGTCGACGGGGTCGAGGCTTTCCTTAATGGCTTGCGCGAGCAGGCGCGAGGTCAGTTGCTGGGCGTAGTCGACCTGCTTCGACTTCGGGCGCTGCTGGTGGTGGTGTTAGGCGCCGGGAGCAGAAAGACGGAGCTGAGGCCCAAGGATTTGAACGCCCAGGTTCATCGTCGCCAGGTCCTGCCCTCCGGCGGAGATGCCAGCTGGCGGCAACTCGTCGGTCGGCTGCTCTATGACTTCTTCCGTGACCACAGCGGAACCCGAGCGCCGCTTATCAAAGGCCTGCGCCTGGAGTCCAACGATGTCCAGGGACTTCCCGAGGACGTACTCGAGTGCTGGGCCACCTGCTTCTGGGCCATCTGCGCAATACGTTTGGACGTCAACGACGCCGGTGCTTCGTTCCCCGTGTCCAACTCGGAGGCCGCGCTCGCCGCGGACCTGTACCGCTTCACCCGCCTGCTCCCGCAACAGGCACTTGGTACGGTCGTGCACGATGTCTTCGCCGGCATGAACCGCCGCTATGCCGAGCGCCTCGGGGTCAGCGCCGAACGCATTGAACAAGTACACCAGACCCTCGTAGCAGCTGCCGGTGTTCAGGTAGTACTTTTGCCCTCTTAAGGGCATCTGTCACCATCGGCGTGGCACTTGGCCGCAAGGCCAACGGGATAGCTGCACCACTCGTTGCCACTTCGAGCACTCTCAAGTAAATCGTAGTAGTGTAGACATTCGAGTGGCTCGGTAACACTTGTATCGTGAGGATGCCTACTCCACTCTCAAGCAGAACACCAACTGCAGGTCACCAGGGAGCCTGGTGGTATGCTGTACATTTTGATTAACTCGGGCCTACGATTTCCTCCCGCTTTACACCAACGATAGTCCTTTAGATTCATCATGCTTGATAGCCAATTCAAAAATTTCGCACACATAGTTGCACCTGGAGACTCGGTGGCTACTAATGGGAAAGTTATACAAAATAGTGGTGGATATCGTCCCGATATATCAATTAAGAATTCATTAGGAATAATTCATCTAATTCTCGAAAGTGAGAGAAAATCTGAGAGAAAAGCGTTTATTGGCGCTATGGTTCATGCAGCCAAGTATGCAGATACATTGAAGACCCCAATTACACTCGTATTTATCATGAAAGAAACAGGGAATCAAACAACTGTTGCGCAAGTAACTACGAATATAAGACCATATTTCCGATGGTTAACCTCGTTGGGAGCCATATATCTAAATAAAGTTTTTCTACTTTCTGACGTGGAATATGACAATTCCGCTTCCGCAGGCGAGGTACTTTTATCTCAACCATTTTTATCAAGATGCACAGCGCTATAGGACTAACCTGTCAGGCAACACAGATGTCACATATAAATCGAAAAGCACTGGCGATTTCTATGCTATGCAGTGATGAACTCATTTAAATGGGCGGATTCGAAAGTGAAGTGTAACACCTGTTAACCGAAAAAATAGAGGAAATTTAATGACAAAAAACATAGATTTGACAGTGCAGGACTTGGAAAAATTCAGTCGCATTGATGCTAGTATTTGGCCGACCATCGACTATCTTGACTTCAAGTCAGCCATATATTATTTTGCCAATGATATTCCGGTAGAAGAAATTGAAAATTTTTATAGTGAAATTAATGAACTTAGAATAGCGATATCGATTCATTTTAAAGATATCTATTGGGACTCTTTGATTTTTCAGAAGTATCGATTTTGGAGAGCATGTCGAAAAGTAGAAGAATACCAGGAAGATGATTTAAAACAAAAAAGAATTTTTGATGCAATTCGGCATTACACCTACATGTCATCTGAAGGCAATTTACCGAAAGACCGACTAAGTCTAGACGAACAAATTGATTTAATTTTTAGTAAAAAGTTAAATCTAGCCAAATAGCAAATTAGAAAATGCGCCAAGAAGAGTCTTAATAAATTACAGTTATTGATAATTTTTTGCGCTACAGCCGTCAATCAAACTGCCGTTTTGTTGACACGCCGAAACCAAGCTCAGCAACCCAGACTTCTCGGGCTGCTCGTGTTCATCAACTCATTTACAAATCAAGGTCAAGCCAACTTACGAGTTGGCTAGCCACTGGAATGGACCTCCCAGAACCTGCCTTTCGTGGCCGTCAGCAACCGCTGCTGAAGGGAAGTTCGCGGGTGCAGCACGCCAACGCGGCGCCGTTGCGCGGCCGCGCAATCAGTAAATTCGCTACTGATTCGTACTCAAACTTGGGGTTCAAAAACGGTCGTTTATGAGACAGTCCGCAACCGGCCCGTCCACCACCCGAAAGAACAGGTTTTAGTGTTACGAAACTCAGTCTTGAATTCAAAGTCTCATTTCTACACGATTGGATAAGTTATGAGACAACCCCATTACTAACATGACATCCCGACTTAAAGCCGTCATCGACGACCTGTGCCGCCCAGGACAACAAAGTTTTTGCGTTGTGCGGGCGGTCTCTCTGGTTATGCCTTTG
Organism: uncultured Rhodoferax sp.; assembly: GCA_964538895.1. Classification (GTDB taxonomy): domain Bacteria; phylum Pseudomonadota; class Gammaproteobacteria; order Burkholderiales; family Burkholderiaceae_C; genus Rhodoferax. The sequence goes on from CAZIGL010000002.1 coordinate 41,776, forward strand.
CCGGAGACTGCCTTCCAATAACATTTGCCGTATTTGGCATATAGCAGTGCTCTAGCCCCGGCAATGGCTAGGAGTTCACAGTAGAAATGTGCCGTATATGCTATAAATGTGCCCAGAGCAACACCCCAAACCTATGATTACATAGCAAGTAGTGATGGCGCACCCACTACAACAGACGCCGGAAAATTAATAGCAAATACAGCACACTATGCTGAACACATGGAGATAGCAAATGCAGCATCAACTGGTGCACTTGTCGGACCTCGGGGCTGAGGTTGCTCGACTGCGAAAGGCTAAAGGCTGGACCCAGAAGGAACTGGGCGCGATGGCCGGCATGGGCCAATCGACATTAGCGCGATTTGAGACTGGACAAGTGGCCGAGTTCGGCTCTCGCAAACTGCTGCGCTTACTCGAATTGCTGGGTCGCAGGCTGGTGACGGTAGATGTCTCGCAACCATTCACTCTGGATGACGCCTTGGAGCAGCGGCGCCAAGAAGCGGGAGCTGACCGAGGACCTAGCACTTTGAATTCAGAGTCACCGAGGACTGGGCGACCTAGGGCCTAAGTGCACATTCTTTAAGCGAACGCCGCCAACCCAGCGCGGACGGGGGTTTGCAGAGTTGTCCCGTAAGTTGTCAACAGCCTTGAGCACGGGTTATGGGGACAATCTTGAGGCGAAATGCATTTCATCAAAACAGTTCATCGATGCTCGCGTCAGCAAAATTGCTCTCAATGAATGCCTCAGGGTTTGCGGAAAATGCCTTTGGAAGGTATACCCCGTGAGGGAAAAATCCCCATTCCTTAGTCGCAAAAATTTGCTCTTGTAACGCTGAAGTCTTTATCGGTACCCCCAGATATTCGCTTCCCTTTTTATGCTCCCACGTAGGGTCTACGACATTGCCTTTTCGGTCAAGGCACCAAGCATGGTGCGTAGTCAATCCAAAACATGGCATTTGAGCCCAGCCTTCGCAGTAAGTGAACTTTTCTGGATGCGCGAGCGCAAGCTGACCGGCGTTCACTAAGCATTCTTTTGCCCTTCCTCGACTCATTCCCCTCGGTAACGGGCAAGAGGTCCTCATCACGCCATGTGTGATGCAAAACGTTCCTGCTGGGGTCCGACCAACAAATATCGGCCATGTCGCGCGTATTGATTTCGTCCTTAATCGATAACCACCATCCGATGGATAAATATCCTCTGGTGCCAACAATTTGGCGAGGCGTTCGCATATGAACATAATAGAGTTCCTTTTGAAGTAATGGAACCCAGTTAAGAAACGGTGTTTAGCCTTTTCGACTGCTTTGACGAGATTTTTAAAAAAATTGGCGTCAATGTCAGCTTTTAGGTCCCCGTGCTGCGTTGTGAGCATGGCGCGACGCGCGTGGAGTCAAAGCCAGCAATTGAGCTGGGCTGTTCACGCCCGTGCGACGGGCATGTCCTCCCAACACGTTGTGTAGCCCGGCGTCCGCCTCTCCTGCTTCATCGACCACACGCGTTTGTCGCCAAGGAGGCCGGCACAGGCCATCTGAATGGACCCCTTTCCGTACCGCTGGTTCAGCTCGTCCATAGCGACCATCAACATTCCCCTGTCGCGCTCATCGTCACCCTCGAGGTCCAGTTCGCGCTGCTGCACCAATGCTGACTGCAGCTCCATCAGCATCACCCCGGCTTTCGCAAGTTTGAATCCCGGCATGTAAATCGCCTTAAGGCCGGCAACTGCCGCCGCCACTATGTGTGCAGTGTTGGACGTTGGGCGTCGAAACGGCACCATCATCGACCTGCTGTACTGGGGGTCCTTGCGGAACGGGCTTGTTCGGATGAACACTAGAACTTGTCCAGCCAAACTGCCCTGTTTTCGTAGTTTCTCAGAGGCTCGGCTCGCGAATTCAGTCACCGCCTCGACAAGTTCGTGTAATTCGGTCACCGGGTGTCCGAAAGACCGCGTGCAGGCAATTTGCTGCTTCGGGGCCGGCGTATCCTCGAAGCCAATACAGGGCGTCCCCTGCAGCTCGCGCACCGTGCGCTCAAGCATGACTGACCACCGTCTTCGGACCATCGCGGCATCTAATCGAAACAGGTCGAGCACGGTATTTACGCCATCGGCCTTGAGTTGCTTCGTAATTCGTGGTCCAACGCCCCAGACCTCGTTGACCTCCGTCGCACTGAGCGCCGATTCCAATTCAATTGGACTTAACGACGCCAGATTGCAAACTTGCGCAAGGTGTGCCGGGTAGCTCCCTGGCTTGCGTTCAGCGGTTTTTGCAATGTGGTTCGCAAGCTTGGCCAGTGTTTTTGTGACACCGATGCCGATGCCGCAGGGAATGCCGACCCATTGCAGAATCCGCGACCGAATTTTGTGTGACCGCTCCACCAAGTCGCCTCGTACCCCAGCCATGTCGATAAACGACTCGTCAATGGAATAAATCTCCTGAGCGGGGCCCAGTCCGGCGGCCAGGCTCATCATCCTGTCACTCAGGTCGCCATACAAGGCAAAGTTTGCCGACAAGGCAACCAGACCATCGGACTCTGCGAAATGCTTGATTTGGAACCAGGGCGCGCCCATCTTGATACCCAGTGCCTTGGCTTCATTACTGCGAGCTACAGCGCATCCGTCGTTGTTGCTCATCACAACGACCGGGATTCCCTCAAGGCTAGGTCTGAACACGCGTTCGCAAGAAACGTAAAAATTATTGCCATCAACCAGCGCGTACATGGGAGGCTCAATTCGGGAACCGCTTGATAGTGGCGGTGACAACGCCCCAAACAACGATTTCCTGGCCATCCCTCGGTGTGATGTCGGCAAATGTCGGGTTGGCTGCCTTGAGCTTGATTTGTCCTGCGCGCTGGTACAGGCGTTTGACGGTGAAATCACCATCAACAACGGCGACGACGATGTGGGTGTGACGCGGCTTCACAGCGCGGTCCACTACCAGGATGTCCCCGTCAAAGATGCCTGCCTCGACCATTGAGTGTCCAGATGCCTTGAGAAGGTAGGTCGCCTGGGGGTGCTTGACAAGAACACTGGTGAGGTCAATCCGCTGGGCGCCCAAGTCTTCGGCAGGGGACGGGAACCCGGCGCAGACATGATTTTTGATTTGCAGGATTTTGGTCGGCACCTCTGAAATCAGGACCGGTGTTGAATGTGAAATAATACTGTTCATTTATACAGTTTATTCCAAGAAGCGATTTTTGCAATGTGTAGTCACTTTGAGGCGGTCAAAGATGCGGAGAAATTTCGGAGGTACTTCGGAGTCGAGCCGCCGCATGAATCCGGAAAGCTTGACATGTGGCCCGGGTACCTGGGCAGTTTCATTCGCCAACACCCACATGCTGACGTAGGTGATGTGGCGGTGCCGGATGCGGAAGCCTTGAATGGGCTTTTTGGACTGGTACCGCATTGGTCTGAGGACACCAAGATTGGTCGACACACATTTAATGCCCGCAGTGAAACTGTGGCGCAAAAGCCCAGTTTCCGTGAGGCGTGGAAGCGCGGGCATCGTTGCATCATTCCTGCGGATGCTTTTTATGAACCCGATTGGCGCTCTGGAAAAGCGATTCCGGCAAGAATCGCGAGAGCCGACGGCGCGCCCATGGGCATCGCGGGATTGTGGTCGTCATGGAAGTCCCCCAAGGGTGAAATGGTCTACAGCTTCACGATGCTGACCATTAACGCGGACGGGCATGAGCTCATGCGACAGTTTCACAAGTCGACCGATGAGAAGCGGATGGTTGTGATTCTTCCCGAGGCCCGGTACACAGACTGGCTGGATTCAAAAACTGGAGGGGAGGGCGATTTTTTGGTCCCATATCCGGCGGAGTTGTTGATAGCTGAGCCGGTTGCTGCCAAGGCCAACTGAAACAATTGGGAAGGCTGGTATCTCGCTGCAATTCATCTCAATGCCGTCAAAACAAAAAAGAGGCCGCATCGCTGCGGCCCCTGCAATCAAAGTCCACTTTCATCATCTTAAATTCGTTCACCCTTGACGACCCAGACAACCGGGCGCCTTGCTGTTGTTGACAAGGTCACGCGAAACGACACCCCAGTTTCGTCAATTACATCTGTCTCACTAACCTCTGCGACGCCAATCCCAGGAATGAACGTCAGCTCGAAGACGCTCACATTTTTGCCTGGCTTAGAAACAAATTCGAATTTTGAAATCAAGCGACGCAAGGTCGCGCGCACCTTGTAAGCCTCGGGTTCACCGTCAATCAGTCGTCGAATGAGCTCGAATGGGTCAACTGCAGTTTGCGCTGCAACTGCGCCCTTGGACGCGTGACTCTTTCGACTTAAAAGTGCGTCAAGTTGAGCTTTTTTAGACTTTAGCGCTGCCATCGTCGCAATTAAATCCTCTTTGAACAGCTCATCTCCAATGCCTGGTTCCAGGGCCAAGCGCTTGATTCGGTTTAGTGCAACTCCGAGCTCCTCAAGGCCATGCCTCAAGTCAGCTTCCTCTTTAAGTGGTGTGGCGTGCAGCCGGGCTTGCAGTCGAGCGTGAAACTCATCGAGAACCTCTCCAGTAAACACCACCCGAAGGCACCATTCGAGCGCAAGTTTTGCGGCAGAAAGTGACGAGTAACCGATGAAATCATGATGCCCACCGACGCGGTTGGCTTGCTCGCATTGCGGACAATGCACACTGCAGGAGGTCTTAACTTTACTGAGCGAAAGCAGGGCCTTGCATACCCCGCAATGCATCACACCGGCAAGTGCATTTTTGCCTCCGCCGCGGACACCGATTGTTTTTACCTGTGGGTTGCAGTCAGCCCAAAGCTCCTCAGAGACGATGCGCAACTCCGGTCGCTTGAATTCAATCTCCTCCACCACCTTACGTTTACGCTTTGACTTGGCTTTTGTGCAAGCTGACCCGTTCCATACAAAGACACCCTTATAAATCGTGTTGGCCAAAATTCGATGCACTGTCGCCGGTCGCCAGTAAATCTTGCCCTTGCAACGTCTGTAGCAGGGCGGCAGCACCTTCAGTACATCGTTAAGTTCGAGAGCAATCTTCGCTACCGACAGACCTGACTTACGCCATGCGTACATCTTGCGAATCAGCGCAGCTTCAGTCTCGTCAACTTCCCACCTCGTCCCCAATATGCGACTACTATCCTTATCTTGGATTCGTACGCCCCTGTAGCCAAAGGGTGGCTGAGCAACTTGATAACCACGCTCCAGTTGCCCCAGCATGCCTCGAACAACTTGCATGGCCGTGTTTTCGACTTGCAGGCCTGCGGTCATTAATTTGACTTGCCACAGGGTTTTCCAATTAGTTTGTGCGGTATCGAGTCCGTCGCTGGTGACAACGCGCAGGCCTGTGTTTTCAACCGTCGCCATCAGTTTTGCACCTTCGAGATAGTCTCGGGTAGCTCTCGATACGTCGTCAATAAATACGATATCAACTAGCCTTGCGTCGATTGCATCCAAGAGTCGCTGATAAGCGGCCCTTTTGGTACGTCCTTTCTCAGTACCTGAAATTGCGCTGTCACTAAAAACGAAGTTGTCTGCGACTGTTAGTCCCTCTTTTGCCGCTGTTTCCCTGCATCGGCGCACCTGGTCCTCAATGCTGGTAGGGCGCTGTTCATCTGTGGAGTAGCGGGCGTAAATGGATGCGACTGGCATAGGTTTTCCGTTTCATTGGTGTTTGGGATTACAGATGCCGTGGCGATGTCGACCAAGAGCTCAATGAGCTCAGTTAATTCCTCTTTCATAAATTTCCTTTGTGTAAATAATTGCCTTGGCCCTTGGTATAGGCACCACCTGATAACACGTGCCAAGCGGCGCTTGTGAGTTGGCTTCTTCGCCAGGACACCGGCGTCGGGATGACTCTGTTCGGGCGGGTTGCATAAATGGTGGTCAGCGCACGCCGCTGTAGCGCCTTGGGCGCACGGCCTGGAAGGTGTCCACGGGGCTGGGTAAGCGCTTGTTTGTCGAGTGCACCAAGAAGTGGCACAAGAGCATCACTGAAGACCACCTGTCCACGCGCACCTGCACGCGCCAAGTCGCGGATGTGCGCATCCGGTGCAAGGTGCTCAACCGCCTGGCCGTGCCCGGTCGTGTCACGCCGTGTAGAGCCGCGTCTGGTGTACGGGCGACTCGTTGTAAAGAGGAATTGCCCAACACCGAACTCTGCTTGCATCAGGTGCCTATACGAATAGCGCAATCCAGCGCATCCTTAGGAAACTGACATGAAAAAACGAAGAGTCACGGGTTCACGAGTTAAAAACAGAGACTTGAGAGGGTTTATGAACTTATTCGAAGCCAGGTTGATTGAACCGATTGAGGCGGCGCAGATTTCGAAAGCTTTTTCCAAAAAGCTACAGCATGCTATCGACGGAAAGTGGTTGCTGAGCGGCTCAGTGTGCAGCAAAGTGTTTTCTGCTATCAAAGCTAAAGAGCTTAGCGATTGCGATATTTCAATAGACGTACTCTCAATGCCTTCCGGTGCTTCATATGGAGTAGTGAGATGCGACTTTGAAAATTGTCAGCATCTTTTCGTATTGCCGCTTTACATAGAGAGCGTGAGAGAGTTCTTTGTTGCTGCGACAACAGGACCATCACACTTTCAGTTCATCAATGAAATAACTAATGAAAGTTTAATTTTAGACTGTACAACACTGCCACGGGAATTTGTTACGGTTTTAGGGTTGACTAAAGTTAACGATTATGGATTTGCTAGTGACCTCTTGATTGAGCTTAAAAATCTGGTCTCGAATTTGAGTGAGATAACTGTATTTTCGCCTTCAGAAAAATGGCGATGTATTCAAACTGTTGACGTGTCGATTTTGATACCCTACGAGTATCTTGAGGCTCTTTCTGAAACCGGTTCGGGGGTTGCAACGTGAGGCGTGGTCATCAATACCGTAGGTACTCTCTGCTTCAAAAAAGTGACCGGCAAATCGAGCCGACACTCTTTGGCGGCTATCACGCGGTTAGCGGTCTGCTGGTGATTTCTGTCGAGGCAGCTTCAGAGGAAGACGCAATGGAACGAATGTCAGCAGTTGCGCCCTTGGTGAACATCCGCCAAGTAGCCGGTCTTCTATTGCGGGAAATGGACTGCCCGTCTCGTGAGGCCCCTCTATTCATGGATGGTTATTTTGAAGCTATTGGGTTTGGGACGCAGAAAGACGATTCGAAGCTGAAGCTGAAACCAACGCTGAAGATGGTGCGTGATGCAAATTCTCTTGAATTGATGACAAGTTGATTTTTCGAGCCCTCTCAGTGAGGGCTCGTTTTCTGTCAGACCCACCTCGTGAGCTGACGTACAGTGCCATCGTTTGCTCGTTCATTCTCCTGGTTCCGGACGTGCCAGTGTCGAGCACACTTTGGAGGGATTCATTGACAGCAATCAGGCAATGCGGCGCTCAAAGCGACTCGCCTTCAACCCAAGTTAGAAGACGACATTGCAGTTGTGACTATGAAGAAGGCACCAACGTTAAATATGACAGTCGCCCAGAACGCAAGTCGAAACGACTGTTTACTGGTTTTGTGGCGCAATGTTTGCTGTGCGACGATGGCCCCAGGCCAACCTCCGAACAAGCCAAGCGTTAGCAAAGTCCCCTCTGAAACTCGCCATTGGCCAGTCTGAGCTGCCGATTTATCAACCCAATACGCTGTCGCACAGGCCAAGCTCATCAATACGTAGCCGAGGGCCAAGTAAGGTGAAGTGCCCTTGATGATGGTCATAAGCAGGTAGACCAATATGAACCCGCTCAGAGCAATCAAGCTTCCAAGCCCCCAAGAGGGCGCTGTTTTGATGCCAGATGGCTTTGCAATTCGAGCTGGACGAATCAACTGGACGTTCTTCGCTCGCTTTTTGCCATCGCTACTGGTTTCGACCTCGAATGAAACCTTTAAATTTGTTGTCGGTCTTTCAGTGCCGGCCTGAAACTCATTAATGTGAACGAAGAGCTCCTGGCCGCCCTGAGTCGGTTCAATAAAGCCAAAGCCTCGGTCGTCTTTCCATGTTTTGATAACCCCATCAAATCGCATTTTTTCCTCCCATTTACATCAAGTCTTGATGACCGAAGTTCGCAGTTCAGAAATTGTTGCGACTCCAGCGAGACCTATTGTCCGGTATCCCCATGCGCTTTTCGGCCACTTACATCAATGCGCACAGTAAAAGTTGGTTGACAGCGTGGCTCTTAGTTTGAGCAAACCATCATCCACAAAAATTATTGGTTACTCAAAGCTGAGTAATGAAACGATTTGCGGACACCCATTGTTGGATGGACTCTTTGTGTTGACCGTACAACGGAATCTATGGACTTTGGTATCTATACGAGGTACGGCTACTCAGTGTGAGTACTGTCTATCGGTTACGAGCCTAGTCGTGTCGAGAAGTGGTTTTCTTCTAGGTAAAAGGACTGAATATGCAGCATATCGCACTTCCCCGAAGGGGTGCTCTTTCTCTCACGACAGCCGAGCGCGTTCGATTACAGCATTTGGCGCCTACTTTTGGCCTGAATTTCATACAGGACGCAGGCGATTTATTTGAAATCCGTGACCTCAAGACAGGTAAACATATCGCAAGCATGCTGCCTTCGGAGGTTGCTTACAGACGGCTTCTTTCTGAAATTTGCTCGAGGTCCGCAAAGTGGATTTATTTTCGCATTGAAGAAAGTTGTCGAGATACACTGCTTCAGAGTTCAGACGCTCGGCTTGAGCGCATTGCAGAGCTTTACGCTCGGGATGTCCTCGCTGAACCGGTGGATACAGACGATATAAACATCTAACTAATTTGATGTCGCTTCAGAGCGCAAAATCCAGGCATGAAATATTTGTTCGCACTTGCTCTTCTCTTCTGCTTTGCATGTCAAGCCGCGACACTGATGGGTCGAGTTGTTGGAGTTGCCGATGGAGATACGGTTACTGTCCTTGATGCAGACAAAGTACAGCACAAGATTCGTTTGGCTGGGATTGATGCACCGGAGAAAAGCCAGCCATTTGGAAATCGCTCCAAAGCCAGTCTTAGCGACCTTGTTTTTTCAAAGGACGTGACCGTTGAAATCGGTAAAAAAGACCGCTACGGGCGTGAGGTTGGTAAGATTTTTGTGGGTGGTCTTGACGCGAACTTGGAACAGGTTCGACGCGGTTTTGCATGGCATTACAAGGCGTATCAGCGGGAGCAGTCCCTCGATGACCGCGAGGCATACGACCAAGCAGAGATTGAAGCTCGAACTTCCAAACGCGGGCTCTGGCTGGACGTTGACCCTGTCCCGCCGTGGGACTTTCGAAAGTCAAAGCGCGGGGGGTAAGTCACCCAAGCTGCATGTGAGCTCGGAGGTAGCGATGCAACGCCCCTGGTACTTGTCATGTGTCACCACGGGGTCAAATACACAACAGTGAAAAAGTTTGTCCCGGGACAACTTTTTTCGGCAGTACGAGGCTCCGCGTGATATTTCGGTTGCGCAGTCGCGCAATCCAGTCTGAAATGCTTGCTGAAAACACCTTTTGATGCCATCACTTCCCGCCTAATTTTGAGTCGCTATACAAATTGTACGCAGCTTTCGCGTACGTCATTAGGACACAAATTTATGCATACCATTCCAAATCTGCCGTTACTGGCACCAGGTAAAACCAGCAAAGTTTCATCAATCAAACGAGCTGTTTCTCAAAAGGCAAAACCAGCGGTTAAAGCTGAAAGTCCAGAAGAGCGAGTGGAGCGCTTTTACACGGCAGAAAACGGACCTCTTATGCCGTGGTTGGTTGACGAATGCACTCGTCGTGGCGACGAGTTGCCAGCAATGGCAGCCGAACTCGGAGTAACTTATGGGCATCTCAATCAGCTGCTCAAGGGGCTTCGAAAGACTCATGAGAGTAGCCATAACTTCTGCGTGGCATGCGCTCGATATCTTGGGGTGCCGACCATTGCTGTCAAGATTGTCGCGAATGTAGTATTGATGAGTGACTTTTTGCCGCCAAACGAGTCTGAGGCAGAAGCGATTGAGCGGGCAATCCTTCGCGTTCAAAGTGACCCAGTGATGCGTAAAACCCTACCGATGGACCTGAACGTCTTATCGTTTGAGGCCAAAAAGGCAATTGCAGCGATTTACGTTCAGTTTTCCAGCAACGATGTATTTAACTTGAAAGATTTGCCGGCCATTGTCCATTGGTGCCATAAAGCTGCACTTCGCCACGACGATAAGACTTTCGAATCGAGAAATTGAGGCGGTGATGGTTCTTGAAGTCTGGTGAGAAGATGTTTTCTGCAGAGCATCTTCTAAATTGACAGTAGACAGTAGGCAATTGCGGGTTGATTTCTGGGCGCGTCTGTAATCGATGCGCCCATTTTTTTGTTGAAAAATTGCGATGCTTTGCAGAAATTTAAAGTGAGGTCTAGCGGTGTTCTGATGTTCTGTTCTCTTTAAGCTCGGTAACAGGGGTAACGAGGTAACAGACAATAAAAAGGGTGAGTCAATTGGACTCACCTTCTTGCTGCTTACACAGCCATTTGCATGCTGAGCCTATCATTTGCCGGCAGGAGGTTCTGCGGCAAGTTGAACGCTGTTACCTTTTCGGCTCCAAAACCGGCGCCAACGCGTTGGGTGCGAGCCAACTATTTCTGATTTCAGGTTTCTGAACTATCAAAAAATTGGTCTTGAACCAAAACCTCGCTGCTAAATAGCGCAATGGCTGTCTCGGCAACTTTTTTGGTGTCATAGTATGCATAAGCTCCTACTCCCACTGCCCCCACCAGCGGCGCGTATCTCGCAACTGCTTTGCCAACGGTTCGTTGCCCCACCTTGACGCCAATCTTTGACACCAAGCCTCTCATCATCTTCAACGTTACCGGGAGCACCAGGTACCGAGCCCCTTCTCTCACGATGACATCACGCAAAAGTTGCGCAGCCGAGTGCTTGAAAAGGCAGTAAACCATGTGCTGCCTGGTTAAAGTCGCGGTTTTGCCATAAGTGCCTGCGATATCAGCGACCAGCTGAGCCTGGACCTTCCAGACTCCGATGATGTCAGGCACCAGTGTGAGCATGCCAAGCGGGCCTGGAGCCATGGCCGCCCCTCCGGAAATGCCGGCACTGACCCTGGCTGCATTTCGAGCTAGCATTTTCGCGCGCATGTCCGGAGTTGCACTGGTGTCCTCAGATGAGCCTGGCACCGATGAAATCAGATACATGATGGCATCCGAAGCACGGTCAGCGAGGCTGTCGAGGGTAGCGATTTTGGCAAGAGCAGCACTGCCGGTTCGAATTACGTCCCTATTGCTTGTCATCTGAACTCCAAAATAGTGCATCGTTCGTTGAACGCCGATTCATTCGGAAAGATGTTTCAATGTAGCTGCGGGCGCTGGCAGAGCTACAGCCACGAGCCCAGCCCTGCTCTGGTCCTGACCACATTGCCATGATATGACCTCCGCCCTGAACCCCCCGTTTTTTGCCATCAAAAGGGGGTAAGAAGAGCCAGAAATGGCTAAATCCTAAAAAAAGAATTGTAAAGATTTTTATACGAAAGAATCGTTGTCGGATAAGGAAACCATGCTATCAATGGCGCAGCATTTTGGCGCCGAAAGGGAGCTTCCGGAGGCAAAAAAGTAGTTTGGGCATATGAAACAGATACCCGGTGACTACACAAATTAACTGTGAACCGTCTTGCGGAGCAGCCAACCTTAGGAACCATCATCATGACACACACAATGACACGCAAGCAGGCGTTCGAATTCCTGCAAAACGACGCGGAGCAGTACGGCTGGTTTGATGCCGGCATGACAAAATCCGAATTTATTAAATTCGTCGATGAAGTCGAATTTCAGTGGAACGAGCACGGAGCAGCAGAACAAACTGGCTCAGCCGACAAACCGTATTTTGGTTACATCCCCGAGCAGACCCGTGCACGCTGGTACCGCGCCATGCCGAATGCATACACCCCTAAGCATCTGCGCTATGTGGACATCAGGACAGCCGACGAACTTCGCGCACGCATTCAAGTTGACAGTGCCGGCCACCAGTGCCTGTACTGCGGCAATAAATACCACCACATTCGCCCGCTCTTAGCCGAGACCGGAGCTCCTGAAGACCTTGTTTTTGTGACATACACCGCTGGCTCTGGCTCGCACGTTATCGCACGTTATATCGCCTAACCCACAAACATCTCGGAGTAAACATGAAAGCAACAATCACTCTCAATATCGGCGTCGTGGCTTTGGTCACTGGCCCCTCATCGAACCGTACCACCAAAGAATTTTGTTTGGACACAGGTGGCAAAGTCCTGCAGCTTCACGCAGACGGCACTGCCGTTCAGGTTTGCTACGGCCTTCGCAGTACCGGTACCACCCTGAGAGTTCACGGAGACACGTTTGATAAGCGCTACGCCGCATTGCTGGCCTGCATTCGCCGCGAGTCCATCAACCAGCGCGCAGCTGCACTAGAGTTGCAGCGGGACGAGTCGCGCGTGGGAGTAGCAATATGAAAACTCTCCCAACACACCGTCAAGTTACCAACATTCTGGACGAAGGTGAAGACGACACCAGTCGCCTAGGGATTCAGAAGGTTCCGCTCAAGCATGCAGAAGCGATAAATTTGTTCGGAAAAGAATTTGTCCTCAACGCAACTGCACGTCGAATCGATGCGATAGAGGTATTCGTCATCAGGGCCTCTGGCGGTCAGGTGCGCTCGAACACGAATTTGGTAGCAAATGAAACACAGCCGCGGCTTCCTCATCCAGAAAATTGTGTTTTGCTGGCAACTTCTGGCGAGAGTGGCACGTCCACGCATTGGTACCTAAATCAGAACGGTGTCACGCTCACGCTCACAACGGCTCCAAGCGGCCATTTCTGTGAATTACGTTCTGTGGAGCTGAAGCCGGCACAGACAGCGGAGCTCCTGCAAACACTGGCAAACCCTCATCTAAAAGGCAACGTAGGCAATCCCGTTAAGTTATCTCGTTCATTAAACTGGAATGCGAGGCGCTTCCATGTCAACCACAAGGCCGTAGCCGAGTTTGCAGGCAAATTGGGTGTCGATTTGGTAGCAAAGCCGCTCACGGAGAATGGCTGGGCTGTGGTGGAGCGCGGCGCGCTGGCGGACACCAGCGTTACAGGGTCTGGCTATTCAGGGTTGAAAGCCAATTTTGTTCAACTGTGCCTAAGTTCTGCGTTCTGCCCCGGCCTAAAGGATGACCTGACGGTTTCGCGGGAAAGCTTGCCGGCAAGAGGTGAGACGGGACTGCTTGGTGTGACAGACCTTGGCGAGCAGCGTGGTTCCCTCACTGCCCGTGTGCTTAAAAACGAGGCCGAGCCGTTTATCACGCACTTCCGTCGCGTAGACCGAGGTTCGCAGGCTTTGACAATTGAGCAAGCAGAGGCTGGCTCGGCATGGCACGCAACTTTGTTCACAGAAGTGATGGGAGTTGTTGTCGTCAAGGCAGCTTCACTTGGCAATAAAGAGCTGCTAACAAAGAGGATGTTGACGGTTGCCGACCAGGTGTTATCACTTGATTTGCAGGTGGCAGCTTGAGCGAGATGACGGCAAAACGACGGCCACCCATCCGCCAGAGCATCCCTCACAACTTTCACGATTTTCTTGGGGTCAAGTACGCAGCGGTACGCCGAGTTGAAGTAGCGGAACTGGCGGCCAGGCTTGAAGCCGAGGTCGAATTAGTCCCTGGCGCGGGGGTTGTGGTGCAGCCTTGGGCGGTTGTGAGCAAAAGCGTCGGCGGTGGATGGCACGGCACAACGGCCCTGGATACGCGCACCGGCACTGTGTACGGGGCCTGGACCCGCTACGGAACTGCAACTTTCTGGCGCGGCATCGCCCGCGCCCGCCCGGGAGCCGTGCTGTACCTGAGGCGCGCGGAGCGGCTGCGCGCTGATGGCCTTGTGTACAAGTGTCCGCAACCACGGCCAGAGAACGAGGTGCAACCCATGCAGCCGCCGACTGCTGTCTAACTCGCGGGTTTGGCGGGGCGTTCAAAACGTGTTTTTTGGCGTTTAGTTGGTGCGAAGACAGGGGGAGGGGAGGGCTTGCAGTCCATCAAGAGGCGTGTCCAAAAAGTTGGCATCAACACGCGTGAATATCTTGTGATGTTGAAGGCCGAAATTTAAAACCGAGAGCTATAGGTTCCAGTTGAAGGCAATACGTGCCAGCAATTGGCGCAAGAAGTCTCAGCTGGTCGAACTTGGTGCCAAACAAGACCGGCTTGAAAGCATTCAATGAGTTCTCAGCAACTTTTAACTCTGGATGACCTGGCAAAAATGCTGGGCCGCAGTCCTAACATCATAAAAAAGGACACCCGCCGCAACCCGGACGCCGTACCACCTCGCTTGGTTCTGCCACACACAAGACTCCTTCGGTGGCGGCAATGCGATGTTGATGCCTGGCTCGCTAGTCACGCCAAACGCTCTTCTGCGAACCTCAAGGGGGTACAGGCATGAACTGCAACAAAAAATTCAACCCATTTGCGAACTGGCTTGACATACGAAAACTTTTGTTGACACCCCCGCCACCAATGGACCATGTTCTTCCTGGCTTACTGGCTGGCACTGTCGGAATGCTTGCAGGACCGGGAGGAGTGGGAAAGACGATGTTTGAGCTTCAACTGGCTCTGGCCGTGGCCTGTGGGGGCAGTATCTGCGGTGGTCTACTTGAGACTAGCAAGCTCACCTTTCCGCTTTCTCGCAAGCCGGGAAAGGTCGTTTTGGTCGCAGCGGAAGAGTCTGTCGAAGTGTTTTGGCACAGGCTGCACGCCGTCGCGGCAACACTTGTTAATAATTCACAGCTTCTGGGTATCGATGCCTCGCCGGCGGAACTGCTGGACCTTTGGGACGAAAACTTGCACATCGTGCCCTTAGCCGGCATGGGTCCGGTTACGTTGCTTGATAGTAATCACGAGGAGGTGCAAGACAGCGTTGAGAGCTTACTTTCGCTGTGCACCGGTGCCAGGCTCGTCATGTTGGACCCAATTCGCCAGTTTCATAATTGTGATGAAAACGACTCGCGCGCTATGTCGAAGCTTGTGCAAATATTGCAGGTGGTGGCATTCAAATCTCGCGCTGCAGTCGTTTTTGCGCACCACACTAACCGCGCATCCGCGCAGCTTGGGTTGGGCGACACGTCTGGTGCTGCCCGCGGTTCGACGGCGTTATCTGACGGTGTGCGTTGGCAACTCAATCTCTCGCAGCCGACGGTCGAGTTGGCTCGGCAACAAGGCATCAATGCGCTTGACCGAAAAGGCTTTGTTGCGGTCGACATTGCAAAAGCCAACTACATGTCGCAGCAGCCAACCACGATATTGCAGCGTTTGCCAGGCGGGGTTCTGATGGTTTTGAATGATACCCAGGGTCAAGGTGCTGAATGTAAGAACAGGGCTTCGAGACCTAGCGCGAAGTCGCAGCGGAAATGGGCTCAAGAATGACAGGAAATGCCATTCCGACGCTTCGGGTTGTTCATTACTACCCCCCAGTGGGGTTGAGCACCTTGTTCCGACCCCTGCCAAAGTGTGACGAAAACGCACGACCAAAGCTCGACGTGACGTATCAAGCGGCGACAGGGGGGCCTGTTTTGCGTTTCAGTGCCAAATCTGCCCTGGGCATCCCGGAGCAGACCTTGCTACTGGTTTTGCTCGAACTCGCTCAAATTCAATATCAAAGTCGTGCGCTTGAGATGGTCGTGAATTCTGGCACGGCCGATGAAATCGGCCGAGGGCTGTGGGCCAAGCTCAACAAACAAAATCAGGCTGCTGCTGGTCAGACGTTGCGGCTAGAAACCACTTGGTTTGAGATGAATTCACGGTGCGGTGTTCCGACTGGAGGTTCGGCAAGGGCTATGCGTGAAAAGCAGCTTGAGCGACTTTGTGAGGTAACAGTATGGGAGCAGGATGCAGATGAAAAGCACTCTAAACGACAAACGTTCTTGGTGGCTTGGCTGCGAGGGGATGACGACCGTATAAATCTGGTGCTGAATGCACGTCTTGCATCTGCAGTCCTCGGTGAGCCCTATGCCAAAGTTTCGTTGGTGGAGCGACTTGCGCTTCCGCATGATGTATCGAAAGCCTTGCACGCCTTTCTCTCAACTACAGTAAGCCCAGGGCACCGTCTGAGGATTAAGGTCGAAACTTTAATCGAGCGACTTTGGCCCGGGAGTGCTGATGGTGCGCTGACAGGAACGCACCGAAAGCGTCGTAAATCAGTACGAGATGGTCTCGATGAAATCGGATGCCTTGGAACGTGGACAGTCATCTGGGAGCGTGAGGGTCTCGCTCAAGTGAGTCGACAGGCATCAGACGTTATCGATATGACATGTCATAACGGTAACAAAACCATGTCATATCGCGAACGGGCGTTACCGATAATCATCAGCAAAAACAATGAGTTAAAGTCATTTGACGCATCTGGACTATTCTTTACAAGTGCTGTTGCCGCCTAAGTCACGGCGTCAACAGACTAAGCGCCCTTGGATGGGCGCTTTTTTAATTCATGCAAGGGGCATTCATGGGAGACAGGCTCCGGTCGATGTGGCCGCTGAGTTAAAGCCACTCGCAGCATTCATGCATGACTTTTTGGACTTATCGCAAAACTAATCTGATGCCCGCGAGGCCAGGGGTTGGTTTTTTTGAATGAGGCGCATGGTCGTCGGTTGAGCATAGCTTGAGTCTTGTCCTCATCGCTTCATTTGAGCAAAGGCCAAAAGAGCCGGGGCTCATCCTGCTTAAAGCGGCATCTTCCGCTCAAGGCTGTACTTGATGAAAAATATTTAAATAATTGTTGTGAAATGCAAAGTAGCGTGCTACGATACGCATCATCAACAGGAGAAAATCATCATGCCACACCAAAACTTGTCATTTATATCGAACTCCCTAACCAAAAAAACGCTTTCAAAGCATGCACAGAAGCGAAGCGCTCAGCGCGGCATTTCAACGCAATGCCTGCCACTTTTGATTGGCTTTGGTGAGCAAGAGTATGACGGGCGGGGAGGCATTCGGTATCTGATGACTGCTGATTCTATTAGTCGCCTGCGGGGGGCTGTCGGCACAACGCAGCAAGTTGAAAACCTGGCCGGTGTATATGCCGTCTTGAGTGTCGAGGACAAAACCGTCATCACCCTAGGCCACCGTTATTCTCATTGAGAGGAAAAAATCATGAACAAAAATGAACTACCCACAGCACGCGCCTTTGCCGCGCTCATTGATTTGGCACGCGGTCAAACCAACCAATCGAATGCTCGACGCTTTGCGCTGACCTGGCTGGCAGCGTCCCGGATGGCCGTAATGGGGCTACTGCCGGGCTTAAAGGGGTTGAGTGATTTAAACGCTCTGGCGGGCTGGCAACTTGCGGAGGAAGCCAGCTTACCCATTGATGCAGTTGCCAACCTGTTCTCTGGCCCCGACAGCAACTCAGCCATAGGCATAAGAGCCAAAGCGGTGTCCATTATTGCGGAACTGCAGGCGGAGCTCGGTAGCCAGCCCTGGGATGTGCTGCCAAGCCTGACGCTTGCAGGAGCTCGGTTGAGCCGAGACTATGCATACGAAGGTGAGTTGATTGAATCTGCGGCCGAACTCCTGCTGGAACTCGCGGGTGAACCGGACGGTTCCCTATGGTTGCCCTTTGACATCAGCGGGACGATGACGATTCGGGCATTGCGTAGAGGTTGGGACGTGAAGGCCGTCTTGATGACAGACATGTCTCTTTCTGATTTACCTCTGTTGTTAGCAATTGAGACCGGCAAAACCGCTCATCCAGCCGTCCAGACGACAGTGGAGAGGGACTCTTCTGGCCAACCAGTCACTAGGGCGCAAACACTGATTGCGACGCCGCCTTTTGGGGTTCCCGTTCGAGGAACACGGCTCGCTCAATGGGATTCGTCGGACAGCAAGGCAATGGACTATTTTGCGCGGAGCGAGACCTGGTCTGTGCATGAGCTGGTGAACAGAGCCAGTAAAAAAGCCATTTTCTTTGTTCCGCCAGGTCTGCTGTTCACAAAAGGCCAGGAACAGCGGTTACGCGAGTATTTGGTTCACCATGGCGGTGAATGCAATGAACTGGAGGCGGTAGTCACGCTGCCAACTGGCGTCCTCCCGCATACAAATCTTGCAAGCGCAATCTTGGTTATGAACCCACGCCTCGGGACAGAGGACGTTCGGATGGTTGACCTGGGTGTTGCCAAGCGTAATGTTGCCAGTGCCGATGAGATAGTGAGAAAAGGCAAGAATTTGGCACTTGGCCTTGAAACTGACGAAGAGCGCGCTCGGGTCGTCACGCGCCAGGACGTTATGGATAACGATTGCATCTTTACGCCTTCAAGGTACATACGACAACCGGTTGACGCCGGGCCAAATGCCATAGCGTTAGAGCTAGTCTTTGATGTAGTGCGCCCACCTGCCCTTGAGAAGGACGGCGGAGCCGAAGCCTTTGAGCTGGGCATCCCGGACTTGGGCAACTGGAACCAGATAGAGCGCCTGCCGGCTAAAACTACCAAAATTCGAGCCAAAGTCTCAGACGGCTATGAGCTCAAGCAAGGTGACGTTGTCGTGTCAGTGAAGGGCACCATAGGCAAATGTGGCATCGTTGGCCATTTTGAAGGCGCCAAACTGGTCGTGTCCCAGAGCTGTGTGGCCCTGCGAGTTAAGGGTGAGGGCTCGGGCACAAAAGTCGACCCTGAATATTTGCTGATGTACCTGCGCTCAGAGGCAGGCCGCGCTCAGCTCGAAAGCCTCCAGGTTGGCGCGGGCATGCAGCATGTCAGCGTGGTTACCTTATTGAGCGCATTTCGTTTTCCAATGCCCAGCGAGAGCGAGCGCGACCAAGTCAACCAGGCCTATCGCCAACTTTGCACCTTTGAGTCGAAAATTGCTGACATTCAAGGGCAGATGGCGGCGATTGAAGGAAAGCGGTGGAAGGCATGAAGGCAGGGGACCCGAGAGTAATCAAGATTGCTGCGCTTACAACCAACATCGTGCAGATGCAGGAGCAAGTCACCGAAGTGAGTGTGGTTACCAAGTATCCAATTGCTCTTACGTCAGAAAACCAACAGTTATTCATCGCTCAAAAGTGCAACTTGCGCCCCATGCGACCTTGTGATAACGTATTTACGTTGGAAATATAAACAAATACGCTACATCTCACCATGGCCCGACCTAAACTTAAAACCGAGACGACTACGCTCAAGATGACTCCAGAGGTCCGCGACCTCTGGGAGCAATGCGCGGAAATGGAATATCGCAGCCTCACCAGCATGTTTGAGGTGATGGTTCGCGACTATGCGAAGAAGGTCGGCGTCAAGCCTTCACCGGCGCCAGAGGTCTCAGCCCCCGGTGCCACAATGACCAAAAGCACAATTAAAAAATAACCCAGGGATTACATGGCTCAGAACTTTTCGGAACTCGCGAACTTCCTTTGGTCCGTTGCGGACCTTCTCCGTGGTGATTACAAGCAGGCGGACTACGGCAAAATCATCCTCCCTTTGACCCTCCTGCGGCGCCTGGACTGCGTTCTGGAGAGTACCAAGCAAGATGTTCTGGCGGAGAACGCCAAGCGAAAAGACAGCGGGGTCAACCTCGACCCGTTCTTGAAGCGCAAAAGCAAGCAGGCGTTTTACAACACCAGCCCATTCACCCTCCCAGGGCTCCTGGCGGACCAAAAGCACATCCGGCAGAACCTTGTGGCCTACCTGGGTGACTTTTCAGAGGACGCCCGCGACGTGTTCGAGCGCTTCAAGTTCACCGAGCGGGTGTCCGAGCTCGAGGACAAAGACCTGCTGTTCCAGCTGGTCCAGAAATTCGCCACCGTTGACCTGCACCCAGACATCGTTCCCAATGAAACGATGGGCATGGTGTTTGAGGAGCTCATCCGAAAATTCGCGGAGGCCTCCAATGAGACGGCCGGTGAGCACTTCACGCCGCGCGAGGTCATCCAGCTCATCGTTCACTGCCTGTTTCAGGGGGATGATGAGGCGCTGACCAAGCCGGGGGTAGTCCGCTCGATGTATGACCCCACCGCCGGCACCGGGGGCATCCTCTCCGTGGCTGAGGCTGTGGCCCGGTCTATCAATGCCTCCGCAGTCATCCGGCTTTTTGGCCAGGAGCTCAATGATGAGTCCTACGCCATCTGCAAGGCGGACATGCTCATCAAGGGGCAGGACCCCAAGAACATCGTGCGCGGCAACACTTTGTCAGCAGACGGGTTCCCTAACGACAAGTTCGACTATGGCGCAGCTAACGTCCCGTTTGGCGTGGACTGGAAGAAGGTGCTGGACTTTGTTAAGAATGAGCATGAAAGGAAAGGGTTCGCAGGGCGCTTCGGCCCGGGCCTGCCGCGTGTCTCAGACGGCTCCTTCCTGTTCCTGATGCATTTGATTTCAAAGATGCGCCCGGCTGCCGAGGGCGGTGGCCGCATCGGCATTGTCCTCAATGGGTCACCTTTGTTTACGGGTGACGCGGGCTCCGGTGAGTCGGAAATCCGGCGCTGGATTCTGGAAAACGACATGCTCGAGGCCATCATCGCACTGCCCAACGACCTGTTCTATAACACCGGCATTGCCACGTACGTTTGGATTCTCGACAACAACAAAAAGGCCGACCGCAAGGGGAAGGTCCAGCTTATTGACGCGACACGGATGTACACCAAGATGAAGAAGTCACTTGGCAACAAGCGGGTCATGATTTCAGAAGAGCAGGTGGCTGAAATCGTTGGCGCCTACTCCGGTGCGGTAAATGACGCCACTTTCAGCCTTGAATTCAAGGAGCCTGTGAAGGCCGGGGCCGCTGCGCCGGTGGATGCTGAAGCCCCAAGGGTGGTGTCCAAAATCTTTGAGAACAAGTTCTTTGGCTACCGCAAGGTGACCGTGGACCGGCCCCTGGGCCCCGGCAAAGAAGGCAAGTTCAAGAAGGGCGAGAAGCCCTACGACAAGGACCTGCGTGATACCGAGAACGTGCCCCTGGCCGAGGATATCGGCGCCTACCTCAAGCGTGAGGTACTGCCTCATGTGCCGGACGCCTGGGTCAACGTTGACATCAAGGATGAGAATGACGGCCAGCCCGGCAAGGTCGGCTATGAGCTCAACTTCAGCCGTTACTTTTATGTCTACAAGCCGCCGCGCAAGCCGGCAGTGATTGCGGCGGAGATTCAGGAGATGGAGAAGCGGTTCGTAGAGCTTATGAAGGGGGTGGTGGCGTGAGCGCATGGGCTGAGACGCGTCTTCGCTACGTGGCCGACCTTAACCCCCCGGTCAGGGCTGACCTGATGGCCGCCCCCGATACGGAAGTGTCGTTTTTGCCGATGGAGGCTATCAGCGAAAACGGTTCTTTAAACCTTGAACGGACACGTCCTGTCGCTGAAGTCCGAAATGGTTACTCTTATTTTGAGGACGGAGACGTTGCATTTGCCAAGGTCACACCGTGTTTCGAGAATGGCAAGGGCGCGTTGATGGCGGGACTGGCACACGGTGCAGGTTTCGGTACCACTGAAATAACCGTCCTGAGGCCAAAGTTAGGGGTGAGCGCAAAGTATCTGAGTTATGTCGTTCAAAGTGAGCGGTTTCGGCAGCTCGGTGTCGGTGCGATGACTGGTGCTGGCGGCCTGAAACGAATCCCTGACGACTTCACACGGGACTTTCCAACAGTCTGGCCGGGTAGTTCCGAGCAAGTGAACATCGCCAACTTCCTTGATGACAAAACGGCGCGCATTGATGCTTTGATTGCAGAGAAGGAGCGGCTTGCCGGCACGCTTAAAGGGCTGCGGAGTGAAGCGATTGACCATGCCGTGCTCGGTTCCGAGATTACGGTTCGGGCGCGAGCACTGAAGGGGCTAGAGGTCTTGGGAACAATCCCTTCAGAATGGGTGCCCTCACGCATGAAGTATGAAATTGCATATGTGACGAGTGGCTCCAGGGGTTGGGCAGACTTTTATACAGATGAAGGTGCACTGTTTGTTCGTA
This sequence comes from uncultured Rhodoferax sp., assembly GCA_964538895.1. Lineage (GTDB taxonomy): Bacteria > Pseudomonadota > Gammaproteobacteria > Burkholderiales > Burkholderiaceae_C > Rhodoferax. The sequence continues at coordinate 63,650 of CAZIGL010000002.1, forward strand.
TCGGTAACTTGACTCGTGAGTCAATTGACCTGGACCTTAGCGACATCCAACGAGTTACCTTGCCAGATGCAGCAGAGGGTGTCCGCGCTCGCGTGTTAAGCGGCGACCTCCTGATTTCAATCACGGCATATCTTGGCTCTGTTGCAGTAGCTCCGTCAGATATCGAAGAGGCTTACGTCAGTCAGCACGTCTCGCTTGTGCGGCCGAATCAAGTTCGAGCACTCCCGAAGTGGCTTGGGTACGTTGTACTTTCCAGTATCGGTCGGACATTTTTTGACCTTCAAGCCTACGGCGGGACGAAAGTTCAACTAAGCCTAGAAGATATCCGTGAACTGCCAGTGCCTCTGCCGGAGCTTGCGGTTCAATCAAAACGGATAGTTGGGCTGGAAGCGCGACTTGATGAGATTGATAACCTAGCCACCCACGTAGTGCAGCACATCGCCCGCCTGCGCGAGTACCGCTCTTCTTTGATTTCAGCGGCGGTCACCGGCCAGTTGGACGTCAGCACTTTGCAGGGAGCTGCAGCAGCCCCCCACTAGCCTCGAGCGCGGCATACCTTTCAAATCAAAAACCACGGGGAGAAGAAAAATGTCATCAAAATCCATCCGAACCGCAGCATTAGCTGGCGCGCTGGCCGTCGCGGCCATTGCCGCTTACTGGTACTGGTCGCCCCACCTTGCAATCCGCAACATGCAGGCAGCCGCCCAAGCAAAGGACGCTGACGCCTTCAACGACTACGTTGACTACCCCAAGCTGCGCGAAAGCTTCAAGGGCCAATTCTCGGCACTTATGACTGAGCGGCTCGGAGAATCCACGGCGGCGGAGAACCCCTTCGCCGCGCTGGGAACTATGATGGCCATGGCCATGGTCGGCAACCTCGTGGACGCCATGGTTCGCCCTGAGGCGGTAATGCGCATCATGGAAGACGGCAAGCTCGCGCAACCTGGCAAACAGTCTACTGACGCGCCGCCCGCGCCTTCCGGCACTGCGCCACAGACCGGCACCGCATCGCCAGACGGTGGCAAACCCAAGTGGGACTTTGAGCGAAAGGGTGTAAACAAGCTTATTGCCTATGCCGTTGAACCAAACAAGGCTGACGCGTTGGCCACGGACCGATTCGGAGTCGTGTTTCAGCGCAGCGGCTTTGCCGATTGGAAGCTGACCGAAGTTCGGCTTCCCACCATCAAGTAACCCGAGAATTAAGCCATGGCGACCAGGCCCCGCACCATTCAAATTTACTTACCGAGCGGGGACCCCCGCGGTATCCGCATCGCGGCCCTTACCACTAGCATCGTGCAGGTGCTTGAGGTGCCAAGAGCACTCTTGTCCGAGTTCCAGGCGATGAACGAGTCCAGACAAGTTGGACTTTATTTCCTGGTGGGGGACGATACCGATGAACTCGACCAGCCACGTGTCTACATCGGGCAGACCGGCTCCGTGGGAAAACGATTGGGTGAACACCATATCGACCCCAAAATGGATTTCTGGAATCGGGCCTTGGTGGTCATCTCTCTGACTCAAAGTTTTACTCAAACTCACAGCCTATACCTTGAGTGGTCCAGCATTCAGAGCGCCAACCAAGCCGGGCGGTTTTCAATTAAAAACGGGAATGCCGGCAGCAAGCCGCACACCCCAGCCCCCCTGGAAGCTGACTGCCAGGAAATATTTGACACCTTACGCACGCTCGTTGCGACGTTAGGCCAACCGGTTTTCGAGCCGCTTTCAAAACCCCCGGAAAACAACGGTGGGACAGAAGCTGAATTGTTCTATTGCAAGTCCCCGGCCTACAGCGCCACTGCGCAGTACACCTCTGAAGGTATGGTTGTTCTGAAGGGGTCGGCCGCCCGAGTTCAGGTGGCTCCCAGCAGTGCGGCGGGAACCTTGGGCAAGACGCGCGGCGCACTGCTTGCCGATGGGGCGCTACAGCTGGAGGGTGGGCAGTACGTTTTCCAGCGCGACGTGTTGTTCAAGTCTCCAAGTGGGGCATCTGATGCAGTGACCGGAGCCAATACAAATGGCTGGGACCTTTGGAAGTCCAAAGAGGGCAAGACGCTAGACGAATTAAAGCGAAAAGTTCCGACAAATCAATAACAAACAGAAAAATGCCAGGGGAGCCCATGCCAACAACAACCAACGTCCACACCGAGCGCGTATTCGAAGACGAACTCTGCGCCAACCTCGAAGCCAGCGGCTGGGCCATCAAGACCCACCCCAAGAACGCTCCGTCGTACAACCGCGAGCTCGCCATCTACGCGGCCGACTTGTTGGCATTTGTCCAGGAGACCCAGCCCGCGGAGTGGGCCAAGTTCAAGCGCTGGCACAACGGGCAGTCCGATGCGATTTTCGTAAAACGGGTTGCCAAGCAGCTCGACACCCACGGCACCCTGCATGCTCTGCGCCATGGGTTCAAAGACGTTGACGCCAAATTCTTCCTTTGTGCGTTCAAGCCCGCCCACGGTAAGAACCCCAAGCTGGTTGAACTGTTCGCCAAAAACAAGTTGACCGTCATCCGCCAGCTGCGCTACAGCCTGAACAACGAAAACAGCTTTGATATCGTGCTTTTCGTGAACGGGCTCCCGGTGGCCACCCTGGAACTAAAGACTGACCTCACACAAAGTGTGCGGGACGCCATCAATCAGTACAAAAAGGACCGCCAGCCCAAGGACCCCAAGAGCAAAGAGCTCGAAGCGCTACTTCAGTTCAAGACCCGGGCTCTGGTGCACTTTGCGGTGTCGACGGACCAGGTGTTCATGACTACCCGGCTCGCCGGCGACGAAACCTTCTTCCTGCCCTTCAACATGGGTAAGCCTGACGGCGTGGACTACTGCAGCGCCGGGGCCGGCAACCCGCCTGCGCCCGCTGGCAAGGGGTACCCCACGTACTACCTCTGGGACTTCGTCTTCAAGCCGGAAAACTGGCTGGAGATTTTGGGTGAATTCATGCACCTTGAAGTCAAGGAAGCCGAGGTCAAGGGCAAGAAAGTTACCAAAGAGTCCATCATCTTCCCGCGGTTCCACCAGTTGGTCGCCGTCAAAGAGCTTCTGGCCTTTGCGTCCGTGGAAGGCCCCGGCCACAGCTACCTTATCCAGCATTCGGCTGGCTCCGGCAAGTCCAACTCCATTGCCTGGACGGCGCACCGCCTGTCCAACCTTCACGACGCCAAAGACAAAAAGGTGTTCGACAGCGTGGTGGTGGTCACCGACCGGCGCGTCCTGGACAAGCAGTTGCAGGAGACCATCAGCCAGTTCGAGCACAAGTCGGGCGTGGTCCAGGTCATCAGCGAAAACAGTGCCCAACTGGCCAAGGCGCTCAACGACGGCGTGCCCATCATCGTCACGACCTTGCAGAAGTTCGGCTTCATCCTGGACCAGGTGGGGGACATCGGTACCCGCAACTTCGCGCTCATCATCGACGAGGCCCATTCCAGCCAGTCCGGCTCCGCGGCCACCAAGCTGCGCAAGGCCCTGACCAAGGGCAAGCCCCACCCCAGTGCCATCGAGGTCATTGACGGCGTGGAGGTCACTGTTCAGGCCGAAGTGGAGGTCGACGCCGACGATGTGACAGCTGAGGATGTCATCAATGCGGTGGTCGAAGGCCGCAAGCGCCCGGACAACGTCAGCTACTTCGCCTTCACCGCCACCCCAAAGAACAAGACTTTGGAGCTTTTCGGCCGCAAGGACCTTGATGGCAAGCCCGTCCCGTTCCATGTGTACTCCATGCGCCAGGCAATCGAAGAGGAATTCATCCTCGATGTGCTCAAGCATTACACGAGCTACGCCACCTTTTACAACCTCGGCGCCCTGGCCAACGAGAAGCTGGTGCCCCAAAAGAAGGCCAAACAGGCCCTGGCGCAGTTTGCCAAGCTGCACAGCCACAACATCAGTCAGAAAGTTGTCGTCATCGTTGAGCACTTCCGCGGGCATGTGATGGCCAAAATTGGCGGCAAAGCAAAGGCGATGCTGGTGACCGACAGCCGCAAGGCAGCCGTGCGGTACAAGCTTGCCATCGACAAGTACATCAAGGACCAGCGCTACACCGACCTCCAGACGCTGGTGGCCTTTTCCGGAGCTGTCGAAGACCCCGACTCCGGCCCCGATGACTTCACTGAAGCCAACATGAACGACCTTCACGGGCAGGAGCCCTCTGAGGCGTTCAAGAAGGACGAGTACCGCATCCTGCTCGTGGCCAACAAGTACCAGGTCGGCTTTGACCAACCCCTGCTGCACACCATGTATGTCGACAAGCGGCTCTCAGGGGTCCTGGCCGTGCAGACGCTCTCCAGGCTCAACCGCATGTACCCGGGCAAGGACGACACCTTCGTGCTGGACTTTGTCAATAAACCGGACGAAATCCTCAAGAGCTTTCAGCCGTACTACCGCACCGCCCAGCTGGAAGAGGTCACCGACCCCAACCTTGTGCATGAACTGCTTTCCAAGCTCAACAAGGCCGGGGTCTACTTCTGGAGCGAGGTGGAGACCTTTGCTGCGGCCTTCTTCAACCCCAAGGTCAAGACCCAGGGCGCCCTGCACGGAGTGCTGAAGCCGGCGTTCGACCGGTATTCCGACCTTGAAGAAGAGCAGCAGCAGCTTTTCCGAAAGGACCTGACCTCGTTCCTGAGGCTGTACGAGTTCCTGTCGCAAATCATCCCTTATGCGGACCCGGAGCTGGAAAAGTTGTTTGTTTTTGGGAAGAGCCTGGCGCCGCGGCTGGCCGAGCATGGCCGCAAAGACGCCATTTCGCTCGATGACGACGTGAAGCTGACCCATTACCGGCTACAGAAGATGGGCGAGCAGGCCCTGGACCTGGAAAAGGCCGAAGTCGTCAAGCTGCCGGGCATCAGCGAAGTCGGTACCGGGGCTGCCAATGAAGACGAACGCAAAGCGTTGCGTGAAATCGTCTCCAAGATGAACGACCTCTTTGCGGGTGACATCACCGAGTCGGATTGCCTTGGTGTGGTGACCACTTGGAAGGGGCGGTTGATGAACAGCGAGACGCTGGCAGACCAGGCCAAGAACAATTCAGAAGAACAGTTCGGGCTGGGGGACTTCAAGGACGCCTTCATGGACGTGGTCATTGAGGCGCAGGACGCTCACAACAACATTGCTGACCAGCTGCTCAAGGATGAACGCATCCTGGGTGTGATGCAGAAGATGGTGGCCAGGATGGTCTGGAAGGGGTTTCAGACTGATAGTCCAGTGGTCCGATTTTGAACGCGAATTGCAATTTCGCACTGAAATCTGTGGCAAAGCAAGCCGCATTTTTAAAGGGCGTAAACTTCAATTGGTTTTCGAAAAGTGTGTCCGGCGGCGCTACTGCAGGGATGTTTTTCTCCACAATTGGCATGCTAAAAACACGGCAGTAGCCGGAAAACAAAGGGAATAGGCGCATGAATTGGATAGTTCAGGTACTCGGGGCGATAAACCCCTCGCTAGGCAATCTCCACGGATTCACTCTTGCCACGTTCCTCACGGTGTTCACTTTAAGTGCAGTGTTCGTCTTGGGGTACCTAGTCCAGGGCATCAGGGTCTGGCGTCAGTTGAATGGAACAATTAGAGGCTTGAAACAGCTGAAGGCTTCTGGCGAGCCAGTTGCTAAGGACCAGGCCAGTGCGGTATTTCAAGGCGAACCCATCAGGCACCTTTGGGAAGAGTACTCCGATACGTTGCACGACCTAAAAAAGGCATCTTCTGGCGGAGTGGAGCTTCGGGAACTCCGGGCGACAGTGCCTGCTGAGACAATGTTTACTCGGGAGGTACTGGTGGATAGTCGTCTATTGGACGAGTTCACCCGTCATTTGCCCGGAGTGTTGACAGGCTTAGGAATTATTGGTACTTTTGCTGGTTTGCTCGAGGGGCTGGGTAACTTCAACCCAGCGACGGCCGCAACAGCAGTTTCTGGTTTGGGCCCCTTGATGGAAGGCGTGAAGCACGCTTTCGTGGCATCAGGTGTTGCTATCGGCTGCGCTATGGCCGTTGTATTTATTAGCCGACTCTCACTGGCTTACTTTTACAGCCGGGTAGAGACGCTTACCCAGACACTCGACAGCCTGTACTCCACTGGAGCCGGTGAGGAGTACCTCTCCCGGTTGGTAAAGGCGTCTGAGCGCAATGAAGCAAACACGTCCCAGCTTAAAGATGCACTTGTTGAAGACCTCAACAAAATGATGACGAATCTAATTGACCGGCAAATTTCAGCGCATGAGGCTGCAACAGCGGCGCTCGGTGACCGAATCGGTCACGGCATCGCTACCGGAATTGCGGTACCGATGAAAAAGTTTGGGGAGGCGATGGAGGCCAATGCAAAAGGTAACGGCCAGCAAGTAGAGGGCATGCTTGAAACACTGCTCACAGGGTTCATGGCGAAGCTGGAGGACACTTTTGGTGGGCAAATGCGCGGAATTAACGACCAAATGCAGCGTTCAATGGATGTCATGACGTCGGTTCAAGCCTCGTTGCAGTCCCTCCTCACGGACATTAAGGTGACAAACGAACACGCTTCGAACCAGTTGAGCGGTAAATTGGAAGATGCCATGAAACAGGCCGCTGAGAACCAACAATTGCTTACTGACCAGATGCGTCAGTTTGTTCAGGACTTCCGAAAGCTGGTAACTGAAGAGCAGAGCAAATCAAAGCAGGCAATGGACGACGCCATCATGAAAGTGTTGGGAGACGTCTCACTCGGCATGGAAAACCTTGAGAACCTTCGCCGAAATGCTGCGAATGAGGAATCTGGGCGAAATGCAAAACTTTCTGATGAGACGGGCAGGCTTGTTGGCGGTCTCAGTATGCAGGTTGACACTTTGCTCAGCTCAGTAGTGGAGCAAGTTAACAAGACTCAGCAGAACATAGATGCGCTCAGCCAAGTCTCTACTCGTGCGATAGACGGAATGAACCAGGGCGCACTAACGATGGGGTCCGCCGCGCAAAGATTTGAAACTGCGGGAAATTCAGTTGCTGAAGTTTTCAAGGCATCAACTGGAGTTGCGGATAAGCTGAATACTTCCGCAAGCAGCCTTCAGGCTGCAGCTTCGGCAGTGCAAAAAGGATTCGACCAGTACGACTCAACACGCCGAACTGTGGACCAACAAGTGGCAGCGTTGATGGGGTTGATAGATTCGGCCAAAAAGGAAGCCGGTGTCTCCAACGAGCTTATCAACAACATCAAGGCGAGTGCTGAGTCGCTCTTGAGGGCCGAAACCCAGAGTCGACACCATTTAGATGCAGTCAACGATGCCTTGGCCGTAGCGTTCAAGAAGTTTGGCGATGAACTCGTACAAGTGCTGAAGAAGACGATTACTGAGACTGATAGGCACTTGTCGGCTGGAACTGGTCACCTCAATGGGGTCGTACAGGAATTCGCCAGTGCTGTGCATCGAATGAAGAAGGTTTAAGATGCTTGCGCGCATCATTCTGAAAAGGAAAGGTAAGCAGGAAGGGGAGAGTCCATTCTGGATTTCTTTCTCCGACCTCATGTCGGCCCTCATGACTTTGTTTCTGGTTGTTATGGCGGTGACGTTGGTGGCTGTGACAAAAAATGTGACTGCTGAAGAAGAAGCAAAGATTATTAGGGAAGGCGCCATCAGGAATGTGATGGCGATAATTAAGAAGGCATCTTTAGCAAAGAATGTTGAGGTCAATGAATCCACTTATCAGATTGACCTGGGCGAAATCGTGCGTTTTGAAAGCGGCCAGTACGCAATACAGACCGACGCTGCAAAGTTCTTGCGAGACTACATTCCTGTGTTGCTCAGCGCTAAGGCAAGTCCCGAGGGTGAGAAGTGGATGCGACGGGTGGTCGTCGAAGGATTCACCGACCAGGATGGTACCTACCTCTATAACCTGGGTTTGAGTCTTGACCGGAGTCGAAGTGTGGTCTGTGCATTGTTCGCAAAGCCCACTTCAGATGAGCGTGCGCTTACTAGCTCCCAACTAGACCAAATCCAAGACTTGTTTCTTGTGGGGGGCTACTCATTCAATTCTGTTCGGAGTGACAAGGCTGCAAGCAGGCGAGTTGAGTTGAAAATTGACTTTTGGAGCCTTGATGATAAGACGCCTGAACGCAATACGAACGTTGCTCGCAAGGAGTACGGAACATGCTGACCGATACAGCCCTGCACCAGCTTCACAAAGAACTGCAGGTCTGCATAGACTCGTTCGGTTTGCATTTTGACTTTTTAGGGCTCCCCGCCGTTGTTGAAAAAGCAGCCAAAGAGGCTGAACGGACATTTCAGGGGTACGCAAAGGCCAAGCCGAATAGAGATGACGCGTACGCTGCTGCTCGCGATTTTCTGAGGGGAGTTGAGTTAGACGATTGGAAGCGAGACTTGGTAGCGTCCGTTTTGGCGGAGCCCATACCTACAGCGGCAAATGAGTTAATGCTTGCAAATTCAAAGTTTGAAAGACTTTTGGAGAAGTACGAAGCGGAAGTAAAAGCAGGAAATCTGTGGCGCTTGACTTGGCACGGGTTACTTACCTCGTATTTCTCATTCAATCCGTTGGAAGCCAACGCAATGGCCATCAATGGGTGGGAGAACCTGAGGGGATTCTTGGAACGTACTTGGCCACAAATGAGTCGACAGTCTGGAGCCGGTTTAATTCCAGATTGGGTGAGTGTCTTGCGAGGAGACAGTGCTGTACTCACAAAAAATCCAGTGGACAAATATGCAGCTGAATATCTGAATGGGAAAACAGACCAAGTAGATAGACTTAAGTCTGACCTTGGCATTCCCCATTCGAGTTGGTTCTGGCATCAATTGGTACTTAGTGCGGTTCGTAGCGCGACCAAACTGAGTCACCTAGAGTTTCAGCGTTCACTGCCACGGCTAATTGAACTCATACGCGAAAAGCCAGCGTTCAGAGACGAGGCTATTGAGGCCATCCTTATTCGTTATCATAATTGCGCGAATCCCATTTCACATGAAGAGCTAAGGGAGTTCGTGGTTCACAAAGATGTTTGGCGTAACCCAAAACTTAAAAGTTCTGGTATGGCCCCTGCATGGAACCGAGTCCCTGACGAGGTTTGGCGCATGGTTATGGGTTGGGTGACAGAGCGTGCCCTCAAGGATTTTTTCGACATCCTTGCAACGAGGAACAGCTCCGATGCAGGGCGTCTGGCATTCTGGTCAAAGTACCTGAAGCAGATTACGTGGACTCGACTTGTTTTCGGCTCAGAGACAATGGCGCTACAGTACTCAAACAAGGCCGTAAAGGAACTTATTGCGAGGGAGCGTGGGGACTACGCTGAGTTGCTTGCAAATAAAAAGTCGGACGCATTCATGATGCAGATTGGCAACTTCATTGCTGTAGAGTTCAGCGTAACCTCGAACGCTGCATATGTCTACGGCGTCGATAATTTGAGATTTGACCGCAACGCGAAACACTACAACGGCGGAACTGATGACCTGAAGTACGGGTACTCTACCGGTGACGGGTTACGAATATTACACACTCCAGGATGGGAAGAAATAGCCTTCCATCAGCTGAAAGGATTGGGCATCCATCCCGATGCAAAGTCTACAAGTCGAACCAACTATGCTTGCATAGATACTGCTCCCCCGAGTTCCAACCTGACAAACAACAGCCATCACATCGAGGCGTCGCGGGCTCCTCAATTTGACAAAAAAACGGGAGACACGGCTAAGTTTTCTATGGCTAAGTTGCATCATCTTGTTGATGGATTCAAGGGGGCAAGAATACGCGACGAACGCAAGCTTACTGGCGGGCGTCTTTGGGTAGACGATTCGAGCCAGAGCCGCTTTCTTGCAGGCGAGCTAGATAAGCTTGGATTCTGGTGGTCCAATTCTAAAGAGTGTTGGTATTACAGAGGCGATTGATGGCATTTCTTGACATATTTCGGCGTGTTACTGATAGTGGAACCGCTGCTTCGTTGATAACGCGTTCATTCAATGCTGAAGGGGTTAGGTTTCATTTGGCCAGAGAAACCGTTGCTGCCAGTGGTTCTGGCTTTCTAGATGAAGTTCACAATCAAAAAGGTGACGCATCTGATTGTGTTTTGGCAGCCTATTTAGTTCAACTTGAGGAAGAGGGGAAAAGTCAGTTCAGCGTTACTGGATGCGTTGTTCCATGGGGTGACGTGTATGCGCTTCTTCAAGATTCCGAGCATCGCGGAGCGCTTCAAATGTGGGACTTGCCGCCGGTATCTGGAGTAAGGCCTGTATTGAGTTGCAATGGAACGCTATCTGACGCCGACTTTGAGTTGAGTCTCGACGGTTGGGTCGAGGGAACGCGGCAGACTGTCGTATCAAATCAGGTTGGAGGTCTAGCCGTTGTCGGGGGCGCGCCGGTGCTGCTATCTTCGGCCGCATGGGAGACGGTGCAGAGCATTACTGAATTCAGGACTCGACCCCATGCACTGCGCACACAGCATGAGAACGAATTGGCGTGGGGACGCATCAGGGAAGTCGCGGATAGGGCGGGAGCGCTGTACGCGACTCCTTACCTTGAAACGACCTTGGTGCTGACTCCCAGTAGCCTTCGATTGCACACTGTAAAGGAAGACACGCCATTTGGACGGGTTGTAACTGTTGCTCCCACCTTTGATAGAGCACCCACCGAATGGCTCACCGCATTTGACGGGTTTAATTCTGTGCAACCGCATTACGACATGACACGTGGTGGTGGCAGGGTTCGAGTCGTTATTTCGGAGCCGGTGCGTAAAGTGCTTGAGGTTATCAAGCGCGAGATGCCCGGACGCAAGGTGGCTGGTGCACGAGCGGAAAAGTTGTTGCGCAACCCATGGGCTTTTTTGGGTGAGACAGCCCACCAAGTGATTAGCGAGCAAGAATTCGCAGCTGACCGTGCTGAGTCTGGTGCGACTGCAGCATATTTCAGCGTCAACCCCAGAATCGTCAGTGGGCACATCAATTTGGTGGAACTCTGTGTCACAGAGCATTTCGGGAACGGCACATTGCGGACAACAGTCCAGACTTTCCAGTCCCCTGATGCACTTAGCGAATTCATCGAAAAACTCGAACATGCACTGCTCGAGGACAGAGAGTGGTTTGCTTGGAATGAGTTCGACCTGAATATTGATGCTGAGTCTTCGCTTCAGCTTGAGCATTCAAGGCAGCTTCAGCACTTGTGGAGAGTTCAACCTGCAGAGCGAATCTCTCTTGAAGATGTATACGAGCTGGCGGGATACAGTGAAAGGATTGACGGGATTGGGAAGGCCAAAGCCATATATGTACCGGTCTTTCAAAAGCCATCACCTCCTGAAGGCAAGGAAAACACTGGGTGGATGCCAGAGGACCTCACTCCGATGGTTCGAGTGACACTTCAGGGACTTGAAGAGCAGGTTCTTATTCCTTTGACTAAGCAATGGGTGGCGGACTTCGAACAGCAAGTTCAAGAGGCCGAGGCTGCTGCAAATTCGGAAGTTGTGAACAGTACTTTACCCACTCCCGTACCAACCGGGCAAGCACGAGCTCTGGTAGATGGGTTTAAAGGAATGCTTGGGGCTCATGACAAGGTTAAGGGAGATGGCGTTTCCAAGCCTAAGGAAAAGAAAGCTTCCAAAGAGACACTTCTGGTTAAAACCAACTTCACCGGCGTTGATTACCAAGAGGAGCGCCGAGTGAGCTTGACGTTGCCTAGCGGCACAAGGGAAGAGTTGCCGCGTTCGCTGCGTTCAGAAATCAGCTTGAAGAAGCACCAATTACACGGGATTGCATGGTTTCAGCACCTGGTTTCTAAGGCGCCAACAGAGTGCCGTGGCGCATTACTCGCTGACGACATGGGTTTGGGGAAAACGCTCCAGCTCTTGAGTGTTCTGGCCTGGTACTACGAAAAAAATCCTAACGCAGCACCCTCCGTTATCTTTGCCCCTAAGAGCCTAGTGGACAACTGGGCCAATGAGGCCAAAAAGTTTTTTACACCTTCGTTTCCTGAGGTACTGGTACTTTACGAAGACGAATTGAAGGCCAGGAAGCAGCCGTTGGTACTCATTGACTCCCAACTAGCAGCGAAGGGAATTGTTGAGCTCCTAAAGCCAAGCTGGGCTGGTACTGCAAAAGTCATCGTTACCACCTACGAGACCCTGACTTCATACGAGTTCTCATTTGCTCGGCAACCATTTGCTTTTGTTATCTGTGATGAAGCACAACGCATAAAGACACCGGGCACACTGGTCACGTTGGCAGCCAAGAAGCTAAAGGCTGATTTCAGGATTGCATGTACTGGTACTCCGGTTGAGAACTCACTGGCGGACCTCTGGTGCCTCTTTGACTTTGTGCAACCTGGTCTTCTGGGATTTTTAGAGGAGTTTGGTAAAACCTACCGGCGTCCAATTGAATGCGGCACAGATGACTTGAAGGCCGCATTGGCTCGATTGCAAGGGCTAATTGCGCCACAGACTTTGAGAAGGACGAAGGCCGATATTGCTGAAGAGCTTCCGAAAAAGTATTTCGCTTGGAAAACAGTTGCTTCCAAAGAACTTCAATTCAAAGAGAGGCTTGCTGACACGGACCGCCTTGAAATTTCGCTCACTGAGCATCAAAGAATCCTCTACCTAGGTGGTCTCAAGAAGTTGCAGGATGCGACCAAGGAATCTGACGGTCGCAAGCGGGCTCAACTTTCCTTCGGTGCATTGCACTTGATGAAAGCAGTGTGCGCCGAACCGTACTGTCTACCTGGGACGAAATTCTTGATGGATAAACGCGGAAAGGAGGCTCACCTCGGCAACTCTCCCAAGTTGAGTTGGATGCTATCCAGGCTTGCTGAAATTAAGCGCGAAGGTCAAAAGGCAATCATTTTTACAGAGTTGAGGGAGGCGCAAGCTGCGCTTTACTACTTCCTGCGCGAGGAATTCGGATTAAAGCCAATCATCATCAACGGGGACTCGCAGGGACGTCAGGCATCAATAGACCGGTTTTCAGCGACCAAAGGCTTTGATGTCATCATTCTTTCCACACTGGCTGCGGGTGCCGGGCTAAACGTGACTGCGGCCAACCATGTATTCCACTTCACCCGCGCCTGGAATCCTGCAAAGGAATCGCAGGCTACTGACCGAGCCTACCGAATTGGTCAAGAATTGGACGTGTACGTCTACTGCCCCACGGTAATTGCTGACTTTCCCACATTCGAATTCCGGCTTGATGCACTTTTAAAGAAGAAGGCCGGGCTTGCCGGCTCTACCTTGGACTCTGACGCCATGACTGAAATGCTCAATGGCACGGGTAGCGAGGCTACCTTCGGTGAGCTTGTAGGTACTGATGAACCGGGAGCTGACGTGCCCAAGCGCTTCTTGACCATGGATGACGTCGACCGCATGGACGGGTTTAGCTTCGAGGTGCTTTGCTGCGTGGTTTGGGGTAGGCGAGGGTTCCAAGCCAGCGTTACTCCAAAAAGAGGTGGTGACGGCGGTATCGATGTGGTGGCGCTGCTTCCGGGACGTGAGGGTGAGCTGATTCAATGTAAGAGCTCCGTATCCGATGCCGTTGGATGGGACGCCATAAAAGAGGTCGCTGCAGGGGCTGCGCGTTATCAGGCACGGTTCCCAGGTACGAGATTCAAAAAGGTTGCAGTTACGAATCAAGGGTTCACTGCAGGTGCGGCAACCCAAGCAGAGGCGAATCATGTTCATTTGGTGACGCGTGCTCAGTTTGAGCAGATGCTTGGCGCTCATCCAATTTCGAACCATGAGTTTGACAATGAAGTGCTTGGGTGGTCTGCGCAGATGCAGCGTGCAGCCTAGAGAAGGAAAATCCCGGAGTTAATTGGGACTTACCGTTCCACTGATGCAAGACAAAGCGCTCAGTGATGCTGCGCCCGAGGTAAAGTACTAGCTCATTGGATTGGCCGCCACCTCATGAAGAAAAAATTGGTTAATTCCTGCCTGCAACGTGTTAACCTGAGTCAATAAGCAAAACACATTTGCATTGGGAGAGGTGTGGCGATTTCACGTGGACGCTTGTCAGCGTTACCTGGTTTTTTAAAGTCCGGCGACTTTTGGCGCGGTGCTCTCGACCCACGCCTTTCTATAGAAGATAAAGCACGTTTTCGGCACCTCCGTGAGTTTTCTTCGTCCCATGCGTGGAATATTGAGTTCACGCCAAGCGCGTCTCGCTCACAGCCCAAGGCTACGGAACTTACGGCAATCGAAATCGCGCTTGGCATTTTGCAGCGTGGGGCGTGGACGCCTTGTTCCTGGATGGTCGAGCAGGCAATGGCCCAGAGCATGGAAGATGCTGGACTTTGCGAGTTCACCCCATATCCTGCACCTGCCGGCATGTTGGGATTCAACACTCAACAGTCAAATCCAAACGCTTTTAAGAATGCATTGACATCAGGGCGGCTTGCTAACGAAGTGTTACCCGGTGCGGTGGAGCGTATGTGGGAGATGGCTGCTGAAATCGCCGGGCAACAAGGCAGTCCGGCTGAAAAACAGTTTTTTGATGATGTTCTGGTGCCGACCCTGGGCTTCCCACTGCTGGACTATTTGAGGTTTCAGGCCGACCTTAAGGACCTTGGTGTCGAGAGTGCAGTATTCACCCGCCAAAGAACGGACTTCTCCATTGACACCGGTCGAGGCCTGCGAATGGTGATTGAGGTCGATGGACGACAGCACTACGAGCAGCAGGCACAGCAGCACTTAGACCGAAATAGAGACATTGCGTTGAAGAAGGCTGGCTGGACCACCTGGCGTGTGCCTGTTTCCGAACTGCATGACGGTCAAAAGTTAAGAAGCCACTTGACCACATTGATGAAGTCCGTCAAGGGAGGGGACTGGGGGCTAAATTTGCCTGAGTCGTCGACTAGAACATTCGAGGTCATGAATTCGGTATGGGGCGCAACCATTGTTGCCAGAATTCAATTCTTGCTGCTCCAAGCAATGAGAAAGGGTGTACTCGGGTCCGAGCGAGGTTGGCGCCTTTTCGTGGACGAGTCCGAAACAGATGTGGCACAGCTAGCAATTCAGGACTTTACGGACTGGTTCGGACGGTTGCAAGGTCTCTGGGGGTTGTCGGACTTACCAACAATTGAACTGGTGGAGTCTTCGGATGATGCGGCTGACCTTTCAATTTTCATTTCTTGCACAAACCCCTACCTTGAGCCAAGCGCTGAAATTGGAGCGGTTGCATTCTCACGGCCTGCCAATCAGTTGGTCGATGAGCCTAGTTTGCGGTTTACACGCCGCGAATATTTAAACGGTTCTCCTGAGAAGGATTTGCTCCAGTCATTTGCGCAGGACTTCTTTAGGAAATCCGAACTCCGAGAAGGTCAGTACGAGATTCTCGGTCGCATTTTGATGGGCAGAGACGCCGTGGGGCTGCTTCCCACGGGTGGCGGTAAAAGTCTGACCTACCAGCTTGCGTCGTTGCTTTTGCCTGGTGCAACTTTGTATGTGGCGCCATTGAAGTCTTTGTTGCAAGACCAGTACGAGCGGTTGAAGGTGGATGGCATCGACGGATGCGGTTTCATTTCCAGTGCTCTAAACACCCAAGAGCGAACCCAGCAGGAGGCGCGGTTTACCGCTGGCAAGATGCGGATGCTACAGGTGGCACCTGAACGGTTCCTCATGGAGAACTTCAGAACACTTCTTCATGATTACCAGGCTAATTTTGGTGCTATCACCCAGGTAGTCGTCGATGAATGCCACTGTGTGAGCGAATGGGGACATGACTTTCGGCCTGCGTACTTAAGCCTTAGCAGAATTGTTCGTGACAGGACAGCGCGGCTTGGTAGTTCGGCTCCCGTAGTTGCACTTACTGGTACAGCCTCGAGCGTCGTGCTTGATGACGTTAGGCGAGAGCTTGGAATTGCTGACAGTGCAGCGATTATTCGGGCCAAGCGATTGGATAGACCTGAATTGGAACTTCGGTTTCTAAAGGTGCCAGCGTCCGGGAAACCGAATGCGATTGCTGAGGAGGTGACCGGATTTCTTGATTCCTTCAGAGGTACAAGCGGTGGGTTGCTGGTGTTCACCCAGCACGTAAATGGCTCATTCGGCGTGTTTGACATCGCGA
The DNA here is from genome assembly GCA_964538895.1 of uncultured Rhodoferax sp. Classification (GTDB taxonomy): domain Bacteria; phylum Pseudomonadota; class Gammaproteobacteria; order Burkholderiales; family Burkholderiaceae_C; genus Rhodoferax. Next base: position 79,632 of record CAZIGL010000002.1, read on the forward strand.
CAAACTTGGCGAAGAAACTTCAATTAGACCTCTGGGCAGATATACGCGTCTATTCTGGAGAGGCCCCAAAGAAAATTAGCGGAAATTATGCTTCGGGTGAGTGGGACAAGGAAAAAGCCCAGACCCAGAGGGACTTCATAAATCCGAGGGGAGTGGAGAGCTTTCAAATATTGGTTGCGACCTCGGCCTTTGGAATGGGTATCGACAAGCCCAGCATTAGAAAGGTCGTGCATTATCTGTCTCCGCAGTCACCGGAAGCCTATTACCAGGAGGTCGGCCGTGCTGCCCGGGACCGTGAACCCGCCATTGCGGTAATGCTTTTTTCGGATGAGGCGGCGGAGACTACTGACAAAGTACTTTCACCAGAGACCGAAGTTGGTGAAGCTCGAAAGCTGCACGAATCTCTAAGTCGAAGTATGCCCGTTGGAGACTTCCTAACAACGTTCTTTTTTCACGCCAGCAGGTTTACCGGAGTGGATGAGGAAGTCAAGCAGGTAGTGCAAGGCCTGAACGCAATCAAGTTCCTCTTAGATAAAGGCGATTCTGTAGTCCTCAAGTACGACTCGAGTAAGATTTCAAAGAGTTGGAACGCGCAGGGTCCACTCGAATACTCGTTGGTTCGGCTCATCCATCTGGGGGTAGTTCTTGACTACACCAAGAATTTCAATGCCAGAACCTTCGAGGTCACGTTGTCACCAGAGTGGGCCAAGTCTCGGCAAAGTGAGGACTCATATCGGGACCTCTTTCTTGAGACGTTTGAGGCCTACGTGAAGCGTTATGAGACCCGAAGGGTTGCTCCGCTTATAAAGGAGCTGACCGAAGCCACAACCCTTGAAGAAATAGAGATGGCTGCAATCACTGCCATCATCAAGTATCTCTATTCCCAGATTGAACGACGTCGCAGAACATCCACGCGGACCATGCTGGAGTTGGCGCGGGAAGGCGTCACTGACATTTCGGAAGCGCGCAAGAGGCTGTTGTTCTATTTGCAGGCCAGTGACAAATTCACTCACGACCTAGAGTTCTTGGCCAAGGCAGAGAATGACGCTACCACTTGGACGAAGATTGCACGCTCTGTGGAAGCGCCAGTGGACGTAGATGAGTTGCGTGGCGCCGCCGCGCGCGTTCTTGAGAGCTATCCAACACATCCAGGTTTGCTGTTTCTCAGCGCGATAACTCGAAGAAATCCCTCTGACGGTGAGAAAGACCGCTCAAAGGAGGAGTTCCAAGCAGCTCTGAAGATTGTGACGGAGCAGGAATCTTCGGACTCTGCAGCTGATGCAGCAGAGGAGGCGCTTCGTTGTTGCGATGACTTTGATGTGGTCTTAGCAGCTCATCTCAAAGCTGTCTATGGGGCCTGGAGCTATTCGCATTACGGGGCAAGGTTTGCTCTGTCGCACGCAGGAAAAGACCCCATATCCCGGATGAGTATCGTAAATGAAATGCTTGCTGTTGCACGGCAAGGCATAACTGATTTTCAAATTTAGAACTTTGGAGAGTACTTTTGGAAAAAGAAATGGAAATCTTCGTCGAAGCAGCTGAGCAACTTCAAGCTCTCAAAAAAACCCTCGTAGAGCAACAGGGCTCGTCTGCGCGCTTGAAGGGTTTGACTGATACTTTAGAACAGGTAGTCGCGCAGATTGCAAAGGTACCGTTGGGTCTTTCCGCAGTTGTCACGAAGGCAGAAGCGGTGGAGCAGCGTGTCATTGCTGCCGCCAGCAAAATGGAGTCGCTTCGGGACAGTATTCCGGCTATTGTTGAACGAATTGAACGGTCTGATGTTGGAAAGTCGGTCGATGCTCTTACGAGCGATATCGCTGGTAGTCGCAGTGACCTGAGGGCTTTTCGCGATTCCATTTCCAAAATCGACGCTGTCGTTCAGCAGTTTCGAGGGGCAAATGAAGCAGTCTTTAAGGAGCTCAAAGAAGAATTCAATAAGACCGCTGAAGCCCAGAAAATGGTCAACTCAACTGTTGACGCTTTGCGGTCAGAGTTGTTAGTCAAGTTGGATGGTATTGATAAGCGAATTGTTAGCACTGAACAATTGTCTGAGAAAAGCATTGGTGCAGCAGGAAAAGCCTTCGAGGTTATCTCCACGGCGCTCAAAGGGGCCAGCGACAGACAGTTAACTGCCTTGCAGGGTCTTCAGGGCCAACTTGATGCAATGAAAGTTCTGGAGATAGCTGAGATGCATAAAGAACTGAAGTCCATTTCCGCACTTATCCAGCAGCAAGGCATCGCACTTGAGGCGTTAGCTAAGAAGAAGGGTTTTTCCTTTTAGCGCTAGATGCGAACTCTTTGGTACATCCTCTACTGATTCAGTCGCTGTAGTTAGCCAGTGACTTTGCCAGCTCGGTTTTCACTTCCTCGCGAAGCACCAAGGGCTCCAAAACCTCAACGTGCCGTCCCTGTCGCAATATGTCCATGGAAAGCTCCCTCAAGTCAGTGAACGGCACTTCCAAAATCAGACTTCCATCTTTGTTCTCAATCACCCTTTGCTGCGGGTGCCACAGTTCACGCGACACCCAGCGCGCCCGCTCAGCTGAAAACCGCAACTTCGCCCACCGCACTTCATTGCCAGCAAATATCCCGTAACCCTGTCCAATGAAGCCGTCGAGCTCAGTCTTTGGAATCGACTTGCTGGTTTTGACCAAGACCGACGCCTGCTGAATGGCATCCATGGAAAACGAACGCATAGCCTCCTGCTTGTGGCACCAGGCACCAAGGTACCAGTTGCCGCGATAGTGAATCAGCAATTGCGGCGAAACTTCCCGTTCGCTCACGTCATCACGAGCCCGGCTGTAGTAGCTAATTTGTAGCCGCTGTCTCCCCAAAAGAGCAGCGGCGACAACTTCAAAGTTCTTATCCTTAACGGGACGTGCAGCAACGTTTATCAGCTTAACCCGAGATTCCACGTCACCTGCTGGGTGGTGACCGGATTCAATGACCGCCCGCAGGCGTGCCTTCAGGGGTTCGATATGTGAGCCCAATAGTCCCGGCTGCATCTCGGACAAAAGCGACTGCATCATCAACAGCGCATATGCCTCGCTGGAGTTGAACCACAGCCCTGGCAACGACTGCTGCTGCGTTTTATTTCCGGATAGGTAGCTGTACCCACCATCGGCCTTGCTCCACTGAATTGGTGCATTCAGCCGGTCGCGCATGTACTCCAGGTCGCGCTTGAAGGTCGCTGGTGAGACCTCGAGCTCCTGCAGGAAGCGGTCAATTGGCACCACTGTATGCGCCTGCAGCAGGTTGTCAATTTTGTAAAAGCGCTCGGTTCGGTCCATAAAACTAACTTTTAATAGCTCACGTCTTGAGCTAGATGGCTCGAATAATAACCTCACTGACAACAACATTGGAGGTAAGTTATGAGCTCTCAAGGACTTTCATCTACCGAAATTGGTCGCAATGACGTTGCGTCGTATGCGCTGACCCGCCATGCTGGAATCAGGGTCCAGCAGCGGGGTGTCAGCCGCGACACTTTGGATTGCCTCCTGGCCTACGGACGCCACGAACCTGACCACAGAGGGTGCAGCGTGGTCACTTTTGATAGCAAAGCTTTAAAAGCAATCGGACATTTTGAGTCACGAATGGTCAGTGTTCAGGCGTCGGCCTCACAGAATTTGTACGCAGTTGTCGATTCCGACGGAGTGGTGGTCACTGCTGGGCACCGTTTTCGTCGAGTTCCGCGCGACTTGAGTCTGTCCGCTTTACGACCAGGACGCAGTCGCAGTCCTCGAGTTCTGAATGGGCCGACCGGCTCTTGTCGTAATTGAACTGGGCATCCACTTGTCCTCTATGGCTCGATTGAACCGCCTGCACGCCGACTCAACCCCCCTTAAATAGACAGGAAGAAAAAATGATTTGCATTGACTCACAAATTAGATACACTAACGGTGTAAAAAATGAGTGTATTAAAAAAGCCATATGTCTGACCTTCAAGCCACTTACACGCTTAACGAGCTTTGCATACTCGCTGATTTGCCTGTTCGCACGCTTCGTTACTACGTCCAGAACGGCCTCATTGACCGGCCTGACGGAGAAACACGTGCAGCAAGGTATGGGGCTACACACTTGGAGCAGGCGTTACTTGTCCGAAAGTGGACAGCCGCAGGCGTTTCTCTTGAGCGAGTTAAGGAGCTCCTCCATGGGGAGACACCCGCTGTCCCTGCGAAGCCAAAAGCGGCTGGCTCAATTGAAGTCTGCAGCCATCTTGTTGTCACGGATGGTTTGGAGGTGGTTATAGAGCCCACCCGTGCCGGATTGACACCCGAGCAGGTACGTAAATTTTCAAGAGACGTGATGGCACTTTATACATCCATCACATCCACACAAGAGGTGCAGAGCAGCACCCAGGATTAACGAAATTAGGTTGTCACACAGTGAAGGGGAAACAAAAAATGGGAAATTTGCGTCAGGCAGAGTTAGTCAGTGGTGGAGGCAGAGACCTCATGCTTCTGGGCGTCAAAGCCAACGGAGCAGTCAAGGGGCGCTTGCTGGTCATGACTTTGGAGCAGTCCTATCGAAATACCAGCAGTAAAAACACGGAAATCACCTACACCTTCCCGTTGCCGCATGGAGCCGTGCTGATGGAGGTCGAGGTTACGCTCAATGGCAAGGTGCTCAGAGGTGAGGTGTCACCGCGGAGCATCGCCCGGTCCAAATATGAAGAAGCCATCTCTGAAGGCAATTCGAGCATCATGCTTGAACGCAATCGCGATGGTAGTTTCACGCTGGAGCTTGGCAACCTCCTGGCGCATGAAGAATGCCGCATTCTGGTGCGCTACGCTCAGGTGCTGTCCACAGAGCATGGCCAGGTTCGGTTGATGCTGCCGACTACCATTGCGCCGCGCTATGGAAACCCCATCATCCAGGGCCTACTTCAGCCTCACCAGGTGCCAGTCACCGACCTTGCTGTGGAATACCCTTTTGACATCATTTTGACCCTGATGGGAGAGATAGCCAACACCAACGTGGGCTCGCCCTCCCACAAGACCAGTTTTTTCAGAAATGGAGATGACCTTGTCATTAAGCTGGCCCAGTTGGGCTACTTGGACAGGGATTTCATTCTGGTTATCGACCAGCTTAAAAATGCGTCGGATGCGCTGGTATGTCAAGACCTCTTGGTGGGCGGCCAGCATGCAGTGATGGCATTTTTTAGCCCGAGAATTGATTCGAATGCCTCGCAGACCGTCACAGCAAAGGTATTGGTGGACTGCAGCTCATCAATGGGTGGCGACAGTATCGAGGCTGCGCGGCGTGCCCTGAAGGGCATCATCAATGGCTTGGTCAAGGACGATAAATTCTCCCTGTCACGTTTTGGCAGCACTTACGAGCATCGCAGTCGAGGGATGTGGTTTGGTACACCCCAAGCCAAGGCATCTGCCATGCGTTGGATTGACAACCTGCAAGCCACCCTGGGTGGAACTGAGATGGCCGAAGCCCTGGTATCCACCATTGCCATTGCAAATAGTGACAAAAGCGACATCCTACTTATCACCGACGGTGAAATCGAAGGCATCGACGAAGTAATTGAAGTCGCCTGTAAATCGAAGCACCGTGTGTTCATTGTTGCTATTGGAGCTAGCCCGGCTGAAGTTCATCTGCGGCGACTTGCGACAACAACGGGCGGCCACTGCGACTTCGTTGCTCCCGGGGAAGATGTTGAGCCGGCAGTTTTGCGAATGTCGTCGCGAATGCGCTCGGTCCGGGCGACAGACATTAGGGTGGAGTGGCCTGAGTCGCTTTCATTGCGTTGGGAACAGAAGGTTCAGAGCTACGCTTTTGCTGATGACATGTTTAATGTCTGTGCGTTTGTGACCTCTCCTTCAGAAATGAGTGAGTTTGGAGCTGTGAAGCTTTGGGGTTGTATTGACGGTCAGTTAGGTGAAGTCCTGATGGCCGAGGCTACGTTGAGCCACACCGAATCAAGCACTAACATCGTGGCGCGATTGACTGCCCACACTAAGTACCAGGAACTAATGCAAGCCAGGCGAGATGTCGGAGCCCCCGCATCACTTTCTGTGACTCAGGACCTTGCCGTTGCCTACAAGCTGGTGACCGATGAGACGAATTTCATTCTTGTACATGAGCGTTCTGAGGCGGACAAAGCCCAAGAGATGCCTGAGGCTCATAAAGTTTCGCAGATGCTGGCAGCAGGGTGGGGCGGTACTGGGTCTGTCGTGCACAGTGTCTCGAACAACATTTCGGTACTTGACTGCCAACTGAGCATTGACTACACAGACTTGATTACGCCATCTGTTTGGAGAACAAGAGACGCTACAGCGGCATCACGTGTTGATGCCCTTAGTGGTGGCGGGGTGGATGATTTTGAAATCCCCGCATTTTTGCGTAAACAGGCTGAAGCTGAGGAGGATGAAACCATTTCCAGCTCTCCTGTTCGCCGCAGCATTGACAAGCTCAATCCGCTGTTCTGGTTAGGCAAAGAGACACCGCGTGGCAAGCGCTCAGTTGGGATGACGGACACTTTTTATGTGGGCATCACCCCAGCGGGGTTGGAGCGCTGGATGTCTATCAACCACGGGGCTTTCTGGCCGACCAGCTATGCCGAACTTCGTGACTTGGGCTTGGGGCTGGCGATTTGTGAATGGCTGGAATTTGAAATCGGTGCGAGTCAGGATGAAGGCCAAGTGGTGTCGGTGTTCCTGACGGTCATCCGGGGCATGGGATTTGCTCGCACTAGGGGCCTTCGAAAGGTCGCAGCTGCGATTCAAAAAGCCATTCACGGTCCAACCGCGTCTCAGGCTGAAGGCGAATTGGCAGATGCCATCCGTCAAGGGTTGGCTGGCATCACAGCACAAGGCTGGCCCAAGCTGGTACTGGACTTCCCTGCAGTTGAGGTGGCATAACAGTTGCCAATGGCAACGAAATCACAGGAAATCAAATGAGACCGAGCACTTTGTTGTTTCGAACGAGTTGATTTACGCGTGTTTCACGGATGCTCGCCGCACAGTTAATTGTTCTTATTGAAGGACGATTCAGTAATAAAGTGCTAATTTTGGAGGCATGAAAATGCAATACAAGAAGACAATCTCCCATACCTTGCGGGAACCCGAGGTCGTGCTTAACCTTTGGGCGTACACAGGTGAGGACGGTTACATCGTCAGGCTGGCGGGAAAGGCATATGTGCTTGAGGGCGACGACAAAATGAAGCTGTCAATTTTGCACACATTGGCAGCAACCGACTGGCTTTCGTCGAATTGGGAAAAGGTACCGGCTAACTTTTCGTTAAATGGAACGGATGGTCAAGAAATGAAAGGTGTTGCTCATGCTTCAATGCTGGTAGACCCATCCAGTCACGCATACCTATTTGGGCCTCTCATGGAAGTCCTTGCAAAAAATTTACCTGAGCAGATGCGATGCACCGATGGGAACTACGAACCCTTCAAGCTTGAGCTTCCTCAGGAGCCACTTACTGTAACCACGGTCATCATGGAATATGAAGATGGACGGTTGGAGCCCATGGTGTCAAACAAGTGACCTACTTGTTGGCATTCACATCTTTTAGTCTCAAAACCGTTCCAGACCTTTGGTTTTTTAGCCTAGGGGTAAACATTACGGTACTCAGCCCTCCAGAATCCGGCATACGTAGCTGGCCCTGCGACGCATGTAGTTTGATATCAATTTTCCTAACCATTTGAAGCGGCTATGAATCACCTCATACTTTTGGGCGACTCGATTTTTGATAACTCTGCTTATGTGGCGCAAGGTCTTCCTGTCATTCAACAGGTGAAAAATAGACTCCCCATGGGGTGGATGGCAACTTTGCTGGCAGTCGATGGCGATACAACGGTAGACGTTCCTCAACAGTTGACCAGCTTGCCACCTGACTTGACCCATATCGTCTTGAGTGCTGGAGGGAATGACGCGCTAGGCTGCGTGGTTCGATTGGAGGAAATCGCCAATACGGTCAAACAGGGGTTGATGGCGCTGACTCAGATTAAGCAGGAATTTGAAAGCAATTACCAGAGTCTGCTTTTTCGGCTTATGGCCTTGAAGAAACCTTTGCTGGTCTGCACCATTTACGACCATGTTCCCGGGCTCCCGGCAGAACTTCGTACAGCACTTGGATTGTTCAACGACGTCATCCTTCGAGAGGCCATTCAGCACGGGTTGCCGGTTCTGGACTTGCGCATGGTGTGCACAGAGGCTGACGATTATTCGGAGATGTCACCGATTGAACCATCTTCAAAGGGTGGCGAAAAGTTAGCTGCACGGTTGGTATCGGCAGTCGTTGGGCACGACTTTTCGGTTCCACTTTGCCTTATCTACCGGTAGCCAGAGAACCTGCTGTCTTCCACCACTGTACCCGAGAAGATTTCAATGCTTTTAGAGCGGACCAGCCCAACCGTAAGAATTAGGGATGACCTCGGCGCGGTGTCTGCAAAGCTAGTGATTCAAGATTGCTTGCAATGAGTATCGAACATGAGACTCACGAGTTGAGTTTTTCGGGGGGTAAATACGGAATTTCTGCCCGTCGCCTGTGGGAGCACACCGAGTTGGGCCAGATTAATGTTTTTAGTCGCGCCATCAGTGAACGCCATGAACTCAATGACCCGGCAATGTTCATTGATGTCATTCAAATTTTCAATGGAACATTTTCGCTGGCGGGGTTTACTTTGGCTCAGTTAAGAGCTGGCCAGATTCCTCCCAATTCGCGCGACATGCTTACTTCCGTTTCGGTTGCTATGGCTCATACCAGGGCTGTGGATTCATTCATTCACAGGGTGGAAATTCACCTTTTGAAGCTTTCGGCTCGTCAAGCGATTCGTAGCCAACATCAACCGTTCTTACCCCGTGCACAGGACGGCGATATTTTTGGTATCCCATGGGTTTTCAGTACGCTTCAACGGCGACTTCATGGGATGGGTAAGTCGAAGGCTGGTGGCGAGCAGTGGCTGAAAACAATTGAAAATTTTCAAAAAAATGGACTTCGACTCGAAGAACTTGAATCTGCCGACCTAATTCCCGACCTGTGTGTGGCAACTCAAGACGGTGACATGTTTACGGGATTCGAATTGGCAAACCTGTGCAACTTTAAAGATTTGCGCCTATCGGTGATACCCGTCATAAGTGAAGCAAAACACCAGTTAAGGTTCACAAGCCCACCGGAGAGAGCATTAAGGCGAACCAAGAAGTTGCCTAAGGCACAAATCGGTCAAACTCGGCAAGTGGCTGAATTTGACCCGGTACTTGGATACCGCGTTGAACATGTGGAACACGAGACTTTATGGGGGCCAGAAAGTCACTGGCAAGCAGTGAGACACGACGGAACTGTGCTTCATGACGCTTGGGGTAAGACACTACACCCAACCCGAGAGGCGGCGGCCGAATCGGCGGAACTTCATGCTAGCCAGAATTTTCCAAAACGTCTGGCGCTCGGTCAGTTTGGTAGATTTTCATGGACTGGAGGCAAAGACTACCGGGAATGGTTAATAACTTTGCCGCATTACCCTGCCAGCTATTTGTCTGGACATTTCAAAATTCGCAATGTTCTGGCGCATGTGCGTTGCGATATCCGCGAAGGAGTCGAAGGTGAACGGGTGCTGATGTTGCAGGAGATACAAAGCGACTGGGCACAAAGAGCGCGCCGGGCCGTAAGTAGTGGAGAAATGAGTCAAGATGACGAGGTGCCACCTCCGTTCATGAAAGACTGGGTGGCGTTGGTGATTAAGCTCGTAATTCTTCACGCCGCGCATCACGGTCTCGATGCCGTGGCATGGACGCGCGGAGCACAGCAGGTTCAGCGCTGGAATGGGCTGGGTGCTGCGGGTTTAATTGCGTTGTATGACCGCACTTTGCCGCGGGAAGTCAACCGGGTAATAAAGCCTTTTGGCGGCGCGTGCGAGCCGTTGGGGGTGTTTGTTCCGACAAATTTCAGCATCAGGCAGACGGAGAACGGGTATGAGGTTTATTCACCTAAAAACGAATTGTTAGGTGTAGCGCCATCAATTGAAGATGCCAGGGCATTTGTGCCAGACCAGGGGCATGAATTATTGTTTAAAGTTCACGGCGTACGCTTGCCTTTGACGATGCGCAAAGCCATTCTGGATAGCGGCTTCCCAGCTTGGGGTTAAAGATGAAACGAAATCATGAACATGAATTAAAGTCGAAGTTGACACCCATGCAGCAGTGAGTTTCACCGTAAAGTAGCCCCGGGACTCGACAGCGGTGCCGGGCTTGAGCGGCTGTGACAAGGCACTGAACAGGATGCCTTGCTTTTCGGCATTTATTAATTCTGAGACAGCGTTTTGGCTTTCTTCGCTCTATAGTAAGACCTTGGACAAAAAATCCTCCGGCGTGTCAACTTCTGGCAACCAAGGCTTCCCGTCAATCTGCCCCTTATCCACCCGAAGATATCCGCCCGTTCACCTTTGCAATGACAGAGGTTAACGCACGCATTATCGGCAGCCCAAAAATTTAACTTGAAAGAACCTCTTGAATCAAGAATCACATTACGTTCTTGAAGGCGACGACTACGTCTTCTACCTTCAAGGGAGGCTAGCCTTTCAGTCGAGTGAGGTCTCAGTCTTTGTGGACAGGGCGAAAAACGTTCTCATCCTGCATGGTGCTCCCGAAACCGTGGCCAAGGCCTACGACAAATACCGCAAAGCTCTCGGCCTCTCCGTTGAGATGCCGGCGAGCATATCGGTGATTACGGGAAAATTTGAAATCGACGAGCTCAACAAGCTTGTCGATGACCCCACGTACGCCGGAGAGTTTTACGACCGGGCCATGCATGAGTTTGAAATTAAGGCTGCGCGTAAGGCGGACTCTCTAATAACCAAGGTTCGTCGGAAGGCGGCAAAGAGCGCTTCGAAACCGTGAGGTGTCAAAAGGTGAGGGAGTGCTTAAGCTTAGGCGGGGGCTGCGGCTATCGTGCTATCAGGTCAAAGGACTCGAAGCGCACCGTGCGGTATCACCCTATTCTGAAGTGGCTAGGTCATCATCACCGTACTGCGCCTCGCGCACAGCCTTGCGCAGTGCCCGCCCGGTAAGTGACGAGAACTGCGTGCGGACTTGGAGCTTGCCAGCAAGCAAGCGTTGTAGACCCTCTTGTGCCAGTTCATTGTCTTCCAGGGCATGCAGCGCGCGGTAAACCTCGCCACTTCCGAAGTCCTCGCTGCCAACAAAAAACTTTGCATAGACGGCGCTCGTCAAAACGAATCCCAACCTCTCCATGGAATCCTCATGCGATATGGTCTTTGCCGTACCAGCGTCAATTTCAGCCACTTGCTCTTTCAGGCTCTGACTGACTTTTTCACTGTCCTCAGGAGAGCCATGCCATGACAGCTCCCACAAAATTTCCCGGATGAAGCTGCCCAACGTGATGCGCTCGCTTTTGACGACCTGCAGCGTGTTGCCGTACTGCTTTGCATCCATGTCCGCCTCACAGATGAGCACCTCACTGTTGACTCGGACAGGCAGATGCAACAGCTCGCGCACTGGGGTGAGGGAAATGCCCCACTTTGTTCGTTCCCCTTTTTTGTGCGCAAGATGCCCATGCTCAAAAATATCGGTGTCCTGCACAACGCCCACGCCGTGGAGGTAATGACGACCCACCTCTTCATAAATGCCCGTCGAGGTGTCGTGTTGCCAGATTTGATGAAGCTCCAGGAATTCGATTTTTTGCCAAGCTTCTTCCTCTTTCGCCACGGGCCCTTTGCGTACTTCTGCACATAGCTCCACAACAAATTCCTGACGAAAGACGGCCTGCATGATGGGGTCGTCCATTACCAGCCCAAACACGTCCGCCAGTGTGACATCGGGGCCAATCTCAAGCTCTTGGAACAAGTACTCGAAAGCGTTGTCTGTGACATCGTTGGTCACCCACTCACCAGTGCCATCGTCGCGTTTGTACGCCCAAGACTTGCGTACAAGATGGGGGCCAGCGGAAAGTTGAAGTTCAGACATTTGGTTTACTCATTTTTTTGACCGGAAGCCAATAACTTACCAGCTTCGGCCACGGGTTCATTAATTTACCAACGGATTCAGCTGCGCACTAAGCGCAATACGTAAGCCGACTGGCGCCAGGACTGAATAATGCTTAGCTGCCAGCACCCCTTTTGGTGGATGCGGACGACCCGAGTACTCGCTTGAGGTCAGACACCGCCCATGCAAGGTATCCATTGACTCTGAGCGGGCGAAGAGGACCATCTTCATAGCAAGCCCAGACTCGCAATGTTTGTGGTCGACGGTTTAAAAAAAAGGCCGCTTCTTTGGTCGTGACGTGCGACCGAGAAATAGATTCAAGTGCCGGAAATTCTTCTTGGGCGGTGATTGTTCCTGCAGTTGCGGATGGCACGGTGGGGGACGCATCCCTGCTTTTCACCGTCTGGGTCTTACTCAGAGAGGTGCGGGGTTGGCCGCCGCATGTATTGTCCATGTCGGTCTTGGCCGAGGGGGGCGCATCATCAACTGGCATCATTAACGCATCAGCTGCTCGCTGCAGCCACGGAACAGGCCCCAGAATGGTAGGTATTGCTTGATGCACCAACTGGAGGTCCGAATCGGTCGGGAAGTGTTGTAGCAGCCCTTGCGATTGGCCCCGCAACGCCAATGGGACGTCATCGGTTTGCCCAAATGACAACTTTTCCAGGAAGTGCCTAGTTTCAATCAACGCGCGTGTGCGCTTGGTTGGTAGACTCATCTGAGCATGACCCCTGTTACCGCGTCTGCCAAATCGAAGCATTCATCTTCGCAAACACGGTACCGCTGGGCCCCGGCCAACGGGGCTGCAACGGTCGCTTTTATTACGGCCCATGGTCGCTTGCTTACCGGCCACATGTGTATATCAATTTGAGCTCCTCGGGTTGGCTTGAGATGTCGCTTCGAGCTTCTGTAAACGCCGGCAGTAAAGTCTTTCGCAGCTTGATTTTTTTCATTGGTGCAGGCCCTGGGTTGAAGTGCGTAGATTGTGGGGTGAGGCAGCATGAAGTGAAAAGGGGGACGAAGCCAGACTCACTTCATGGCAGATGTCTGTTATTGAGCGCTCCCTACACCTTGTGACAGCGTCTTGCTGTCGTACAAACAAGGGCATTCACATGACAGAAAAATCCAAAAAAACGACCGGACGCGCGAGCCCACCGCCACTGCAGCGTGATGAGCATCCCCTGCTGCGAATTCTGGTAGCGCAGGCGATGAGACGAGGCGATACGCTGGCCAGCCTGGCCGCTGCGTTGGGCGTGAGCTACGAGCGACTCTCTCAGTGGCGACGTGGCGAAGCAAAAATCAGTCGGGCCGGTCGCCCGGTGTTTGCAAAGGCCGCTCATTACCTGGGTCTGCCGACGGTGCTGGTCTTGGCTTTGTCGGGCGGCCTGGAGCTGCAGGACTTCGTCTGGCCGACTAAAGGTGCTCTGCGTGAGCGCGTTGCGCTTGAGCTTGAGCGGATACGCATGGACCCATTTGTAGGCGCCTTCGTGCCGACTGAACTGGACAGCGCCGAACCCGAGATTCAGCTATTTGTTGCCTTTTTGTACAAGCAGCTGAACCCGGATGAACCCTGCAAGGTCACAAGCTATGACTGGTTGGCAACGCTGCATCGTGCTGCAGCCGGACACGCCGAGGCGCTGGTCAGCCTTGACTTGCTGAGTCAAACCAGCGCTACGAGGACCAATATTTTTTGAATGGCTTCACAAGCACCTGATTAAGTCGGCGCCCCCTGTTCGGTGGGCGCCCGCTTTTTTATTGCAAGACACAAATTTCATAAAGGGCGCCAAGGGCGTCCGGTGCTTTGCCATTGGGCTAGCTCCATCAACCCGCCAGAGCAGGTAACCTTATCGATGCGTGCCAACACCTTTGGTGTCAGTTTGGGCATGACCTCCAGAGCACCTAGGTTCTCAGTCAATTGCGTCACTTTTGGGGCTCCGGCGACGACGGTGCTGACGCGTGGATTCTTCGCCACCCAGGCAATGGCCAGTGGACTCAAACTGCACCCCAGGTTTGACGTAATTTTTTGTCAAGGGATTTCATAGTCAATCATGACGCCTGGGTGCTAGACTTTTGTGATGAAAAGCCGCCATGATGAATTTGCGCACTACTGCTGTGAACTGCTGTCCACGGTTGGCCCCTGCGTTTTACGCCGTATGTTTGGTGGCTATGACATCAGCACGGACGGGTTAACAATTGCCATTCTGGCGGACCTGGGTCAAGGCGAGAAGCTTTGGCTCAAGGCAAGTCCCGAATCCACTGCGCAATATGAGTCCGCTGGGTGCGAACGCTTCACCTACATGGCCAAAGGCAAGACCCGGAGCATGGGCTACTACAGCGCGCCGGACGAGGCCATGGAATCAGTCAGCGAGATGGAACCTTGGGCGCGTCTGGCGTTGGCGGCCGCCTTGGAGGCACGGCGACCCAAAAGCGGGCGAGCCAATCAGTCTAGGGATGGGCCTAAGACAACTTAAAGACCGGGTGGGGCGACAACTTTTGCCTCGAGTTCAAATCCAGTTTTTCTATTATTGTTTCCGAAAATCCAGTCAAAGCTGGCATCGCAGGGACGGTCGGCTCGGGTGTAAATCCATCTGGGCCTGTGTTTAATGGGACGCTCTACCAGTTCGCCGACTACGTCGTCCTTGATTTCGTTGCCAAAGTCACGTTGTTTCATGAGTTTTCCCAAATTCGCTTGCAAAGTGTAATGACCCCCATGAGTTCTCCGTCGTGTGATGCATACTCACCGTTGCCCCCCAGTTGTCAAGTTAATTCGTACGTGGGAAGCAAGCGCCGATGGTATCTTTTTCGGACTCTTGCAGGATTCCCAGGTTTCGTCCGAGACGAGTCTCAGTTGCGGTCGTTCAAACTCTCGTTGAACGGAATTTTTGCCTCCATCCATTGCTCTTGGTTTGCTAGTTTCGGAGCCGTTCCAGACAAAAACACCCTTGTAAATTTTGTTTGCCAGAATACGTTGTACCGTTGTTGGTCGCCAGTACGCAAATGCTTTACAGCGGAGTGGGCACGGGACGGGTGCCTTTAAAGTATTTAACTGAAGAGCGATTTGAGCATAAGTTTTTCCAGATTCACGCTGACTGTACATTGCTTGAATCAGTTCTGCCTCTTTGCATTCAATTGCCCACTTAATGCCGACCTCTACGCCTTCTGGTGTTTTATCATGCACGGTTCTGAAACCAAAAGGAGCCTTCGAAACTTGGTAACCCCGCTCCAGTTTCCCCAGCATTCCGTTGATGACGCGCACCGCAGATTCTTCGCTTTTGATGCCTGCCTTTAGTAGCTGAGTGAGCCACTTGGATTTCCAATTTGACTGAGCGGTGTCTAGGCCGTCGCTTGTTACAACGCGCAAGTTGTGGTTTTCGACGAATGACATTAATTTGATGCCATCATAGATGTCTAGGGTTGCACGCAAAACATCCTCGATATACAAGATGTCAATTTGTTTCGTGTCAATGGCATCAACTAGCATTTGCCATTTACGTCGGCTGACAGGTCCATTGCGATTGCCGGAAAGGGCGTAGTCACAGTAGATAAATCTGTCGGCGACGACATGCCCCTCCTTGGCAGCGGCCCTCCGGCAACTCCTGACTTGGTTTTCAATGCTATTGCCATATGGTCCAACGGTTGAGCTATGGGCGTAAATTGCTGCAGTGGGCATATGGGTTCCGTTTCAATCTTAGGTTGAGTACAGTTTTTTTGAGGGGTGCCTGTGGGCCCTCGAGTCTCCCGTTAAGGTGAAATTCAGAACTAAGTACTGTCACACCTCTGCAGAACAACCTTCATGTGTCTAGCGTCGAGTTTTATACGCAAGGGGACTTGACTTCCCCAAAAAATCGTCAGTGACCGGACCTTCTTTGAAAGTTAGGTTGTTCTGAAATTCGTAACATCGTCGTCCATGCACAATCACTCCATGCCAAACACCTATCTCACCGTTGCGTACAAAGACAAAGACGCGGCCAAGGCTTTGGGCGCAAGGTGGGATGGCGTTCAAAGGCAGTGGTTTGTACCCGAAGGTCGTGACTTAGCCCCATTCGTGTCGTGGCTGCCTGCCGGTCTTGATGACGGCACCATCTCGCAGTCGGTTGACCTCCAACCACTTTTGAACACAGGCTCAGTACCCGTTGTTGCCAAGAAGGGCGTTTCGCTTTCGAACTTGCTTGCTGGTGTGTCGCAAGCAGTTGCACAGGCCTACAGGGCAGGTGTTTGGGTCCTGGTTGAAGTTGTCGAGCTGCGCGCCAATAACGGCCACATTTACCTGGGCGTGTCTGAGCGGGATGCGAATGGCTCAGTCTTGGCCAAGACCAGCGCGGTCATCTGGCAGTCCACCGCCAACTCCATCCTTCCTGAGTTCGAGCGCGCAACTGGCGCCCAACTGGCATCAGGCATCAAATTGTTAGTTCGCGCCCGACCAGTTTTCAAACCACAGCACGGGTTCACACTGGAAATTGATGCCATTGACCCAGAGTACACGTTGGGAGACCTTGAAGCCCGCAAACGTGAAATCCGAGAGCGTCTCCAGGCTGAAGGTGTGTTCTCTGCAAACAAGTCAATCAAGCCCCCGTGGGACTTCAACGCGATTTTGGTTGTCGCTCCTGAGGGTGGAGCAGGCCTGGGTGATTTTCAGGCTGAAGCCAATCGGTTGGAGATGTTTGGTATCTGTCGTTTTGTCTACGCCTTCAGTCGTTTCCAAGGGGAGGGCGCCGCCCGGGAAATCACCGACTCACTGCAGGCAGCTTTGGCCGCATGGCCAGCAACTGGTGCTGACCAACCTGATGCAGTTGTCATCATCCGCGGCGGTGGTGCTGTAAATGACTTGGCCTGGCTTAATGACTACGACCTGGCACGGTATATCTGCGACCTACCGATTCCAGTTCTCACAGGCATCGGGCATGAACGGGACAGCACAGTGTTGGATGAAGTGGCTAACTCCAAGTACGACACACCCTCCAAGGTCATTGCCGGTATTGAGCAGGCCATTGCAAAGAGAACGGTTGAGGCCAAAGCCTATTTTGAGCAAGTGTCCAGCCGTTCATCCAGGGTGGTTCAGTCCATCAAGGCCAGCGCTTTGGAGCTTAGCGCAACCGTTCGTAGTGAGGCCGCCCTTCATCTTGCCAAAGGTAAGCAAACAACGCAGGCCCTCATCAATGGCATCAAATTGACTGCCATCCAGGAAGTCCGGGCTGCTTCAGCGCTATCAATGGATGCATTCCAATTAGTCAAGACACAGGCTCGCGACCAGATTTCGGAAGCCAAGCAGGAAGTCCCCATGTACTGGGGACAGATTTCCTTTGGTGCCAAATACGCATCACATTCAACTGGGTTGACTGTAGACGCTTTGCTGGGTGGTGTTTTTGAGCAGTCTCGGCGCGACATCGAAAGTGCCAAGGCTAGTGCAGACAACGGTATTGCAGCGGTTGCCACATCGGCCAGAGCCTTGGTTCGCGAGGGTGCGACTCATTCTGAGGCGTTGATGCGTGAAATTGCAGGGCAGGGGCCAGAGAAAACACTAAGTCGGGGCTTTGCATTGGTTCGAGACAAGGCCGGCAAACCAATAGCGCGAGCCGCGCAGGTCGCGAGTGCCTCAGCCATTGAAATCGAATTCTTTGATGGCAAGGTAAGAGCCATCACGGAGAAAAAACTTTAACGGGAAGAATATGGCAACCAAAACATTCAAAGAAGCCTACGGCGTATTGCAGCAACACGCAGAGACACTGCGCGAACAGCAGGAACCCAACATCGACGATTTGCTCAGCATCGTCACCGAGTCCGTCGATGCCTTCAAGGTTTGCAAGGAGCGCATTGACGCTGTCGAAAAGGCGTTGGAAAAGGCACTGGGTGATACGGGTGCAGTTTTGAAGGAAGCTCCGCGTAACGCACGGCAAGCTCCCCCAGCTCCGCCACCGAGCCCAGTCATCGCTGACGATGGGGACATACCCTTTTGAGGCGTGTCGCAAGTTTCCTATGGATGCAACAACTGCCCAGTTTTATGAGAAAAACGCTGCTGAAATTGCTTCGCGCTATGAAACCGTCTCCAGTCCCGTAGAGCGTCACTTCGGAGTTGCCTTTGTGGCAGGCTCCAGGATTCTGGATATTGGCGCAGGTTCAGGCCGGGATGCTGCCTGCCTTTTGGTACATGGGTATGACGCTTACGGCATCGAGCCATCCCTGGGTTTGCGCCATGCAGCGGTCAACGCCCATCCGGAACTTGCCAATCGACTGGAAGATGCTTCACTGCCGGAATTGGGCATGCCATTTGGTGGGGGCTTCGACGGCATTCTCTGCAGTGCAGTGCTGATGCATGTGCCCGACCACGAGATGTTTGATGCCGCCTTGGCAATTCGCGCGTTGTTGAAGCCACGGGGCAGACTGCTTCTATCGTTGCCCTTATCGCGCGGGGAGGGGCTGACTCAGGAGCGTGATGTCAATGGCCGCCTTTTCAAAGGCTACCCAGCTGAAGAAATTCAATTGTTGTTTGAACGTCTTGGATTTCAGCTGATTGGTCGCTGGGATTCGGAAGATGCCATGGCAAGGTCCGGTACCAATTGGTACACGCTTTTGCTTGAACTTCGAGTCGTCGGAGGGCCGCGTGCGATTGACAAGATTGAAGGGGTGCTAAACCGGGACAGAAAAGTCGCTACCTACAAACTCGCGCTGTTTCGCGCGTTGGCCGAGATAGCTATGCAGGAGAGTCGTCAGGCGGTATGGCAGGCTGATGGTCAGGTCGGGGTGCCACTGGCACGCATTGCTGAGCGCTGGCTTCAGTATTACTGGCCACTGTTTGCATCTGACAGGTTTATCCCGCAGTCACAGTCTGAAGGTGCTGGCAGCAAACCAGTCAAGTTTCGTGCGGCAATGCTTGGCCTGATTTCAGCATACCGCCAGCAGGGGGCACATGGTGGGCTAAGTGCTTGGCATTTGGACTGGTCTACGGGCAGAATGAACTCTGGCTCTCAAGCTCTCCTGAAGTCTGCCTTGAAATCTTTGGCAGAAACCATTCGTGACGGGCCAGTCGCTTTCTCGGGCGGTGCGCTTGAGACTGGGAGGGTTTTTGAGTTTGACAGCAAAACTGGGCTTGTCATGATGTCTGCTGACATTTGGCGGGAACTGTGCCTACTTGGGCATTGGATAGTGGATGCTGTTGTGCTGCGTTGGGCTTCTCTGACGGAGCGTTTTGCATTTCGACAGGGTGTCACTGCCGGTGACGTGCTTTCCCTATTGCTTGCAAAACCAGAGCCCGAAAGAGCTACGGCACTTGCCCGGCAAGCTTTTGAACAAGCCGGCTTGAACCGATGCACCTGGTCTGGCAAAACACTACGGCGTGAGTTTGTTGTGGACCACGCCATTGCATTTTCTCTGTGGGGTAACAACGACCTGTGGAATTTGATGCAGGTGGATTGCAAGGTCAACGGCCTGAAGTCAGACAAGCTTCCGTCGGCGAAGTTGTTGGTTGAAAGAAAATACGCTATTTTGGAGGACTGGGAGGTTTTGCGCGATGCGATGCCAGATGTCTTTGACCGCCAGGCGAGCCATCTGCTGGGGTTTAAAACTCAGGTGACCGGGGCGCGCACGAGCGAGCTGTTTTCTCGCTTCAAGGAAGCTATTGAAGTCACTGCCTTGCAGCGCGGGGTCGAGCGTTGGGCGATTTGATTCGCATCGAGGTGTCGTGTTGCCCCTAAGTCCGGGCCTTTTTTGGGTGCTGATTGACGTCAGGGCTAGGTTCCTAGCGGACTTGTATTTCGGCTAACTTTGGGTTCGATGCGGGGAGGGCGTTTGCAGTGAATTGGTGTCATGCACGGTAACCGGTGAGCGCATCGTCCGGCCCAGCCAGCACAAAAATATCCGACGGCGCACCGCATCCAAAGCATCGAAAAAATGGCGCCATGTCCCCCCACTCGACAGCAGCAGCCTCGGCATCCGCAAGTGAAATTGCCGCGTGAACCCGGCCACAGCGCGGGCACGTGTATTCCATGAAGCTCATTTTTGGTCCATTTCGTTAAGTTTTTTTGTCATCAATTCGCGGGCTGCTTGGAGCGGGTCAGCTGTGGTTACCACTGTGTCAGCGTCTTCCTGGGAGCAAGGCTGGCCAAAGAGACGTATCTTCTCAGGGGAAACCCTGCGCAACGCGTCGAGGAGTTCAGCAGCCGACTCTGGCCACGCGCAGGGCGCATCGTCTCGCGTTCTGAAAGGGCCAAACCCCCGCTCCTGTGGCACCCTCCGTTCTAGCGCCCAGGCGAGTGCACGGAACGCCCAACTCTGATGTATCCAAAGCTGAAACTGCAGGCGGGTCTCTGGCCAGTCAATCATGAGCACATCTCCTTGAGTTTTTGTTCAAATTCAGCCAGCACAGCGAGGTCGCTAATCCCATCATACATATGGGTATGCACGTGCCTGGACACGTGTTCCAGTGGCCAACCTTCTTCGTTGTCGTCAAGCGCGAGCCATTCACGCGGGCGTCGGCGCAAAGCGTCTTCCGTCACTTGCTGCCCTCGGGGCATGTACCGGAAATCGTCGGCACGCATATGGCGCGAGTGAAACGTTGCACCGATTACCCGGGCCTGCAAGGCGGGTGGCAAGCGTTTAGTTGTGGTGGAGCATCCGTATCTCAACACCCAACTCGTACTCAGCACAATTTGCACATCTGGATACGGCGTCAGCAGTTGCTCAAGAAGCTCTGCGTGCTGAAAAAGTCTGTATCGTTGCGGTGCCACAAGGTACGCGCCTCTGCGGGGGTGCCACAAACAA
The DNA here is from genome assembly GCA_964538895.1 of uncultured Rhodoferax sp. GTDB lineage: Bacteria > Pseudomonadota > Gammaproteobacteria > Burkholderiales > Burkholderiaceae_C > Rhodoferax. Next base: position 100,341 of record CAZIGL010000002.1, read on the forward strand.
TTTTCGTGATGCAGCACTCCGTCGAAATCCAGGTACAAAACAAGTTGACCCGTGCCCTTCATTTGGACACCAGTACTGCAAGCAATTCGTTCGTGAATTCGACCGCATCCGTCACACTATTTGCTGGCATTTGTGTTTCACCGATACGCGGCAATAGGTTGTCAATCACTGCGCCGCGCGCCGACAGTGCGTGCTCTGCAATCATCAGGTGTTGCGCCGTAGTCAATGGCTCACAGTCGTCAAAGGTGCTGTCCATTAGGGTAATTGGTGGAAATTATTTGGCTTCAGAAAACATCCCGTGACTGTAAGAGGGGAGGGGAAATCTTGCTACGGTTGCTGGATGTGGTGTGCAAGTGAACAGGCGGTATCTGCCACTTTGTGCTATGCAGTTGACCGAACTGTTTGGCAGGGAGCGGTCAGTCATAACCAAGCATTTGCGGAATAACTTCAAAGTAGGTGAGTTGGCGGAAGAAAGCAATGTGCAAAATTTGCACATTGCAAATTCAGGCAAGCCCGTGAAGCTTTTTAACCTGTCTACCGGATTCGGCCTGGTCAACGGCCGCAGAATGTGCTGTGCAATGTAACAGGCGGTATTTGCTAATAAATGGTGAAAGGTAGGCTCACTCGCGTGGCTCAATTTGGGCTATTTTAAAAAAACTTCCGCTGAAAAGCCTCACAAATACAATCCAGCCATGAAACGATACTTGCTCTGGTTGGCAGTTGCCTCGATTGCACTTTTAGCAGTGGCCGTTGCCACCAATTTTCTGCAGTCCCCTCAAGACGAGTTCATGTCAAAAGACCAAGCTGTCATTGACGATTGCTGGCAAGAAGCCAAAGGGCCCACAATCACCCCAGCTCAGCGCCAGGTTGTAATCAACGCCTGTGAGATGCTTGAGAAGGTTTACCGGCTCAACAACGGCACTGAGCCGGCTCCACGAAAGAAAGATGAGTACCGGACCTAATCCTTCAGGCTTCACGAGTTGCTTGGTTGGCCTGTGAAAAATTAAATTCAGTATCCGTACATTTCCGACCAAGACCCAAGTGTGAATCATAAAGTCGGTGTTCGTGGTGTGCTTTTTATTTTCGGCAACCTCAATCAAGCTTTAAACTTGCCCGACCAATAATTTCATTGGTGTCAAGGGCGCCGCATGGACAAGTCGATTTACTACCTCCCAGGGCATGGAGGGCGTTTGGAAACAGGGCTAGGAGAGGGCATTCTCGACCGAGGCTTTAATGTGGAAGGCAGGGCAACAGTCGGTGAGTTCAGATACCTTTCATTTGGCGAGCAGGTCGCCTTGGTTGCTCAAGACTTGAGCACCAAGTACTGGCACGAGGATGCAAAAGTCATCGCAAATTCCTTTGGCGCCTACTTGTTTCTTCACGCGCAGGAGCTGATGGAGCCATACATTGGTCGGGTCCTGTTGCTTTCTCCAATCGTTGGTGAATTTTCAAATGATGACACCAAGATGGGCTTTATTCCTCCACGGGCTGACAAGCTGCAAAAGCTTGCTGAGAGTGGCTCCTATCCAGTTCCAAAACAGTGCGAAATTCATGTCGGAGCGCAAGACTGGCAGAGTAACCCTGAAAATGTCGTCAAGCTGGCTGGCTTGTTAGGTTTGTCCGTGACCGTTGTTCCAAATGCAGGGCACATGCTGGGAAAGCCCTATGTTTCGGCGTTGTTGGATAGATGGTTGTCTTCGTAGCCAGCCACGTCGTGACCATTGCGGTTTAGGGGTGTAAACCATGGCTAAAGATGAAATCAAGTTGCCTGCAACGGTCGATGCCGCAGTTCGACTGCTGCAGGGGCTGGTGCCGGAGGAAGAGCAGGCGAGGATTGCGTTCATGCCTGAGGCGGAACTTCAGACCCTCGATTTTGGCTTGGGCCAGTGGATACGCAACAACCTGGGACTATGGGGTGCTAACCCAAATTTGCTTGCAGCAACGGGAGAGTCGAATGCTGATGAGGCATCGAGTGTCATCTTGAGGGCATTTTGGATTTCGCTCAAGAATGAGCTGCCGAGGGTGCATTAGTAGGACGTATTGCAATCAAATCCTGACCTTGCGCACGAGTCGGACATGCAGCACCAGGCTCCTGACGGCGAAGGCCCCGCGCAACAAGCGCGTGTAGCCGGTGCCGACCAGCCTGCGCGCAAGATGGAAGCCCAGGCCGATGCCGGCGGAGGGGGCGAATAACGGAAAAAGCTCGGACGCTTGGCCCCCGAGTTAAGAAGTTACAGTGTGGCCTTGGAGCTTGAGTTCGGTTGGGCCATGCCTCAGTAATTTATCAACACTTTATCGTTGACTACGGCAAATCCCCCATCCTCCAATTTTTTAAGCGTTACAGATTCGCCGACCCTAAGGGGCATGGTGGCGTCCTTTTGGGCACAAAATGGTTTTAGCAGCAACCCCGATGTCGAATGGGCAGGCGGCACGAACTGCAGACGAACAAGGCCGGGGACCTGACCGCAACTCCCTCGCGTCACAACAGCCCGAAGTGGGGCAGGGGTGGCGACAGGAGTGGCGGCTTGCACCAGAGAAGACATCGCTGCGCTCAGAGCACATCCCACAACAAAACCGCGAAACAGCACGTTCATATATTCTTTCAAAATGGTTCTAGCTCAGTGTAGGGACGGCGCCTGCAGCGTTGCCCTATTGAAACGAGACTACTTGGTGCGAAAAGCACGAAGCGCGGCTGCAAGGCCTACGGCTTCTTGCAGGTCCTCTGGTGACAGCTGGAAGTCCGGGAATTCTTTAAGCCCCCACACGCGCATGTCATCAAGGGCCAAGTCCCGAAAAGGGAAAGTGACAGGCTCTTTCACGCTAGCCATGGCTTGCATAACGTCCATCTTAATTAGCGAGGCATACCCTTCTTTCTTACACTCGAAGCCCCCTCGCATCAGCCGCAGCGCTTGAATGTAAGCCGGCGCAAGGGTTTTGGTAGCAATAATTTTCTTAGTCATGAATAGTCCTTTGTTTTTATAAAAAAGCCACCTCGGTGAGTGACTATGCGACCTGCCATGGTGGCCGCTTGTGAGTCGCATCCAACATGCTCACTCAGTTCCAGTGTGTATTCAGCGCAGATGAGATGCAACTTTGCTGAGAAGGAATTGGCTGAAAAGCAAGCAAATTCTTCTGATATCCAGTATTGAATACAACATCGAGCGTATTGGCGTCGACGTTGACTTTGGAATGAAAATTACGTAAATCTTTACCACGAAGAAAGTGCTTTTCAACTTTAATTTTTTTGACTGTTGGGTCAATTACGACTTCTTTCTCGTAGCTGAAGATGGCCAGCACTGATTTTTTACTAACAACTGCAAATATCAAACCAGGAATTTCTTTCTTGTTCTGGCAATTCAAAGCGGCAAATGTCAAGGCTTGTTGGGGGTCTAATGTCCATGAGAAGCCATCTTCAAAATGGCTAATTCCAGTAGACACACCGCGGAAAACCTGAAACTCATCTTCAAGCGAATCGAAATCCTGTAAGAGGTTATCGCCTTCAAACTCAGCTGTTCTCATAAGCACGTCCTTGGGCGCAGCATTGAACATTTCCACCACCTGAGCCTGTGAAAGCTTTACGGTAGCTAACATCCCTCTGCTGCCTGATTGCCATGCCAGCGCAAGCACCGTAGCCCATGTTTCACAAGAGTATCGACCGCTCTTGAAGCCTGCCCATACAAACATCGCAAGTTGGAAAATTAATGTTCCATTATGTTTGTAGCATTGCCTATCTAATTCACTTACAACGAATCTAAGTTCATCATATTTATCTGTCACTAGCAACGGTAGTAAACGGGATTCTATAATTTCAGCTGTATTACCGTAAAGGCCCATTGCATTCTTCCGAGCCACTTCTATCCAGTGTTCGGTATCGATTGACGTGAGTAAATTTTTTGCTCTTTTTATTTCTCTATCCACTAAGGTTGACCGGTAAGAAAAAATCATTTTTTTATCCAATTAATTTATATGCCAACTGGAGATATCCAGCTGACTTTGCTTTTTTACGTTTATTGACCATTTGACGAGCAAGCCGTTGAGCGTCTAGCTCGTTACTTTTTTATTGAGACTTAGTCGGTCAGTGGCATGCCGAGTTCTGCACACAGTTCATCGAGAGGTAGCTCGCTTTGAGAACGCCAAACCCTTTCGCAGATGTCGACCAGTGCAGCGTTTTCAGTTGGTGATAGTTGGCCAAGCTTTTTGATTAACATTCGAAGAATCGAGTCAGGCTCCAGCTCATCCATGCTTTCGACCCCGTTGTCATCAGCCACCATGCCTGCCACACTCGAGTATGCGTGCCACTGCCAGACAGGGCTACATGTTGTATTCAAGATGATGGTCATTTCTGGCTGACTGAAGTGCAAACTCAATGTGGCACGAGTGACAAGTGAAAAGTATCGTTCAGCTGCCTGCTGAATGACGAAATGGTTTGGAACTGCGTTAGCAGTAATCTCGGAAGCGTTCGAAAAGATTCGTTTTGTAATTTCATTCTTTAACAATTCGAGTCTTACATCAATATCAAAGTCGCGTATGTACTCACGAGCACCGTCTAGTTGGAGCAGCTTCACGAATTGTGATTTTGGGGTTTCGTAGTCGGTAGTGGACTGGCTATTGATTTCAGTGTTCATTATTTTCTTTACAGTAAGTCATTGTTGTTTTCTAGAATTACACATGGCGCAATCAAAGGCAGGCCTGTGGTGGAGTAGATTTAGACACCAATGGATTGCTAACATGTGCCGTGGATGATGCTCAATATACTTAATATGGAAAATATTGAGATAGTGAATTTCTTTCAAGCCGTTGCATTAGGATTGCAAATCACAACGTGTTGAGTCATGTCGTGATGCTTACGTTCAAGTCAAATCATGAATGAATCTTTGCCAGGGTCCTGCAGCGCAACCCGTTTTATTAAATCAAAAAGGTCCTGTCCTTTCTTTGTTAATATCAAATTTCTAAGCCTGCAATCTTTTTCTTCTTCTTGTTTTTTTGCGTACTTTGCAAGCTTATGCCCAATAAGTGAGGAACAGCCCATTTCTGCAAAGAGCCAAGCTTCGCTTCTATCAAAGCCTGAGGGGCGAAGGTTTATCTCAATGCCAATTTTTGAGCAGCCGTTGTCTCCACGAACACCAATGTAAACAAGGCATAAAGCTGTTTCAGGACCTATCTTCGGTTTGTTAATAGTTTTCGCAACATCTGCTTGTCCGAACCAAGTTGGCACAATGACAGATGAATAAATCTTCATTAATTCATTGCCCTCGCTTACCCGCTTCTTTGCAGCAGCGACTTCTTCTTTGGTGAGTTTTTTAGCTACTATTGGTTTCGCTTTTGCAGTTGACCCATTTATTGTTTTGTCAATTTTCTTATCTAATGAATTAAGTACTGAATTTTTAGTTGATTCAGTCTTTTGTATTGATGATTTTTTTACAGACGCTATTTTTAATTTTGATTTTGTCGTTGTTGGAATCTCAACTGCATTTATTTGATTTTGTAGAATTTCGATTTGGTTCATTTTGTTCCTTATTTATTGTTTCCCTAATATGGGAATTACTAACTAGTTATTTGTTCCGCATTTCATCGACTGGCTGTGGAGCAGGTATTCCTTAAATATTCCTTAAACCTATATTTTTAAATATCTTTTACTGGTCGTTTAACTCTCATAAATTTATTAGAGAGCTGCGGGAAAATTAATATAGTTTTCAGCCTGTCAGGTTTTACGCATTACGTACCCCGGGGGAGGGTGTTAACCTCTAGGCGCCTAAGCGCACACCTCCCGGTCATCTGGCTGGTCTTGAGTTGTTAAGGAGCTGTCTGAGTTCGTCGATGCGGACCGCTGAAGCAACCGTTGTCTGGCTACTTGGATGAACTTTATTTGGGTAGACTCCGCGAAGAAACCTGTTTGTGACTAAATCGCCTTTTGGCTGGATAAAGACCACCGAATGACGGATGAATTGCCGTGCCTAAGCCTCGAACTGTGGGCTACACCGAATGCCTTGGGTGACATATCTAATCTGTAAATCGAGACTGTGTAGTGGCTAGTGCACGCTGATGGAAATTCAGCAAGCTTGAGTTGTCTCAGTGAGATAGCCATCCGCGTTTTGACAAGCTCGTAAGTTTTCTTAGGTCTGGCTTCTCCGTCTTCCATGCATGAACCCTTACAGAACTTCGGTTGTCAATCTGTAGCATGATTAGCAGGCTGTAAGACAATCTGGTCGCTTGTGCCCAGGGGTCAGCCTTGTGGAAGGCATTTTTTGGTAAAGGCATCCCATACCCGGGCCTTGGTCCGAGTTCATGCTTTACCCATGGCTTCAGTAAGGAGCCCACAGACGATTAGCGCGCTGCGGGTTGGTCAGACTGTCAAAGGGCGCTATCCCCTCCATCTCACGCTCTGACCGAGCATCCACGTCGCACCCTTGAGTTTCCGCTTGGTGCAGTTTGCAGCCGAATCGCTGCTCGACAGATGGCGCGGTGGTTTACCCCCCTCTCATCTGAAGCTGCCACACTTGATTCGGTGTGACTGGTTTCGTGTAGACCCGTCGGTTTAAATTTTTGCTGAATTCGGCAGGAGAGTGGAACGGTTTGCTATGCAAGAGACCTTATCTTGGTCTATTTAGAGCGTGACACCGTCTTCACCTAGCGATTTTCGAAGGAACCCGTGACAGTGCTGGGTCTCAGTTCATGTCTCGTTTTCACACGAGGCAACGCCCAGCTCTCGGCGTGGATGGCTTGTGACCTGCGTGTAGGACCTTCAAATCGGCATCCTGCTGAACTGCATCGCAAACCGGTATCAGCAACTTCAGTCCCAACTCGTCGAATACTGACACCGCGTAGATTGGGCTAGCACCACCTGCTAGAAAAGTCCGTTCCGCAACATATAAAGCAATACTCATTTTTCAAATTCGCCAGTCAGGATAGTCGTCGTCCGGCGGTCAAGGATTTGAAATCTACCTGAAGAAATAAACACCTAATTACTAACTGACCCTAACGCAACGAGACTAGTGCGTCGGTGAAACAGCGTCAGCCATTTGGGCCATTGGTATTCACTTAGGGTTGCCGGTAAAGCTATAACCATGCATTCTTTGTAGGTGTCCTGTGTATGTGACTTACCCAGGCAGTTACGCGCTGACATGCGGGTAAGCTCCAGCCTACGAGCTGCGATGAGCTGAGCTTCCATACCATGTCGAATCTCTGCTGACAAGCGCAGGTCCTTTGACTGGGAGTCAGCGCTTGCCTGGCAGACTTCCAGTCCACGTCTGACGCGCCCGACAGCCTTAGCAGAAAGCTCTGTTTCAGCCTTTTCCGGGAGCATCCAGACGTTACGGAGTCTTTCATCAACGCACACTGCCAAAGTGGGGCTCAGCTCTGCGCCCAACATAATTTCATATTGCAATGCACGTTGAGCCATCTCTGTGATTTGTGAAGTTTCGACTTCAGTCTCAATTGAAGGATTTGTTTGTGCATTGCAACCTATCGTCAAGAGTAGACTCAAGAGACCAGCTGTGATGTGATGTCTCATGGCTAAGGCTGCCCTGTAAGAAGAAATCCTGCCCAGTTGCTGGGGGCCGGATATGATTTCATCAATTCAAGTTTTGCACCACGCAGCGACTCAACTTTGGAATGTCCCTGACCCAGACGGTCGTAGAACTCGCCCATTAACTGGGCTGTCGCCCCGCTTGGGACGGGCCAAAGCGAAGTGACCGAACTCTTGGCGCCGGCTTCTTCTACGGCCATGCGAAGACTTTCCACGCCTTCGCCCACATTTAGCGACCCGTTGCCCGTATCGCAGGCTGAAAGCACCACCAATTCAGTTCCGTAAAGGGACAGTCGTGCGAAATCAGCACCCGTAAAAATAGAGCCGTTGGCGCTCGGCGTAAACACCAATGCCGACTGCATACCCGGGATTGCAGTGGCGACTCGGATGAATGCCTTGCTGTTGGGGTCAGTTCCTGGTGCCATGTAGATGCCATGCGTGGCAATATGCAAATATCTTGGTGTCGATGTGAAATTCAAAGCGTCCAGTGTTGCCCGGTTTCCAAGCCGCAAATCCGAATCAACACCCAGGCGTTTGAGTGCATTCTGTACTCTTGTGGCTTCGATGGCAGTCGACGGAAGTTGGCTGAAGCGCATGTTTTCAAGCAAAACACCCGTGGCAGTAGGCACCGACCGCGCGATGGCGCTGGCATCCGTCCCCGTCGTGTTACCTGAAAATTGTGGATTGGCAATCACCAGAGCTGTGGGGCGGGATGTCACAGTGAGGTTGGGAGTGCTTGCGAAACTGGCCAACGAGGTGACGTAACGCACAGCATGGCCGACTATGACTGCGTTGCCATTATTCTTATAAAGCGCTTCAAAGGGCAGCAACGAAATGGCACCATCGGGGTCGATAATCCATGATTTAGCGGTGAGGACTGCGCTCGGTAGACCGCCGAGCAAACGCTGTGCTAGGGGGTCTGAAGCTGTGTCAGCATTGGTCGCCACAGCACTTCTCCAACGATAGACAAGGCTTTCGATTTCTTTTTGGGTTCCAATGTCCTGGATTTCTACCTCGTCTTTGGTGACCGAGTAGCGGAGCACTCGCCCCGCCATTGGTGCCATAGTCTTGAGGTCAATCGGTTTGTAAATGCTGAACCCTATCAGTACTTCATCTACTAGCTTTTGTTGAACTCGTTTGAGCAACGTGGCGCCATCCAAGAAAATATCACCCAATCCTTCTTTATTAAGTGAGGGTAGGGCCTCTCGCATCAATGCGGCTCGCGCGTTTTCCCACTCGACCATGGCGAGGACCGAAGGGGTTCCCGATATTGGCAGGTCTTTGCGTGATTTCTCCAGTTCGTCAAACTTAGGCCGCAGGTTGACCAGTGTTGGATTAGTAGAGTGAAACAAAAGTTGTCGCACGCGCTGTGTATAGCGCGTGCCGAGCCCTTTGCTGTCGGCAATCAACTCGACCAGATGCCGCTGCACGCCCGTTTCGGGCGCAGAATTTCGCATGGCTTGGTCAGCATACGCTCCAACAAATAGACGGCGCTGAGATGCCACGCCTTCTTGCGCACTGGCAACAATGGCGTTTGTGCCCACCATGCGCTGATTTTTCAGGTTCATGTCCAGAGCACACTTGAACGCCTGCTCTTGCTGCGGACTTGGTCCCACGCGCGCCAATACGAGTGCAAATCGAAGGCAGGCGGACTCTATCGCCAAATCAAGATTAAAGCGAGCTGCAGAATTGGTGTTTTCTTTTTGTCGACGAAGATAGTCCTGAAATTGATTTTCATAAAGCGCCACTACAGACTGCCGCCCCCCTTTGCGTGAATAAGCGTCTGCAAGCAAGAGCGACGTCAGCAAGGTGTCGGGGAGCTGCTCAACCAGCGACTCTTCGAACTTAGTGCCTGCATCTGATTCAACGACGATGTACTTGCGATTCATCTGTCGTGCCATGTTTATGGCAGTCGATATGGAGGATTGAAACGCTGACATGGCATCTATATTGGACATAGATAGCTTCGGATTTTGGGCTCGTTTTGTCAGTTCGTCTTGTTCAATTTCCGCAGCCTTCAGCAGGAGAGGAATGGCTTCATCTGGCCGATTTAATCTGTTGAGCACATCACCGAAAGCGAGCAGCATATCCGTTCGAATCAAACCAAATTGAACTACCCAGATGTCTGAACTGGACTCGTGTTCCTTTAATAGAGTGAGCGCTGGCATAAACGCTGTGGCCGCTTCTTCCAGTTTCCCTTCCTTTCGCAGCTCGATACCTTTCTGGGCCAACGACACCCACTTTGGAGACTGGGGTGCATTCATTCCGGGAAGGGTCGACAAAATCGACTGGAGTTGAAGATTGAAAGGAGTCTGCGCATGTACATAGCCGACCGCGAGCAGAATGGACAAGCACACGGAGTGTTTAAAATTGGGGTGAAGCATCGGTCCTAGGTTCTCACGGGTAAGGGAAATTTCATTTGTGCGCTGACACCACCATCTAGGGCACTGGTTATCTGAAGACTGGCATCGGGCCCAAAATGTAATTGCAGACGCTCCCGAACACTTTTGAGGCCCAGGCCAGTTCCTTTAGTGGCATGTGAATTCTGCAAGCCAACACCGTCATCGATGACCTCAATTTGCACGCAATGAGATTGGTCTGTCAGACGGGCAACAACCGATAGTGATACTGGGCCGACCTTGGGCTCAAGTCCGTGCTTGATGGCGTTCTCAACAAGGGTCTGAATCATCAGTGGGGGCAACGGGACGTCTGAAAGATTGGAGTCCATGTCAACTGTCACGGTCAGTCTGGGACCCATACGAATTTTCATGAGCTCTAGGTATGCCCGAACTGATTCAATTTCGGAGCTCACAGTCGTGGCGTTCCCGCGAGTCTGTGGCACTGTCGCGCGTAAAAATCGGATTAGGTGTCCAGTCATGTTTTCAGCAGCCTCCGGATTTTTTCGGGTCAGGTACTGAACATGTGCCAAGGTGTTCCACAAGAAGTGGGGCTCTATCTGGGCACGCAGAACGGTGAGCTCTGACCTTGCCAGCTCACGGTCTCGTTCAGCGACCAGAGCACGAGTGCGCTCGGCCTCCAACTGGGCCTTGGATGCCAGGAGCGCTTGCGCCGAGTACTTGGCCCAGCCTCTGGCTGCAACAAGTAGTCCCAACGCCAGCATCAAAAAAATGATGAAGTCGGTCGCGGAATCCCCTTGCATGAATTTGGAAGTTAGCGAGAACGGCATAAATATCACTGCGGTGGCGGATAGGCTGCCCAGTATCACAACACTAAATACCAGCTCAATGACGGCGGTGAGGGCTGCGACCACCGCGCTTTGCCAGCCTTCGTCGACGCGCTTGATTAGGACGAGCAGAGTGGCCAACACCGCTACGAATGCAACGCCAATCAAAGGACCTGCGAACTTGGAAGCTCCATAAAGCTCATTGACCGACCACCACTCTAGCGTTGCAAGGCCAATGGCAATGACCGCCAGGGATACCACCAGCCTTGAGGCTGGCATCACATCGCCCTGAACAAGTGGTGATTCACTGCAGATACCTTGAGTCGGGTCTTGTCTCCCTTCATTTCCACTTCGACCACTTCACCTTTACGGTGAACGGCATGAATGAATCGTCGGTTCACCAACGTGCTCCTGTGAGTTTGAAGGAAGTTATCGTTTGCCAGTTGCTCCGCCAAATCCTTCAACGATGTTCGTATCAATCCATCGCAGCCATCGGCCACTACCCTTGTGTATTTGCTGTCGGACTCAAAAAAGTGAACGTCCAGTACATTGACCATTCGGATTTGTGTTCCGACAGCAACCTGAAGCCACTCAAGATGGTGAGAACGTGTTTGCGCTTGGGGGATGGGACCCACACTTGGAGCAACTCCAAGCCGCTGTAGTGCCGAAAACAGAACATCCATCGAGGGCGCCGAGCCCGCAGAGGTCAGTCTTTTCAGTTTTGAAATCATTTTAGCCAGGCGCTCTGGTTCTAATGGTTTCACAACATAGTCCACAGCGTTGGCATCAAATGCCTCGAGTGCGTGGTTGTCGTAGGCGGTGACGAAGACTACATGGGCTGGGGCTGTCATGGCGCGCGCAACCTGTAATCCGGTGAGGCCTGGCATACGGATATCAAGAAAGACGATGTCCGGCTTTAGGGACTCAATTTGAGACAAGGCGCTGGGACCGTCTTCAGCCTCTGCAACGATTTGCAATTCGGGCCAGAGTTGGTTTAGCTTTTCTCGAAGAGAATCGCGCATAAAAGGTTCGTCGTCTGCAATTATGGTGGTTAGGAGCATTGCATGAAAAGGTTGAATTGGATTTTTTAAAAATTATCTCAGATGCGTTTAATAAGAAAAATATTTAATTTAATATTAAAAATATAATAAGTCCTATCGGGTAATAAAATTTTTTCCAAGAGCCTTGCTTAAGCTTCGACCAAGATATTCGTGGCCGGCTTTATTCCATGCATCTTTGCCACCCACGGTGATATACAAGCTCTGTAAATTAACTATTGCCGGACCTAAATTTGTCGAGCATTGAACTTCTACTGTTTGATGAAAATAACCAGAAGATTGAATTTTGGGAGTATGTGCATTACAACTAATTAATGTAGAAAATTCATTCATTCATTCATTCATTAAATTTAATGGAATTTGTCCAAAATCATCGGTTGCTTGTTTTGGCGTTGCATCCGTACCCCATTTTTTCAAAAATCCTTTCCCACTCAGTTTTTCAACCTCTCCTAGAAAAAGATAAATTAAATAGCCACGCATGATTCCGCATGAGGTTGCTTTTAGAGCGCCATCCATGTATTTTTTTGATAAATAATCGTATTCTGAATCAGGACCACTAAAACTGAGCCAAGACTGAGTGAGTACCTTGCTGCACTCTTTTTTCTGAAAAAACATGTTTTCGAATCCCACAATAGTTTTCTCTAAAATTCTCGCAGCATCAATTTCTCGTGCTGTGCCTTGCCCAGAAAAAATACAAATTACAATCGTAAAAAAAACGGTTTTAATAGTATTAAATTTATAATTAATTAGTTTTATTTATTTTGTCCTGAAATAATATTCGACAAATTTAAAAATGTTTAAACTTTAAATTATTATTAAATTGGCTTAATTATCACAAATCTCAACTTGTGTGGGTACCATATCAGTACGTGTAGTTATGTTTCTGCAATTTATTGGTCCGTATTGGTTGTAATCACACACGTTCTCATTGAAAGGCCGAGATTCATATCGGGTCTCGGTTCTGCACTGCTTCTGCTTCGGGAAGTTGGGCTGAAAGTTTGTAGCTTTGGGCTTGGTGTAGCCCAGAGGCTGAGATGGTCGTGCCAACGGGCGTGTCGGAAGCGATGCCTGTGGTTCGCGCCAAGGATTGCTTCTCACGAAGGCATCTAGGTCCGCAATTTTGTGCTTACTGCTGCTTAGTTTGGTAGAAAGGTCTTGACTCTTCCGAACGTCTCCTGGTCGCATTAATGCTTCCAGTTCGGTTCCATTTTGTTTAGCTATCACATTACCATTGGCTGCCGCCAGGTTGTATAGAGCATATGCAACAATCAAATTTTTGGACACGGACATGCCATTCTGAAAGTGCCGACCTAAATTATTTTGAGCGGAAGCGTGGCCTTGCTCCGCCGCCTTGCGGTACCAGTCTACGGCGAGA
>CAZIGL010000002.1:113582-207328 GCA_964538895.1 uncultured Rhodoferax sp.
CAGCGAGACGTTGGTCCTTGGGTACGCCTTCCCCGAGGTCATACTTAACGCCCAAATTAAATTGAGCGGAAGCGTGGCCTTGCTCCGCCGCCTTGCGGTACCAGTCTACGGCGAGACGTAGGTCCTTGGGTACGCCTTTCCCGTTGCCATACATGACGCCCAAGTTATTTTGAGCGGTAGCGTGGCCTTGCTCAGCCGCCTTGCGATACCAATCTGCAGCGAGACGTTGGTCCTTGGGTACGCCTTCGCCCTTGTCATACATGAAGCCCAATTTTTGTTGAGCTTTAGCATCACCTAATGCCGCTCCTGCCTCGAACTCGTGAAGTGCGGTCGCGTAGTCCTTGTTTTCAAGCGCCGAAACGCCCTTATTAAAGTCTGAGTGTGCCAACGGTGCAAAAGTCAATAAAGTTGCCAATGAGAAAAATACTATTTTCTTATTCCTATTGATGCTACTCATATGTTTTGGTTCTACTTAAATTAGTTGAGGACCTGGGTCCGTTGAGGGTGTGACATTTTCAGAAAAATAATGTCAATTATCTTTCTACATACATTTAACCTAAGGTGGTGGAGTCTCTAGGGGGCAGGAGTCGAATCGAAGGTTTTTTGCACTACCGTATAAACTTGACAGAAGAGTACGCGCTAATTTATTCCGCATGCGTTTGTAGTCGTATCCCATCCCCAGTTTTGAGTAAATGGGTCAAGTTTTCGTTGGGCTTGCCAATTTTCTTGGGAGCCGTCTGGAAATGTTCGAACGCAACTTCCATTAACACAGTTATTTGTGCACGATGTTCTATTGACTTGACGGGTTGTGCTTGCTGTTTTAGTGGACTGTGCTTGTTCGTCTTTCTTTTCAAATTCCATCTTGAATTTTTCTACGGTGGAAGGCATTTCGGAATATTTATCTCTGAGTTCGAGACTTCTGCTATCAAGATATGACTTGTTAGCGAAATCGTAGGCATTTCCAAGCTCAATTGCTACTTTGCGCTCTTTTGCATTTTTACTGGCCAGCGTGACCCATCCTTCGGATGGTCTAAAGGTGCCAACTTTGATGGTTTCTGTGACACTGTGTCCGGACTTAAGGCCTCCCTTAGATTCATAAAAGCTGTATATGGTGTCCTCGGCTGATGGAGTGTCTGACCCATCTAGGTATAGCTTGACATTCCAAACTAACCTTGAAAAATCAAAAGAACTTTGATTAGCAACAGTTAAGTCAAAATTGAATTGCGAACCAAAAAAATCGTTTTTAATTCGAGGATTTTTAGTCTCGGTTTTTATTTTCTTAAGCTCGTCAAGAACTTTATTAATTGAGGATTGAATTTCAGCAAGTTCTTTTTCTGCCGATATGAGTTTTTTATCCATTTCTGATTCAGCAATCTGACGATAACTCTTATCTTGATAATTTTTTTGCAAATATTCAAAGTTGAGACCATCGACAGCCCAGTTGAATGCTTCAATCTTGCTTTCGTTTGTTTGTTTTAGGTCTTTTTCAATTTTCGCTCTGTATAGCTCTACTGAAGATAAGTCGGGTTTTAAATCCATACCCTTGCTGCATCCGGCTATAGACATGCAGAGAATCATTGCGATTGCAAATAACCGACTTTGACGTGCAGATTCAGTGCTTTTGTTCTTGAGGTTTCCAATTGAGTGAGCTTCAGAAGTTGAAGTCAATTTATCGAGACAGCTTAACCACTTCGTGATAGAAGCAAAACTAATTGAAATCTGCTTCCAAAGGCAATTGGTGAAAAATATATTCAATGTGTGTCCCATCCCATGTTAAATAATACAAATCACGTGCAATGCAAAGGGTTAGGGAGAAACTTGGTTGTCTGTGTATACCAAGTGCAACCCAGCCACCCTTCCGGCTGTGACAGTGGCCGGGGTTGGGTCTGAGGCTTTGCGTCCGCAACTCACATTGCGTTTGCCATTTGGAAAAGTGTAACTCTAATACAGCATCAAAATGGTGCATCTGATGTTTTGTTGATGTGGAACAACTTAACAAATAAAGGCCCTCTTCAGACCTAAGGTGGCGCTGGGCAGCGCCCACCACCAAAGAACGTTGCTTTTGAACCGACGCAATATTTCAGTCCACGTTCGAATTCAGCTATTCAACTCAATAAACACAAGGCGGAAGTGGAGGGGGCTTTTTGCAGCCCATTCCTCGTGTCACTTCTTGGAAAAGTCATTCGTTGATGGGAGGTGATGTAGCTCCGTACGCCATGACGGCACGCTCATCACGCCAATTCCTTCATTCGTCGCAAAGCGATACCTTTGGGGCGCTGCAATGCATACCTTCAAGGCCTCTATTAACAAATTAAGGACTTGAAATGAACGCACCAACACATGGGAAAAGCTTCGAAGCAAAAACTCCAAAGTTGATTTCAGCAGATAGGGTCGCAGATGTTGCGCTTGCATGGTGCCAGGTAGTCAAGCGCACCGTTAACAAGCTCCATGGGTCTGAGCATGCGCAGAGCTGCTTCAATGACGAAGTCATCGGTACGCATCAGGGGCACAAAATTCGTAATTGTCCCAGCCCCATTTTTCCTTCGAAATTCAGGGCTGCCTTGCTTACGGCCTTGACACTGACTGTGGTCGCTTGCGGCGGGGGTGGGGGTGGCGACACCGACACCGACACGGCTTCAATGACTCCGCCGAGCACCAGCACACCGCTCGTTCCCGAGGTGAGTGACGTTATTCCAAGCTGCGAAGGATGCGGAGCAATCAACAATTCGACGTACTCGGGAGCAGGTGTCGGCATTTGGCACCATCAAAACACCGGTATGGTTACCAAGGATGTCGCGGTCTCGATAGCTGGACTTGTCAACAAAACAGTCACACTCATCTTTACCAATGAAACCAGCAGCAGTCAGGTTCTGGCGGCAAATCAACCCCATTCGGAATTTATTACATCCCCAACCACATCCAATACAGTGTCGGTTACAGGTGGGTCGGAGTTGACGACGATTTTTCCTGTTCTAAGTGTGGTGCCCTCCAGCTCGGGCATGATTGGCAGAGAACGGAAATTTGCAGTCAAGGACGGCAGTGCGCGCGCCACCACCTTGAAAAATCAGCTTGTGACATCAGACGGTACCGTTGTGAATGTCTGGGTCGAAACCGCTGAGCTTGGCGCCGCTAAGTTGACGACGGGTCATATCGACCACGTGGCTACGACCTTTGCGGGCATGGGTGGTGTGTACGACATGCTCAAAGATGCAGGGGGGGCTTTGTGGGGGCCGCATTCTGCAAATTACCTGATGTCTGGCGAAAACATTGCTATCGACATCGTCATGGTAAATCTCTCACGTAACGGCGCTGCCTACGGGGAGGTTGGCTACTTTTTCGGAGGTAACAGCTACAAAAGAACGACCTACGAAGCAAGTAACGAATCTTTAGCCTTGTTCATTGACACCGAGACCTTGTACCTAGGTGGCGCACGCGGTGTCGAGACCATAACTGGTATTTTGGCGCATGAGGGGCAGCATATGAGCAACTTCTATCAACGTGAAGTGTTGATGGGTTTTACTCACCGGTTCTCTCCTTGGCTTGAGGAAATGAGTGCCATGATGATGGAGGACGCTGTCACTAGCATGCTGAGTAAGACTCATAACTCGGTGCGTGATGGACGCTTTGCTCCTTACTTGCAAGACGGTGCATATGCCTGCCCACTGCTTGAATTTGGCGGTTTTGGAAAATGCGACGGCTATGCCTTACACGGCACCTTTGGTGGATTTTTGCTGCGCCAACTGGGAATGCCCTTCTTGAAAATCCTGCTCAAGCAGACCGGTGCAGACTCAGAGGCCGTTCTTCAAGCAGCCATTAAGGCCGTCCGACCCGAATCAAGCATCGGAGATGAACTCCGCCGGTTTGCGGTTGCAACCATTGCAGTCTTGCCGGCCTCGCAGGCACCCGTAGGCTTCTCGTTCCCCTCAAGGGTGGATGGGGCAGTCTCCCTGGTAGGGATTGATGCACAAACTTTCAAGAGTTCCCGTTTGTTGTCACAGGCCGCAACAACTACCTTTTATGCCTATTCAAGTGCGCCTGTGATTCGCGCTGGCGTGTCAGGCACCTTCCGCCAGACCGTACAGCTCCCTGCTGGCTCGAGTTTGTCAGTGGCAGTTACGGACTGAAGCCAGTTCAGGTACCCGAGCCACAGATTTCGAAAAATACAAGACCTCCGCGGCACAGTTTTTACCAAGCAACTCATTTTTAACCATCTAATTGCCAAAGAAGGGCGTCCCAAATGAACACCTATATTCAAATATGCAAACCTGCTTTGGTTGCAGCATGCTCACTCTGGCTCATTGGCTGCGCAAGCTATAACGCACCAACGCCGATGACTGAGGCAAGCATTCCTGCAGCGAAGCTTCAAGAAGCCAGGGTAGCAGTTGCATCCCTTACAGCGATTGCGAAGTCCATTGAAGCTGTCGCCTTGGCAAACGTCAATGTATGCAAACACAAGGCAAACAGGATGATGTTTGTGGCTTTGCAAAACCCGCCCGTGAAAGACAACGAGCTAAGAGCCGCCTACGTTCACGCTGGATTGACAGAACAGCCAAGACTGATTTCAACCGATGTTTCAACAAATGGAATTGACGGCAAGTTCATTACCAAGGTGGGCAATGAAGAAATTGGGTCGGGGGAGGTGTCCCAGGCTTTGGCGAGCGCATATTCATTGATACGCGAGAAGAAGCCGCTCAAGATGGAGTTCTCGGACAAAACAAAGTCAACTATTGCCGTCAAAGAGGGGTGTGCCGGGACGGTCTGGGTTGATATTGGCTCATATGAACCGAAAAATTATGGGACGGGTGTTGAAGTGCTTTCGCTGGATTGGTTTATTCATGCAAAAAGCGAAGATGCCCGAAGATTTCTGGCGGGCCGCGCCTTTTACTACAGCTCGGATGAGGGCATGGAGAAGATATCAAGCCAATTTTATGTTGGTGCGGTGGCAAATGGTTTGATTAGGGTGGTAACTCTGGGCCTCTCTGAATTTGTCGTGGACGCCAAGGACACGTTCACGCGAATGGCGCGTTTCTCGGTTCTTAAGGAAGCTGATGAGTTTGGTCTTAGAGCTGCGGTCACTTCGGGGGCCGACCCTGTGGTCATCTTGGCTTTTGTTCGATACATGGCGTCTCAAAAGAAGGAGGCTACTGCGATGGAGGAACTCTGGTTTGAGGATGCCCGCGAGGAGGCGCTGGCGAAGGTTGTTGCAAATCTCGCTGCCAAAAATAATGCAGCTATCACTCCATAGAAAGCCACCCGTGGAGTCAATCGTCCTGATTTAGTGAGGTTTGGGAAAACATTTCTGACTGCTGGTTCACACTTTGGCGGTGAGGGCTGAGCCGTTGTGAAATGGCAGTTCAAAAATTGGGATTAACACTACTGCCCACACACGGCTACCACGTGATACGTGGGGCATAGAGACTTAGCCCTGCCACGTCAAAGCCAGCTTGGAGTCAGTCAGTTCAATTGCTGAGGGGGAGTTGAGCCATCTGGAGCGCCACCCTGTTGGCAAGTCTTTCCCGATATCGCCAAGTCCAGTTTCAAAGCAACTCTCGAAAAAGCAGGTCATTCCCCAGGGCATTCGTCCGCCATTTACCTGATTTCATCGGTAAAACCCCACGTTGGTCACAAAGCTGTTTCCTCAGCGAAAGAGCAAATTTAAAGTTCAGTCATGCAGTCAATTTGGTTGCAAAAAGAGCTCCGCATCGCCGGGACGGAGATGTTCATTAAAAACTCAATAGCAACCAGAAGACCGGTAGGTGAGCGTTATTCGTCCTTCGAGGCGAAACCCACCACCGGGGTACGTCATGCGTAGAACCTGACTGGTTGTGACGGTTTCAGTCTCAATGACTGGAGCTGCCGCTGAAAGTGCGGCGAAATCAAATTAGAAGTAGCAGCGGACTATTGTCTGCTGCACATCCTCTCTGCAAAAGCGGAGAACCCATAGCTTATAAGGAAAACGAAATGGATATGAAAATTGATATGTTCGAAGAAAATACTGATTCGACTCTACCGAAACTTGAAGAATTACTGGAAAAAATTGATTCCCTTAAAAGGGAAGAGTTAGCTATTCTTAATGAGCAAGATATGAAATCGATTTCCAATCGTCAGAGAATTCCTTGGTGTGGGAATTTAAGTGAAGTTGAATTGAATCGACCAGGTGGACTTCTTTTTGCTGCGCTCTTGCAATGTGCAAATGAAAGGCGTCTCCTACTTAATCAATTGGCTGCTGAATTAGGTGTAAGTTACGGATATATCAATCAATTGCGAAATGGTATCAGAAACGTACTACATATTAGTAGTGAATTCACTACTGCATGTGCGAGATTTCTTGTTGTGCCTCGACTTAATATTTTAATATTAGCGGGAATAGTCACATTTTCAGATTTGTATGAAAGTGATGAGTTGATGGCTTCGGAAATTTCAAAAGCGATGATGTTTATTTATCAAGATATTGAATGGGGGTCTATGATTACGCCTGAATTGCGCAATATCAACCTGGAGAGTAAATTCGTACTTGTAAAATTGTATGAATCTGCAACGGGAAAAGTTTTATTGAATAATGCTCTTGATAGTAAATCACTGGCATCAGAACTAACTAAGTTTAAGATTATTCAAAATAAACGACAGGGCGTTGTGACTGAACATAGCCATAAGAAGTCTTTGTCAATTAGTTTGAAAAAAATTACATAATCCAATGTATTTTTTTGAATAGATGCGCGAACAGAGTATTACTTTTAATACATCCATTTCAAATTTTCCATCTGACGCTCGTAATTCGGTGTATCTTCAGAGCAGCTAACTGCATTTTATGGTTGGGCATATCACTTTGGGTTTTATGCACGTCGGGCATCTAACCGTGTTGCGATTAGAGTTTGCACAAGGGTAATCCAAGGCGTGGTCAAACCGTTAGCACCTGATAAATCGAGAAAAATATTGTTTGACGATGGCCCGGTGAGGTAAACCAGGGTGTAGTTCGTGTGTGTGTGGAGAGGCTGCTGGTTTAGCTGCCGGTCGTTTTAGAGCGGTGGTTTCAGCGTTCCGGACGACTGAAGAGAGGAGATGCGACCCAAGTGTTTGTTTCGCTGATACGGGGCAGTGGGCGTGGATGGAATGAGAAAAAAGGAACGCTGGTATGGAAAAGAAGCTTTTTGATGCCGAAAAGGATAAATAGGTCCGCTATACGTCTTACCAAAACTTTTATCAGGTAAGAGCATGACTTCTCCAGTTCAATTGATATTCAAAAGCAGCGTGGCCGAGCGCCTGGGCGTCTCCGAGCGAACAATAGAAAAGCTTGTCGTGGCCCGTAAGTTTCCACCACCCCTCAAGCTTGGAAAAAATGCCATGTGGTCGAGCGACGTCGTGGAGCGCTGGCTTGAGCAAGCACTGGCGCCGCAGCTCAGCTGGGAGCCTCCCAAGCGGGGGCGCTCGGCAAGTCGCCCCATCTAACGGGACACAAAGCAAAAGGAGCTCCAAATTGGAGCTCCTTTGCATTGGGGTGCTGAGTGGGCAGAGGTGATTAGCCTTTGCGTCTGAAGTCGACCCTGACAACGTTGTTGGTTGCCTTGCGAGCTTGCCCTCTGGCATCGTTGGTACCGGTGGCCAAGGCGCAGTTGTTCGCCCCAGACTCGTCCAATGCATCGCCAGGCTGATTGGCTTGTTCCTCCTCCTGGGCTGTCGTGTGGGTTTGGCTTGTCTGACTCCCGTCGCCTGGCTGTGCATTCTGGGCAGAGGCGCACCCGAGAGTGCCAGCAGGCGGTGTTGCGGGCACACCTTGTTGCGCCAAGAAGATGTCAGTGGCGGTTTGCGCAGGCGCCACACTTGCTTCGGTGGGGCCCTGAGTGGTCAGGATTCTCTTCACCAGCGCATCGGTCAGGCGTTTGGAGCGATTGCGATTGAGCATTTCCTCGCCGGTGCCACTGGCGGGCGCGGGTATGTTGTACACCGCGTGCGAGCTTTCGGTTCGGTCCATGAAATCCAGGACATCGAGGCTGACCAGGTTGACATAGATTTCGGCCTGACGAGTGCTCTTGTGACCGAGTAACTTTTGGAGATGATGTGCGTTGGCGCCGACGCGCGCGTAGTCGGTGGCCCCGATGTGGCGCAGGTCCTTGAATTGCATCTGCGGCATGCCGATTTTGATACGCACGCCATCCCAGGCCATGTCAATGGCGTTGCCCGACATCGGGAAATATGTGCCCGACGGATGGACCGCCATATTTTGCAGAATCTCGACAGCTTTTTGGCTCAGCGGGACTCCCACCGGTCCGGTCTTGCTGGGCAGCATGGCGATGCGCCCCTCAAGGTTGACGTTGGAGCGAGTCATTGCCAGCAGACTGCCCTTGCGCAAGGTGGTTTGCATGCAGACTTCAACCAGCGGCCAGAAATATGGGTTGTCGCACTGTGCCAGGGCCAGGCGCAATGCAGCTCTCTGCTCTTGGGTCATAAAGACAAAGCGCTGGTTACTGCCGCCGAGCTTCAGACCAGCGCACGGGTTATCAAACCCTTTCCAGGCCCACTCTGCGGCGACTACATTGAAGAGATGCTTGAGCAGTGCAATCTCCTTTTGTATGGTGCTGTCTGAGAGGCCCTCATTTTTCATGCTCACCATCAGGCGGCGAAAATCTGCCGTGCACAGGGTGCTGCACTTGCGCCGGCCCAGGGCGGCGATGAGTTTGTAGGTCCCCTCGCGCTTGTGTAGCAGGTTGTCCTTGTTGGCTTTGAACGCGCTGGGCAGTTTTTTGGTCTCCTTCAGGATGAGTTGGCGTTTGCCGTCTATGGTCACTATTTTGAGGGGTTTGATGTCTGCGCCCTCCAGGTAATGGTTGATGCGGTCAATCTCGGCCGAGTAGCCGCCTTTGGTGATGGTGTTCAGGCCTGCGTAATGGGCCAGGGCCTCAGCGAGGTTGGCCTGGGCTGGGCCGCCGAGCTCTGGGAGGGTCTCGATGTTGGCGTTGGCGATTTGGTCGGCTATCCAATCGCCGGCCTCGCCATGCGATGTAAAGTCGCGAAAGGGGCGGGTGCCATTTTTAAGCGTGACCTGTGCGCGCCAGGCGCCGCGGTACTTGAAGGGCTTGGCGCGTCTAGCCATGAGACACCTCCCCAGTTATGGCGAGCCGGCACAGGGTATTGGCCTGTAAAGCTTTGGGGTGGGTGCAGGCCACTGGTGTGACTGGTGCCTGCGTGGGGGCAAGGGTGCTTGCCGCCGGGATTGAACTGTTCATCTCGTCATCTCCAAAAGTTGTGGACGACGAGTACAGAGAAGCTGGTTTAGCCTTTTCGGGCAAAAAACAAACAATTTCTGCACAAAGCGCTTTGATTGCGCGAAGGTGTGCCATTTTTGTGTTGCTGCAGGCCCGTTTTGGGGGACCTGCCACGCGCCTGGGCGAACCGGGGCGAATGCGTGCGTTTTCGGACGCACGGGGCAAACAAAAAGAGCCGTCTTGCAACGCTATCAATTGCGCTATCAAAACAGCCCTGAAGCCAGAAACGACAAAGGCTTTCCGAAGAAAGCCTTTGAAATCAACACTGTTTGTTGGCTCCTCGACCTGGGCTCGAACCAGGGACCTACGGATTAACAGTCCGGCGCTCTACCAACTGAGCTATCGAGGAACAAGCCCCAGATTATAGGGGAGTTTTTTTGCCGTTCTGGCTGGGCACTGGCTTAATTTGCCGGGCTTGGGCTGGACAGGGCACTCGGTCATAATTTGCCGCTTAGCAACAGCGTCGCCTGCCATGACCCGATCCACCCAGCAACTTTTCGACCTTACCGGCAAAACGGCTGTGATCACGGGCGGCTCGCGCGGGCTGGGCTTGCAAATGGCGCATGCGCTGGGCGAGGCCGGGGCGCGCATCATGCTGTGCGCGCGCAAGGCCGAAGCGCTGGAGGCGGCTTGCGCCGACCTGCAGGACGCCGGCATCGACGCCCGTTGGGTGGCGGCCGACTGCGCGGTGGAGGCCGACCTGCAAAAACTGGTGTCCGAGACGCTGCAGCGCATGGGCGATATTGACATTCTGGTCAACAACGCCGGTGCCTCCTGGGGCGCCCCGGCGCAAGACCACCCGGTGGCCGCCTGGGACAAGGTGATGAACCTGAACGTGCGCGGCTACTTTTTACTGAGCCAGCTGGTGGGCCGGCGCAGCATGATCGGGCGTGGCGGGCGCATCATCAACCTGGCCTCGATTGCCGGGCTGGGTGGCAACCCGCCGGGCATGAACACGCTGGCCTACAGCACCAGCAAGGGCGCGGTGATCAATTTCACCCGCGCGCTGGCCTGTGAGTGGGGGCAATATGGCATCAACGTCAATGCCATCTGCCCGGGCATTTTTCCCAGCAAGATGACGGCTGGCACCATTGCCGCGCTGGGGGCCGACAAGCTGGCGGCCGCTGCGCCGCTGAGGCGCCTGGGCGACGACGAAGACCTGAAGGGTGTCACCCTGCTGTTTGCCAGCGCGGCGGGCAAGCACATCACCGGCCAGTGGCTGGCGGTGGATGGTGGTGTCAGTGCAGTGATTGGAGGCTGAAGCATGGAGTTTGGTGTAGCGATTCCCTTTGTGGAGCACCTCGGCTTCGAGCTCACGGTGTTTGCCGACGGGCATTCCGAAATTGTGTATGACCCGCGCCCTGAGCACTTGAACTCGTTTGCGGTGACACACGGCGGCGCCCTCATGACGCTGCTCGACGTGACCATGGCGGTGGCGGCGCGCAGTGTGCAAAAGGACATGGGTGCGGTCACCATCGAGATGAAAACCAGCTTCATGCAGCCCGCGCGCGGCCCACTTACGGCGCGCGGGCACCTGATGCACCGCACCGCCACCATGGCGTTTACCGAAGGCACGGTGTTTGACGCGCAGGGCAAGGCCTGCGCCCACGCCACCGGCACCTTCAAGTTCGTGCGCCGGCTGGTGACCGGCCCCAAGAGCGTGCACGCGCTGCAAACCATTGCCACCGACTGATTTTTACCTGGAGGCACCATGTCAGAACTCATTCTTCACCATTACCCGATGTCGCCGTTTTCGGAAAAAGTCCGCGCGGTGCTGGGGTTTAAAAATCTGGCATGGCAGTCGGTGCTGATTCCCACCGTGATGCCCAAGCCCGACCTGCTGGCGCTGACCGGGGGCTACCGCAAAACGCCGGTGCTGCAAATAGGCGCCGACATTTACTGCGATACGGCGCTGATTTGTGATGTGCTGGAGCACATCCACCCTTGGCCCACGCTGTACCCGGCAGGGCAAAAAGGCCTGGCGCGCGTGCTGGCGCAGTGGGCCGACAGCACGCTGTTTTGGGCCGCCATGGGTTACAACCTGCAAAAAGCCGGCATGGCCGAGCTTTTTGCCGGCGCGCCGTTGGACGCGGTCAAGGCCTTTGCGGCCGACCGCTCGGCCATGGCGCAAGGCATGAGCCGGCCGCGTCCGCTGGATGCCGTCGGCGCCTACAAGTCCTATTTGCGCCGCCTGGCGGACATGCTCGATGGCCAGGAATTTCTGCTGGGCGACGCGCCCTGCATTGCCGATTTTGCCGCCTACCATCCGCTGTGGTTCACCCGCACCCAGGTGCCCGCCATGGCCGGCATTTTGCAGGCGACCCCAGCCGTTCTGGCCTGGCTCGACCACATGACTGCCCTGGGTCATGGCCAGATGAGCCGCCTGGGCGCGGCTGAAGCCATTGCGGTTTGTGCTGGCGCGCCCAAGGTGGCGGCGGTCAATGATGACTATTTTCAGGACGACCATGGCATTGCGCTGGGTAGCCAGGTGAGCGTCAGTGCCGAGAGTTTTGGGTCCGAACCCACCGTGGGTGAGCTCGTGGCTGCCACCCGCACGCGCTACACCCTGCGCCGCCTCGACGCGCGCGCTGGCGAGGTGCGGGTGCACTTTCCGCGCATTGGCTACGCCCTTAAACAGGAGGTAACACCATGACATTCCAGCTTTGGTCGATCGGGTCGTCCAAATCGAAGTCCCGCAAGTCGCGCATTCCGGTGTGGCGCCTGATGTCGTTTGAAGACCTGCGCGTGGGCGAGTTGTACGAGGCGTTGCGCCTGCGCAGCGAGGTGTTTGTGGTGGAGCAGCAGTGTGTTTACCAGGACGTTGACGGTGCCGATCGCGAGGCCATGCACCTGCTGGGTGTGCAAGGTGGTGAATTGAAGGCTTATGCACGCTGCTTTGCGGCGGGTGCCAAGTTTCCTGAGGCCAGCATTGGCCGGGTGGCGGTGCGCAAGAGCGCCCGTGGCACCGGCATGGGCCACGCACTGATGGAGCAGGCGGTGGCGGCCATCAGCCAGGTGTGGGGGCCGCAGGCCATTCGTATTGGCGCCCAGGCGCATCTGCAGGACTTCTACGCCCAGCATGGGTTCAAGGATGTCGGGGTGTTCTACCTCGAAGACGGCATACCCCACCTGGAGATGCTGCGCGAGGCCTGAGCGCGTGCCCCTGTGGCACACTTGCAGACTTGTATTTTTTTGAGCCAGCCCGGTGCTGGCTTTTTATTGACTCATGCAAAAAATAATCGCGCAAATTGCGCAAGAGATCAGGGTGCAGGCACATCAGGTGGTGGCTGCCGTGGAATTGCTCGACGGTGGCGCCACCGTGCCATTTATTGCCCGCTACCGCAAGGAAGCCACCGGCGGCCTCGACGACATCCAGCTGCGTGAACTCGAAGCGCGCCTGGCTTACCTGCGCGAGCTGAGCGACCGGCTGCAAACGGTGATCAAGGCGATTGACGAGCAGGGCAAGCTGACGCCCGTGCTGCTGGCCGCGCTGCACGCAGCAAGCACCAAACAGGAACTCGAAGACCTCTACCTGCCGTTCAAGCTCAAGCGCCGCACCAAAGGGCAGCTGGCGCGCGAAGCCGGGCTGGAGCCGCTGGCCGATGCGCTGTTTGCCAACCCGGCCCTGGTGCCGGCCGACGAGGCGCAGGCCTATGTCATTGCGCTGCGCCCGGTGGTGGAGGGCGAAGACAAACAGCCCGACTTTTCCACCGTGCCCGCGGTGCTGGATGGCGTGCGCGATTTGCTGAGCGAGCGCTGGGCCGAAACCCCGGTGCTGGTGCAGGACCTGCGCGAGTGGCTGTGGCATGAGGGCCTGCTGCAAAGCAAGTTGATGGCTGGCAAGAACGAAAACGACCCCGATGTGGCCAAGTTTCGCGACTATTTTGATTACGACGAACCCATCAGCCGCGTGCCCTCGCACCGGGCGCTGGCGGTGTTTCGCGGCCGCAGCCTGGACATCCTCGACGTCAAGCTGGTGCTGCCGGAGCCCGAGCTGCCCACCGCCGCTATTCCCAAGACCCGGGCAACGCCTGCGGTGTCGCTGGCGGAAGGGCGCATTGCGCTCAAGCTGGGCTGGAGTCACCAGGCGCGACCGGCCGACGATCTGATTCGCAAATGTGTGGCCTGGACCTGGCGCGTCAAGCTGAGCCTGTCGACTGAGCGCGACCTGTTTGCCCGCCTGCGCGAAGAGGCCGAGCGCGTGGCCATCAAGGTGTTTGCCGACAACCTGCGCGACCTGCTGCTGGCCGCGCCGGCTGGGCCGCGCGTGGTGCTGGGGCTGGACCCCGGCATTCGCACCGGCGTCAAGGTGGCGGTGGTGGACGCCACCGGCAAGCTGGTCGACACCAGCACCGTTTACCCGCACGAGCCGCGCAAGGATTGGGATGGCTCGCTGCACACCTTGGCCAAATTGTGCGAAAAACATGGTGTCAACCTGATCGCCATTGGCAACGGCACCGCCAGCCGCGAGACCGACAAATTGGCCGCCGATCTGATCAAGCTCATGGCCAAATCCTCCGAGCGGCTGATGGAAAAGGTGGTGGTCAGCGAGGCGGGCGCCTCGGTGTACTCCGCCAGCGAATTCGCCAGTCAGGAAATGCCCTATGTCGATGTGAGCCTGCGCGGCGCTGCCAGCATTGCCCGGCGCCTGCAAGACCCGCTGGCCGAGCTCGTCAAGATCGACCCCAAGAGCATCGGCGTGGGCCAGTACCAGCATGACGTCAACCAGAGCGACCTGGCCAAAACCCTCGACGCGGTGGTGGAAGACTGCGTGAATTCGGTCGGTGTCGACCTCAACATGGCCAGCGTGCCGCTGCTGAGCCGGGTGTCGGGCCTGAGTGGCAGCGTGGCCAAGGCGGTGGTGCGCTGGCGCGACGCCAACGGCGCCTTTGCCAGCCGCCAGCAGTTGCTCAAGGTGACCGGCCTGGGGCCCAAGGCGTTCGAGCAATGCGCGGGCTTTTTGCGCATTCGCGGCGGGGCCAACCCGCTCGACATGACCGGCGTGCACCCGGAGACCTACCCGGTGGTGGAGCAGATCATCGCCAAAACCGGCAAGCCGGTGACCGAGCTGATGGGCCGCGCCGACATGCTTAAAACGCTGCGCCCCGAGTTGTTCGCCAATGCGCAATTCGGCGTCATTACGGTCAAGGACATTCTGGGCGAGCTGGAAAAACCCGGCCGCGACCCGCGCCCGGACTTCAAGGTGGCGCGCTTCAACGACGGCGTGGAAGACATCCGCGACCTGAAAGAGGGCATGGTGCTGGAGGGCACGGTGAGCAACGTGGCTGCTTTTGGTGCCTTTATTGACCTGGGCGTGCACCAGGACGGGCTGGTGCATGTGAGCCAGCTCAGCCACAAGTTTGTCACCGATGCCCGCGAAGTCGTCAAGACCGGCGACATCGTCAGGGTGCAGGTGGTCGAGGTGGACGTGGCGCGCAAGCGCATTGCGCTGACCATGAAGCTCGGCGCCGCCCCGGCGCGCAGCGGTACTGCTGGGGATAACCGTTTTCAGGGCGCCAGGCCGCAGCAGCGCGCGCATGCGCCACAATCCACGGCTATGTCCTCTGCATTTGCCAAACTCAAACCTCCGGGGCCTTAGTCATCATGCAACTGGCTGACCTGCTGGACCATCCTCAACCGCTGCCGAGTAGCCCGCGGGTGCTGGCACTGCTGTTGACCGAGCTCAAGCAGTCCCAGCCCGACTTGCGTCGGGTTGACCAGTTCATCAAGTCCGATCCGGTGCTGACCTTGCGGGTGTTGCAGGCGGCCAATGCGTCTTCCATGGCGCTTTCCGGCCAGGTGAGCAGTGTCTCGGAGGCCCTGGCGCTGCTGCATCTGGATCAAGTGCAGGTCTTGGTGAGCCAGGCCATCGGGCAGACCACTTTCAAGTTGGGAACCGGTTTGCCTTTGGCGCAGTTTTGGGTTTACAGCCAGGACTGTGCCCGTGTGGCGCGCGCGCTGGCCGGCTTGTTGCAGTACAAGCAGCAGGCGGCCTACGTGGCCGGGCTGATCCACGCGCTCGGCGAACTCGCCATGCGCGCGGCTTCACCGCAGCTGGCTGAACTCGATGAAACCTGCCCCGCGCTCGACCTCAGGCGTGCCTTTGCCGAACGCCAGACGTTTGGTTTTTGTTACCTGGATGTCAGTTCGGCACTGGCCCGGCAGGCGCAAGTGCCCCAGATGGTGTGCGAGGCGCTGGCCTATGCCGATGCACCGTTTGACAACGACACTTGCGAGCCGTTGGCGGGTGTCCTGCACCTGGCCCAGTGGCGTGCCCGCGCCAATCAGCTGGGATTGCAGAAGAATGCGTTGACGGTCACCTTTCCGTCTTTGGTGGCGGAAATGCTGGGGCTCGACATCGACATGGTGTTGCAGCAGGATCCCATCGACTGGTCGCGCCCGGTGAGCGGGCACATGCCCTTGTCCGCCCAAACCTGATCGCTGGTGATGCGGGCACATGACACCGGTGCCAGCCCGCATCTGCCCACGCCAGGGACACCGTTGGCTGTCAGCTCTGGCTTGGTCCCCGCGTTGCTTGGCCTGTTGCTGGGCAGTGCCTTGCAATTGCAGCAAGCGGCGTTGCTGTCAACCAACCACTATCTGCTTGGGGTCTTGCTGGGCCTGTTGTTGCTGGGCTTGAGTCTGCGTGCGCACCGGTCGGCCTGGCGCTGGGGGCTGATCGGGGTGGCATTTGTCGTGCTGGCTTTTTCCAGCACCGGCTGGCGCGCCCAGCTGTTCGGCAGCCAGGCCCTGTCCCCGGCGCTGGAGGGGCGCGACATTGCCGTGACCGGGGTGGTGGCTGCCATGCCGCAGCAGTTCGAGGGCGGCGTGCGTTTCCGGCTCGACCTGGAGAGCGCCAGTCTGGACGGTCAGCCGCTGCGCTTGCCACCGCGGCTGGAACTGGGCTGGTATTCGGGAGTTTATGCCCGCGGTGAAGGCAGCGGTGAATCGGTGGGCGAATTGCAGCGCCAGCCCGCGCCGCTGCAGGCGGGTGAGCGCTGGCAGATGACGGTGCGCCTGAAGGCCCCGCATGGCGGCGTTAACCCGCATGGTTTCGACTACGAGCTGTGGCAGTGGGTGCAGGGTGTGCAAGCCACCGGTTATGTGCGCTCAAGCCCACGCGATCCCGCGCCGGTGCGGTTGGCGCAGACCTGGCAGCGCCCGGTGCAATGGGCGCGTGGCCAGGTGCGCGACCAGATTTTTCTGCGCCTCGCCGATTCCAACGCCAGCGGCCTGATTGCGGCGCTGGTGGTGGGTGACCAGGCGGCCATCGAGCGCAGCGACTGGGATGTGTTCAGGGCCACCGGCGTGGCCCACCTGATGAGCATTTCGGGCTTGCACATCACCATGTTCGCCTGGGCCGCCGCGCTGGCGCTGGGTTGGGTGTGGCGGCGCTCGGCCTGGCTCTGCCTGCGCCTGCCCGCACCCACCGCTGCGCTGGTCGGCGGCATGGCGCTGGCCACCGCTTATGCCTTGTTCAGCGGCTGGGGTGTGCCCGCGCAGCGCACTGTGCTGATGCTGGCCACGGTGGGTGCCCTGCGCCTGCTGGACGTGCGCTGGCCCTGGCCACAGGTTTGGCTGCTGGCCTGTGCGGTGGTGGTGGCGGTAGACCCGTGGGCATTGCTGCAAGCCGGCTTCTGGCTGAGTTTTGTCGCGGTCGGGGTGCTGTTTGCCAGCGATTCCGGTGTTTTGCAGCCCGGGCGGTCTGGTCTGCCATCAAGATTCATGGTGTTGATGCGCGAGCAATGGGTCATCACACTGGCACTCACCCCGCTCAGTCTGTTGTTGTTCGGCCAGGTGTCGCTGGTGGGCTTGCTGGCCAATGCCCTGGCAATCCCGTGGGTCACCCTGTTGGTGACGCCGTTGGCCATGTTGGGCGTGTTGCTGCACCCGCTGTGGGACCTGGCCGCCTGGGCCATTGACCTGTTGGCGCAACTGCTGCGTGTTCTGGCGCAATGGCCGTGGGCCAGTGTGAGCCTGGCGCAAGCACCGCTGTGGGCCGGTGCGGTGGGTGTACTCGGTGGCCTGGTGCTGGCGCTGCGCCTGCCCTGGTCTTTGCGCCTGGGCGGTGTGCCGCTGCTGCTGCCGGTGCTGTTGTGGCAGGCGCCACCCATCCCGGCGGGTGAATTCGACCTGCTGGCGGCCGATGTCGGCCAGGGCAACGCGGTGCTGGTACGCACGGCGCGCCATGCACTGCTTTACGATGCCGGCCCGATGTACAGCCGCGAAAGTGATGCCGGGCACCGGGTGCTGGTGCCCTTGTTGCGCGCGCTGGGGGTGCGGCTCGACACGCTGGTGCTGAGCCACCGTGACAGCGACCACACCGGGGGGGCTGTGGCCATTCTGAAAATGCAGGCCCAGGCGAGCTTGTTGAGTTCGATTGAATCGGAGCACGCGTTACAGGCCCTGCGGCCCGTCACGCGCTGCCAGGCGGGACAGCGCTGGCAGTGGGACGGTGTGGACTTCGAGGTGCTGCACCCGCAGGCCAGCGACTACGCCGACACCCGCAAACCCAATGCCCTGAGCTGCACCTTGCGCATTTCCAACGGCGTACAAGCCGTGCTGCTGGCGGGCGACATTGAGCAGGCGCAAGAGGCGCAATTGGTCTCCCGGGCGCAGGCAGGCGCCACCGGGCCGGGCCTGCCGACGGCGAGTTTGCGCGCCGACGTGCTGCTGGTGCCGCACCATGGCAGCAAGACGTCGAGTACCGACGCTTTTCTGGCGGCGGTGCAGCCCCGCTTTGCGATTGTGCAGGCGGGCTACAGAAATCGTTTTGGCCACCCGGCAAGCCCTGTTTTGGTGCGATACGATGTGCATGATGTTGAGGTATTTGATACGCCTCATTGTGGTGCAGCAAGCTGGCAGTCATGGGAGCCCGGTAAAGTGCAATGCGCACGCAAGCAGCAACAGCGCTATTGGCATCATGCCGTGCCCTGAGAGGGGCATGAACCCAAGACCATCGCGGCGAGGGCGCCGCTCCACAGGCTTACCGGTCGCCCTGTAGGCCCGCCCTCGGGCCGATGGCTGTCGCGAACTGCGAGGAGGTCGCCCTGTAGGAGGCCCGCCCTCGGGCCGATGGCTGTTTGGAGGTCTTTTTTCGTGGCGCGCTGGCCCGAAGTTTGCTAGTTAAGTTGCAGGAGTAATAGATGATGCTGAAATTCGACGAGATGTACACCAAGCTGCCCTATGAGTTTTTTACCCATGGGGCCAAGATTCGGGACCACTACAAAATTTATGACGAGTGGCTGGCGCGCCAACCTGGCGACATGATGGCCAAACGCCGTGAAGAGGCTGAAATGATTTTTCGCCGCGTCGGCATCACATTTGCCGTGTACGGTGAAAAAGACGAAGACGGCGCCGGCACCGAGCGTCTCATTCCTTTCGATCTGATTCCCCGCATCATCCCGGCGCACGAGTGGCGCAGCATGGAAAAGGGCCTGACGCAGCGCGTGACCGCATTGAACCGCTTTATCCATGACGTCTACCATGACCAGGAAATTCTCAAGGCAGGCCTGATTCCGCGCGAGCAAATCGAGCAAAACGCCCAGTTCCGCCCGCAAATGATGGGCATCGACCTGCCCAATAACGTGTATTCACAAATCTCGGGCATCGACATCGTGCGCGCGCCGGATGCCAAGGGCAACGGCGAGTACTACGTGCTCGAAGACAACCTGCGTGTGCCCAGCGGCGTGAGCTACATGCTGGAAGACCGCAAGATGATGATGCGGCTGTTTCCCAACCTGTTCAACGCGCACCGTGTGGCACCCATCGCCCATTACCCTGACCTGTTGCTGGAAACCCTGCGCGAAAGCAGCCCGCCCACCACCGCCGAGCCCACCGTGGTGGTGCTGACACCCGGCATGTACAACAGCGCCTACTTCGAGCACGCCTTTTTGGCGCAGCAAATGGGCATCGAACTGGTGGAAGGCCAGGACCTGTTTGTCAAGGACAACTTTTGTTACATGCGCACCACCCGTGGTCCGCAGCGCGTGGACGTGATCTACCGCCGCGTCGATGACGACTTTCTTGACCCCGACGTGTTCCGCCCGACGTCCACGCTGGGCTGTGCCGGGTTGCTCGATGTCTACAAGGCGGGTCACATCAACATCTGCAACGGTGTGGGTACCGGTGTGGCGGACGACAAGTCGATCTACCCCTATGTGCCCAAGATGATCGAGTTCTACCTGGGAGAAAAACCCATTTTGAACAATGTGCCGACCTACCAATGCCGCAACAAGGACGAGCTGTCCTATGTCATTGCCAACATGAAAGACCTGGTGGTCAAGGAAGTGCATGGCGCGGGTGGCTACGGCATGCTGGTTGGCCCGGCCGCCACCAAGGCCGAGGTGGAAGATTTCAAAAAAGCAGTGCTGGCCAACCCCAGCGGCTACATCGCCCAGCCCACGCTGAGCCTGTCGAGTTGCCCGACCTTTGTCGAAAGCGGCATCGCCCCGCGCCACATCGACTTGCGGCCTTATGTGCTGTCGGGCAAAACCGTGCAAATGGTGCCCGGCGGCTTGACCCGCGTCGCGCTCAAGGAGGGTTCGCTGGTTGTGAACTCATCACAGGGCGGCGGCACAAAAGACACCTGGATCCTGGAAGATGAATTGCCCGCAGCCGTGGAGACGGTGACCGAGGTCATGGCACAAGCCCAGGCCCAAGGCAGGGCCCTTTGAATCGCGCTCGCAAGCGTTGATGGCCATCACTCATTGATCTACCCGAAAGCTTTTATGTTGTCACGAACCGCCGATCACTTGTTTTGGATGAACCGTTACACCGAGCGCGCCGAGAACACCGCTCGCCTGCTTGATGTGAACTACCAAACCGCCTTGCTACCCCAGTCCGAAGCTGTGGCCCAGGCCGGCTGGCAGGGCTTGCTCTCGATCAGCGAACTGCTGCCTGCCTACAAGGAAAAACACGACACGATTGTTGCCCGCGAGGTCATGGACTTCATGGTCAAGGACGAGCGCAATCCGTCCTCCATCGTGTCTTGCCTGAGCGCCGCGCGTGAAAACGCCCGGGCCGTGCGCGGCACACTCACCACCGAGGTCTGGGAAACCCAGAACCAGACCTGGCTGGAGGTCAAGCGCATGATCAAGCAGGGCGACTTCGAGGCCGACCCGTCGCAGTTTTTTGAATGGGTCAAGTTCCGCTCACACCTCTCGCGCGGCGTCACCGTGGGCACCATGCTGATGGATGAGGCGCTGCATTTCATGCGGCTGGGCACTTTCCTGGAGCGGGCCGACAACACCGCGCGCCTGGTCGATGTGAAGTTCCACGCGGTCGAGACCGATTTTTATGGCACCGCCAATGGCAAGGACCAGGAGTACGATTTTTACCACTGGAGCGCCATTCTGCGCAGCGTCAGCGGTTTCGAGGTGTACCGCAAGGTTTACCGCGACGTGATCCGGCCGGAGCGGGTGGCAGAGTTGCTGATCCTGCGCCCCGACATGCCACGCTCATTGCACGCCAGCCTCAACGAGGTTGTGAGCAATCTGGCACTGGTGGCCAACGACCAGTCCAGTGAAACCCAGCGCCGCGCCGGCAAGTTGCGTGCCGAACTGAAATACGGCCGCATTGACGAAATCCTGGCCACTGGCCTGCACGCCTACCTGACCCAGTTTCTGGACCGCGTCAACGACCTGGGTGCCCACATCAGCCGCGACTTCCTGGTGCCGGTACCGGTTTGAGCGGTCGGGCTCAGGGTCGCTTGGCCTGGGTCAGTGCCTGGCCGAGTTCGATCACGGCCAGGGTGTAATAACTGCTCCAGTTGTAAAAGCTCAGGGCCGGGCAAATACAGGCCAAACAAATTTTTTGCACCAGTTAAGCTTGACCCAATGCGAGCGCTGCGACGCACAGCAGCGCCGAGATCAACCGCTGTCGAGGGAGGGGCAACATGGACATTTTTCAATTGCAGATAGAAGACCTTTTTCCTTAAAAAATGGTTGAGGTTTGAATTCATTGATTTGTCTGAAATACCCAGGCGGTTGCAAAGTCAATTGGTGTCATAGCCAGAATGAATTGGCTTTATTCGACTTATTTGCATAAGCTATCAACATCTCAACCCCGAAAGGAAATGCAATGTCAAACCAAGGTCAGTGCCCAGTGATGCACGGCGGCAACACCGCCACAGGGAACTCCAACATGGCGTGGTGGCCCAACGCCCTCAACCTCGATATCTTGCATCAGCACGATACCAAGACCAACCCCATGGGGCAGAGCTTCAACTACCGCGAAGAAGTCAAAAAATTAGACGTCAAAGCGCTGAAAAAAGATTTGACCGCCATCATGACCGACAGCCAAGACTGGTGGCCTGCTGACTGGGGTCACTACGGTGGCTTGATGGTTCGTATGGCTTGGCACGCCGCGGGCTCATACCGCGTGGCCGATGGTCGTGGCGGTGGCGGCACGGGCAACCAGCGCTTTGCACCGCTGAACTCCTGGCCTGACAACGTCAACCTCGACAAAGCACGCCGCTTGTTGTGGCCCATCAAAAAGAAATACGGCAACAAAATCAGCTGGGCCGACCTGATCATCCTCGCCGGCACCGTCGCCTATGAATCGATGGGCTTGAAAACCTATGGTTTTGCCTTTGGTCGTGAAGACATTTGGCACCCCGAGCAAGACGTGTATTGGGGCTCTGAAAAAGAATGGTTGGCCTCTAACCGCCACGATGGCGACAACCGCGAACAATTAGAAAACCCCTTGGCCGCCGTGCAAATGGGCTTGATCTATGTGAACCCCGAAGGCGTCAACGGCCACCCCGACCCCCTGAAAACAGCACACGATGTGCGCGTCACCTTTGCCCGCATGGCCATGGATGACGAAGAAACTGTGGCCCTCACCGCAGGCGGCCACACCGTGGGCAAATGCCACGGCAATGGCAAGCCTCAAAACTTAGGCCCGGATCCTGAGGGTGCGGATGTGGTCGAGCAAGGCTTGGGTTGGATGAACCACACCAGCCGTGGCGTTGGTCGTGACACCATGTCCAGCGGCATCGAAGGCGCGTGGACCACCAACCCCACCAAGTGGGACAACGGCTACTTCTACCTCTTGTTCACCTACGACTGGGAGCTCAAAAAGAGCCCAGCTGGCGCATGGCAGTGGGAGCCCATCAACATCAAGGAAGAAGACAAACCTGTCGATGTGGAGGACCCCAGCATTCGCTACAACCCCATCATGACCGACGCTGACATGGCCATGATCAAAGATCCGGCTTACCTGGAAATTTCCAAGCGCTTCTACAAGGACCCGGACTACTTTACTAAAGTCTTTGCGCGTGCGTGGTTCAAACTCACCCACCGCGACATGGGACCGAAGGTGCGCTACATCGGCCCAGAAGTGCCGCAAGAAGACCTCATCTGGCAAGACCCCATTCCTGCTGGCACAGCCAACTACGACGTGGCCGCTGTCAAAGCCAAAATTGCTGCCAGTGGTTTGAGTGTGAGCGACATGGTCAGCACCGCTTGGGACAGTGCCCGCACCTACCGAGGCTCTGACATGCGTGGCGGTGCCAACGGTGCACGCATTCGTTTGGCCCCTCAAAAAGACTGGGAAGGCAACGAGCCTGCACGCTTGGCCAAAGTGCTTCAGGTCCTCGAAGGCATTGCCAAAGACAGCGGCGCCAGCGTGGCCGATGTGATGGTGTTGGCCGGCAATGTGGGCTTGGAAAAAGCCATTCAAGCCGCAGGCTTCAACATGGCCGTGCCGTTCATGCCAGGGCGTGGTGATGCCACACAAGACATGACTGACGCAGAATCATTTGCTGTGCTCGAACCCATCCATGATGGCTTTCGCAACTGGGTCAAAAAGAACTACGTGGTCAGCCCCGAAGAACTCTTGCTTGACCGCGCACAACTCATGGGCCTCACCGCGCACGAGATGACAGCATTGATTGGCGGCATGCGCGTCTTGGGTACCAACCACGGCGGCTCCAAGCATGGTGTGTTCACCGACCGTGTGGGTGTGTTGAGCAACGACTTCTTTGTGCACCTCACCGACATGGCGTATCAGTGGAAGCCGACTGGCCGCAACTCCTACGACATCTGTGATCGCAAAACAGGTCAGGCCAAGTGGACGGCTTCGCGCGTGGATTTGGTCTTTGGCTCCAACTCCATCTTGCGTGCCTATGCCGAGGTGTATGCGCAAGATGACAACCAAGAAAAGTTCATCAAAGACTTTGTGGCGGTTTGGACCAAGGTGATGAACGCAGACCGATTTGATCTGCACTGACCCTCGCTAGGATTGGGTCATTTGGACTCAGATGCGGCTGCTTTAATCGTAAGCGTCCGGCCTGATCTTGCCCCCGAAAAACGTACTCCTTTAAGGAGTATGGAAAACAGGGGCAGGATCAGTTCATGCGTGAACGCCCTCAGGGCTTGCTTTGCATTTCTCGCGCCACCGCCTGGCCGAGATCGATCACGGCCAGGGCGTAGTAGCTGCTCCAGTTGTAGCGGGTGATGGCATAGAAGTTGTCGGTGCCCGCCACGTAGCTGGCTGGCGCGTCGCCATTCTGCAATTCGATCAGGGCCAGTTTGCCCGGGTGCGCGAGGGCCTCGCCCGAGAGCACCACGCCCTTGTCCTGAAAACCTGCCACGCTGAAGGTGGGCAGGATGTCCGGGGCCATGAGCGTGGCCATGTCGAGCCTGCTGGCGTCGAAGCTCAGCGGGAAATGGGTCGGCAGGCCGGGTTGCCAGTTGAAGGCCTTGAGGTAGTTGGCAACCGAGCCAATGGCATCGGCCGGGCTGCCCAGCAAATCCACCACACCATCGCCATCGAAATCGACCGCGTACTTGGCCCAGCTGGACGGCATGAACTGGGGCAGGCCCATGGCGCCGGCATAACTGCCTTTGAGCGCCAGCGGGTCGCGCCCGCTGCTGAGCGTCCAGTCCAAATACTGTTCGAGTTCTGTTTTGAAGTAAGCGCTGCGCTCAGTTGCGCGCGGGTGGATGGCCGGGAAATCAAAGGCCAGCGTGGCCAGCGCATCGATGACCCGGTAATTACCCATGTGCTGGCCGTAAATGGTCTCCACCCCGATCACGCCCACGATGATTTCAACGGGTACGCCGGTTTCCTGCTCGGCGCGTTGCAGGGTTTCCCGGTGGGTCTGCCAGAAAGCCACGCCGGCGCGGATGCGCAGTGGTTCGACAAAGCGGCTGCGGTAAAGCTGCCAGTTCTTGGCGACACCCGCGGCCGGAGGTGTAACCGCCTTGGCAATGGCGGCCACGTAACGCGCCTGGGCCAGGGCCTCGCGCACCCGGACCGGGTCGAGGTTGCGGCGCAGGGCGATGTCATCGGCGGTTTGCATGGCGTCGAGCCGCTGACCGTAATCGGGGCCGGGCAGGGCGGCTTGACTGGTCGCGGCCCGGACCGGTTTCTTGCCCTGTTTTGCGGCTGTCGCAGTGATTGGCAGGCTTGCGGCCGCCAGCAGCAGCGCGCAGGCAAGGCTTGCGCGCTGGCGCCAATGTTTTGAAGGTGGGAGTAAATTCACTTGGACCAATGCAGGTGTTTGAGTTCGCTGTGCAGTTTAGCGAGTTGCTGTTTGAAATGACCGGCAGAGTCTGGCGCGGCATAACGCAGGGCTTCCATCCGGTTCAGCCAGTCGTGCCAGGCCTGCAGCCCCGCTTCGCTGGTGCGTCCGGCCGTGCCGGATGCAGCCATGAGCTGCTGCCCGATTTGGCGCGGTGTGCGGTTGGGGGCGAGCCGCAGGCCAGCGGCGCGCAGCTTCAAAATGGCTTGTTTGAGCAGGCGCAGCCAGGGGTCTTGCTGGTGCCGTTCCCAGGCGCTCCAGGCGGCGCCACCCAGGCTGGCCGCCACCACGATGGCGCACAGCACGTAAATGAGGTCCTGCCAGTTGGGTTCCTTGAAGCCGATGTTTTTCAGCAGGTCGAGTTGCTTGTTTTGGGTGTAGTTCAGCACCCACTGGTTCCAGCGGTTGTTGACGGCGTCCCAGGCGGCGCGCAGATTGAGCGCCAGTGCCGGGCTGACCGTGCCGAAAATGGCTTCGGCAATCACACCGCGCGGCGGGCTCAGGCGCTGCAGCGTGCCGGTGCGCCCCGGAGCAACGGCCGAGGTCGGGTCCACGCGCTGCCAGCCCTGACCTGCCAGCCAGACCTCGGTCCAGGCATGGGCGTCGCTCTGGCGCACGGTCCAGAAACCATCGACTGAATTTTGTTCGCCCCCCTGGTAACCGGTGACGACGCGGGCGGGCACGTTCAAGGCCCGCATCAGGATGACAAAGCTCGAAGCAATGTGCTCGCAAAAACCGGCCTTGCGGTCGAACCAGAATTCATCGGCGCTGTGCTGGCCATAAATCCCGGGCTCCAGCGTGTAGCTGTAGCCCTCGGTGCGCAGCCGTTGCATCGCCAAATCCACCCATTGGGGGTTGCTGAAACGGGCATGGCGCGGGTCGCGCTGCAGCTCGGCGGCCAGTTGCAGGGTGCGCGGGTTGAAGCCGTCGGGGAGCGCCAGGTACTCCTGCAGGCCAGGCACAAACTGGCGCGGGCCATGCTGAAAATTGGGGTAGCTCTGCACCTCATAGCGCAGCAGATCGGTCACCGGGCGGTCAAGAATCCACTGCAGCTCGCGCGTCATGCGCGCTGTCTTGTCAGCCGGCAGCGCCGGGGTTTGCGGCGTGGCATCGAGCACCAGCAGCCAAGGCAGCCGGTTGGGCTCCAGTGTGATCTGGTAGCGCACCGGGTCACCGGTTACCTGCAGGTCGGCGGGCAGCCGAAAGCGGTTGGGCAAGGCTGAGGGCCGTGCCTGCCAAGTGCGGCCGTCAAAGTAGGACAGCACCGGGCCACGAAAGTACAGCGCGGACTGCGGCGGGGGCGGGCTGTCAAAGCGCACCCGCATGGCGACGCTGCCGTCGAGCGCCAGGCTGGCGATGTTGCCCACCGTCATGCTGTTGGAGAGCCCACTGCGCCCGGTCATGGCGTCGCTTGGCAAGCCCCACAGTGGCGCCACGCGCGGAAAAAACACAAACAGCAGCACCATGATGGGCGCGCCCAGCAGCGCCATGCTGCCGGCCAGTCGCCCGGCCTGCCACAGCGGGGGTTTGCCCACCGGCATGTGGGCGTTGACCAGGGCGGTCAGCAGGCCCAGCAGCGCCACCAGCATGGCAGCTGCCGTGAGCAGCGACTGCGAGTAGAAAAAATTGGTCAACAGCAGAAAGAAGCTGAGGAAAAACACCACGAAGGCATCGCGGCGGGCGCGCAGCTCCAGCGTCTTGAGCGCCAGCAGGACCACCACCATGGTCACGCCAGCATCGCGCCCGAGCAGCGTCTGAAAGCTGAGCAGCGTTGCTCCCAGGCACAGGCCCAGCAATACCATCAGCCACCACCTGGACGGCAGGGGTTGGCCGCGCCAGGCCAGCACTGCACGCCACACCATGACGGCGGCGCTCAACAGACTGCACCACAAGGGTATTTCCTGGGTCAGTGGCGCCACCACCCAGGCGATGACCGCGAGCAAAAACAAGGTGTCACGCGTGTCGCGCGGCAAGTGGCTGAGGTTGGGCAGTTTCATGCGGCCGTCATGCCAGGGCCAGCGCGCGCAGGCAACGCTGTTGGTGGGCCAGGCCGCTGGCTGGCGGGATGTCCTGGTGTTTCAGGCGCAGCCCGTAGATCAGCCCCATCTGGTCCGCTTGCAGCACCCAGGCGCACAGGCGGCTGAGTTGCGCCTCAGGCTGCCCCAGGCCGGTCTGTTGCTGGTCCAGCCACAGCGTTTGCTGTTGCAGGGTCTGGCTGTCACGGCTGACCAGCTCGCCGGTTTTGGCGGCCTTTTTCCAGACGATGGTTTTCAGGGCGTCACCACGGCGGTAGGTGCGCAGGCCGTCGGGTTCACCCTGCACGCTGGTTGCGCTGGCGTGCGCGCTGCCTTCGTGGGCCTCGCCGGTGGGTAGCGGCGCTGCCGGTACTTCGGGCGCCGGGTAGACCAGCAGCTGGGCGGCCGGGCGCCAAATCGTCCAGATCCGGAACGTGCCCAGCGGAAAACGGGTTTCAGCCGTCAGTGTTGGTAGCGTGTGCCG
Organism: uncultured Rhodoferax sp.; assembly: GCA_964538895.1. Classification (GTDB taxonomy): domain Bacteria; phylum Pseudomonadota; class Gammaproteobacteria; order Burkholderiales; family Burkholderiaceae_C; genus Rhodoferax. Next base: position 140,871 of record CAZIGL010000002.1, read on the forward strand.
GCCGCGTCGCTCGGGCAGGTAGGCCAGTTGTACCGTGCTGCTGGCCTGGCCCGCCACATCGGTCCAGGACCACTGCCCGGCGCCCAGCACGGCCAGGCCAATGCCATAACGGGTGCGTTTGCGGGTGTTGTGCAAATGGACGTTGAAGATGGCTTTGCTGCCCAGGTGGATGGCATCGGGCGGGGTCAGGTTCAGGCTCAGTCCGCGCAAGGTGCCGTGTCCCACGTGCATGCCCACCAAGGCGCTGCCCGCCAGTAAAAAGGTCAGCAGATAGCCCAGGTTAAGCTGGTAATTGATGGACGCCACCAGCAGCACAAGCAGGGTCAGGCCCAGCATGAAGCCGGCGCGGGTAGGAAGAATATAGACATTGCGCTGCGTCAGCGTGACGCTGTCGGTCAGGGGCAGGCGGCTTTGCCACCAGCGCGCCAGGCGAGCCTGCACATGGGCAAGAGGGTGGCGCAGCGGATGCGACAGGGGTTTCACGGGCGAAGCAGGTCAGGGCAGTGGCACGGCTTCAAGCATGGCGCGCACCTGTTCGTTGGCACCACGCCCGGCCTGGCTCAGCGGCAGCAGCCGGTGGGCGATGGTTTGCGGCAGGATGGCCTGGACATCGTCGGGCGCCACATAGCTGCGCCCGCTCAACAAGGCGCGGGCCTTGGCGGCGCGCAGCACCGCAATGCCGGCGCGCGGGCTCAGGCCCTGCATGAACCACTGCCCCGAGCGCGTTGCCTGGATCAGATCCTGCACATAGTCCAGTAGCGGCCCGGAGGCGTGCACTGCCAGCACCTGGCTTTGCAGCACGTGCAATTCTTCCAGGCTCAGCAGGCTGGGCAGTTCCTCGACCAGTTCGCGCCGGTCACGCCCCATCAGCAAATCGCGTTCGGCAGTCCGGTCGGGGTAGCCCAGCGAGATGCGCATCAAAAACCGGTCGAGCTGGGACTCGGGCAGCAGATAGGTGCCGAGCTGGTCGTGCGGGTTCTGCGTGGCGATGACAAAAAAGGGCGCCGGCAGGGGCCGCGTTTCGCCTTCGATCGTGACCTGTTTTTCTTCCATCGCCTCCAGCAGGGCGCTTTGGGTTTTGGGGCTGGCCCGGTTGATCTCGTCGGCCAGCAGCACCTGGGCAAACAGCGGTCCGGGGTGAAAGATGAATTGTTCCAGTCCCCGGTCATAGACCGAAACCCCCGACAGATCGCTGGGCATCAGATCTGAGGTAAATTGCACACGCGAAAATTGCAGGCCGAAGGTGCGTGCCAGTGCGTGGGCGAGTGTGGTTTTGCCAACACCGGGCACGTCTTCGATCAGCAGGTGGCCACCGGCCAGCAGGCAGGCGACACAATCTTGAGTTTGATCAAATTTACCCACAATGACCGTGTTAAGCTGATCAACCAGAGATTTAAGTTTGTGTTGTATATCCATGGATTGCACCATATCAAAAATTTAACGAGGAGACAGTTATTTATGACGATGACCGGATACTTTACTCACCCAAGCTGCCGCAAACACGAAATGGCGCCGGGTCACCCCGAGTGCCCAGAGCGGCTGGATGCCATTGACGACCGCCTGCTCATGTCAGGCCTGGACGTGGCGCTGGACCGGCGCGAAGCCACAGCTGCGGCGGTGTCAGACATCGAGCTGGCGCATGACCGCATGTATGTGGCTGCCATCCGGGGTTTGAACGCCGAACTCAAGGAGCAAATTGAGGCTGGTGGTCATGATCAATTGCAAATTGACCCTGATACCAGCATCAATATTCACACTTGGGAAGCCGCACTCAATGCCGCCGGCGCGGCCATTGACGCCACCGATGCGGTGATGGCAGGCGAGATGAAAACCGCCTTTTGTGCGGTACGTCCGCCGGGCCACCATGCGTGTCGCAGCAAGGCCGGGGGCTTTTGCTTTTTCAACAACGTGGCCATTGCCGCCAAGTACGCGCTGGAGCGCCACAACCTGCACCGGGTCGCCATTGTTGACTTTGATGTGCACCACGGCAACGGCACCGAAGACATCGTGGCGGGTGACGACCGCATTCTGATGGTGAGCTTTTACCAGCACCCGTTTTACCCGATGGACTGGGAACACTCCAGTGCCAAGAACCTGGTCAACCTGCCGGTACCGGCCTACACCAAGGGCATGGAAATCCGCGACATGATCGAAGCCGCCTGGATCCCCCGGCTTGAAGCATTTCAGCCTGAAATGATTTTTATCAGTGCGGGTTTTGATGCGCACCGTGAAGACGACATGGGGCAGCTCGGGTTGGTCGAGCAAGACTACGCCTGGATCACCAGTCGCCTCATGGATGTGGCACGGCGTCACGCCAAGGGCCGCATTGTGAGTTGCCTGGAAGGCGGGTATGTGATGAGTGCGCTGTCTCGCAGCGCCGAGGCGCATATCCGGGTCTTGGCGGATGTCTGAACCGGCGATTGCCGACCTGGAGGATTGGCTGGCCGCCTTGAGCCAGACCAGCACGTTGATTGAGTTGAGCGCCTTGCTGGCTGCTGGCCTGCTGGCCTGGCTGCTGGCACGCCTGATTTCCAAGGCTTTTGTTGAGCGCGAGCTCAATTCCATCATGTTTGGGCGCCGCATTGTCGATGGCGTGCTGTTTCCTGCCCTGCTGTTGTGTCTGGCTTACGCTGCGCGCAAGCTGCTGGTCGTGAGCTTTCCGTTGGTTCCGCTGGCACTTTTCAAGCTGGCCATTCCGGTGCTGATCTCCCTGCTGGTGATTCGCATGGGGGTCAAGGTATTGCAGGCGGCATTCAGTGACACGCCCCTGGTTCGCCTGCTGGAGCGCAGTATTTCCTGGATCGCCTGGGTTGCCATGGTGCTGTGGGTCAGCGGCTTGTTGCCGCTGGTGATGGAGGAACTGGACCAGATCAGCTGGAGCGTGGGCGGCGCCACTTTGTCGGTGCGCAAAATCATTGAAGGCACTTTGACGGCGGGTTTGGTGCTGATCATCAGCTTGTGGATATCGTCGGCCATCGAGGCCAAGTTGCTGCGCAGTGCCAAAGGCGGCGAGTTGAGTCTGCGCAAGGCCTTCAGCAATGCGGCCCGCGCTTTACTGATGTTTGTCGGCTTGTTGCTGGCCTTGTCGGCTGTTGGCATTGACCTGACGGCGCTGTCGGTGCTGGGTGGTGCGATTGGCGTGGGCATTGGTTTTGGCCTGCAAAAACTGGCCGCCAACTACGTCTCGGGCTTTGTCATTTTGACCGAACGCAGCATGCGCATTGGCGACAGCGTGCAGGTTGACAACTTCAGCGGCGTCATCACCGAGATCAATGCGCGCTACACCGTGATCCGTTCGCTGGCCGGGCGCGAATCCATTGTGCCCAACGAGATGCTGATCATCAGCCGGGTCGAGAACCTGTCTTTGGCCGACCCCAAAGTCTGGCAGTTCACCAATGTATCTGTGGGGTATGACAGCGATGTCGACCTGGTGTCGCGCTTGCTGTTGCAGGCGGCCACGGGTCAGCAGCGGGTGCTGATCGATCCTGGCCCGTCGGTGGTTTTGATGGCTTTTGGTGCCGATGGCCTGGAGTTCCGGCTGGGCTACTGGATTGGCGACCCCGAAAACGGCAGCGACAACCTGCGCTCCCTGATCAACCTGGAGATTTTGCAGCTGTTGCGAGCGCATCACATTGAGATTCCTTACCCGCAACGCGTCATTCACCAGCGCGTCGTGTCATCTGGCTGATGGGGTCCTGCGTATAATAAAAGAACGGTCGTTCTTTTATTGATTTTGGAAGAATTTCCCTGTTGCGGTCATGTCGGTAGTCACCGCCGCATAGAATGTCCGAATTGACGTGCACGTCAATCAAACTGATGTCGGTGCGGCGTGTTTTGCCTATTTTTAACCTTCTGGAGAGAGACAGTTATGAAAGTCCTGGTCGCAGTCAAGCGTGTGGTGGACTACAACGTGAAGGTCCGGGTCAAGTCGGACAACACGGGTGTGGACACCGCCAACGTCAAAATGAGCATGAACCCGTTTGACGAAATCGCCATCGAGGAAGCCGTGCGCCTGAAAGAAAAAGGCGTGGCCACCGAGATCATCGCCGTCTCCTGCGGCGTCACCCAGTGCCAGGAAACCCTGCGCACTGCCATGGCCATCGGCGCCGACCGCGCCATCCTGGTCGAAACTGCTGAAGAACTCCAACCGCTGGCGGTGGCCAAGCTGCTCAAGGCGCTGGTCGACAAGGAACAACCCGGCCTCATCATCCTGGGCAAACAGGCCATTGACGACGACTGCAACCAGACTGGCCAGATGTTGGCTGCGCTGGCTGACCTGCCGCAAGTGGCCTTTGCCAGCAAAGTCGAAGTGGCTGACGGCAAAGCCACGGTGTCGCGCGAAATCGACGGCGGCACCGAGACCCTGAGCGTCACTCTGCCAGCCGTGCTCACCGCCGACCTGCGCCTGAATGAGCCGCGCTACGTGACGCTGCCCAACATCATGAAGGCCAAGAAAAAGCCCATGGAAGTGCTCAAGCCCGAAGACCTGGGTGTCGATGTGAGTCCGCGCATCAAGACCCTGAAAGTCAACGAGCCACCCAAGCGCAGCGCCGGTGTCAAGGTGCCCGACGTGGCCACACTGGTGGCCAAACTCAAGAACGAAGCCAAAGTCATCTGACTCACCCAATGAACAGAAACTCCGTCACTGCGAGCGCAGCGCGGCAGTCCATGAAATCCTGGATTGCCACGTCGCTATGCTCCTCGCAATGACGACTTTCTCATGAACTGATTAAAGGACCCCCCCATGAGCACCCTCGTCATCGCCGAACACGACAACGCCTCCCTCAAGCCCGCCACCCTCAACACCGTCACCGCCGCGCTACAGTGCGGTGGCGATGTGCATGTGCTGGTGGCTGGCCACAATGCCGGTCCGGCTGCTGCGGCCGCTGCCCAGATTGCCGGTGTCGCCAAAGTGCTGCACATCGACGCAGAAACACTGGCGCACGGCATCGCAGAAAACCTCACGGCGCAAATTGTCGCCCTGGCCGCCAACTACAGCCACCTGCTGTTCCCGGCCACCGCCTCGGGCAAGAACGTGGCACCGCGCGTGGCCGCCAAGCTCGACGTGGGCCAACTCTCGGACGTTACCAAGGTGTTGAGCCCGGACACATTCGAGCGCCCCATCTATGCCGGCAACGCCATGGCCACGGTGCAAAGCCTGGACGCCATCAAGGTGCTGACCGTGCGCACCACCGGCTTTGACGCCGCCGCACAGGGTGGCTCGGCCGCCGTTGAGTCTGTCGCAGCGCAAGCCGCGCCGGGCAACACCACCTACCTCGGCGCCGAGATCGCCAAAAACGACCGCCCCGAGCTCACCGCTGCCAAGGTCATCGTCAGCGGTGGCCGTGCCCTGGGCTCGCAAGAAAAATTCAACGAGTTGTTGACCCCGCTGGCTGACAAGCTCGGTGCTGCCATTGGCGCCAGTCGTGCCGCAGTGGACGCCGGCTACGCCGCGAACGACCTGCAAGTGGGCCAGACCGGCAAAATTGTGGCGCCTCAGCTCTATATTGCCGCAGGCATCAGCGGTGCCATCCAGCATTTGGCCGGCATGAAGGACAGCAAGGTGATCGTGGCCATCAACAAGGACCCCGAGGCGCCGATCTTCAGCGTGGCCGACTACGGCCTGGAAGCCGACCTGTTTGTGGCCTTGCCCGAGTTGACGGCCGCGCTCTAGTCTGTATCGTCATTGCGAGCGAAGCGTGGCAATCCATGCAGACCTGGATTCCCACGTCGCTGCGCTCCTCGCAATGACAGGTTTTAAACGACCCGTGTCAGGCGTGCATTTTTTGAAATTTTTGGAGATTACCCATGAGCTACACCGCCCCCGTCAAAGACATGCTGTTCAACATCGAGCATCTGGCCGGCATTGACCAGATCGCCCTATTGCCCGGCATGGAAGATGCCGGTCTGGAGACCGCGCAGGCCGTGCTCGAAGAAGCGGCCAAGTTTTGCGAGGGTGTGCTCGCGCCCCTGAATTGGGAAGGCGACAAAAACCCGTCCACCTGGAAAGACGGTGTGGTCACTGCGGCCCCGGGCTTCAAGGAGGCCTACAGGCAAAACGCCGAGGCCGGCTGGCAAGGTCTGCAACACCCCACCGACTTTGGTGGTCAGGGCCTGCCCAAAACCATTGGTTCTGCCGTGGGCGAAATGCAAAACGCCGCCAACCTGAGCTTTGCCCTGTGCCCGCTGCTGACTGACGGTGCCATCGAGGCGCTGCTCACGGCAGGCAGCCCCGAACTTAACGCCATCTACCTGGAAAAACTCGTCAGCGGCGAATGGACCGGTACCATGAACCTGACCGAGCCGCAGGCCGGCTCTGACCTGGCCGCCGTGCGCACCCGCGCCGAACCCCAGGCCGACGGCAGCTACAAGGTGGCTGGCACCAAGGTCTACATCACCTGGGGTGAGCACGACATGGCCGACAACATCATCCATCTGGTGCTGGCCCGTGTCACCGGCGCACCCGAAGGCGTGAAGGGCATCAGCCTGTTTGTGGTGCCCAAGTTCATGGTTAACGCCGATGGTTCTGTCGGTGCGCGCAACGACGTGCACTGTGTGTCGATCGAACACAAGATGGGCATCAAGGCCAGCCCCACGGCTGTCCTGCAGTTCGGTGACCACGGCGGCGCGGTCGGCTACCTGGTGGGCCAGGAAAACCGTGGCCTGGAGTACATGTTCATCATGATGAACGCCGCCCGTTACGGCGTGGGGGTGCAGGGCATTGCCATTGCTGACAGGGCCTACCAAAAAGCGGTGCAGTTTGCCAGGGAGCGCATTCAGAGCCGCCCGGTCGATGGCTCGCTGCCGGCGGCTGGCCCCATCATTCACCACCCGGATGTCAAACGCATGCTCATGACCATGCGCGCCTACACCGAGGGCTGCCGTGCCCTGTCCAGCGTGGCGGCTGCCGCCTATGACGCGGCACACCACCACGAAGACGCTGACATACGCAAGCAAAACCAGGCGTTTTATGAGTTCATGGTGCCGCTGATCAAAGGTTACAGCACCGAGATGAGCCTTGAAGTGACCAGCCTGGGTGTGCAGGTGCATGGCGGCATGGGCTACATTGAAGAAACCGGTTGCGCCCAGTATTACCGCGATGCCAAGATCCTGACCATTTACGAAGGCACCACCGCCATCCAGGCCAACGACCTGGTGGGCCGCAAGACCGCGCGTGATGGCGGCCAGACCGCCAAAGGTATTGCCTTTCAGATCGAAGCCACCGAATTCGAGCTGCAGCAAAGCGGCAGCGACGATGCCGAGGCTGTGGCCAAACGCCTCAAGGCGGCCCGACTGGCCTTCCTGGACGTGGTGGCGTTTGTGGCGGCCAACACCAGGACGGAGCCCAACGACGTGTTTGCCGGCAGCGTGCCCTACCTGATGCTGGCGGGCAACCTGATGGCGGGCTGGCAACTGGCGCGCGCCTTGCTGGTAGCCCAAGAGCAATTGGCCAAGGGTCAGGACGCGGCTTTCATGCAGGCCAAAATCATCACCGCACGTTTCTACGCCGACCACTTGCTGACCAAGGCCCCGGGCCTGCGCGACAGCATTGTGGAGGGGGCCGCCTGCGTGACCGAGTTGGCGCTGGACGCCTTCTGACAGGGGCAATGTAACCGGATGCAGCGCAGCGCAACCCGGCGCGGCGACCGGGTCATGCGCATGCGGTTTCGGGGGCAAATCACGCGCGAAACAGAGAGTGCCTGTCGCCGACTGCTGTCTGCACGCGCCTTTGCCCCCAAAGTCCGGTCGCATGGCCCAATCCCCGCACCTACGCGCCAGTGTGGCAGATCAGTTTTGACGGACAAGCCTGCAAGAATTCCCATTCTGATCGACTCACCAGCTCATGAAATCAGCCGGGTGATGCGCTTTGCGGAGGTCAAGGGGGAGTCCGCGCAGCGGGCCGGGGACACGCAGCAAAGCGCGTCGCCCGGCTGATTGGGCAAGCACCCCGGTGCAGCCTTTGCCCCGGCATCGCCCCCCTGCGGGTCAGCGCGCCGGATCTGTAAAGATCAGCGTTTGAGCTTGTTCGGCTTGCCACGGCGGGTACTTGACCATGACCTGCTGAAACAACGGCGAGGCCTCGAAGTTGGCCAACCAGGTTTGCAACCGTGGCCATGGCTGGCTGGCAAACCAGGCGCTGTCGGTGTGCGCGAATTGACGCACAAAGGGCGCCATGGCGGCATCGGTCAAACCCCAATGGGTGCCTGACAGGCAGACTGCTTCGATCAGGCGCTGGTTCAAGTCAGCGAGAAAGACACCCGCTGCAGCGCGTGACTCGGCAGGTTCAGCATCGTCAAACCGGCTCGGGTACTTGGTGCGGTCCAGCTGCGGCTTGAAGTCGTCGTCACAGCGTTTGATTAAATGCAGGGCTTCTGCCATGTTGTCTTGCGCAGGGAGCCAATGCAAGGGGTCGTGGCGTTGCAGTGCCCACAGCATGATGTCGAGGCTTTCGTCCAGCACGCGGCCATCCGTGTCGAGCAGCACCGGCACCGTGGCCTTGGCCGACGCCTGCCGCAGTTCATCCGGTTTGTGACTCAGCACCACTTCACGCAATTCATACGGTTGCCCGCTTGCCGCCAGCGCCAGGCGGGCACGCATGGCGTAGGGGCAGCGGCGAAACGAGTACAGAATTGGATAGCTTATTTGGTTGCTCCCACCCAGTCCAGCCCGCGCGCCTTGGCCAGACCCCACTGGCGCATGCGTTCACGGGCGCCCGATTTTTGCGCTTCGCTGGTGACGGCGTGGCAGCGCGCGCAGCTGACGCCGTCCTCGAACAGCGGCGACAACTTGTCGGCCTCGCTGATGGGCATGCGGCAAGCCCGGCACAGGCCGTAGTCACCGACTTCAAGGCCGTGACCGACCGACACCCGCTCGTCAAAAACAAAACACGCCCCCTGCCACAGGCTTTGTTCGGGCGGCACGGTCTCCAGATATTTCAGAATGCCGCCTTCCAGGTGGTAGACCTCGTCGAAGCCCTGGGCGCGCAAGAGCGCCGTGGATTTTTCGCAGCGAATGCCGCCGGTGCAAAACATCGCAACCCTGGGTTTCTTGCCGCTGGCCGGGTTCAGCGCCGCAGTCTGTTCGACCCACTGCGGCAGTTGGGAAAAGCTGTCAATGTGCGGATTCAGCGCGCCGGCAAAACTGCCGATGTCCACCTCGTAGTGGTTGCGGGTGTCGACCACCACCACGTCAGGGTCGGAGATCAGCTGGTTCCATTCGGCCGGTTTGACATAGGTGCCCGCCAGTTTGGCCGGGTTGGCCTCGGGTACGCCGAGCGTCACGATCTCACGTTTCAGGCGTACTTTCATGCGGTAAAACGGCGCCTTGTCCGACCAGGCTTCCTTGTGCTGCAGGTCGGCCAGGCGCGGGTCTTGGCGCAAATAGGCCAGCACCGCGTGCACGCCATCCGCCGGGCCGGCAATGGTGCTGTTGATACCCTCGGCGGCCAGCAAAATCATGCCCTTGACGCCCTGCTGCTGGCAGAAGGCCAGCAAGGGTTCTTTCAGCGCGGTGTGGTCAGGCAGGTCGACAAATTTGTAAAAGGCGGCGGTCAGGTAGTGCATTGGGCCATTTCATTTGAAGCGCTTGCGGGTCAGACCACTCGCATAGCGACGTGCTCTGACCCCAGATTGGAATACCTTGCGGGTCAGTCCACTCGCGCAGCGACGTGCTCTGACCCCAACATTATGTCGGCCAGGTCGAGCCGTGCTCGGGCACAATGGCACGCCAGCCCAGTTCGTGCTTGATGCGGCTGCGCAACATATCGGCAGGGCCGGCATCCCCATGCACCACATAGACCTGATCAGGCGGCTGGGGCATGGTGCGCAGCCAGCCCAGCAACTGGTTGGCATCGGCATGGGCCGAGGCAGAAACGAGTTGCACCACTTCGGCATTGACCTCCACGTCGCGCCCGTGGATGCGCACCGTCTTGGCGCCACTGGCCAACGTGGCGCCGCGTGTGCCGGGCGCCTGGTAGCCGGTCAGGATGATCATGTTGCGGTGGTTGCCGGCATAGTGCGCCAGGTGGTGCAGCACGCGCCCGCCGGTGGCCATGCCGCTGGCCGACAAAATGACCATCGGGCCGTGGCGGCTCGCCAGAGCTTTCGATTCGTCGGTGCTGTTGACCATGGTGGCATTGCGCGTCAGGGCGCGCGTGTCCTGGTGGCTCAGGCGGTGCTCGCCCGGGTGGTCTTCAAACAAATGGGTGGTGTGCACCGCCATCGGGCTGTCCAGAAAAACCGGCAATGAGGTCGGCAGTTCACCCTTCATCTTGAGCAGGTGAATGGCGTGCAACAAAGCCTGGGCCCGGCCCACGGCAAACACCGGCACCACCGCCACCCCGCCGCGTTTGGCGACACGCTGCAGGGCGGGTGCCAGCTCGGCTGGAATGTCTTCCTTGGGGTGGATGCTGTCGCCATAGGTGGACTCGATCAGCACGGTGTCGGCCTGCGGCGCATCGTCGGGCGGACTCATGACGAGGTCATCGGGGCGGCCCAGGTCGCCCGAGAACAAAATGCGCCTGCCCGCCACTTCGAGCAGGATGCTGGACGCGCCCAAAATATGCCCGGCGGAACTGTAGCTGGCCTTCCAGCCCGGCATGAGGTTGATGGTTTTGTCAAACTCGACCGCCTTGAGCAAGTGCAGGGCGTTCAGCGCGTCTTGCCGGGTGTACAGCGGCAGGGCCGGTGCGTGTTTGGAAAAGCCATGCCGGTTGGCAAACGCCGCGTCTTCTTCCTGGATGTGACCACTGTCGGGCCACAAAATACGGCACAGGTCGCGCGTGCCGCGGCTGGCATACACGTGGCCGGAGAAGCCTTCCTTGGCCAACAGCGGAAGGTAGCCGCTGTGGTCCAGGTGGGCGTGTGTCAGTAACACCGCATGGATCTGGTCAGGCGGCACCGGTAACGGGTTCCAGTTGCGCAGACGCAATTGCTTGTAGCCCTGAAACAGGCCACAGTCCACCAGCAGGCGTTTGCCGTCGTGCTGCACCAGGTACTTGGAGCCGGTCACGGTGCTGGCCCCGCCCAGGAAGGTAATGGTGACACTCATGTTGATGTCTCCTCTAAAGTCCAATAAAAAAGCCACGCCGTTGCAACGCAACAGCGTGGCTTGATTTTGGACTTTTTAAAGTTCAGGCAGGCGACAAATATCAACTAAAAAAGTTTTTCAAGCGATCGGTCCAGGTGTCGCCGCTGGGAGAGTGCTTGCTGCCGTCCTTTTTGAAGGATTCGTCAAGTTCGCGCATCAGCTTGCGCTGGTGTTCGGTCAGTTTGACGGGTGTTTCAACCAGAATGTGGCAATACAGGTCGCCAGGGTAATTGGAGCGCACGCCCTTGATGCCTTTGCCGCGCAGGCGGAACTGCTTGCCGGTTTGCGTACCTTCCGGGATGTCGATGGCCGCCTTGCCTTCAAGGGTGGGTACATCAATCTCACCACCCAAGGTGGCGGTGATGATGCTGATGGGTACCGAGCAGTGCAGGTCGTCGCCGTCGCGCTCGAAAATATCGTGTTTTTTCAGGCGGATTTCAATGTACAGGTCACCCGGTGGCCCGCCGTTGGTGCCTGGCTCGCCGTTGCCCGCGCTGCGGATGCGCATGCCGCCGTCGATGCCCACGGGAATCTTGACCTCAAGGGTTTTCTGCTTCTTGATCTTGCCCTGGCCATGGCAAGCGGTGCAAGGTTCGGGAATGATCTTGCCGGCGCCACGGCAGGTGGGGCAGGTTTGCTGCACACTGAAAAAGCCCTGGCGCATTTGCACCGCGCCAGAGCCACCACAGGTACCGCAGGTTTTGGCCTGGGTGCCGGGCTTGGCACCGCTGCCGTGGCAGGTGTCACAGCTGTCCCAACTGGGGATGCGGATCTGTGCGTCCTTGCCCTTGGCGGCTTCCTCCAGCGTGACTTCCATGGCGTAGCTCAGGTCACCGCCGCGGTAAACCTGACGGCCACCGGCACGCCCCCCCCGTTGCTGGCCGAACATGTCGCCAAAGATGTCGCCAAAGGCCTCGGCAAAACCGCCATAGGCCTCGCCGCCGGCGCCACCGCGCATGTTCGGGTCGACCCCGGCAAAGCCATGCTGGTCGTAGGCCGCGCGTTTTTGCGGGTCCGACAGCATCTCATAAGCTTCCTTGGATTCCTTGAATTTTTCTTCGGCTGCTTTCGCCGCATCACCCTGGTTGCGGTCAGGGTGGTGCTTCATCGCGTGCTTGCGATAGGCCTTCTTGATTTCTTCGTCCGAGGCGTTCTTGGGAACACCCAGCACTTCGTAGTAATCTCTTTTGGACATGGTCTGGTCTTGCCTGATGTCAATGCAAACGCCGCGGTGAACTTTTCAGGTTCAGCGCGGCGCCCACCAACGGTTTAAAAACAGTGTGAAAACAAGCGCTTAAGGCTTCTTGACTTCTTTCACTTCGGCGTCCACCACATTGTCGTCGGCCTGGGCCGCACCGCCTTGACCGGCATCACCCGGCTGGGCACCTTCAGCCGCCTGCTTGGCCTGCATGTCAGCGTACATTTTCTCGCCAAGCTTCTGGCTCACCGTCATCAGGGCGGCGCTCTTTTCGTCGATGGCGGCCTTGTCGTCGGATTTAAGCGCGTCCTCGAGCTGCTTGATGGCGTCTTCGATGCTGGTTTTTTCAGCGGCGTCGATCTTGTCACCGTACTCGGCCAGGCTCTTCTTGACGCTGTGCAGGCTGGCATCGGCCTGGTTTTTGGCTTGCACCAGTTCCAGTTTTTTCTTGTCGTCGGCCGAGTTGAGTTCAGCATCCTTGACCATTTGCTGGATTTCAGCCTCGGTCAGACCAGTGTTGGCCTTGATGGTGATCTTGTTCTCTTTGCCTGTGCCTTTGTCCTTGGCGCCCACGTGCAAAATGCCGTTGGCGTCGATGTCAAAGGACACTTCAATTTGCGGCGTGCCGCGTGAAGCCGGCGGAATGCCTTCCAGGTTGAACTCGCCGAGCAGCTTGTTGCCGGCAGCGATTTCGCGCTCGCCCTGGAACACCTTGATGGTCACGGCCGGTTGGTTGTCGTCGGCGGTCGAGAAAGTCTGGGCAAACTTGGTCGGGATCGTGGTGTTTTTGGTGATCATCTTGGTCATGACGCCACCCAGGGTTTCAATGCCCAGGCTCAACGGCGTCACGTCAAGCAGCAGCACGTCCTTGCGGTCGCCAGACAACACCTGACCCTGGATGGCCGCACCCACAGCCACGGCTTCGTCCGGGTTGACGTCTTTGCGCGGCTCCTTGCCAAACAGTTCCTTGACCTTTTCCTGCACCTTGGGCATGCGGGTCATGCCACCGACCAGAATCACGTCGTTGATGTCGGAGGCGCTGACACCGGCGTCCTTCAGGGCGGTGCGGCAGGGGGCGATGGTGCGCTCGATCAGCTCTTCGACCAGGCTTTCCAGCTTGGCGCGGGTGAGCTTGATGTTCAGGTGTTTCGGGCCCGAGGCATCGGCGGTCACGTAGGGCAGGTTGATGTCGGTTTGCGAGCTGCTGGAGAGTTCGATCTTGGCTTTTTCAGCGGCTTCTTTCAGGCGCTGCAGGGCCAGCACGTCCTTGGTCAGGTCAACGCCTTGCTCTTTCTTGAACTCGGCCACGATGTAATCGATGATGCGCTGGTCAAAGTCTTCGCCACCCAGGAAGGTGTCGCCGTTGGTGGACAGCACTTCGAACTGCTTTTCGCCATCGACATCGGCGATCTCGATGATCGACACGTCAAAGGTGCCGCCACCCAGGTCGTACACCGCAATTTTGCGGTCGCCTTTTTCGTTCTTGTCCATGCCAAAGGCCAACGCTGCGGCAGTGGGCTCATTGATGATGCGCTTGACATCGAGGCCGGCAATGCGGCCAGCGTCCTTGGTGGCTTGGCGCTGGGCGTCATTGAAATAGGCGGGCACGGTAATGACCGCATCGGTCACGGTTTCGCCAAGGTAGTCTTCGGCCGTTTTCTTCATCTTGCGCAGAATGTCGGCGCTGACCTGCTGCGGTGCCATGCGGGTGCCACGCACTTCGACCCAGGCATCGCCGTTGTCGGCAGCGGCAATCTTGTAGGGCATCAGGTCGATGTCCTTTTGCACTTCTTTTTCAGCAAACTTTCGGCCGATGAGGCGTTTCACCGCGTACAAGGTGTTTCTGGGGTTGGTGACCGACTGGCGCTTGGCAGATGCGCCCACCAGCACTTCGCCGTCTTCCTGATAGGCAATGATGGACGGCGTGGTGCGTGCACCCTCGGCGTTTTCGATGACTTTGGCCGTGTTGCCCTCCATGACGGCAACGCAGCTGTTGGTGGTGCCCAAGTCAATACCAATGATTCTTCCCATGATGATTCCTTAAATGTGTTGGGGCAGATGCCAGGCCGTTACGCAACCTGTACAAGCGCCGGTGAGGGTTTTAAATTCGGATGTGGCTAAGGTGTGGCTGCCGGCTGCTATTTCAAGCCGACCAGTCGTTTTATTTTCCAGCGGCCACGGTCACCAGCGCCGGGCGCAGCACGCGCTCGGAGATCAGGTAGCCTTTTTGCAGCACCGAGACCACCGTATTGGCTTCTTGCTCGCAAGGCACCACGCTGATGGCCTGGTGCTGGTGCGGGTCGAACTTGTCGCCCGCTGCGGGGTTGATGGCAATGATCTTGTTGCGCTCCAGCGCAGAGACCAGCTGGCGCAGTGTGGCCTGTGAGCCTTCGCGCAATTGCTCCAGCGTGGCGTCCTTGATGGCCAGACCTGCTTCCAGGCTGTCGACCACCGGCAGCAGGCTGTCGGCAAATGATTCGAGCGCGAACCTGCGCGCCTTGGACACATCATCCTCGGCGCGGCGGCGGGCGTTTTCGGTGTCGGCTTTGGCGCGCAAATATTGATCGGCCAGCTCGTGGTTTTTGGCTTGCAGCGAGACCACTTCGGCCTGGCAACTGGCCAGCGTTTGCACTTCCAGTTCGGGCAGGGCGCAATCGGTGTGGGCAGCGTCAGCGGGCGCGTTGGCTGGGTCGGCAGCGGTGTACTGCGGGTCGGTCGGGGGGGTGCTGGGATGGGTCATGCAGTGGAATGGTTGTTAACAACAGAAGTCGCTAACTTGGGGTAAAAGCTGTATTTACAAGAGCCCAAGGGCTAAAAAATTTGGCGAACCTGTGCAGCAGAAAAAAAAGCGGGCTAAAAGGCCCGCTGGTTCATTTTGGCAGCCCGGGCGCCTGATGGCCAGGGTTTAAGCCAGGTTGAGCAGCTCAACGTCAAACTTCAGGGTGGCATTGGCCGGAATCACGCCGCCGGCACCGCGCGCACCATAACCCAGCTCGGGCGGGATGATGAGGGTGCGCGCACCGCCCACTTGCATACCGGCCACGCCTTCGTCCCAGCCCTTGATCACCATGCCAGCGCCCAGGCGGAACACGAATGGATCGCGTCGGTCTTTGCTGGAGTCAAATTTGGCACCCTGTTGGCCGTCCTGGTAGAGCCAGCCGGTGTAATGCACTGTGACGTTTTGGCCGGCAGTGGCCACAGCGCCGCTGCCCAAGATGGTGTCTTCGAAAATAAGGCCGGAAGCAGTTGTTGTCATATGAGAATAGTGGTTGGGGGGTTGAAAGAAATGTTTTACGCCTGCGCTGGCGTCAGGCTGCTGACCCATTTGTTGGCAAATGCGGACAGATCACCCATGCGCTTGAGCAAGTTCAGGCCCATGGGCGTGATCAGATAGCCATCGCTGCCGTGGTCGATAAAGCCCGCCGCGCGCAATTCCTTGATACGGGTGTTGAGGGTGTTGGGGGTGATGCGTCCGACGCTGTCTTGCAAAATACGAAAAGTCTGCGGGTGACCGTCTTTGAGCGCCCACAGCACCCGGATGGCGTAGCGTGACTCCAGCAAACTCAGGAGTTGACCGATGGCTGCATTGTTTTTTAAGGTCATGAAACGCGTCTCCTGGGGCATCTACGTAAGAAAACCTGAACCGGCTGGTGATGCCTGTTTCAGATGCCAATCTGGTGAATTTTTAAACAACAGCGCAGCTTGATTGGCTACATGAGAAATAGGTGACGAGCCTGACCCCGGCACTGGCTCCACAGTTAGGGCTGCTTGGTTCCCCACCTGACCCGGTTGGCCGCTTTACCATGCGGGAAGGCCCGTCGAGTGGAATTGTAAAGCCTTAAGCCTCGGTCAGATCTTTGGTGGGGGCTTGCGGCGCGTTGCTCTTGACGGACGCAATGCCGTTGTCGCGGGCTGCTTCAGTGGTGTACATCTCGCTGCGGCCAATCACCTGGCCGTTGCCGGCCTTCAGGCTGAAATAAGGCTGGCCCGACGTGGACTCGGCACGCACGAAACGCTCGTCCATGACGGCGTTGGTTTTGCATGATTCAATGCCCTGGGTGGCGGCGGCTTTGGCTTCGTACATCTGGCTGGTCAGAATCACCTGGCCATTGCCCGCTTTCAGGTTGAACATGAATTTTCCGTTTGTTGATTTGCTGAGTTCAAATTTACCAGCCATGATTTTTTCCTTCAGGGGTGTCAAATGGGTTGAAAGCGCCGGGCGGGTATTTGACAAAACCTCCCGGCAAAATAACTTTACCGTTTTTTTTGGGCATTTAGAATCAGGAAATGTCATATCTAGTGCTCGCCCGTAAATACCGCCCCCGAAATTTTACTGAAATGGTGGGCCAGGACCACGTGGTGCAAGCCCTGACCAATGCGCTCACCACCCAGCGCCTGCACCATGCCTATCTGTTTACCGGCACGCGCGGCGTCGGCAAGACCACGGTGTCGCGTATTTTGGCCAAGTCGCTCAACTGTCAGGGCGCCGACGGGCAGGGCGGCATCACTGCCACGCCTTGTGGGGTTTGCCAGGCCTGCGCAGACATCGACAGCGGCCGTTTTGTTGACTACACCGAGCTTGATGCCGCCTCCAATCGTGGCGTGGACGAGGTCCAGGCGCTGCTGGAGCAGGCGGTGTACAAGCCGGTGCAGGGCCGCTTCAAGGTGTTCATGATCGACGAGGTTCACATGCTCACCAACACGGCGTTCAACGCCATGCTCAAAACGCTGGAAGAGCCGCCGGAGTATTTGAAGTTTGTGCTTGCCACCACCGACCCGCAGAAAGTGCCGGTCACGGTGTTGTCGCGCTGCCTGCAGTTCAATTTGCGGCCCATGGCGCCGGACACCATCCGCGAGCATCTGCAAAAAGTGCTGCTGACCGAGCAGGTGCAGGCCGACCTGCCGTCCCTGCGCTTGCTGGCGCGCGCCGCGCGCGGCTCCATGCGTGATGCTTTGAGCCTGACCGACCAGGCCATTGCCTTTGGCTCAGGTGCTTTGCAGGAAGCCACGGTGCGCCAGATGCTGGGCAGTGTGGATCGCTCCTACGTGTTCCAACTGCTGCAGGCGCTGGCCCAGGGCGACGGCAAAACGGTGGTCGAGACCTCAGAAGTGTTGCGCACGCATGGCCTGAGCGCGGCCTCCACGCTGGAAGAAATGAGCGGCGTGTTGCAACGCATGGCGGTGTTGCAGGCCGTGCCCGACAGCGCCCAGGACGACAACGACCCCGAGTTTGCCGAGATCGCGCAACTGGCCGCGCTGATGCCGGCCGATGAAACCCAGTTGCTCTACAGCATCTGTCTACACGGCCGGGGTGAACTGGGGTTGGCGCCTGATGAATACGCCGCGCTCACCATGGTGCTGCTGCGCCTGCTGGCGTTCAAGCCTGCGGCGGCCGATACGGCCACTGGGGAAAAAAAAACACTGAAAATTCCCCCGCGCCCCAGCGCTGAGCCATCGGCTCACGCGCCGAAAATTTCGCCAGCGCCAGCGCCAGCACCTGTGAATGCTCCGCTTGTCGCGCCCGTGCCGGCGATAACGCCGGTCACCAACGCGGTGCCCCAGGGGCAGCGACTGCCGGTACGCGACATGCCGCGCCCGCAAACCCCAAGCCCCGCGCCCGAGCCGACAACTGCACCGGCTGCGGTCCAGGTCTTGCCAGACAGGCCGCCGCAGGCAGCAAAAATTGAAGCCGTTCAGGTGCACGAGCAGCCAGACCCCCGGCGCGATGTGCCGCTGGAGCGCGCGGCAGCTGCGGTGCCTGGCAGCCCAGACGGTGATTTCTGGTATGCCACGGTGCAGACTCTGGTTGCCTCGGAGGCCATCACAGCCATGGTGCGCGAGCTGGCCTTGCAGGCACAACTGGTGGCGCGTGACAGCGACCAATGGTTGCTGCGTGTTGAGCGCGAGTCGCTCAACCAGCCGGGCAGCCGGGAACGCCTGGCGGCGGCCCTTGCCACGGCGGGTTATCCGGTCAGCCTGGTGGCAGAGGTAGGGCGTGTGACCGACAGTCCGGCCAAGCGCAATGCGGCAGCTGCAGCACAAGCCCAGCTGGCGGCTGAAAAAATCGTGTTTGATGATCCGCTGGTGCAATCGCTGATGCGTGATTTTGGGGCGAAAATCGTGCCTGGCAGTATCAAGCCGGGTGAAGTCCGTTCACCTCCCTGATCCCTTTTTTGTGCCGGGCGGGCATGGCCTGATACCCGGCATTCTTTCTACTGACGATTTATATTAAACAAGGAAATCCCATGTTCAACAAAGGACAACTCGCCGGTCTCATGAAGCAGGCGCAAGCCATGCAGGACAACATGAAAAAAGCCCAGGACGAGCTCGGCAGCATCGAAGTCACGGGCGAGTCGGGTGCCGGCCTGGTCAAGGTCAGCATGACCTGCAAGCACGAGGTGCGCCGTGTCACCATTGACCCCAGCCTGCTGGCCGACGACAAGGACATGCTCGAAGATCTGGTGGCCGCAGCCTTCAACGCCGCAGTGCGCAAGGCCGAGGAAACCTCGACCGAGAAAATGGGCAAGATCACCGCAAGTATGCCTGGCTTGCCGGGTGGGATGAAGTTCCCGTTCTAAATGGCCGACACCAACGCGCTTGAAACCCTGATCCAGTCGCTAAGGCGGCTACCGGGTGTGGGCGTCAAGTCGGCGCAGCGCATGGCGTTTCATTTGCTGCAGCACGACCGCGCCGGGGCGCAAACGCTCTCGCTGGCGCTGGCCCATGCAGCACAAGCGGTGCAGCATTGCGAACGCTGCCACACTTTTACCGAAGCGCAGGTGTGCAGCACTTGTCTGGACACGCGCCGCGATGCCAGCAAACTCTGCGTGGTGGAAACGCCCGCCGATCAGTCGGCGGTGGAGCGCACCGGGGCTTACAAGGGCCTTTACTTTGTGCTGATGGGCAAACTCAGCCCGCTTGACGGCATTGGTCCGCACGACATCGGTCTGAAAAAACTGTTCGATCGGGCCCAGGACGGCACCGTGCAAGAGGTCATTTTGGCGACCAACTTCACCGCAGAGGGCGAAGCCACGGCCCATGCCATCAGCGCGGGGCTCAAGGCCCGCGGCTTGCACTTGACCCGGCTGGCGCGCGGTGTGCCGGTAGGCAGTGAGCTGGAGTATGTGGATTTGGGCACCATCGCCCACGCCCTGGTTGACCGCCGCTAATTCCATTTCCAAATCGTCCGTGTCGTCGTTGCTTCGCCTTGTCGTGCTACAGCACTGCCTGCGGCTTCGCGCCTAGACACAAACGATTTGGAAACGGAATGGGAGGTTTACGGGCGCGCCGGCTTGGCGGGTTTTTTCTTGGCAGCTGGTTTGGCTGGCGCACGCTTGACCGACTTGGCGCTCGTTGTTTTGCCACGCGCTTTGACGCTGCCTTTGGCCTTGGCCGGCAAGTAAAGCACCACCGTTTGCCCGCGCTTGAAGGAGGCTGAGGTGCTGACCTTGTTCCAATCGGCGAGCACTTGGGCGCTCACGCTGAAGCGCCTTGCCATGCTGGCCACATTGTCTTTTTTGCCGGCTTTCACCACAGTCCGCCGGAGCACCACATCGGGTGCCAGGGACAGGTAGCCGTTGTTGGCGACATGCGCCGTGACGTCGTTGTCCAGGCCGGCCGAGCGGCGCACCAGCAGGGCTGACCCCGCCTTGATCCGCATGCGTGGCGGGATCTTGTTGACACTGCGTAATTCGGTCTCGGACATGCCAACGCGTTTGGCCGCCTCTGCCGGGCTGAGGGTGGTGGGCGCCACCCAGGCGGTCCAGTTGGCCAGACGCTCGCCCGGGTACGTGCTCAGCTTGTGTTGAAAGCGTTCCGCGTTGTCCCAGGGCAGCAGAATCTGGGAGTTGCTGGCCGCCAGCAAAACCGGTTTGTTGGCGGAGGGGTTGAGCGCCCGAAAGTCGGCCTGTGACACCTCGGCCAGTTCGGCAGCCAGCGCCACGTCGATGTCGCGATCAATCTCGACGCTTTGAAAATACGGGTGATTTCCGATGTCCGGCAGCACCGTCCGGAATGACTCCGGGTTGGCCACAATGTTTTTGACAGCTTGCAACTTGGGCACGTACATGCGGGTTTCCATGGGCATGGTCAGATCGGTGTAGCCGGTGCCGGTACCGGCTATCCTGGCTTTCTTGATGGCCCGCTGCACACTGCCTTCGCCCCAGTTGTAGGCGGCCAGCGCCAGATGCCAGTCGCCAAACATGCGGTGAAGCTTTTGCAGGTAGTCGAGCGCGGCACGGGTTGATTCAATCACGTCGCGGCGGTCGTCGCGAAACATGTTCTGCTTGAGGTCAAAGTACTTGCCGGTGGCGGGCATGAACTGCCACATGCCGGCCGCCTTGGCGCTGGACACCGCCTGCGGGTTGAAGGCGCTCTCGATGAACGGCAGCAGCGCCAGCTCGCTGGGCATGTCGCGGCGCTCCAGTTCCTCAACAATGTAGAACAGGTACTTGCTGCCGCGCTCGGTCATGCGCGCGATGTAGTCGGGGCGGCTGCTGTACCAGAGCTCTCGCTCGCTCACCAGATCGGTGTCGAGGTCGGGCATGGCAAAGCCCTGGCGCACCCGCGCCCACAGGTCAACCGGTGGCAGCAGCGCCTGCACGCTGCGCGAACGCAACGAAGGCTCGCTCGCCAGGGGTTTGAGACCGCCACCCGGATAGACCGAGGCCCTGCTCTCGGCCGGGCCGGACAGGCTGATGTCCGAACCGGCGGCTGCCGAGGACGTGCTCGTCGACGCATTTCCGGCCGGAACTGCCAGGGGTGAGGCGCAACCGGCCAGCCAGAGGACAGGCAGCAAGGCCAGTGCGTAGCAAATTCGTTTCAAAATTTATCTTTCCAGGTTCGCAGGGCGGCAAAGACAGCGACGGGGTCGCGTGCCTTGGGGGCGATCTGCTGCACCGCATGTGCCACGGCAGGCAAATGGGTGCGTAAAAAAGGATTCACGGCTTTTTCAAGACCGATCGAAGAGGGCAGCGTGGGGTGCTGCTGCTGACGCAGCACCTGGGCGTGCGTCTGGTAAGCCTGCAGGTCGGCATTGCCGGGCTCAACCGCCAGTGCAAAGCGCAAACTGCCCAAAGTATATTCATGTGCACAGCATACCCGGGTGGCCTCGGGCAGCGCGGCCAGCCGCGTCAGGGACATCAGCATCTGTGCCGGCGTGCCTTCAAACAGCCGCCCGCAACCGGCGCTGAACAGGGTGTCGCCACAAAACAGCACCGGGTCGGCACCCGGCACCTGGCCCCAGTAGGCAATGTGACCAGCGGTGTGGCCCGGCACCAGCAGCACCTGCAGGCGCAACCCGAGCACGGTGACGACGTCGCCGTCGCCCAGCCGTTGCAGCGGTTCGGGCATGTCTTCGGTGGCAGGGCCGTAAACCTGCGCGCCGGTTTTTTGGCGCAGCACATCAACCCCACCGGTGTGATCGCCATGGTGGTGCGTGACTAAAATCGAATCAAGCGTCAGCCCGAGTTGGGCCAGGGCAGCCAGCACGGGGTGTGCATCGCCAGGGTCCACTACCAGCGCGCGATGGTCGTCGTGCAGCATCCAGATGTAGTTGTCGTTGAAAGCAGGTATTGGAATTAACTTCATGGCTGATCAAATTATAGGTTTGCACGAATGGATCACCACGCCACCAGGGACTTACCTGCTGGCATGGGAGCGCGCGCAAATGGCGGCGGCGGTGGCCGATGTGTTTGGTTTTCATGCTTTGCAGCTGGGTTTGCCTGAGCTTGAGGCGCTGGCTGCCAACCGCATGCCGCACCGTTGGCTGGCCACCGAAACCCCCCACAAAAATGCCGCTTTTGTCACTGACTTTTCGGCCTTGCCCTTTCCCGCCAATAGCCTTGATCTGGTGGTGCTGCCCCATGCACTTGAGCTCACCGCAGACCCGCACGCAGCCTTGAGTGAGGTGGCCCGGGTATTGGTGCCCGAGGGTCGGGTGGTGATTTGCGGCTTTAACCCCATGAGCTTGTGGGGCTTTCGGCAACAACGGGCGCACCTGTACCGTCGCCTCGGTGTGAACCGGCTGTTTTTGCCCCAGGCGGGCGAATTTATTGGCTACCTGCGCTGCCGTGACTGGCTGCGGCTGTTGAATTTCGAGATTGAGTCCGGACACTTTGGTTGCTATCGACCGGCTTTTGCCAGCGCGCCCTGGTTGCAGCGGTTTGCCTGGATGGACCAGGCTGGCGCACGCTGGTGGCCTTTTTTTGGCGCGGTTTACTTTTTGGTGGCGGTCAAGCGGGTGCGTGGCATGACGCTGCTCAATCCGCCCTGGAAATCCGCCCGCATTTTGGCCAATGCGCCGGTGTCGGTGGTCAACAGCTCGGGCTCCAGCAAGTCAGGCATCTGACTTTTTTAACAACTGAAAAATGAGAACACGCCTTTGAACTCTATTGAAATTTACACCGACGGCGCCTGCAAAGGCAACCCGGGTCCGGGTGGCTGGGGTGCGCTGCTGAAATCTGCCGACGCCCAAAAAGAACTCTTTGGCGGCGAGATGGGCACCACCAACAACCGCATGGAAATGATGGCCGTGATCGAGGCGCTGTCGGCCTTGAAGCGCCCCTGCAAGGTCACGCTGCATGTGGACAGCCAGTATGTGCTCAAGGGCATGACCGAATGGTTGCCGGGCTGGAAAGCGCGTGGCTGGAAGACTGCCGCCAAGGCGCCGGTCAAAAATGTTGATTTGTGGCAGCGCCTGGACGTGCTGGTCAACAGCGGCACGCACCAGATTGATTGGCGCTGGGTGCGTGGCCACAATGGCGACCCCGGCAATGAGCGCGCTGACGAATTGGCCAACCGGGGTGTGGCCATGGCACTGCGCCAGCCTTGACCATGCGCCAGCGGCTGCGCAGTGGTCTAGGGGTGAATCTGACCCAGATTTTGCAGGCCGCACGTCGTGCCGCTACAGTTGCCCGCTGCAGGTTTCTTTTGTTTTGACTGGGTAATGACGCGATGGCTTCCAAATTTTCTTATCTGACAGTGGCTGTGGTTGGTATCGCTTTGGCTGGCGGGGCCGCCTGGTGGTTGCAGTCGCGCCCTTCTGCGCCCACTGCCCTCAATGCGGTGGACAAAAGCACCGCCAGGGCGGCAGGCGGTGCACCAGGTGCGCCGCGGGCGGTTGGTGTGGAGGTGGCCCAGGTGGCGGTGCAGGTGCTGCGTGACGATGCCCAGGCGGTGGGCAGCCTGCGCGCGCGCCACAGCGTGATGTTGCGCCCGGAGCTGGTGGGGCGCATCACCGCCCTTCACTTCAAGGACGGCGGCCCGGTGCGCAAGGGCCAGGTGCTGGTGCAGTTTGACGACCAGTTGCAGCAGGCCGAACTGCAGCAAATGCAGGCCCAGCTGGCCATTGCGCAGGCCAACCACAAGCGCACCCAGGAACTGGTGGCCGAGAAATTTTTGGCGCAACAAACGCTTGACACCAGCGCGGCCAACCTCAAGGTCGCGCAAGCCCAGCTGGCTCTGGCCCAGGCCCGGCTGAACCGTTTGGCGGTGCGCGCGCCATTTGACGGCACGGCCGGCATCCGGCTGGTGAACGTGGGCGACTATGTGAAAGACGGCACCGATCTGGTGGCCCTGGAAGACGCGCGCCAGATGCTGGTGGACTACCGGCTGCCCGAGCGCCATGGCGGCCAGGTCAAGCCGGGCCAAAGCGTTGAGCTGACCCTGGACGCCTTGCCCGGGCGCAGCTTCAGGGCGGCGGTTGAAGCCATTGATCCGCTGCTTGATGCCGATGGCCGCTCGGTGGGTGTGCGTGCGCTGTTGTCAACGCCTGAACCTGCGCCGCTGCGCACCGGCATGTCGGCGCGTGTCACCACGGTGTTTTCAGTCAACCCGGCGGCTCTGGTGGTGCCCGAGGAAGCGATCGTGCCGCAGGGCAATCGGCAGTTGGTGATCCGGCTGGTGGCGCCTGACGCAGCGGCCCAATTGCCCGAAGGTGTGCAATGGGTGTCGCAGCGGCAAGAGGTCAAACTGGGGGTGCGCCGCGACGGTCGGGTTGAAATTGTTGAGGGGCTCAACGCCGGCGACACCGTGGTGGTGGCAGGCCAGCAGCGGCTGCAAAAAGACGGCTCACCAGTGCGCATTGTTGAGCTCGGCCAGCCCGCCGGCAAGGCGTCAGCGGCCACGCCGCCTGCGGCCCAGGCCAGCCCGCCTGCGCTTCAAGCCAGCCGCTGATTCGCACGGACACCCACCATGCAACTGGCTGAAACCTCCATTCGCCGCCCGGTCTTTGCCACCGTGCTGTCCTTGCTGATCGTGCTGATTGGCGCGGTCTCCTTCAACAGCCTGACGGTGCGCGAGTACCCCAAGATCGATGAACCCGTGGTGTCGGTCAGCACCACTTTTGCCGGCGCCTCCAGCGAGGTCATGGAAGCCCAGGTCACCAAGGTGCTGGAAGACTCACTCTCGGGCATTGAAGGCGTCGATGTGATCACCTCCACCAGCCGTCAGGAGCGCAGCCAGATCTCGGTGCGGTTTGCCCTCACGCGTGATGCCGACGCCGCTGCCGCCGACGTGCGCGACAAGGTCACCCGGGTGCGCCAGCGCCTGCCGCAAGGCATTGACGAGCCGGTCATCGCCAAGGTCGAGGCCGAGTCGTTTCCGGTGATTTTTCTGGCCTTGAGCTCCGACACCCACACCGCGCTGCAACTCTCCGAGATGGCCAACACCCTGGTCAAGCCGGTGCTGCAAACGGCGCCGGGGGCCGCTGAAGTGAATATTTATGGCGAGCGCAAATTTGCCATGCGCATCTGGGTTGACCCCGACAAACTGGCGGCCTACAAGTTCGCCGTGCAGGACCTTGAAGACGCCTTGCGCCGCGCCAACCTGGAGGTGCCCGCCGGGCGCATCGAAAGCGCCCAGCGTGAGTTCAACGTCACCGCCGCCACCGACCTGGCGCAAGCCAGTGAATTCGCCCAGGTGGTGATTCGCACCGTTAACGGCCAGCCCATTCGCATTGGTGACGTGGCCCGGGTGGAAGAAGCGCCGGTGGACGAGCGCTCTTTTGTGCGCCTGAATGGGCGCGACGCCGTCGGTGTGGGGGTGGTGCGCCAAAGCACGGCCAACCCGCTCGACCTGTCCCGGGGCGTGTACAGCCTGCTCGACAAATTGCGCCAAGACCTGCCGCCGGGCGTGCAGATCGAGGTGGCCAATGACAACTCGGTGTTCATCGACGAATCCATCAAGGCCGTCTTCATCACCATTGTCGAAGCGGCGGTGCTGGTGGCGCTGGTGATCTTTGTCTTTTTGCGCACCTTGCGCGCCTCCCTGATTCCGCTCATCACCATTCCGGTGTCGCTGATCGGCACCTTTGCCATGATGGCGCTGGCGGGCTTCAGCATCAACACGCTCACGCTGCTGGCGCTGGTGCTGGCGATTGGCCTGGTGGTCGATGACGCCATCGTCATGCTGGAGAACATTTACCGCCACATCGAAGAAGGCATGGCGCCGTTTCAGGCGGCCATCAAAGGCGCACGCGAGGTCGGCTTTGCCATTGTCGCCATGACCATGACACTGGTGGCGGTGTACGCGCCGCTGGCGTTTTCGCCGGGGCGCACCGGGCGCCTGTTCACCGAATTTGCGCTGGCGCTGGCGGGTGCAGTGGTGATTTCGGGCATTGTTGCGCTCACCTTGTCGCCCATGCTGTCGTCTTTGCTGCTCAAACACAACCCGCGCCCGACCTGGTTTGATTCGCACATGGAAAACCTGCTGCAATGGGTCACAAAGGTCTATGCCAGCATGTTGGCCTGGTCGTTGGGCAGGCGCTATCTGGTGCTGGCGGTGATGGTGGCCAGCGGTGCGGTGTCCTGGTGGGTGCTGGGTGACATCAAGCGCGAGCTGGCGCCACTCGAAGACCGCGGTGTGGTGCTGGCGCGCGTCAACGCACCCGACGGCGCCACCCTGGCCTACACCGACCGCTATGTGCGCGGCGTTGAGCGCATTGCCGAAGACTACCCCGAATTCGACCGCATTTTTTCCACGGTGGGCAACCCCACGGTGTCGCAGGCCAACGTGTTTTTCAGGGCCAAACCCTGGGATGAGCGCGAGCGCACCACGCTGGAGATGGCGCGCGCCATGAATCCACGTTTTTCGGGGCTGTCGGGCGTCAACGCCACACCGATCACACCACCGTCGCTGGGGCAGGGCTTTCGCAGCCAGCCGATTGAATTCGTCATCATCACCTCCGAGAGTTACCAGGCGCTGGCGCAAACCGTGCAGGTTTTCCAGGACGAACTGGCCAAAAACCCCGGCTTTGTCCAGGTGGACTCGGATTTGCGGCTGAACAAACCCGAAATCAGGCTTGAAGTGAACCGTGAGCGTGCCGCTGATCTGGGCGTCAACGTCGATGCCATCGCACGTTCCGTCGAGACCCTGCTGGGCGGGCGCAAGGTGACCCGCTACAAGCGTGGTGGCGAACAGTACGACGTGATCGTGCAAACCAACCCCAGTGGCCGCGACACGCCCGACGACATCGAGAACATATTTGTCCGTGGCAAGGGCGCCGAGCTGATTCCGCTGTCCAGCCTGGTCACCATCCGCGAGGTGGTGGTGCCGCGCGAGCTGATCCACTTTGGCCAGCGCCGCGCCGCCACCATCACGGCCAACTTGACAGCCAATTATTCGGTGGGCGAGGCGCTCGACTTCATGGACGCCACCGCCAGGAAAGTGCTCACACCCGGCTATGCCACCGACCTCAACGGCATCAGTCGCGAGTTCAAGAAATCATCGGATTCACTGACGCTGGTGTTCGCGTTGGCGCTGCTGTTCATTTTTTTGGTGCTGGCGGCGCAGTTCGAAAGCTTTGTTGATCCGTTTGTGATTTTGTTCAGCGTGCCCCTGTCGATGGCGGGGGCGCTGCTGGCGCTCAAATGGTCAGGCGGCACGCTCAATGTGTTCAGCCAGATCGGCCTCATCACGCTGGTCGGCTTGATCACCAAGCACGGGATTTTGATCGTGGAGTTTGCCAACAAGCTGCGTGAGCAGGGCCTGGACACCATGGCCGCCATCCAGCAGTCGGCGGCCCAGCGCCTGCGCCCCATCATGATGACCACCGGTGCCATGGTGCTGGGCGCGGTGCCGCTG
This sequence comes from uncultured Rhodoferax sp., assembly GCA_964538895.1. GTDB lineage: Bacteria > Pseudomonadota > Gammaproteobacteria > Burkholderiales > Burkholderiaceae_C > Rhodoferax. The sequence goes on from CAZIGL010000002.1 coordinate 168,238, forward strand.
GCCATATCGACGGGTGCCGGGGCCGAGAGCCGACAGCAAATTGGCTGGGTGATTGTGGGCGGCATGAGCCTGGGCACTTTGCTCACGGTCTTTGTGGTGCCCACCATGTACACCTTGCTGGCGCGCAAAAGGGTGCCGGGACCCAAGACGGAGCTGGCTTTAAGCCCGGCGGTCAAACCCGGTTAACGCTTCCCTCCTGGGTGATCAGCTTGTCTGGGCGCTCTGCTTCGTGTCCCCCGGCCTTCGGCCTCCTCCTTGACCTACGCAGAGCACCCAGACAACCTGCTTCATCGCGCGGCCGTCAAAGCTTTCCCGCGCTGTGTCTGCCAGCGAACAGACTTGTCCAGATGTGTCACCTATAACGTTGGTTGTCCAAAGCGATTCTGCTTTCGGAGAACCGTTACAGGAGATTCCATGATCAAAATACGTACCCGAGGCGGTCTTGCCTTGATGTCTGCCGCCGCTCTTGCGCTCACGGTGGGCTGTACCAGCCTGAAGACCCCGGCAACCGCTGATGTGGCGGTGTCGAGTGCGGCCGTGACCAACGCAGCGGGTGCCGGTGGTGCCCAGTACGCGCCACTGGAAATGACGGCGGCCCGGGAGAAACTGGCACTGGCCAACAAAGCCATGCTGGCCAGAGACTACGCGCTGGCGATCGAGCTGGCCAATCAGGCGCAGGCCGACGCCAAGCTGGCACAAAGCAAAGCCAGTTCGGTCAAGGCACAAGCTGTTGCTGATGTCTTGCAGGACGACATTCGCGTGTTGCGCGAAGAACTCAATCGCCCGCGTTAACCCCTTTTTATTCTGACAGGAAACACCATGACCAAAACCAAACTGGCCCCGATCGTGCTGGCGGTTGCCGCCTTCATGGCGGGCTGCAGCGCGACCCCCAAAACCACCTCCATGCTGGAACAAGCCCGAAGCGACTACCTGGTGGCGCAAGGCAACCCCGACGTTGCCACCCACGCACCGCTTGAAATGAAGCAGGCCACCGAGGCCATGGCGCAAGCCAATGTGCTAGCCAACGAGCGCGGCAGCGACGACACCATCAACAACCTGGCTTATCTGGCCAAGCAAAAAATTGCCCTGACGCAAGAAGTGAGCAAGCGCAAAGTGGCCGAGGCCGACATTGCCAACGCCGGCAAAGAGCGCGACCAACTGCGCCTGGACTCGCGCACCAACGAAGCCAACGCCGCCAAGCTGGATGCCGAAAAGGCCACCCTGGCCGCGCAACAGGCACAAGGTGATGCGGCCCGGGCCCAGCGCCAGATGCAAGACGCTCAGGCCCGCGCGGCCCAGCTCGAAGCCCAGTTGGCCGAGCTGGCTACCAAAAAGACCGCTCGCGGCACCGTTATCACGCTGGGAGATGTGTTGTTTGGCACCGACCTGTCGCGCCTGACGGCCGACGGCATGCGCAGCGCCCAGAAGCTGGCCGATGTGTTGCAGCAAAACCCGCAGCGCAATGTGCTGATTGAAGGCTTTACCGACAGCACGGGTGCCGCCGACCACAACCAGGGCTTGTCCGAGCGCCGCGCCGGCGCGGTGCGCACCGCCCTGCTGGAGCTGGGCGTGGCGCGTGAGCGCATTGACATGCGCGGCTACGGGGAATCTTTTCCGGTGGCCGGCAATGACAGCGCCGCCAGTCGCCAGCTCAATCGCCGTGTCGAAATCGTTCTCTCGGACGACAGCGGCAAAGTGATCCCACGTTAATTCTCAACGCCATCAACCCAAGGAAAAATCATGACCACCAAAAATGTGTACATCGAAAGAATGAAGTCGCAGCTGGATGAACTCAACGCCAGCATGAACACGCTCGAAGCCAAGGCCACCGACGCCCGCGCCGACGCCCGCGCCGCCTACCTGGAAGAAATGCGCAAGCTGCGCCACCAGTCCAAGCTGGCCAGCGCCAAGCTCGACGAGCTCAAGGCGGCTGGCGAAGACAACTGGAACGCCATGACAGCCGAGATGGAAAAAGTTCGCGAAGCCTTTGTGCATTCGTTCAACTACTTCAAATCTCAGGTTTAAGCGGCTTTCTGGAGCCAAACAGGTTGGCATAAACCCAGGTGAACTCGGCCCCGATCAGAAAGATCTGGGCCGAGTAATACACCCACAACAGCACCACCACCAGCGAGCCGGCGGCACCAAAGCCCGACACGATGCCGCTGTGGCCAATGTAGATACCTATCAGGGCCTTGCCCAGGCTGAACAGCAGGGCGGTGAACAGCGCGCCGGTCCACACATCGCGCCATTGCACCCGGGCCCGTGGCATCACTTTGTAAATCAGCGCAAACATGGCCGTGACCAGCGCAAACCCGGCGGCGGCGTTGCTGGCGCTGGCTATTGCGATCCAGCCGCCAAACAGCGGGCTCCACAAGCGCTCCATGGTGGCCAGTGCGGCACTCAGCACCAGCGACACCATCAGCAAGAAGCCGATCACCAGAATCATGCCAAACGACAGCAGTCGGGCGCGCAGCAAGTGCAGCCAGCCGCTCAGCGGCGCGGTGGCAGGCACGCGCCAGATACGGTCCAGCGCTCTTTGCAACTCGCCAAACACGGTGGTGGCGCCAATCAACAGCAGCAACATGCCCAGCAGCGTGGCCCAGCTGCCCTCGGCGGGTTTGCCCACACTGGCCAGCAGCGCCTGCACTGCGTTGGCACCAGGCTCACCCATCAGGGCGCGCAACTGCAGCGCGATCTCGCCGCGCGCCGCCTCCTGGCCAAACACCAGCCCGGCCACGCTGATCACAATCAGCAGCAGCGGCGCCAGAGAAAACAGCGTGTAGTAGGCCAGGGCGGCGCCCATGCTCGGCACATCGTCGTCGAGCCAGGCATTGAAAACCTGTTTCAGCAGAACCCAGTAAAGCGGCAGCACTACCGGGGCGGTCAGCGCCAGGGCAATCAAATGGTGGATCAGCTTCATGGGGGGGCGGGCGGTCCGGGAATCAGAAAAACATGCGTTACGCTGCAGGCCTTGACCCGCGCTGCAGCGCAACGCCCCACCCGCGTTATTTGGTCACTTCGTGGCCAATCACGCCACCCACGGCGGCGCCGGCGGCTGTGCCCAACAGGCCGCCACCCAAGACGTTGCCGGCAACACCGCCAATGGCAGCACCGGTGGCCGTGCCCTTTTCCTGGTATGTCATGCCGGCGCAGCCGCCCAGACCCAGGGCGGTCAACAAAAGTACGGCGGCAGAAATGCGTTGGGTAAAGTTCATGAGAATTCTCCATTCGGTTAAAGATCAAGCCGTGCAACGCAGCGCTTGCTGGCACGGAGGAGCTTGCATTGTTGAATCCCAGCGGCGCCCGGTCTGTGCGCTTGCGTACACACGCCGGCGCGACTTCGTGCTTGAATCGCCGGCATGGGTCGACCAACGCGTGTATAAGGACAGTTCACCCCTATGGCATCTGGTCAGTTCTGCATCACAAGTCCCCCCCATTTTGAAAATTATTCCCAAGACATTGACCTGGCTCGCCGTTGCGTTGCTTTTGGTAACGGGGGGCATCGCGTTCATGTTCTGGTCTTACCAGCAAATCTCGGACGCCGCCCTGCAGCGCCAGAACACCCGCATCGTTTTCGGCATGGCCAACGACCTGCTGTCTGGCTTGAAAGACGCCGACACCGGGCAGCGGGGCTACGCCCTGACGGGCAACGAGACCTACCTGAAGCCGTACCTGGCGGCGCGTGACCAAGTCATTCCCGCTCTGTTGGCCTTGCGCAAAGAAGTTGGTAACGCCGATGCCCGGGCCATCCTGGACACCCTGGCGCCCCTGATCGAAGCCAAAATGGTCGACCTCGCCGCTGGCGTTGCCCTGACCCGTGCCGGTGACCAGAACGCCGTCCGATTGCCGATGGAAGGCGGCAGGGGCGAGCAGCTGATGGGCAATATCCGCAACGGGATGGACAGCTTCATCCTGGCGCAGGCCACTGACCGCTTGCGCAACGAGGCCAGTTTTGACGCCGCCATGCGTCGCTTGCTGCTCATCTTGTTCGTGGTGGCCGCGCTGGCACTGCTGATTGCCTTGAATTTTGCCTATTTGATCTATCAAAAGTCACAGCAGCAGGTGAAGAGCCTGGTGCACCTGGAGACCCTGCATTTGCTGCAGGCGCAGGAAACCAGCAACACCCTGCTGGCACAAGCCAACCACCGCTTGCAGGAAGGCGAGCAGCGGCTCTGGGTGACACTCAATTCGATTGGCGATGGCGTCATCACCACCGATGCCGCCGCGTGTATCACGCTGCTGAATCCGGTGGCTGAAGCGCTGACCGGCTGGACGCAGGCGCAGGCGCTTGGCAAACCTATTGATGAAATATTTCATATCCTTACCAAGGACACCCGCACCCTGGCCCAGATTCCCGTGGCAGCGGCACTGGCCCACGGCACGGTGCAGGACCTGGCCAACCACACGGTGCTGATCTCCCGCGACGGGCGCGAGTTTGACATTGCCGACAGCTGCGCCCCGATTCGTGCCTTTGACGGCCTGGTGGTGGGGGCGGTGCTGGTGTTTCGCAATATTTCCGACGAATACGCGGCACAACAGGCCTTGCGCGACAGTGCTGCGCTGTTGCAAACCATTCTCAACACGGTGGCCGATGGCCTGGTCACCATCCATGCCCAAGGCGGCATCATCGAGACCGTGAATCCGGCCATCGCGCACATGTTTGGCTACAGCGCGGCCGACCTCGGTGGCAAGCATCTGAGTCTGCTGATTCCTGAACTGGACCGCGACCACCACAGCGGCTCGCTGGCCTATTACGGCGTCAGCGACGAGGACAGTGCCAACGGTGTAGGTCGCGAAGTGATTGGCCGGCGCATGAATGGCAGCACCTTTCCGCTGGAAATCGCCGTGCGCGAGATGACGCTGCGCGGCCAGCGCTACTTCACCGGTATTTTTCGCGACATCAGCGCGCGCAAACAGGCTGAAGAAGTGCGGCGCAAGGACGGCGCCCTGCAAAAAGCGATTTTTGACAGCGCGGTGTTCGCCAGTGTCGCCACGGACGCCAAGGGCGTGATCCAGATTTTCAATGTGGGCGCCGAGCGCATGCTGGGCTACACCGCCGCAGAAGTGATGAACAAGATCACCCCGGCTGACATTTCAGATCCACAAGAGATCATCGTGCGGGCCAAGTCCCTGAGCATCGAGCTCGAGACCAGCATCAGACCCGGGTTCGATGCCCTGGTGTTCAAGGCCTCGCGCGGTATTGAAGACATTTACGAGCTCACCTACATCCGCAAGGACGGCAGCCGTTTTCCGGCGGTGGTGTCTGTGACCGCGCTGCGCGATGCCCAGGAACGCATCATTGGTTACTTGCTGATTGGCACCGACAACACGGTGCGCAAGCAGGTCGAGGCCGAGCGGGCACGGCTCGACCTGGTGCTGCAAAACAAGAACGTTGAACTGGAGCGCGCGCGCCGTCTGGCCGACCATGCGAATCAGGCCAAGTCAGACTTTTTGTCGAGCATGAGCCACGAACTGCGCTCGCCGCTGAACGCCATTTTGGGCTTTGCCCAGTTGCTGCAGTCGGGCACGCCGCCACCGTCTGATACGCAAGCTGCCAGCATTGGTCAAATTCTCACGGCCGGTTGGTACCTGCTGGATCTGATCAACGAAATACTTGACCTGGCCCTGATCGAGTCCGGGCGCTTGTCGCTGTCGCTGGAGCCCACCTCGCTGCAGGACGTGCTGCAGGATTGCCAGGCCATGATTGCACCGCAAGCCGAGCAAAAGGGCATCCAGACCCAATTTCCACTCGTGGATGGCGACTGTTTTGTCAACGCCGACCGGACCCGACTCAAGCAGGTGCTGGTCAATTTGCTGTCGAACGCCATCAAATACAACCACCCCGGCGGTTTGGCCGAGGTGAGCTTTGCTCAGCACGCGGGGGGCCTTTTGCGTATCAGTGTGCGCGACAGTGGCGAAGGGCTGTCGGCCCAGAAGATTTCGCAATTGTTCCAGCCCTTCAACCGCCTGGGCCAGGAGTCGGGGGCCGAGGAGGGCACCGGCATCGGTCTGGTGGTGAGTCGCCGCCTGGTGGAGTTGATGGGGGGCCAAATCGGTGTCTCCAGCACGGTGGGTGTGGGCAGTGTCTTTTGGTTTGAGCTCAAGACCTCGCAACTACCCCGGCTGGTGCTTGATGAACTGCAGCCACTGGCCGGGCCGGTCACCCTGGCGCCAACAGGTGTGGCGGTGCGCACCCTGCTCTATGTGGAAGACGATCAGGCCAACATGGCGCTGGTAGAGCAGCTCATTGCGCGCCGCCCGGACATGCGCCTGCTGGGCGCGCAAGATGCCATGCGCGGAATTGCCTTGGCGCGGGCACACCATCCCGATGTGATTTTGATGGACATCAACCTGCCCGGCATCAGTGGCATGCAGGCGCTGGCCATCTTGCGTGAAGACACCGCGACCCGGCATATTCCGGTGTTGGCACTGAGCGCCAACGCCATGGCGCTTGACGTAGACAAAGGCCTGGCAGCCGGCTTTTTTTGCTACCTCACCAAGCCGATCCGGGTGCCGGAGTTCATGGCCGCGCTCGACAAAGGTCTTGCGCTGGCCGAAGTCCAGAGGCAACAGCCTTGTTAGCCGGGCAGAGCGTCGGTATGACACTGCTTTCTATTGATCTACCAGGCCGCAGGGCCTGACACAGGAGAACCTCATGGCCACGCGCCCAAAAATCAAAGCCAAAGAGACCCTCAATGCTGTCAGCGCAGAGCCAGTGGTGGGGGTCCCACGTTTTCCGGTCATCGGCATCGGCGCGTCGGCGGGTGGCCTGGCCGCCATTGAGGCGTTTTTCTCGGGCATGCCAAACGATGTTGATCCCGCCATGGCCTTTGTGCTGGTACAACACCTGGACCCCGACCACAAAAGCCTGCTCGCCGAGTTGATCCAGCGGCGCACCCGCATGCAGGTGTTTGAAGTGGTTGATGGCATGGTGGTGCAGGCCAACTGCGTCTACATCATTCCACCCAACCGGGACATGGCTTTTCTCAGTGGCACGCTGCAGTTGCTGGAGCCCGCCGCACCGCGCGGGCACCGTTTGCCGATTGATTTTTTGTTTGCGTCGCTGGCCGCTGACCAGCAGGAGCGCGCCATTGGGGTGGTGCTGTCGGGCACCGGCAGCGACGGCACCCAGGGAGTGCGCACCATCAAGGCCGAGGGTGGCATGGTGATGGTGCAAAGCCCGACTTCGGCTGAATTTGACGGCATGCCGCGAAGCGCACTGGCCACCGGCCTGGTGGACTTTGAGCTGCCGCCAGCCGAAATGGCGGCGCAGCTGATGGCTTATGTGGCCCACGCCCTGGGCCGACCACCGCACCCTGCCAGTGCGCTGACGGCGCTGGGCGGGAATGTTTTGAAAAAAATATTTGTCTTGCTGCGCGCCCAGACCGGACACGACTTTTCGCAGTACAAGCCCAGCACCATTCACCGCCGCATCGAGCGGCGCATGGCGGTGCACCAGATTGACTCGATGGTGGGCTATGTCAAATACTTGCAGCAAACCCCGGTGGAAGTGCAAGCCTTGTTCAATGACCTGTTGATTGGTGTCACCAACTTTTTCCGCGACCCCGACGCCTTTGCTGCGCTGGAGGAAAAGGTCATCCCCAAGCTGTTCGAGGGCAAAGCCGTGGGTGGCGCCGTGCGCATCTGGTGCACCGGTTGCTCAACCGGTGAAGAAGCTTATTCGATGGCCATCCTGCTGCAGGAGCGGCTTGAATTGCTCAAGGCCAGCTACAAGGTGCAGGTGTTTGCCACCGACATCGACAGCCGCGCCATTGCCGTGGCCCGCGCAGGTGTTTATCCGGCCAGCATTGCCGAGCACGTGTCGCCAGAGCGCCTGGCAAGATTTTTTACGCTTGAGCCCGACGGCAGCGCCTACCGGATCCACAAAGGCATTCGTGACCTGCTGGTGTTTTCGGTACAAGACGTCATCAAGGACCCGCCGTTCTCCAGGCTCGACCTGGTCAGTTGCCGCAACCTGCTGATTTACCTTGGCGCAGAGTTGCAAAAAAAATTGATCACGCTGTTTCACTACGCCCTGCAGCCCGGTGGCATGCTGTTTCTGGGCTCCTCCGAGTCTGCCGGCGAGCAAGGCGACCTGTTTGCCGTGCTGGAGCGCAAATCCAAAATTTACCAGCGCAAGGAAGACTTTCAGGGCGCCCAGCGCGCCGCCCTGGGCCGATTTTTGCCACCTTTGATGGACCGAGCCATGTCACCCTCACCCGCCACCGAAAAAGAACCCCACCTGGCCAAAATTTCCTTGCGTGAGCTCACCGAGCAAGCCCTGTTGCAGCAACTCGCGCTGGTCGCGGCGCTGGTCAACAGCCAGGGCGAGATTCTTTACCTGCATGGGCGCGCCGGCATGTACCTGGAACCCACGCCGGGTGAAGCCAGCATCAACAATATTTTGAAAATGGCGCGTGAAGGCCTGCGCCGTGATCTCACGGTGAGCTTGCACAAAGCCGCCGCCAGCCACGAGATCGTGCGCACGCCGGGTTTGCGTGTCAAGACCAACGGCCACTTCACGCAGGTTGATTTGAGCGTTTGCCCGGTGTTGGGCGGCCCGACGGCAGCGCTGGCGTCGCCCTTGTTTTTGGTGACGCTGACACAAGCGCCCGAGAGCGACAGCGCCACCGTGTCGGCGCCGTCGCTCCTGCCGGTTATCAGCGCCGCTGCCGGCAGCGACCAACTGCACTCGGACGCGCGTGCCCATATTGCCGAACTTCAGGACGAACTTTTGGCCAAGGAAGAGTACCTGCGCGCCATCAACGAAGAGCTTGAAACCACCAACGACGAACTCAAATCAAGCAACGAAGAAATGCAGTCGGTCAACGAAGAGCTGCAAAGCACCAATGAGGAGCTGGAAACCTCCAAGGAAGAAATGCAGTCGATCAACGAGGAGCTCAGCACCGTCAACACCGAGTTGCAAACCAAGGTGGGCGATTTGTCACGTGCCAACAACGATATGAACAACCTGCTGGCGGGCACCGGCATTGCCACCATTTTTGTCGACTACAGCTTGCGCATCCTGCGCTTTACCCCGTCTGCCAGCCAGATCATCAACCTGATTGCCAGCGACGTGGGCCGCCCGGTGGCCCACATTGTGAGCAACCTGGTGGGCTACACCAGCCTGTTGGCAGACGTGCAGGAGGTGCTCAAGACCCTGATTCCGAGAGAGGCCGAGGTGCAAACCGTCGATGGCAAGAGCTACACCCTGCGTATCCTGCCCTATCGCACGCTGGACAACGTGATTGAGGGCGCCGTGGTGACCTTTGTCGATGTGACCGAGGTCCGGCGAACCCGTGAGGCGCTGCAAAAGGTCAACGCGCTGTTGCGCCTTGCGGTGGTGGTGCGCGACGCGCACGATGCCATCACCGTGCAGGCGCTGGACGGCCGCACCATTGCCTGGAACCCGGGTGCCGAACAGCTGTACGGCTGGTCTGAGGCCGAGGCCTTGCAACTCAATGTGAGCGACCGTATTCCCAAGGTGCTGCAGCCTATCGCGTTGAATCAGGTGCGCCAACTCAGCCAGGCGCAGACGCTGGCCCCCTTCAAGACCCAGCGCCTGACCAAGGACGGTCGCTGTCTCGATGTGTTGATGACCGCGACAGCTTTGCTCGATGAGACTGGCAAGGTGGACGCCGTTGCCACCACCGAGCGTGCCAGCGACGCCGAGACGGCACCAGATGGAGCGCCACCACCATGAGCCAGGAGCCTTTGACCACCGAGCAGCTGATGCACGACCTGCAGGTGCATCAGGTGGAGCTGCAACTGCAAAACGAGGAGTTGCGACGCGCGCAGTTGGCACTCGAGGTGTCGCACGCGCGCTATTTTGACCTCTATGACCTGGCGCCCGTGGGTTACCTCACGGTGGCGCCCAGTGGCCTGATTGTGGAAGCCAACCTGAGTGCCGCCACGCTGCTGGGTATTGCCCGCAGTGCCTTGGTCAAGCGGACCCTGAGCCGTTTCATTGTCAAGGACCATCAGGATACCTACTACCAATGCCGTCGGCTATTGCTGGAAACCGGGCAATCGCAAAATTGCGAGCTGCAGGTCTTGCAAGGCGATGGTCTCATGCGGTGGGTCAGGGTGATTGTGAGTGCGGTTCAGGGGGATTCTGAGAAGCCCGCGCTGCGCGTCATCCTGACCGATATCTCCGAGCGCAAGCACCTGGATGAGGCTTTGCGGGAGACCAATAAAAACCTGGAACTGGCCCGTACGCAGGCTGACCGTGCCAACCTGGCCAAATCCGAGTTTTTGTCGAGCATGAGTCACGAACTGCGCTCGCCCTTGAATGCCGTTCTGGGTTTTGCGCAACTCATGGAGTCGGGCGCGCCGCCGCCCACCCCGAGCCAGCAGGCCAGCCTGGATCAGATTCTGAAAGGTGGCTGGTATTTGCTGACCCTGATCAATGACATTCTGGACCTGGCCTCGATTGAGTCCGGCCATGCGACCCTGACCATGGAAGCCGTGACGTTGAGCACCGTGCTGCAAGATTGCCAGACCCTGATCGAGCCCTTGACGATAAGCCGCTCAGTGCAGGTCAGTTTTCCGGAATTGCCTGCCACCTGCCGTGTGCAGGCTGACCCGACCCGGCTCAAGCAGGTGCTCATCAACCTGTTGTCCAACGCCATCAAGTACAACCGGCCGCAGGGGACGGTAGAGGTGAGTTGTGAGAGCCCGGCAGCGGGTCGTTTGCGCATCTGCGTGCGCGACACTGGCCTGGGTTTGTCCGCGCAAAAACTCGCCAAACTGTTTCAGCCATTCAACCGGCTGGGTCAGGAAATGGGGGGTACCAAAGGCACTGGCATCGGCCTGGTGGTGAGTCAGCGGCTGGTGCAGTCCATGGGCGGTGAGATGGGGGTGGACAGCAGGGAAGGCGAGGGCAGCCTGTTCTGGTTCGAGTTGGCGCTTGCTGACGCTGAATCGGTTTGCGCGAGTTGCGTCCTTGCGACCACGCAGCCTGTGCCCGTGCCGACGCTTGCGCCGCTCGATCCGGTGCGGCGCACGGTGCTTTACGTGGAAGACAATCCGGACAACATCGCGCTGGTGGCACAGTTGCTGGCCGAGCGCCCGGGCCTGCGCCTGGTGGGCGCACCAGACGCCATGCGTGGCATGGCCATGGCGCGCGACCTGGCGCCAGACGTCATGGTGCTGGACATCAACCTGCCCGACATCAACGGCTATGAGGTGCTCCAGCTTTTGCAGTCCGACCCGGTCACCCGGCACATCCCGGTGCTGGCGCTGAGCGCCAATGCCATGCCGCGCGACGTTGACAAGGGTCTGGCCGCCGGCTTTTACCGCTACGTTACCAAGCCGATCAAGGTCGACGAATTTTTACAGGCGCTCGACGAGGGCCTGGCCCTGGCTGGAAAACGGGTCTGAGTTATTTCGTCTCGTCAATCATCTGCGACATCTTTTCTTCGACCTCTTGCGCCACTGACGCCAACGAGGTGTCTTGAGACAAAGCGGACAGCATCGGCACCGGCCTGATCATGCCGATCCGGGTAACACCTTTTTCGGTGAACACCGAAATGCGACACGGCAAGGCCATGTTCAGCAGCATGTCGAGGGACAAAACCTTCGCCGCCTGTGCCGGATTGCAGACCTCGAACACCTTGCACTCCTCCTCGAACGCAATGTCCTTGCTGACGTCCAGGGTAAAGCGGTTGTTCGCGGTGTCGAGCGTCAGTGCTGTCCATGGCACCGCAAAAAGCTTTCGCAAGGTGAATCTGGCAAGCGGCAAAATGACCAGCGCCGAGGCGCTGCTTCGATGGAACGATCCGCGCACCGGGCTGGTGCCGCCGGGCCGCTTCATCCCGATCCTGGAACAAACCGGCCTGATCCACGAGGTGGGCCGTTGGGCGCTGCGCCAGGCCGTCATGGACTACCTGGGCTGGCGTGCGGCGGGCCTGCCGGTGGTGCGCATTGCCGTCAATGTGTCGCCACTGCAATTGCGCGACCGTGGATTTATTGAGGAGGTGAGAAACGCCATCAGCCTGGACGCGCCGGTTTCTTAATTCGTCCGTGCCTGGTTCTGCTTGAACTGAGCCTTGGCGGCTGCCTCGCAGGCATCTTCTGCGGCATCGGGCAGGTCGTCACATTTTTCCTTGGCAACCTCGTAGGCAGATTCAGCCCTGGTTTCCTGCAGCTTGGTCAGGTCAGAGGCTTTGCCGGTAAAGCTGACCTTAGGCAAGCTCCGCCGGGAGGTCTGTGCGCCAACGAACCCAAGCCCTTCGGCACTCGCCCTACACTGGTTTCTACCGAGGTTTACCCATGAAACACAAAGATGGCACTGGAAATTTCCCGATCGTTTGCGTCGGTGGTTCGGCAGGCGGGCTTGACGCCTACATCCGCTTGCTGAAATGCCTGCCCGCCGACATGGGGGTGGCGATTGTGATCGTCAACCACATCACGCTCTTTCCCACGCAGCTGCACGAGGTGCTGCCACCCTTTACCCCCATGCCGGTCGAACTGATTACTGAAAACCTGGTGATCGAGCCCAACCACGTGTTCATCATCCCAGCCAACCGGGATTTGCATGTGGAGGACGGCGTGTTTCATCTGAAGCCGATCTCCAAACCGCGCGGTTGGCCCGATGTGATCACGGTCTTTTTGAAGTCGCTCACCATGTACTGGGACGGCAAGCTGATTGCCGTGATTGTGTCGGGGTATGACGGCGACGGCGCGGCTGCGCTGTGCGGCATCAAGGAGGCGGGAGGCATCACGCTGGCGCAAAAGCTCAGCACCGCCATCCAGCCCGACATGCCCGAGAGTGCCATTGACACCGGTTGCATCGACTTTGTGCTGTCACCCGAAGACATTGCCCAGGAAATTGTGCGCATTGCACAGCGCGAAGACATGGCGGTGACCCATGCCAGCATGGTCCAGCGACCCCATCCCCAAAGAAAGTAAAACCTGATGAACCCAACCATCGACCCTGCGCAATTGCCGCCCCCGCCGCCAGCACCCTTGCCACCTTTGCCCGTGCCACCGTCACCCGCGCCGGGTCCCATGCCGATCCCGGTGCCGGTGAGCAGGCTTTGACGCGCGCCGCCCGGGCTGTTTCGGTGTGACTCAACGCCCGCGCTTGCGCCTTGGCTTGGGGTGGTCCGCCAGATGGCAGGCGCGGCGGTAGGTTTGCAGGGTTTTCTGGGCGCGACCCAGCACCGTATCTGGCGCGTAGCCGCTGGCGGTGCCAGGCAAGCCGCTGGCAATGCCGGTCAGCAATTCAATGCCTTCGCTCACATGCTCGGCCGTGTACACGTGAAACCGGCCTTGTGCCACGGCTTGCGTCACCTGCTGGCTCAGCATCAGGTGGCGCCGGTTGCGCTGCGGGATCAACACACCTTGCTCACCATTGAGCCCGGCCTGTTCGCAGATGCGGTAAAAACCCTCTATTTTTTCGTTGAGGCCGCCCACCGGCAGCACCTCGCCGTGCTGGTTCACCGCGCCGGTCACCGCAATGCCCTGCTTGAGCGGCAGCCCCGACAGGCACGACAGCAGCGCATACAACTCGGCACACGAGGCCGAGTCGCCCTCGATGCCGTGGTATTCCTGCTCAAACACCAGTGTGGCGTCCAGCGCCAGGGGTGCCTGGGCGGCAAAGAGCGTGGACAAATAGCTGTGCAAAATGAGCACGCCCTTGTCGTGGATCGGGCCTGACAGCGCCACTTCGCGCTCCACGTTCACCAGGCCGTCTTCGCCAGCCGAGGTGCGCGCCGTGACCCGCACCGGGAACCCAAAACGGTAGTCGCCCAGGTCGATCTGGGTCAGGCCGTTGATCTGGCCGGCTTTCTCGCCTTGCAGGCTGATCAGGCGCTCACCGTCGGTAATGGTTTCCTGCAGCCGCTGGTCGGGGTAGTTGTGGCGCAGCCGGCGCGCCTCCAGCGCGTTGCCCACATCATCGGCGTCCACTTTTGCGCCGCTGCGGGCATGGCACACCGCTGCTGCTTCCATCACCAGCGCCTCCATGCGGGCAAAGGCGGCGCTTTGGCGCGTCTGGTCGTCGACCTCGCGGTGCGCGTCTTCCAGCAAGCGCGCCACCGCTGCGGCCGTGAAATGCGGCAGGCCCAGGCGCTGGCAGGCGTGCGCCACAAACACGGCGGACGCCGCATAGGTCTGCGCACTGGCGGCAAAGCTTTCGGCAAAGTCCACCTTGACGCGAAAGCGCCGGGCAAACTCGGGGTCGGCGTCTTGCAGCAGGTAATACTCTTCGGTGGCGCCAATCAGCACGATCTTGACGCTGATGTCAAGCGCCTCGGGGGTCAGCGACACCGTGGCCATGGGGGCAAACATCTGCATCGGCTCTTCAATTTGCAGGCGCCCGGTGCGCGAAAAGCGGCGCAACTTTTCCCACACCAGCTCGTCGGTCAGCAGCTCGCGCACGTGCAGCATCAAATAACCGCCATGCGCCTTGAGCAGGCTGCCCGCCCGGATGCGCGAGAAATCGGTGAGCAGCACGTCTTCTTCGGCCTGGTACTCGACGCTGCCAAACAGGCTGTGGTACGAGGGGTTGTCTTCAATCACCACGGGCGCGCCGTTCAAGGCCTCGTTGTCCACCACCAGGTTCACCCGGTAGCGCGCCAGCATGGTGGCCAGTTCCTCCTGGCGCAACTCTTCGTCCAGCCCGGCGCTGGCATCGGCTGTGCGGAAGGCCTCCAGGTTGTCCAGCACGTCTGTGGTCACCTGGTCAAAGTACTTGCCCAGCTTGACCGAGTCCTTGATTTGTTTCTTCAGGTCCATCCGGATTTCCTGCAATTCGTGTTCCAGCAGCGGCTTGATGGTCTGGCGCCGCAGCGCGGCCAGCCCCTCGTTTTTGAGGCGCTCGATGGGCCGCACCTTGTCCAGGTAGCGCGCAATCTCAGAACGCAGCTCCTGCTCGGCCACCTCCACCTGGGCGCGTTGCTCCTTGGGCAGCGAGCGCGCTTCGGTTTCGGTCAGGGCGTTGCCCGTGGCGCCCAGCAGGGTAAAGATCAGGTGGCCGTCTTCGCGGTACAGGGCAAAGTTGCGCGCCTCGGCAAACGCGTCAAGCTCGGCATAGGCGCCAGCTTCTTCCAGCTTGCAGGTTTTTTCCAGGTGGGCGCATTCGGCCTTGAAGTCGGGCCCGTCAAGGCGTTGCGGAATCTCTTTTTGCAGCGTTTTGCACAGCTGTGCCATGTGCTGGCGCAGCTGCCGACCCTGCCCAGGCGGCATGCGCAGCGCGCGTGGCCGCTCTGGTGTGTCAAAGTTGTGCAGGTAGCACAGGTCGGGCGGTACCGCCCTGGTGGCAGCCACTTCGCGCATCAGCTGCGCCAGCAGCGACGAGCGGCCACTGCCGACCTCGCCCAGCACAAACAGGTTGTAGTCGGGCTGCGCCATGGCCAGCCCAAAACGTGCCGCCGTCTCGGCCCGCGCCTGGCCGATCCAGGGCAGCGGCTGCTGCAGCAGTTCGGAAGTGTCGCCAAAGTCCAGCGTGTCTGGGGCAATGCGCAGGGCAAGCGCGCCGGGGTCCAGGTGGCAAAGGGTCATGGTCTTGCTCCGGGTGGTGTGACGGCCAGTTTTTACTTGATTTACAAACCATGCCTTGACATCGCGCATGCTTGTATCAAGTTGTTGATCGCGTTGCTTATGTGTGGTGGCGCACTGACCAGCGCGGGCCGCTTGGCGCACCATGGCCACTTCGAAAATACTGTTCCAATCGCAGTCAGACAACCAGGAATAGACCATGCCCATGACGCTCGAAATTCATCAGGCCAGCATTCTGATCGTTGACGATCAGCCGGCCAACGTGCAGTTGCTGGAGCAGTTGCTGGCCGATGCCGGTTACACGCAGGTGACATCCACCATGAAACCCGAAGAGGTGTGCGCGCTGCACCGCAAAAACAGTTACGACCTGATCCTGCTCGACCTGCAAATGCCGGTCATGGACGGGTTTCAGGTGATGGAAGGGCTCAAGACCAACGTTGCCGACGATTACCTGCCGGTGATCGTGCTGACGGCCCAACCGGGCCACAAGCTGCGCGCGTTGGCGGTCGGGGCCAAAGACTTCATCAGCAAGCCGTTTGACCTGGTCGAGGTCAAGACACGCATCCACAACATGCTCGAAGTGCGCTTGCTGTACCGCAAGCTGGCCGACTACAACAAAGAGCTGGAAGCCGCAGTGGCCGAGCGCACGGCCGAACTGCGCGAAAGCGAGGCGCGCTACCGCAGCCTGACCGAATTGGCCTCGGACTGGTACTGGGAGCAGGATGAAAGCGGCCAGTTCAGCAAGGTGTCCGGGCCGGTGCTGGAAATGCTGGGCATTCAGGTGGCGCCGCTCAGTGGCGAACCAGGCAAGGCCCAGGTCAGCGGCTGGAACGAGGATGAGCGCACCAAGCTGCGCGGCATCATTGCCAACCGCCAGCCCTTTCTTGACTTTGTGTTTCATCGTGCCAATGCCGATGGCAGCAAACAAAGCTTTCAGGTCAGCGGCGAGCCCATGTTCAACAGCAACAGCCGTTTCATCGGCTACCGAGGCATCGGGGTGGAGCTGACCTCGAAATTCAACTAAAAAATAAAAAAATAAAACAGGCAGGGCTACTCATGTCATTCCCTCAGAACCCCAATCAGAACCATCTTCTGGCGGCTTTGCCGAGCAAAGATTTCGAAGCCCTGGCAGCGGACCTGGAACTGGTGCCGCTGGCACTGGGCCAGATGCTCTATGACCCCGGCACGCAAATGCGCCATGCCTACTTTCCCACCACCGCCATCGTGTCGCTGCACTATGTGACCGAATCCGGCGCGTCGGCCGAGACCGCCGGCGTGGGCAACGAGGGTGTGGTGGGTATTTCGTTGTTCATGGGCGGCGACACCACGTCAAGCTCGGCGGTGGTGCAAACCGCAGGCCAAGCCTACCGGCTCGAGCGTCACCTGTTGAAACAGGCGTTTGACGAGGCCGGGCCCCTGCAGCGCCTGCTGCTGCGCTACACCCAGGCTCTGATGACGCAAATGGCGCAAACCGCCGCCTGCAACCGCCACCATGCGGTTGAGCAGCAATTGTGCCGCTGGCTGCTGCTGACGCTGGACCGCCTGCCCGACCGCGAGCTGGTGATGACCCAGGAGCTGGTGGCCAGCATGTTGGGCGTGCGCCGTGAAAGCGTGACCGACGCGGCCGGCCACCTGCAAACCCTGGGCTACATCCGCTACCGGCGTGGCCACATTGGTGTGCTCGACCGCGCCGGGCTTGAATCAAAAGCCTGTGAGTGCTACGGCGTGGTCAAGAAAGAGCTCAACCGCTTGCTCAACGACGTACGCCTCTGACATTCATCTGATCTGCTGGGGCCAGGGCACGTCGCGCCCAATACCCGGCCCAGCTCAGTGGCGGCATGATGCAACGTGCTTCACTGGCGCGGGCGCTGGCCCTGGACCCCGAACTGCTGTTCCTGGACGAGCCCACCGCCGGGCTCGTCCCCGAAAGCGCGGGCGGCGTCGATGAGCTGGTGCTGCAGGCCAAGCCTGGCAGCTTGTATCCGCAGATTCGCACCAAGCCGGCCTTGTCGACCCGGCTCGAATACATCCTGACCAGCGTGCTGGGCAAGCTCGACTACTTTGCCCTGAGTCAATGGGTGGAACCGCCGGCGCGCATGGTGGGCCCGCTGTTGGTTTCTGCGATCGAGCAAACCGGCGCTTTTCGCGCTGTGGTGCTGATGCCGGGTGCGGCCTCGGGCGAGCTGCGCCTGGACACCGACCTGATCCGTCTGCAGCACGACTTTCAGACCCTACCCAGCCAGGTGCGCCTGACCTTTCGCGCCACCCTGGTGGACGATAAAACCCGCCGCGTGCTGGCCTGGCGGGAATTTGAGGCGCTGGAGCCTGCCGGCTCGGAGGATGCTTACTGCGGCGTGCTGGCCGCCAACCGCGCAGTGCAGAAAGTGGCGGACCAACTGGCCGGGTTTTTGGCGGCCCGGGCGCTCCCGGAAAAATAAAACATTAACGTTGACAGCTATCATGGCAGTTCCGATAAGGGAGATTGCATGAAGAACCGCATCATCAACGTCAAAGGCGCCGCTGTCACTATCGCGACCCACCACGAGCAAGACTACATTTCTTTGACCGACATGGTGAAAAGTTTTGAGGGTGGCAGTGCGCTAATTGAACAATGGTTGAAAAACAAGGATACGGTTCTTTTTCTTGGGGTGTGGGAACAGCTTAACAATTTGGGTTTCAATTCCCCCGAATTCGAGGGAATTAGAAATGAGGCTGGGCGCAACAGCTTCTTCCTTTCGGCGAAGAAGTGGATAAATGCAACCAACGCCATCGGCCTGCATGCCAAGGCTGGCCGCTACGGTGGCACCTTCGCGCACAAAGACATTGCCTTTGAATTCGGCTCTTGGCTGAGCCCGGAGTTCAAGCTGTATCTCATCAAGGAATTCCAGCGCCTCAAGGATGAAGAATCACGCACTACTGCTCTGGAATGGAACTTCCAGCGCACTTTGTCCAAGGTCAATTACAAAATCCATACCGATGCCATCAAAGAGCGACTTGTCCCGCCGCGCCTGACATCCGCACAAACAAGCATCATCTACGCCAGTGAAGCAGATTTGCTCAACGTTGCCCTGTTTGGCTTGACCGCCGCTCATTGGCGGCAAGACAATCCGGATCAGAGCGGCAACATGCGCGATGCAGCCACCCTCGAACAATTGGTGGTGCTGTCCAACCTGGAAAGCATTAACGCGGTATTCATCCACCAGGGGCTTGGTTCAAAAGACCGCCTCGCGCAACTCAACGCCGTTGCCATTACGCAGATGCGTTCGCTGATTGGCTTGAACGCAATGCAACAACTTTCAAAAGCTGGCACCATGAAAAAGATCGCCAAGTGACCGAAGCCACCATCATCTGCTCCAACGGCAGAACATGAGGCTGACAGACTACTTTGCGTCTGCGCAAGGCTGACTTGCCGCGCTAAAGCAAGCGTCCCCAGCGCTGCGCGATCCACTCCTTGAGCTTGAAATGCAGTGGCCGCTTGGCCCAGGCTTGCGGGGTGATGCGCTGTGAGGCGTCCAGGTCTTGCTGGTGCATGGCCTGCATCTGGGCGGCAAATTCTCGCCCCAGCACCACGGCGTTGACTTCGTCGTTGTCCAGAAAGCTGCGCCAGTCCAGGTTGGTGGAACCCACGGTGGACCAGACGCCGTCAATCACCGCCGTCTTGGCGTGCAGTAGCGCGCCCTGGCGCTCGTAAACTTGCACGCCGCCGTCCAGCAGTTCGGCGTAATGCGCGCGCCCGGCATGAAACACCAGCTCCGAGTCGGAGTGGCTGGGCAATATGAGCTGCACCTGCACCCCGCGCGCGGCGGCACCGGTGAGCGCGTTCAACAACTGCGGGTCGGGCACAAAGTAGGCGTTGGTCAGGTGGACCGTTTTTTCGGCATTGCCAATGGCCGAGATCAGCGTCAGGTAGATCAGGCTGTAGGGGTCGTCGGGCGTGCTGCCAATGGCACGCACGATGTCTTTGCCCTGCGGCGTGAGTTTGGGGAAATAGGCTTTGGCCGCCAGCTTGGGCGCTTTTTGTTTTTCCCAGGTCTGCAGGAACAATTTCTGGAATTCGGCCACCACCGGGCCTTCAATTTTCAGGTCGGTGTCGCGCCACACCACGCCCTCAGGCTGGGGTTTGGGCGCGCGCTTGAGAATCGACCCCGAGGCATAGACATTGCTGATGTTGATGCCGCCCAGTATGACCGAGCGGCCGTCGACGATGAGCAGTTTGCGGTGGTCCCGGTTGTTGATTTTCCACGGCCCCCTGGCGGTCAGGGGGTTGATGGGGTTGAACTCCAGCACGGCGATGCCAGCCTTGGCAAGGCGATCGAAAAACGCCTTGGGGGTGTTGATGCCGCCCACGCTGTCGTAGATCAGGTTGACCTGCACGCCACGCGCTTGGGCGGCCAGCAGCAGGGTGGAAAAATCTTCGCCGGTGGCGTCGTCCTCAATGATGTAAGTTTCCAGATTGATGTGGTCTTTGGCCTGGCGGATGGCGCCGAACATGGCGGCGAAGGTGGCGGCGCCGTCCTGCAGCAGGCTGACCTTGTTGCCCAATACCAGGGGGCTGTCGCTGATGGCTTGCTCCAGCGCCATTTGTTTTTCCAGAATGTCGAGGTCGCCCGACTTGCGCTGCAGGCTGGCAAGAATGGCGGCGTTTTGCCTGGCCGAGACCGGGCCACGCGCGGTCTCGAAGTTGGCCTGTTGTGCGCTGTGGCGTGCAATCAGGGCGTCGGTGTCAGGCAAAGTGTCGCAGCCCGCCAGCGCCAAACTGGTCAGCAAGCCCGCCAAAAGCGGGCCAATTCGATTTTTTGACATTATTTTTTCCCTTGCAGCCATTGCGCACAGTCGCTGTCCTGGCCCGGTCCGGGATCGATCAGGGGGATCAAGGCCAGCAGCGGGTTGATGGCGCCCAGCGCAAGCGCGCCCAAGGCGCGCGCTGCCACTCGGCCCCGGTCAACCGCAATGACAGGTTTGGCAAAGTTGCCGCTGATGCGGATCGGGCTGGGCAAGGCCAGCGGGCTGGTGTTCTTGGTTTTTTGGGTCAGGGTCAAGTTCAACTTTTCCTGTGCCAGATCGATGTTGCCGCTGAAGAACAGCGTGGTGACTTCGGTGTCGAGCAGCAAGGTGTCGACCCGCATGTCGCCGGCCTTGACATCAAGATGGGCCACCCCGCAGCGCAGTTTGATTTGCTTGTCGCCGGTAAGCGTCAGCCGAAAGATTTCCCAAAGGTGCAGCCCGGCTTTTTCCATGGTGAGCTGGCTGATCTCACCACCCGACAACAGCACGGCGACGTTGCCGTTGGCGTTGGCCAGCATGGTGCCCACCGAGTTGCCACTGCCAGTCAGATTGATCTGGCCGCCGAGCAGGCTTCTGCTGGCATTGCCTTGTTGATCGGCTGGCAGCAACTTGGCCAGCGCCAGGCGCTTGAGTTGCAACTGGGTCGTGGCCTGGATCGGGTTCTGGCGCCCATCCAGCACGAGCTTGGCATTGATCTGCCCGCCTGCCACGGCAAACTGGAGCGGCTCCAAAGTGAGCACCGAATCTTTCAGGCTCAAATGGGTGCTGATGGCTTCGAGCGGCATGTAGCTGGCCTGGCGCATGGATTTGGCGCTGAACTTGACCTCGGCATCCAGCGTATCCCAGTTCGCAATCTTGAAGGGCAGGTCAGGAATCACGCGCTTGGCCTTGGGTGTGATGCCCCCGGCGCTGCCGGTCTGTTCGACCGCCTTGATGGCGGCATCGAGATGGCCGAGGCGCGCGCCAATCACCGGGCCCAGGTCTTCCAGAGTGAGTTGGTTCGAAACCAGATCAGCGGTGAGCAAGGGCCGCTTGCCGCCTGTTTTGACCTGCCACCAGCCTACCAGGTCGCTGGTGCCCACCCGCCCCGAGAACGCGTTGTAGCGCAGTGTGTTGCCCTTGCGTACCAAGTGCCCCTGGGCGACATAGTCACCCGTGACGGGCAGGGCAATACCGGTCAGGGTGAGCAACTGGTTCAGGTTGTCGCCGCTGAGCGCCAGTTGCATGTCGATCGCGCTGAACTTGATCAGGCTGGTGACGTGGCCCTCAGCCTGAATTCGGGTTTGGCCCACCGTGGTGTCAATGGTCAGGCCGTAGGGCGTGCTCTCATCGCGCAGGGCCAGCACCGAATCCCCCATGCCTTTGGCGACAAGGGGCAGACCCTTGTATTTGCCTTTGGCGCTGAAGGAGACGCCGGGTGTTGCTTCACCCTTGGCTGCTTTGGCCAGACTGGAGAGCTCGGCGCGGATGCTGGTCTGGCTGGCCACGTCGTCAAAGCCGATCACACCCTGGTCGAGGGTGAGGCGGTCGATGTCGATTCTGGCTTTCTCGTCTTTCTGGTTGAGGTCGAGTAGCCAGGACTTGCGGTCATCGGCGTGGCGCTCCAGAAAAACAAGGGGCTTGACCAGGTGCAGGTCGGACACCACCAGGCGCTGCGCCAGCAATTGCGGCAAGTGGACGGACAGAGCCACTTCGTCGGCCTTAAGCATATTGGCCTGGGCAGCCCAGGCCGGGTTGGCAAAAGTGACTTGGGCGGCATGCAAGCGCGGCCAGGGCCAGCCCAGCGCCACATCGAGGTCGCCTTTGATCTGCAGTGCCCGCCCGGTTTGCTCCAGCACCTTTTTTTCAATCGGCGCGCGCAACCAGTTCCAGCCAAACAGGGCGGCAAACAAGGCAGCCGCGATGACGACGGCCAGTACCAAACTGGCCGTCCATTTGAGCGTACGCAACAGGATCGAAGCAGGGGATTGCAATGGAAAACCCTATGAATTGAGGAAGTGACAGCGCAATTCAAGTTTACTTGGTCGTATGGACCTGGTCAGTGCGTTGACGCACTGACCAGACACACCCATTGCGCGAGCATGTCTTTTTTAAACTTTTGAGAAAATCCATTTGAAACATACAAAGATAGCGCGTTCGTTGCTGCTTTCCCTGGCCCTGGTCGCGGGCTCCACGGCCTTTGCCCAGATCAGTTTCAACATCGTGGTGGCGCCACCCGCACCGCTGAATGAGGTGGTGCCCATCACGCAGCCTGGTTACGCCTGGGCCCCAGGCTATTGGGCCTGGAACAATGACCGCCACATCTGGGTGCGCGGCCGTACCATCGTTCAACGTGACGGCTATCTCTGGGTGCCTGACCGCTGGTTGCAGCAGGGCGATACCTATGTGCGCCAGCCGGGCCGTTGGGAGCGCAGCCTGGAGGCCAAGCCACCCAAGTACAAAAAAGTGAAAAAACCCAAACACGACAACGGCCGTCGCAACAGCGGCAAGAACGGTAAAGGCAACTAAGCCCCAAAAGAAGTAGCCCCGTGATCCGATAGGCGAATCATGGGGCTGCAAGCTCTTTGGCCAGGCTCAGGCGCAGGTCAATTTCACCGCTATGTCTTGCGGTGCCACGCGGTGGTGGTCTGTGCATTGTTGTGGATAAAAATCAGGTTCATGATGGCTCATGCTCAAGGACGAATGGCGATTTCGTTTTTCACAGCCTTGACGTTATTGACGCCGCGGGCAATGTTTTCAGCGGCGGATTTTTCTGTGAGGCTTTTGGCAAAGCCCGACAGCATCACGGTGCCGTTGAGGGTTTCAACGCTGATGGACGTGGCACTCACCAGCTTGCTCTCGGCCATGCGGGTCTTGATCAGGGTGGTGATGCCGGTGTCATCCACATAGGCGCCAACGGTTTCCTGGCCACGCGTGACGGCGCAGCCGGCAGTGGTCAGCAGGGCGGCGGCCATCATGGCGGCGACGAGGGTGGTTCGAATTTGCATATAAATCTCCATGGGGTATTGATGGTGTAAGCCCCACCACCTCTGGGCGAAACGCCGGGTCGCTCCCGGTCGATGGTTTGACTTTAAGATTTGTCCGCCCGGGTGTCAGTGCGCTGGCACACTTAAGAAATCGAACCCGTCTGATCGACGCTTTTTTGATGCGTTTGTGTTGTGTTTTGAGGCAACGGAACCACAAAACAATGCGCGCCTGTCAGCTCGGGCCAGTGCAGCAGCTCACCCACCTGCAGCAGTTGTGCGCCCGGCACGGCAGCCACCTGCAGCGCGTCAGCACTGCTGGCGCGGATCAAAATAAAGCGCAGGCTGCACTGCCCACGCACCAGCGTCAGCTCGGCTTGGGGCCAGTGCGAGGGCAGGCAAGGGGTGAAGCTGAGGGTCCGGGCGCCTTGCGTCAGGCCAAACATCGACGCAATCGCTGCGCGGTGCAGCCAGGCGGCGGCACCCGTGTACCAGCTCCAGCCGCCGCGCCCCTTGTGTGGTGGCTGGCTGTAGATGTCGCCCGCCATCACATAAGGCTCAATGCCATACGCGGGACCCCGGGTGGGGTGGTTGGCGCGGTACGCCGGGCTCAGGTAAGTGAAGTAGCGGTAAACCGTGTCACCGGCGCGCTCGGCTGCCGCTGGCGTGTACGCCACACCCTGGTCGGCCATTTGGTGGGCCAGTTCGGCCTGCGCCATCAGCGCCCACACCCCCGCATGAGAATACTGGCCGCCGTTTTCACGGATGCCTGGCGGGTAGGCCTGGATGTAACCCGCGCTGGGCTCGGCATGCACCAGCGGCGGGTCCAGCAGCTTGATCAGGCCTGCATCCGCGTCAACCAGATGCGCCTCCACGGCGGTCATGGCCATTTGCTGCTGCGCCAGCGGCGCGCCGTGCGACAACACAGACCAGGCCTGCGCGATCAGGTCTATCCTGGCTTCCGGATTGCGCCGTGAGCCCAGCGCCTGGCCGTCGTCAAAATAGGCGCGTTTGAACCATTGGCCGTCCCAGGCTTCGCCGTTCAAGGCGGCCTGCCAGCCGGTGGCGGCGTGTTGCCAGCGTGCGGCGCGCTCAAGCTCGCCGCGCTGTTGGGCCAGCGGCGCAAAGTCAGCCACCAGTCGGCATAAAAACCAGCCCAGCCAGACCGACTCGCCCCGGCCTTCAATGGCGACCCGGTTCATGCCGTCGTTCCAGTCGCCACTGCCCATCAGCGGCAGGCCATGCGCGCCCACGCTCAAGCTGCGGTCAATGGCCCGGGCCGCGTGTTCAAACACTGAGGCCTGCTGCGCACTGATGCTGGGGGTGTAGTAGGCATCTTCGGCACCATCGGGGATCTCGGGGCCTTCCAAAAACGCCACTTGCTCATCGAGCAAGCTGGTGTCGCCGGTGGCCTTGAGGTAGTGCACACAAGCGTGCGCCAGCCACAGCAGGTCGTCAGAAAAATGGGTGCGCACGCCGTTGCCCAGCGGCGCGTGCCACCAGTGTTGTACGTCGCCGGGCTCAAACTGGCGCGATGCGCACAGCACAATTTGCGTGCGCAATATGGCAGGTGCCGCCCAGGCCAAGGCCATGGCATCTTGCAATTGGTCACGAAAACCCGTGGCGCCGCCGGCCTGGTAAAACCCGGCCTTGGCCCACAGGCGGCAGGCCACGGTTTGGTACAGCAGCCAGTGGTTGACCATGGCGTCAAACAGCGCGTCAGGGGTTTTGACCGTGGTGGCACCCAGCAGGGTTTGCCAGTGCTGGCGCACCTGTTCCAGTCGCTGCGGGGCTGGCGTTTGCGTGGCCAGCGTGGCCAATTGGCGGGCGGCCTCGGCGCTGTCGGCGTAGCCCAGAAAAAAACTGTGTGTCAGCGCCTGGCCACTGACCAGGGTGAACTGGGTGGACAAGGCGGCGCAGGGGTCCAGGCCTTCGCCGCTGTGCTGGCCAAAGTGGTCTGGCATGACCAGGCGCCCGCGCGCGTCGAAGCATTCACGGCGGTCGCAGGTCCAGTCTTCAGGGTCATCTGCGGCATGGGTCATGGCAAAAAAGGCGGTGCCGCCACCAAAACCGGCCATGGCCTCACGCTGGGTGCTCAGCAAAGCGGTCAGTTTTTGTTGTTGCGCAGGCAGGCGTTGGTGAAAGGCGGCGGTGCGCACCGTGGCGCGGTCGCTGCGGTTGGCGCCCATCAGCCATTCCACCATGCCGATGGCGCGCAGGTGCCGGGTTTTTGGCCCGTGGTTGACCAGCGTGAGCGTGATTTGCTTGACCCGGGTGTGGGCGTCCACACACCAGCTGACGCTGATGGCAAGGGCGTCACGCTGATGGCTGATGGTGGTAACCCCCTGGCCGTGCGTGACCTGAAAGCGCAGCCCCGCGTCGCTGCTGGCTGACGGGGTGAGTGGCCACAGCGCCAGGGTTTTGCGGTCTTGCAGCAAAAACCATTCCGATGCGGGGTCGCCCACCGGGTCGTTGGACCAGGCGGTGAGCTGGTTCAGGCGGCTGTTGAGCGCCCAGGTGTAGCCGCCGCCGGCCTCGGAAATATGGGCGCCAAAGTCGGGGTTGGCCAGCACATTGATCCAGGGCCGCGCCGGGCGCACGCTGGCACTGACGACAAAGCTGAAGTCGCCGCTGTTGGCGGCAAATTGGCCCTGAGAGGGCGTGTCGGTGGCGCTCTGCCGCTGGCTTTGCTTGCGCGGCACAAGCAGTGCTGCGCTTGAGGTCTCATGCCGTGCCAGCAGGTCTTGTTCGTGCTGGCGGTTGGTGATGGGCCAGCGCAGTGATGGCGCCAACCGGCGTCGGTGCGTTGGCGCACGCAGCCAGACCAGAACGAACGGTTTCAGGCTGCGTCAGCCACCCTGGCCGGGCTTGGGCTGCTGCGCCGACGCCAGGTTTTTTCAAGCTCCACTGCGACCCCGACAACAGCGGCTGCAGCCAGGCAAATGCCCAGTTCTCCAAGGCTCAGGGGTTGGGTCTTGAAGATGGGGTTGAGCACCGGCACGTAAATGGTGGCCATCTGCAGCACAAAGGTGAGCAGCACGGCACCGAGCAAAGGCTTGTTGCTGCCCAGGCCAAGCTGCCACAGCGACTCGCCCTCGGAGCGCACCACCATGACATGGGCCATTTGTGACAGCGTCAGCACGGTAAATACCATGGTCTGCCAATGCGCATGGCCGTTCGCCAGCGCCCAGGCCTGCACGCCCAGACACAGGCCGGCAATCAACAGGCCAATGCCCAGAATGTGCTGCCACATGCCGTTGGCAAATAGGCTCTCGGTGTGCGCGCGAGGCGGGCGCTGCATGATGCCGCGCTCGGCGGGCTCGGCTGCCAGCGCCAGGCCGGGCAGGCCGTCGGTGACCAGGTTGATCCACAGGATGTGAATGGGCAAGAGCGGGATCGGCAGAAACAGCAGCGGGGCCAAAAACAGCGTCAAGATCTCGCCTGAGTTGCTGGTCATGGTGTAGCGCACAAATTTTCGGATGTTGTCGTAAATGCGCCGGCCTTCGCGCACCGCCTTCACGATGCTTGCAAAGTTGTCATCGAGCAGCACCATGCTGGCAGCCTCGCGGGCCACGTCGGTGCCGCCCTGGCCCATGGCGACACCAATGTCGGCGCGTTTCAGGGCTGGGGCATCATTGACGCCATCGCCGGTCATGGCCACGATCTCGCCCTGCGCCTGCAAGGCTTCGACAATGCGGATTTTTTGTGCCGGGTCGACCCGGGCATACACCTGCACCTGCGACACGCGCAGCGACAACGCGGCATCGTCAAGGGTGGCGAGGTCCTGCCCGGTCAGCACTTTGGCTTGTGGGTTGCTCACAATACCCAGGCGCAGGGCAATGGCGCGTGCCGTGGCGGGGTGGTCGCCGGTGATCATGACCGGCATGATGCCGGCGGTGATGCAGTCGCGCACGGCGGCGGCGGCCTCGGGGCGCGGCGGGTCAATGAGCGCGATCAGGCCCAGAAACTGCAGTTGCTGCTCGGTGCTGTCGGGCGTCAGCGGGTCGGGCCGGGTGGCATGGTCACGTCGCGCCAGGGCCAGCACCCGCAGCCCCTGGGCCGCCAACGCGTCGGCCTGGTCGATCACTGCCTGGGTGTTCAGCGGCAGGGCGCCCTCAGGTGTCCATTGCGCGTCGCAACACAGCAGCACCGATTCGGGGGCGCCTTTGGTGTAGCCGGTAAAGCCTTGCGCGCTGGCGTGCAGCGTGGTCATGCGCTTGCGCTCGGAGTCAAAGGGCAGTTCCTTCAAGCGGGGCCACCGGGCATCTTCCGCATTTTTGTCAATGCCACCGATTTGCGCGGCCACCACCAGTGCGGTTTCGGTGGGGTCGCCCTGCCAGTCGGGTGTGGGGCTGGTGCCTTGGCTGACCTGATTGCGGTGCGCGTCGTTGCACAGGGCGCCGGCGCGCAGGGCCTCCAGCAGCACCGGCCCGGGGGCTGGGTCGCCTGGTGCCCAGGACTGGTCTTGCGTCCAGACCAGTTCGGCATGCATTTTGTTTTGCGTCAGGGTGCCGGTTTTGTCCGAGCAAATGGTGGTGACCGAGCCCAGCGTTTCTACCGAGGGCAGGCGCCGCACCAGTGCGTTGACCGCCACCATGCGCCGCGCGCCCAGTGCCAACAGCACCGTCACCACCGCCGGCAGGGCCTCGGGGATGGCGGCCACGGCCAGGCTGATGGCGGTGAGCGCCATCAGCAGCGCCGGTTCGCCGCGCCAGACGCCAGCCACAAAAATCACCACGCAAATGCCAATGACCACCAGTGCCAGCCGTTTGCCAAAGGTGGCAAGGCGTCGCTGCAGTGGCGTGGTGCGGTCTTCGGGGTCGAGCAATTGCGCCACTTTGCCAAGTTCGGTGTTGGTGCCGGTGGCAACCACCAGGCCGCGCGCACGGCCGTGGGTGGCGGTGGTGCCTTTGTAGGCCATGTTGAGGCGGTCGCCCAGCGCGCCCTCAAAGCCGTCCGGCAAAGCCGCCGTATGTTTTGCCACCGTGACCGATTCACCGGTCAGCGCCGACTCGTCTACCCGCAGTTGCGCGCTGTGGATCAGCCGCAGGTCGGCAGGCACCTTGTTGCCAGCCTCCAGCAGCACGATGTCGCCCGGCACCAGTTTGCTGGCGGCCACCTCCTGGGTTTGCTGGCTGCGCACCACGGTGGCGCGGGCGGCGGCCAGCTGTTTGAGTGCCGCCATGGCGCGGTCGGCGCGCCAGCTTTGCGTGAAGCCGATCACGGCGTTGAGCACCACAATGACCAGAATGGCCGCGGTGTCGATCAGGTCGCCAATCAGGCCCGACACCACGGCGGCGGCCAGCAGCACCAGCACCATGAAGTCGGTGAACTGCGCCGCCAGTATGGCCAGCGGGCCGCGTTGCGCCACACTGGGCAACTCGTTGGGGCCATGAATGGCCATGCGCCGCGCCACCTCGGCGGGTTGCAGTCCGTGCTCGGGGTCAACGGCGTGCTCGGTGGCCAACTCGTGCGCGTCGCGCTGGTGCCAGGGGCGTGGGTCGGGCGTGGCCTGGGGTGGCGTTTGCGGTGTGTTCATTGGCCTTGTGTGATGCTGAGCGCACCGGTGGTGGTGGCGATCAGCGGCGCGTCAGCTTTGCTGCAGGTGCGCGGGCAAGCGTGCCTGCAAGGACATCAGCTGGCGCTGCAGCAGCTCGATCTGCACCAGTTGGCCCAGCAAAATGGCCACCGTGAACAAGTCCAGATCAAAGTCAAGCCGCAATTTGGACGCCGAGCGCAAGGGCGCCACCCAATGGGCGCTGAAGGCGCGCTCAGGCGCGGCATTGGGCAGCGGCACCAAGGCGTTGTAGTCCACCAGCTCGTCGAGCTCGGCCAAGCTCATGCCGCAACACTGGGCCAGCTCGGGCAGAGTGATGGTCTCGGTGGCGTCAAGAATGAAGCATTCAATGGCTTCTTGTTTCATGCGGGTTCTCCTTGGGCGTGGCAGTGCGGGGTTGAAAGCCTGAGACTTTGGCCAGTTCCTGGAACAGCTCGCGTTCACGCGCCGACAGCGTGGCGGGCACGTCAATGTGCACTTGGGCAAACAGGTCGCTGTGATCCGCCTTCAGGCCGCGTCCGCGCAGGCGCAACTTGCGCCCGCTGCGGGTGCCTGGCGGGATGGTCAGCAGCACGGGCTGGTCCAGCGTGGGCACTTCGACTTCGGCGCCCAGCGCGGCTTCCCAGGGGGTGAGCGCCAGGTCAAAGTACAGGTCGTGGTGGTCGGGTCGAAACACCGCATGGGGTGCGAGCTTGATGTGCAGATAAATGTCGCCGTTTGGCCCTCCGTTGTGGCCCTTGCCACCCTGGCCGCGCAGGCGCAGTTTCTGGCCCTGCCAGGCGCCTGGCGGAATGGTGACCTGCAGCGTGCGCTCAGCCGCACCATCGGCCAGGCTCAGCTTGATGGTGCTGCCGCGTCGGGCGTCTTCCAGGGGGATGGAGACCGAGGTCTCGTAATCGTTGCCCTTGCCAGGCATGGCGTGCTGTGGCCCGGCGCCGGGTCGGCGGCCCATGGCGGCCAGCAAATCGGCCAAATCCAGATCGTCAAACGACGTGCTGCCCGGCGCAAAACCCGGCGCAAAATCTTGTTGCCATTGCGGTGGCGGCTTGAACTCGGCACCGGTTGGCGGGTGGCCCAGCTCGTCGTAAGCGGCACGCTTGGCGCTGTCCTTGAGGGTGGCATAGGCTTCGGCGGCCTCCTTGAAGCGGGCCTCGGCATCTGGCGCCTTGGACACGTCCGGGTGGTAGCGGTGGGCCAGCTTGCGGTAGGCTTTTTTGATGTCATCCAGGCTGGCTGTGCGCGCCACCCCCAGTGTGTCGTAATAGTCTTTGTATTTCATGGTGCGGCCAGTTTGCAGGCGGTGTCAGGGGGCTGCGTTGCGATTGCTCAAGAGAGTTTGCCGTGTATCCCCAAAAATTTGCCAGGCCGCCATGAACATGGCCGCAATCAACGGCCCGAGCACAAAGCCGTTGATGCCAAAAACAGCCATGCCGCCCAAGGTGGAGATCAACACCACGTAGTCGGGCAGGCGGGTGTCTTTGCCCACCAGAATGGGTCGCAACAGGTTGTCTGCCAGGCCGATCACCAGCACGCCGTAGGCCGTGAGTGCCAGGCCTTGCCAAAGTGCGCCGGTCACCAAA
Organism: uncultured Rhodoferax sp.; assembly: GCA_964538895.1. Classification (GTDB taxonomy): domain Bacteria; phylum Pseudomonadota; class Gammaproteobacteria; order Burkholderiales; family Burkholderiaceae_C; genus Rhodoferax. Next base: position 198,627 of record CAZIGL010000002.1, read on the forward strand.
AAATACAGCGCCACCGGCCCCCAGACGAGCGCTGCACCAATGGCCGGCAAAAGCGACAAAGCCGCCATCAGGACCGCCCACAACAAGGCACCGCTGACGCCCAGGGCCCAGAACGCCAGGCCACCCAGGGCGCCCTGGATCAGCGCCACCAGCAAATTGCCCTTGACCGTGGCACGCACCACGGTGGCAAACTTGTGCCATAGTTTTTGCCGGTGCACCGGGGCCAGCGGAATCATGCGCCCGATGGCGCGCACGGTGCTGTCGCCGTCGCGGATCAAAAAGAAGGCGAGGTAGAGCGAAATGCCCAGGCTGATGACAAATTCGAAGGTGTTTTGCCCGATGTTGAACACCTGGGTGGCGGCAAACTGCGAACCTTGCGCCAGCGAAGCCGTCAACCGGCGTTGCAGGGTTGCAAAATTGATCAGGCCAAAGCGGTCCAGAATGGCGCCCACCCAATCGGGCAAGCGGTTGAAGGCGCGATTGAAGTACAGGGCCAGGTTGATCTCGCCTGATTGCAGCCCTTGGTACAACCAGGCAGCCTCCTGGGCCAGCAGCAGCATCACCAGGGTCAGGGGCAAAATAACCATCAGCAGCACCACGGTGAGCGTGCACAGCGCGGCCAACGTGCGCCGATGTCCGACGCGCGGCAACAGCCAGCGGTGCAAGGGTGTGAACAACAACGACAAGATCAGCCCCCACATGATGGCCGCGTAAAACGGCACCAGGATGCTGCTCAGCGCGAGCGACACCGCTGCCAGCAACACCAGCAGCGCACCGTTTTCATGGGGTGCTGGCGGGGGGTGGATTGACGCGGTTTCAGGTGTGGGCATATCAGGTTTTCGCTTGGGTGCCCAGCGCCTTGATCACTTGAGGCATGGGCCCGGTGAAGACGGCAGACACCGACAGCCAGCGCCAGGCGCGGGTGCATGGTTGCCAACCGTGTGCCATGTTAGTGGTGGCTGCGTGTGCGGCTGATCAGGCTGACCAGCGCCATCAGGGTGGCACCGGTGGCAGCGGCGATCAACATCGCCTTGACCGGCTCGTGCCGGACGTAATGCGCCATGTCGTCAGACGCGCGCGCGGCCTTGACGCGCAATTCGTGCGAGGTTTCGCGCACGCCGTCCACAACCCCGTGGGCCAGCTGTTGGCTTGATTTCACCACTTGATCAGCGGCATGGGTGGCCTGGTCTGCCAGGGTGGTGGAGATGTTGTTTGAGGTGTGTGTGAACATGGAGCTTCCTTCGATCGTGGATCGTGTTAAAAAAAGTGGACAGGGGAGGGGACAGGTTTTGGGTTGGTCTGATCGGTCAGCGTTTTTTGATCAGGCCAAAGAGAAAACTGGCAATGGCCAGCACCAAAAATATAAAAAATAGCGTTTTGGCGATGCTGACAGCACCAGCCGCAATGCCGCCGAAGCCGAACAGGGCGGCGATCAGCGCAACAACAAAAAAAACAAGGGCGTAGTGCAACATCAAAAAGGTCCTGGTAAACAAGCCTTGAGGCCTGGAGACCCTTAATTTAAGTGAACGCTGGGTGGCCGTCTGTTCGCTGCCGAACACAATCAGCTGCAAGCAGGCCTGGTCTGGAAGATTCACGCTTTAAAAGTTGATATTTGTGATTTCAGCCTGCTCGCAGGTGTGAAAATCAGTTCAAAATTTAAGTGAGCGTCACGACTTTGACTTTTGTCTAAAGCACGACGTTTATCCAAGAAGGAAAAAATGACCCAAGCGATTTGGACTTTGATGGAAAGCTCTGGCTCCCTGACCGAGCGTTTGTCGGCGTTGCACGATCGTTTGCTTGAATCGGTTCCTGGTGTGGACCGGATTGCCTGCGCGCTCTATGACGCTGACCGGGATCGGCTCAAGACGTTCATCAACAGCACCCGTGTCGGGCAAGCCATTTCAGGTTATGAGTACTGCTTGTCGGACAGCCGGTCGCTGAGTCAGTTGGCCGAAAGTGGCCAGTTTCGTGTGCTCGACAATATTGCGGCAGTGCTGGAGTCGAATTCGGCGCATGCCAACTGGCTCAAGGAGCAGGGTTACCGCTCCTCTTTCACGGTGCCAATTTATGACCACGGAAAGCTGCTGGGATTCATCTTTTTTGACGCCATGCAGCCTGGCGCCTTCAAGCCCGAAGTGCAGCGCGATCTGGTGCTCTACACCGCCTTGATCACCATGGCGATCACCGATGAGATGTCGGCCGTGCGCATGGTCATCGAGTCGGCGTGGGTGGCGCGCGAAATGACCGAAATGCGCGACTTCGAAACCGGCATGCACCTGGTGCGCATGGGCCGCTACTCGCGCATCATTGCCCGCGATATCGCCCCGCTGTATGGTCTTGACGATGAATTTGTCGAGAGCGTTCACCTCTTTGCGCCCTTGCACGACATCGGCAAGATCGCTATTCCGGACCGGATTTTGCTCAAGCCCGGCAAGCTCGACGCCGAGGAACGCGCCATCATGGAGACCCATGTGAAAAAGGGCATGGAGATCATCGAACGCATCATTGGGCGCAATGGCCTCAACCATTTTCCTGACTCGCGTGCCCTGAAAAACATCGTCTTGTGCCATCACGAGCGCATGGATGGATCCGGTTATCCGCAGGGGCTCAGTGGCGATCAGGTGCCGCTGGAAGCGCGCATTGTGGCGGTGGCCGACATCTTTGACGCACTCACAGCCCAGCGACCCTACAAGGAGCAATGGTCGCTCGAAGATGCCTTTGTTGAGCTGGACCAGCTGGTGAGCTCGGGCAAACTGGACGCCAATTGTGTGGCGGCGCTGCTCAACAATGCCCGCGAGGTGTTTGAAATACAGAGCCGTTACGTCGACCCGGATGCTGGTTGCAACGAGCGCGTGCCCGGCGCCTTGTGATCACACTTGGCTAAATCGCTCCGTCAAACATCATCACGCTGACGTCATCACCCAGGGCCACGTTGCCCTGCGCGTGGTGCAGCACGATCAGGCCGTTGGCACGCACCATGGAACTCAGCACGCCCGAGCCCTGGTTGCCGGTGGTGGCCACTTGCAGGCTGCCGTCGGGCGCCGTGCTGACGATGCCGCGCTGGTACTCGGTGCGGCCGGGCTTTTTGCGAATGGCTTCCAGACTTCTGGCCCGCAGCAGCGGGAGCGCGCTGTGGCTGCAACCCATCATTTGCAGCAGGGCAGGGCGCACAAAGGCCAAAAATGTCACCATCACGGCGACCGGGTTGCCGGGCAGGCCAAACAGCACGGTGGGTTTGGGATTCAGGATCCGGCCCACGGCCATGGGCCGCCCCGGGCGCATGGCAATTTTCCAGAAGGCCACATCACCAAGTTGCTTCATCATGGCCTTGGTGTAATCGGCCTCGCCCACACTCACACCGCCGCTGGTGATGATGGCGTCGGCTTGCGCGGCCGCCTGCACAAAAGCGGCTTCGAGTGCTGCGGGCTGGTCGCGCACCACACCCATGTCAATCACCTCGCAACCCAGGCGGGTCAGCAGGCCAAACACGGTGTAGCGGTTGCTGTCGTACACAGCGCCCTCGCGCGGCGGCTCGCCCAGGCTCAGAATTTCGTCGCCAGTCGAAAAATAGGCCACTTTGAGGCGGCGCAGCACCGGCACCCTGCTGATGCCCAGGCTGGCTACCAAGCCCAGCGCAGCCGGGGTGAGCAGTTCGCCTTTTTGCAGCGCGGGTTGGCCTTGCATCAGGTCTTCGCCCTGATGGCGACGGTTGTCGCCGGCCTGCAGCAGCTTGGCAGGAATGGAGACCAAGTCGCCGACCACGCTGGTGAACTCTTGCGGTACCACGGTGTCCAGACCGGCGGGCATGATGGCCCCGGTCATGATCTTCACGCACTCGCCCAACTGCACCGAGCCGCGCCAGGCTTTGCCCGCCAGCGCGGTGCCGATGACTTTCAGGCTCAGCGGCGCGTCTGCGCTGAGCTGGGCACCGTCAAAGGCGAAACCGTCCATGGCCGAGTTGTCGTGCGGTGGCACGCTGATCGGGCTGATGAGGTCGGCCGCCAGCACGCGTCCAAGCGCGTTGAAAATGTCCAAGGCCTCCACTTCGGTCACCGGCTCGACCAGCTGGGCCAGAAAGCTGTTGACCATGTCGGCGCTCAGCGCCTGCGGGTCGTAGCCCGCGAGTTCGCAGGCAATTTGGTCCAGCGTTTTCATGTGGCGCGGTTTTCCAGTTGTTGCAATTCGGCCAGGGTGTTGGCGTTGAAAAAAGCCTGCGGGTCGTCACCAGGCGCATCAAACGCCACCACGGCGGTGGGGTGCAGCGCGGTCCAGGCGTCAATCTTGCGGCCACCGCCCTGGGTAAAGCGCACCAGGCTTTCCAGCAGCTCGGTGCGCAGCAGGCAAAACACCGGCTGGGTGCGCACCTGCATCTGGCCGTCTTGGCCCGCCTCGGGGGCGGCCGCCATGGCGATGTCGGCGTCTTCGGCCTCCAAAGCGGCAGCCAGGCGCTGTGCCAGGTCCAGCGGCAACAGCGGGGTGTCGCAGGGCACGGTCAGCAAATAAGGGGTTTCGCAGCGCTCCAGCCCGGTCAAAAAACCGGCCAGGGGGCCGGCGTAGTCGGCCAGCACATCGGGCCAGACCGGCACACCAAACGATTCGTAGGCGGCCAGGTTGCGGTTGGCGTTGATCATGATCTCGCCCACGCCACCGCTGATCTGCAAGCGCGTCAGGGTGTGCAGCGCCAGCGGCAGCCCCTTGAAGTTTTGCAGGCCCTTGTCCACCCCGCCCATGCGTGAGCCGCGCCCGCCCGCCAGGATCAAGGCGGTGATGTTGTTTGCAGTGATCAAGTCATCCTCCGATGTAGCTCATTTCCACCCGCTTCACCGGGGCGCCCGAATCAACAGGCATCTTGCTGCGCTGCTCAGAATAATTGTCATCACGGGCCCGCCAAATGTGGCCAATGGCGCTGGCCAGGTCGGCGTCGGAGGCCGAGCCGCGCACCAGGCTACGCAGGTCGTAGCCTTGAGAGGCAAACAGGCACAGGTACAACTGGCCTTCGGTCGACAGGCGGGCGCGGTTGCATTCGCCACAAAAGGCCTGGGTGACGCTGCTGATCACGCCAATTTCACCCGCCGCCGGGTCATGGCGGCCCTGTGCGTCGGCATAACCCCAGCGTGAGGCGGTCTCGCCCGGGTTGGAAGGCTCCAGTTGCACCAGCGGCAACTCGGACTGGATCAGCCGCACCACCTCAGCCGAGGGCATGACCTCGTTCATGCGCCAGCCGTTGGTGGCGCCCACGTCCATGTACTCAATGAAGCGCAGCACCATGCCGCTGCCCCTGAAGTAACGCGCCATCGGCAAAATTTCCTGCGCGTTGGTGCCGCGTTTGACCACCATGTTGATCTTGATCGGCCCCAGGCCCACCGCGCGCGCCGCCTCGATGCCGTCAAGCACGTCGGCCACCGGAAAATCAACATCGTTCATGCTGCGAAAGACCGCGTCGTCGAGCCCGTCCAGGCTCACCGTGACGCGTTGCAGCCCGGCATCTTTCAAGGCCCTGGCCTTGCGCGCCAGCAGCGAGCCGTTGGTGGTCAGCGTCAGGTCGAGCGGTTGCCCCTCGGGCGTGCGCAGGCTGGCGAGTTGCTCAACCAGATGTTCCAGGTTTTTGCGCAGCAGCGGCTCGCCGCCAGTGAGCCGGATTTTTTGCACGCCATGCGCCACGAAGATCCGTGCCATGCGGGTGATTTCTTCAAAACTCAGCAGGTCGGCGTGTTTGAGATAGGGGTAATCGGTGCCAAAAATTTCTTTGGGCATGCAGTAGTTGCAGCGAAAGTTGCAGCGGTCGGTGACGCTGATGCGCAGGTCGCGCAAAGACCGGCCGCGGGTGTCGGCCAGCAGGCCGTCGGCCATTGCGCGCGTGCGGGCATCGAAGGCAGCCGGGGGCACAGCCAGGCCATGAGGCCGCACATCCATCAGCGGGATGACGCGGTGAGTGTCTCGATCATTCATTATGTGTATGCAGGCAAGGGCCTTTAGTGGAGCCGAATTTTGGCATGATTTGAGCTGACCCCAACCGCCCCAGCGTGGTGTCCCTCCTTGCCGTGCGTCTGGACTGGCCGGGTCGAAACGCCTGACTGAGACAGCTTTGCGCCAGCCATGTTGTGAGCGTCACCGCGCTGCTGGCCCAAACTTGGTTGGCGCTTTCACAGGCATTTGACCTTTCCCTAAATTCGTCGCGATGGCTGGAAACTTGGTCAAATTGCAAGCGGCGTCCAGCATAATCGCTGATATTTGACACGCCAAGGGACCATGACGAGGGGTGCAGAATGGGCGAAACCGTGCGGTACAAACTTACAGCTTTTCTTGCAGCCACCGCGCTGGCTTGGCCGTTTTCACTTCAGGCAGCGGAACAGGTTTACAAACTCGGGCACATGTTCGCCAGGGAAAGTCTGCCGGATCGGGCGGCAAGGAAGTTTGCAGAAACTTTGTCGACGCGCAGCAAGGGCAACCTCAAGATCCAGGTCTATCCAGAAGGTTTGCTGGGTGACGAACGTGAGAATCTTGCCCAATTACGCAAGGGGGCACTGAATTTTTCCGTCACGGGCGATGTTGTCGTCAGCAACATCGGCGACAAATACCGCGTGGTCAACATGCCCTTCATGTACCGCAGTGTGCAGCATGCCTTGCAAACCTATGAAAGCGATCTGGGCCTGGCGATTCGCAGCAATATCCGCACGGAAGGGGTGGATGTGCTGTCCTGGCATTACGTTGGCACGCGCATGCTCACGGCGAACAAGCCGATTCGAAGCATGGCTGACATCAAAGGACTGCAATTGCGCCTGCCGCATGACAGTGCCTGGATTGCGACTTGGCAAGCGCTGGGTGCCAACCCGCGCCAGGTGCAATTCACCGAATTGGCGACGGCACTGAAAGTCGGTCGTGTCGACGCGCAGGAAAATCCCCCCGGTTTCATTCGCGCCAATCGGCTTTTCGAGAACCAGAAGTACCTGATGACGACAAACCACATGCCGCAGCGACAAATGATCCTGGTTGCCGGTGAGTTCTGGCGCAAGCTGCCCGCCAGCGAGCGGACGATGATCAGTGCCGCGGCGCGAGAAGCGTCGGAATGGGCCACCAATCAGGCCGAGTTGGAGCAGAAGATTGAGCAGGCGTGGCTGACGAAAGAAGGTGGCATGACCCTGGTCGAGTTCGATTTTCAGGGGGTCGCCGAAGCGGTTGCCGGTGTGCCGGCTGCGCTGGCCGGCAAGGAAGGTGAAGCGATCTTCAAACAGATCAGGGCGATGCGCTGATGTCTTTGCCGGGTGTTTCCCGCTTTGGTGCCGTCAAGGCCACGCCCATCCGGGTGTTGCTGCTGTACAGCCTGATCATTCTGGTGCTGGTTCTTGGCGGTGCGATCAAACTCATTGATGAAAAACGCCAGGAAGTTCTGGCGAACGTGGATCAGGAGGCGGCAGCCATTGCACGCAGCCAGGCCCTGCTGCTGGGCGACCATCTGGCCCAAGCCGATGGCATCTTGACGCAACTGGAACTCCAACTCAATGTGAAGCGCATGCTGCAGGATCATGCTGATCTCGGTACGCGCGATTTGCTGCGAAATTATCGCAACCTGTTTCCCTACGCCATCGACCTCCTGTTGCTGGATCGGGTCGGGCAGGTGATGGCGACGTCCAACTCCATGCTGAACAATCTGGCTTTAGCCGACTACTGTCCGCCATTTGGAAAGCAGCAGAAATTCATTGGCTCGGGTGGTGTTTTCTTTTACCAGCCCGAACCCATTTCACAATGCCCGGCCACGGTGGCAATTGTCTATGCCAAGGCCCTGAAATCGAATGGTGAAACGCTTTGGTTGCTGCTCTCCCCAGACAGTTTCGAGCGCGTCCTGAGCCAGAGCCTGTCTACCCTGGCAACCCGCGCAAGCTTTCATTTGGTTGATGCCGGGAAAAACAGGTTGCATTCTTTCCATGGCGGTGACAAACAAGCGCCACCGGCGGGGAATGTTGCCATACACGAAAGCTGGAACGCCCCCAACAGCGGGGTTCGCTATGCCTCCGTCGACATGCCGGTCAAGGGTACCGATTTGCAGGTGCATATCGATTACTCGATCGATGATGTGCTCGACCGGTATTGGCGGCAGGACGGCAGGCGCGCTGCCCTGATCACCCTGATTTTTCTTTTGACCTGGGGGGTGTTTTCCTGGTTCGTCATTCGCATGGTTTCGCGTTATCAGGACAGCCTGGAAGACAGCGAGCAGCACTTTCGCATCATCGCCAACGGTGGTGCGGCACTGATCTGGACCTCGGGCACCGACAAGCTGTGCAACTATTTCAACGAACCATGGCTTCGCTTTACAGGGCGTACGCTGGATCAGGAGTTCGGCAATGGTTGGACAGAGGGCGTGCACCCGGATGACTACGAGCGTTGTCTCGACATTTATGTGAGCCACTTCGACCAGCGCCAAGCGTTTTCCATGGAATACCGATTGCGTCATGCGGATGGCGGTTATCGCTGGTTGCGCGACGATGGCAATCCGCGGTATGACCGGCATGGCGTGTTTTTGGGCTTCATCGGTTTTTGTTATGACATCACCGAGAACAAACAGGCCAAGGTGGAGCTTGAGCAGCATCGGGACCATCTGGAGCAACTGGTCGCCACCCGCACCGCCGAGCTCGCCGCTGCCAAGGATGCCGCCGAAGCCGCCAACGTGGCCAAGAGCACCTTCCTGGCCAACATGAGCCACGAGA
>CAZIGL010000003.1:0-187064 GCA_964538895.1 uncultured Rhodoferax sp.
CAAGGGTGAATAAATACGATTTATGGGGCGAAAATTCATAGGAACTTCAGCTTAAAGCTGGCGCTCCAGCGCTCGTCCCAGTCATGTTGGCGCAGTTGTTCGGTGTCACGCCGGTCGCGTTTGGTCGGGCGGCCCTGGCTCAGGCTCAGGGCTGGTTCGGGGGCCAGGCGGCGCTGCTCGGCCGCCCGCAGGCGCTGGCTAACGGATTCTTCGGTTTCCTGATACAGCAGAGCGGCGACCGGCGCCGGGCCGCGCTTGTCGCTGACCGCCAGCACCGTCACGGTGCGGCTGATGGGCCCGCTGCGCAGCAGCACACTGTCGCCCGCCTTGAGCTCGCGTGCCGGTTTGGCCACCACGCCGTTGACTTGCACCCGGCCCTTGTCGATTTCTTCGCAGGCCAGGCTGCGCGTCTTGTAGAAACGCGCCGCCCACAGCCACTTGTCAAGGCGCAGTCGTTCCATTTTTTGTCCCTGGTTTGAACGGTGGCCCGCTGAGTTTGAAGCCCGCCTTGATGCCCTTTTTGGCAAACCAGCCCTGGTTCATTTCCAGCACAAAGCGCACTGGTTTTTCGGAGCAATGGGAGTCGGTGCTGAAGGGTGTCATGTCGGCCAGGTTGACGATGGTGCCGTCGTCTGACACGAAGGCGGCGCTCAGGGGCAGCGGGGTGTTTTGCATCCAGAAGCATTGTTGGCCAGCCTGCTCAAAGACAAACAGCATGCCTTCAGCTTGCGGCATTTGCTGGCGAAACATGAGGCCGGCGCTGCGTTGCTCGGGGGTGGCCGCCACCTGCGTGTCAATGAGGTGCATGCCCGCCCCGAGTTTGACGCGCGGCAAATCCGTTTGTGGCGCGCCCTGGGCAAAGCTGGTGCCTGAGCAGAGCAGGGCGAGTGACAGTAACAAGGTGGCGAGGTGGTTCATGGCTTGATTTTGACGCAAAACAGGCGCTGCCTTGAATATGGCTGGCACGGCCACAGCGGTGGTCGTCTTGTCAATGGGGGGAGAATTATTCGGACTAGAATGAAAAAGTGAAAAAAGCACGGGTCAGTTTGATCGCTGGCTCATCCTCAATCATTGAACAACTACCGGAGACACAAGACCATGTACCAACACATCAAGGTGCCCTCAGAAGGCCAAAAAATCACCGTCAATGCAGACTACTCATTGAACGTGCCCGACCAGCCCATCATTCCCTTCATTGAAGGTGATGGCACCGGTTTTGACATCACGCCGGTGATGATGAAAGTGGTGGACGCCGCCGTGGCCAAAGCCTACGCCGGCAAAAAGAAGATTCACTGGATGGAAGTCTATGCCGGTGAAAAATCCACCAAAATTTATGGACCTGACGTCTGGCTGCCTGAAGAAACCCTGCAAGCGCTGCGCGAGTACGTGGTGTCCATCAAGGGCCCGCTGACGACACCCGTGGGCGGCGGCATCCGCTCGCTCAATGTGGCCTTGCGCCAGGAGCTTGACCTGTATGTTTGCCTGCGCCCGATCCAGTATTTCGAAGGCGTGCCCAGCCCGGTCAAGGAGCCGCACAAGACCAACATGGTGATCTTCCGCGAGAACTCCGAAGACATTTATGCCGGTATCGAATTCGAAGCCGAATCGGCCAAGGCCAAAAAAATCATCAAGTTCCTGCAGGAAGAGATGGGCGTCACCAAGATCCGCTTCCCCAACACCTCCGGCATTGGCATCAAGCCGGTGTCGCGTGAAGGCACCGAGCGCCTGGTGCGCAAAGCCATCCAGTACGCCATCGACAACGACAAGCCCAGCGTGACCATTGTGCACAAGGGCAACATCATGAAGTTCACCGAAGGCGGCTTCCGTGACTGGGCCTACGGTCTGGCGCAAAAGGAGTTTGGCGCCGAACTCATCGACGGCGGCCCGTGGTGCAAGTTCAAGAACCCGAAATCGGGCAAGGACATCATCATCAAGGACAGCATTGCCGACGCCTTCCTGCAGCAAATTTTGTTGCGCCCGGCCGAGTACAGTGTCATTGCCACGCTGAACCTGAACGGCGACTATGTGTCGGACGCACTCGCCGCACAAGTGGGCGGCATTGGTATTGCCCCGGGCGCCAACCTGTCCGACTCGGTGGCCTGTTTTGAAGCCACCCACGGCACCGCGCCCAAGTATGCCGGCAAGGACTATGTGAACCCGGGCTCGGAAATTCTGTCGGCTGAAATGATGCTGCGTCACATGGGCTGGCTTGAGGCCGCTGACACCATCATCAAGTCGATGGAGCGCTCGATTGCCAGCAAAAAAGTCACTTACGACTTTGCCCGCCTGATGGACGGCGCCACCCAGGTGAGTTGCTCGGGCTTTGGCCAGGTCATGATCGACCACATGTGATTGAACCGGTTCTACGCCCTGATTTGATTGCGTCCGAGCGCTTTGGCCTCGTAAAGCTTCTTGTCAGCCCTGGAAAACAGCGCGTCGAGTGATTCGCCCACGGTGTGAACCGCAACCCCGCCGCTCAAGGTGACGGGGATGATTTGACCTTTGCTCTGAAACAGGAATTGTCCGACGCTCTGGCGAATCCGTTCGGCCAGGGCGAGGGTTTCGGACAGGTCTGCGCCTTGGACAAAGACGGCGATTTCTTCACCGCCAAATCGCACCGCCAAGTCCTTGCCGCGAATGGCGTTTCTGATGAGTTGACCCACCCGGCGTAACACCTCATCACCGGCCAGGTGCCGGTATTTGTCGTTCCCATGCTTGGCGCAATTTACGGCCATGTTGACCTTGCTGGCGTTGGTCGTATTACTGACACATGTATCGCCCTTTTCCAGCGCTGGGTCTATTCGGCCAAACTGATTGAGGCCGCCATTCGCGACCCGCTCACCGGTTTGCACACCCGCCTTTATATGGACGACTGGTGCCAGGCTGCCATTCAGACCCATAACCGGGTTGCCAGTGCCAGCTTTGGTTTGGTGGTTTTTGACCTCGACTTGTATCTGCAACCAGATTGAGTTCTTCGTCCTGATGCCAAAACTCCTTGAGGCGAGCCGACAAGGTGTCAAATGAAATTTTGGCCACCACCACGCCGATGGTCTTTCCGTCCAGGGTCACGGGTCGGGCCATGTAATAACCCAAACTTGGTGCTGGTGACGCCTTTGGCGACATAGCGGCCGCTTTGGCCGGCCAACGCTTGTTGAAAATAGGGGGCGAAACCGGTAGTTCTTGCCAACAAACGAATCGGGTGCCTGCTTAGGCAGTTTCACCCAGCCGACCGCCACGGAAATCGCTCAGCGCCTGGTTTATCTCGTCCTGCGTGTTCATCACAAACGGGCCGTACTGAACGATGGGCTCACTCAGGGGCTGGCCTGAAATCAGCAGCACCTTGGCATCCACATTGGCCTCGATCACGACTCCATCGGCCAGTGCATCATTGGCCAGAATCGCCATGCGTTGCACCGGCACGGCTTTGCCGCCAATGCTGACTTCACCGCGGTACACGTAGACGAAGGCGTTGTGACCTGCGGGTAACTTCTGGGCAAAGCTGGCGCCAGCCGGCAGGTGCAAATCCAGGTAGTTGGGTTGGGTTGCGTCGCGTGTTACGGCACCGCGCACGCCCTGGCTTTCACCGGCAATCACCGTCACGGCCACGCCATCTTCCGTAGCAAATTTCGGCAGGTCCGCGTTTTTGAAGTCGCGGTACCAGGGGGTGTTCATCTTGTCGCGCTTGGGCAGGTTCAGCCAAAGCTGAAAACCTTCCATCACGCCTTCTTCTTGCTGCGGAATCTCGGAATGGATCACCCCCTTGCCGGCGGTCATCCATTGCACACCGCCGTTTTCCAGCAGGCCTTCGTGGCCGGCGCTGTCACGGTGCAACATGCGCCCGGCAATCATGTAAGTGATGGTCTCGAAACCGCGGTGCGGATGGTCTGGAAAACCGGCAATGTAGTCATCTGGCTGATCGCTGCCAAACGCGTCAAGCATCAAAAATGGGTCCAGCCGCTGCTGCAGGTTTTGCGTCAGCACACGGGTCAACTTGACGCCGGCGCCATCTGACGTGGCCTGACCGGTCACCAGGCGCTCAATGCTGCGCGACCGCGATACGGTCTGTGGGGCAAGGGTTGGGGTCATGTTGTGTTCTTCGTGTGATGCCAAATGCCTGCGCACCGGTTTCAGTGCGGTGGCGTCCTGGGCCGCAGGTTATTGTCGCCCACCCCCTTGATGCCATCAGCCGAGCTACGGTACTCAAACGAAAACACCGCTGCCTCCACGCGTGAGCGCAGGTTGAGTTTGTCCATGATGTGGCGCACATGCAGCTTGACGGTGTTGTGGCTGATGTCGAGTTCCCGGGCGATGACCTTGTTGCTTTGGCCGCTGGCCACGTGGTCGAGCACCTGGCGCTCGCGCTCGGTCAGTGTGGCCACCAGGTCGCCCATGGCGGAGCCCTTGGGGCCGGTCTGCAGAATCTGGGCAAACTTGAGCATCATGGCCGATGCCACCACCATCTCGCCACGGGCGGCGCGGCCAATGGCGTCAATCACTTCTTCGGGGTCCATGTCCTTGAGCAGGTAACCCTTGACACCAGCGCGCAGCGCGGCCGACATGTCGTCCTCGCTGTCGCTCATGGTCAAAATGACCACCGGCACGTCGCAGCCGTCGGCGCGGATCATGCGCAGCACGCTCAGGCCATCGGTTTGGGCCAGGCGCAGGTCCAGCACCAGCAACTGGGGGTGATGCTCGCGGATCAGCGGCACCACCTGGTTGGGGTCGCCGGTGGCGGTCACCACCGACATGCCGCCGCGGTGCTCCAGCAGCTCTTTCAGGCCACTGCGACACAGCGAATGGTCGTCTACCAGCATGACGCGTATTTTTTCTGTCATGACGTCTTGCCTCCTTTGTCTTGGTCGAGCGGAATGCGCAGCCGCACCCGGGTGCCCACGCCGTCCCTGCTGCCTACCTCGAGCTGACCACCAAGCCGCAGGGCGCGGCTCTGCATGATATCCAGTCCAAAGTGGGTGGACGGCACCAGCGGCCGCGCGGACGTGACGATGGTCGACACGTTGGGCTCGTCCATGCCCAGGCCGTCGTCCTCGATCACAAATTCAAGGTGTTGCGGCGTCTGGCTGATGCGCACCACCGCATGGCGCGCCATCGAGTGCTTGGCAATGTTGGCCAGCGCCTCCTGGATGATGTAGAACACCTGCACCTCTTGTTCGTCATTGAGGTTCAGGCGCGGCACGGTGTTGCGTATTTCAAGCGTAATGGCGTTGCGGCTGAAGTAGCTGTCGGCAATGGTGGTGAGCGCGTGCATCAGCCCGAGCGGGTCCATGCGGGTCCGGAAATAGGTCATGACTTCGCGCAGGTTGTCATGCACTTCGGTCACCGCTGTTTTTAAATCAGAAAAATATTTCAGTGCCTGAGACTCATCGTGCGCCTTGATGGCGTCGCTGAGCAGCGGCAGCCGCATGCGGGCATAGGCCAGGGTTTGTGCCAGCACGTCGTGCACCTCGTTGACCATTTCCTGGCGTTCTTTCATGACCGTGAGCCGCAGGCGTTCGCGCTCGATGCGGGCATTGTGCAAGCTCAGGCCGAGCAACTGCCCGACCAGGCGCAGCAGCGTCTGGACCGAGGGGTCAATGCGGGAGCGGTTGTCAAAAAACAGGTTGTAGACGCCCAAGATTTGCTGGTTGTGGGGCAGCGAGATGGCCAGCATGCTCTTGCACTGGGAGCCAAAATACAGGTTGCTGCCATGTTTGGCACAACTGGACAGGTCATCCACCCACACCAGCACATCGGTGCTGGCGGCGGTGCCGCACATGCCGCAATGGCGGTCGACCAGCCGCTCCATCTCCACCACGTTATCGGGTAAACCCAGTTGCGCCACCAGTCGCATGGATTTGCCGTCATCGGTGGTGGTTCGCACGGCGCCCGCCTGCGCGCCCGCCAATGCAATGATGGCAGTTAAAAAACGCGACAGCAGGGCCTCCAGATCTTCGGGCTTGCCCATATCCGTGCTTAACGCGGTCAAGAGCTGGGCCGGGTCTGCAAAAGCGGGTTGAAGGGTGGAAGTGGTTGCCAAAGTCATGAGAAAAAGTATTTCGCTTGATCCTAAAACATTATTGAGAACTTATGTATTGCGGAAAACCATGCTTTCACAAGAATTATTTCCATGCTACCCATTTGGGCTACTGACCACCACCCTTGTCGGTGATAGACGGCGTTTGAGACCTTGCCTTTAATAGGGCCTCTTCCAATACAACGCCTGCCGCATGTCTGTCATCCCGATCCATAACCCTCTGAGCCCGCCACTGCCCGGTGCCTCCCTCGAAACGCGCAACACCACTTGTTACATGTGCGCGTGCCGCTGCGGCATCCGGGTGCACCTGCGCAACGGTGAAGTGCGCTACATCGAGGGCAACCCCGAGCACCCGCTGAACCAGGGCGTGATCTGCGCCAAGGGCTCCTCGGGCATCATGAAGCAGTATTCACCGGCGCGCCTGACAAAACCCTTGCTGCGCAAGCCCGGCAGCGACCGCGGCGACGGCCAGTTCGAAGAAATCGAATGGGACGCGGCCTTTGCCATGCTCGAAGACCGCTTGCAAAAACTGCGCGCCACCGACCCCAAGCAGTTTGCCCTGTTTACCGGGCGCGACCAGATGCAGGCGCTCACCGGCCTGTTTGCGCGCCAGTTCGGCACCCCCAATTACGCCGCCCACGGTGGTTTTTGCTCGGTCAACATGGCCGCCGGCATGATCTACACCATTGGCGGCTCGTTCTGGGAGTTCGGTGGTCCCGACCTCGAGCGCGCCAAGCTCTTTGTGATGATCGGCACCGCCGAAGACCACCACTCCAACCCCATGAAGAAGGAGTTGTCCAAATTCAAGCGCGGTGGCGGGCGTTTTGTTTCGATCAACCCGGTGCGCACCGGCTACTCGGCCATTGCCGACGAATGGATTCCCATCAAGCCCGGCACCGACGGCGCCCTGTTGCTGGCGTTGATCCACGAGCTCATCAAACAAGGCCTGTACGACCGCGAATTTTTGGCACGCTACACCAACGCCGGCCAGCTGGTGAACCAGGACGCTGCTTCGGATGACTTCGGCATGTTCGTGCGCAACGCTGAAGGCGACATCGTCAACCCGCTGCGCCCGGCCAACTTCACCTGGTGGGACCGGCACAGCGAACAAAGCGTTTCCGACCACGCCGAGGGTGCCGACCCGGCGCTGCTGGGCCACTTCAAAATGCCCGACGGCACGCCCGCCGTGCCCGCCTTCCAACTGCTTGAAGAACGCGTCAAACCCTACACGCCCGAGTGGGCCGAGGCCATCACCGGCATTCCGGCCGCCACCATCACGCGCCTGGCGCACGAAATGGGCATCACCGCGCGCGACCAAAAAATCGAACTGCCCATTGCCTGGACCGACAGCTGGGGCAAGCGCCACCAGTCGGTCACCGGCAACCCGGTGGCTTTTCACGCCATGCGCGGCCTGGCGGCGCACTCCAATGGCTTTCAGACCATCCGCTCGCTGTCCATTTTGATGTCATTGCTGGGCACCATCGACCGACCCGGTGGCTTTAGGCACAAGGCGCCTTACCCGCGCGCCGTGCCGCCCAACGCGCGCCCGCCCAAGGGCCCGCAGGCGGTCAAAGCCAACACGCCGCTCGACGGCGCGCCGCTGGGCTGGCCTGAGAGCCCGGACGATTTGTTTGTGGACGAGCAGGGCGGCCCGGTGCGCATCGACAAGGGTTTTTCGTGGGAGCACCCGCTGTCAGCCCACGGCCTGATGCAAAACGTGATCACCAACGCCTGGCGCGGCGACCCGTATCCGCTGGACACGCTGATGATCTTCATGGCCAACATGGCGTGGAACTCCACCATGAACACCTCCGGCGTGCGCCAGATGCTCAACGACAAGCATGAGGGTGGTGACAAGGCCGGCGAGTACAAAATTCCGTTCCTGGTGGTGTGCGACGCCTTTCAGTCCGAAATGACGGCCTTTGCCGACCTGGTGCTGCCCGACACCACCTACCTCGAACGCCACGACACGATGTCGATGCTGGACCGCCCGATCTCTGAATTCGACGGCCCCGTGGACGCGGTGCGTATTCCGGTGGTGCCGCCCAAGGGCCAGTGCAAACCGTTCCAGGAGGTCGTGGTCGAGCTGGCCAGCCGGCTCAAGCTGCCCGCGTTCACCAACGCCGACGGCACACGCAAGTACAAGGGCTACACCGACTTCATCGTCAACTACGAGACCGCACCCGGTTCGGGCATCGGCTTTTTGGCGGGCTGGCGCGGCAAGGGCGGCGAGAAATCCATGCGCGGCGAACCCAACCCCAAGCAATGGGAGATGTACGAGAAGAACAACTGCGTCTTTCATTACCAGATGCCGCCCGAGCACCAGTACATGCGCAACTGGAACCTGGGCTACATGGAGTGGGCGCAAAAGGTCGGGATCCGGCGCGACAAGGACCCGATCGTCATCCACATTTACTCTGAATTTTTGCAGGGCTTTCGCCGCGCTGCGCAAGGCAAACGCCCGGGCAAACAACCGCCAGACCACCTGCGCAAACGGGTCGAAACCTACTTTGACCCGCTGCCGTTTCACTACGCGCCGCTCGAAGAGCAGGCCACCGATATGGGCAAGTACCCGCTCAACGCCATCACCCAGCGCCCCATGGCCATGTACCACTCCTGGGACTCGCAAAACGCCTGGCTGCGCCAGATCCACACCCACAACTACCTGTTCGTCAACACCAAGACCGCTCAGGCCCAGGGCATCACGGACGGCGGCTGGATGTGGGTCGAGTCGCAGTGGGGCAAGGTGCGTTGCATGTGCCGCTACTCCGAGGCGGTGGAGCCCGGCACGGTCTGGACCTGGAACGCCATCGGCAAGTCGGCCGGGGCCTGGAACCTGAGTGCCGATGCCAACGAATCGCAGCGCGGCTTTTTGCTGAATCACCTGATTTCTGAAGAGCTGCCACTGGCGGGTTCCAATGCGACGGTCTCAAACTCCGACCCCATCACCGGCCAAGCTGCCTGGTACGACGTGCGGGTGCGCATTTACAAGGCTGACGAAGGCGAGCCGGAGCAAACCTTTCCACAATTCAAGGCGGTACCCGCAGCCCCCGGCATGCGCCAGGTGCTGCCGCGTATCCAGGCCTATTTCGCGGGCAGGGGAGACAACAAATGACCCAACTCGCCCTCGTCATCGACCTCAATGTGTGTGTGGGTTGCCACGCCTGCGTGACCAGTTGCAAGCAGTGGAACACCTCCGGCACGGCCGGTGCCCTGGTGGACCTCAACCCCTACGCGGCCGACCCCAACGGCACCTTTTTCAACCGGGTGCAGACCTTCGAGGTGGGTGAGTACCCGAACACGCAAACCGTGCACTTTCCCAAGAGTTGCCTGCACTGCGAAGACCCGCCCTGCGTGCCGGTATGCCCGACGGGCGCCAGCTACAAGCGTGCCGAGGACGGCATTGTGCTGGTGGATTACGACAAATGCATCGGCTGCAAATACTGCAGTTGGGCCTGCCCCTACGGTGCGCGTGAGTTCGACGAAGAGCGCAAGGTCATGACCAAGTGCACGCTGTGTGTGGATCGAGTCACAGATGCCAAGTTGCCCGAGCCCGAGCGCAAGCCCGCCTGCGTGCTGGCCTGTCCGTCCAACGCCCGGCTCTTCGGTGACGTGCACGACCCCGAGTCGGTGGTCTCCAAGGCCATTGCCGAGCGCGGTGGCTACCAGCTCATGCCCGAGTGGGGCACGCGCCCGGCCAACCATTACCTGCCGCGGCGCAAGACCGAAATCCGCATTCACCCTGGAGACCTCGAGCGCGTCGACAACCCGCTCAAGCTTGACGGCAAACAACCCGACTACGCCGGTCGTGGCGCCGGGCGTGAAGACTTTGCAACCTGAACCTCAGACGGACTTACGATGCAACCCGCTTTTTCTGTGATCTTTTTAACCACGCTCGCCGGTGCGGCGCAGGGGCTGTTTCTGGCCCTGTACGGCACCGAGCTCAGTGGTCTGGGCGCGCTCACTGCGCTGGAGAGTCAGCAGTTTTTGTCCACGGCCAGCGCTGTGGCATTGGTGCTGACCGGCCTGGGCCTGCTGGCCTCGTTCTTTCACCTCGGGCACCCCGAGCGTGCCTGGCGCTCGGCCACCATGTGGCGCACCTCCTGGCTGGCGCGCGAGGTGATTGCCTTGCCGCTGTTCATGCTGGGCCTGTTTTTGTATGCCGTGGCGCACTGGTTTGGCCTGGGCAACACCAAGCTGATCGGCGCAGTCACCGTGCTGCTGTGCCTGGCACTGTTCGTGGCCACGGCCATGATTTATGCCTCGGTGCGTTTTTTGCAGGAGTGGGCCAGCCCGCTGACCCTGGTCAACTACCTGCTGCTGGGCTGTGCCTCGGGGTTGACGCTGGCCACGCTCTTGGCCGCCGGCTTCGGCATGATGGCGCTGGTTGGCCCCTACGCAATGGCTGCGGCAGGGCTCACGCTGCTGGCCTGGGTCACGCGCAGTGCCTCGCTCATGCGCAACGCCCGGCTCAAGCCCAAGTCCACCTTGCAAAGCGCCATTGGCATCAAGCACCCGCGCATCGTGCAAAAGGCGCAGGGTTTCATGGGCGGCTCGTTCAACACGCGTGAGTTCTTTCATGGCCGCAGCGCCCAATTGCTGCGCTCGGTCAAATGGACGTTTTTGCTGCTGGTGTTTCCGCTGCCGCTGCTGAGCCTGGCGCTCGGAGTCAGTACCGCTTCCACCGTGTTGTTGTTGCTGGCCTTTGTGCTGCAGTACATCGGTTTGCTGGCCGAACGCTGGTTCTTTTTCGCCCAGGCCAATCACCCGCAAAATCTGTACTACCAAACCATCTCCTGAAGGAAACTGTCATGCGAAACATCCTGTTGCCCATGGTCTTGTTGCTGGGTTTGAACGCCGTCGCGCAAGACGCGCCCGAGTTGGCCGAAGCGCGCAAGGTCGCCAGCGCGGTGCCGCCCAAGTTACTGCAGGTGCTGAACGATGAAATCGCCAAGGGTGGGCCGGAGTCTGCGGTGGAAGTCTGCCGCGACAAGGCGCCGCAAATGGCCAAGGCCGCGTCCGAACAAACCGGCTGGACCATCCGCCGCGTCAGTTTGCAAAACCGCAACCCCAAGGCGGTGCCTGATGCCTGGGAGCGCGCCGCGCTGGAAGACTTCGACCGCCGTGCCGCCGCCGGTGAGAGCCCGGCCACGCTGGAAAAAGGCGAGCTGGTGACCAGCGGCGAGCGCAAGGAATACCGCTACATGAAGGCGCTGCCGGTGCAGCAAATCTGCCTGGCCTGCCACGGCACCGCCGACAAGATCAAGCCCGAGGTCAGCGCGCAGTTGCAAAAAAACTATCCTGACGACAAAGGCGTGGGCTACAGCATTGGCCAGATTCGTGGCGCCATGACGATTCGCAAGGCCATGTAAGGTATCGTCCGCTTGTGACCTGTTTGACTCAATGAAGCGCTTCTTCCCGTTCCTGGCCTGGTTGCCGCTCAACTCGATCCTGCTGCGCGGCGACCTGATTGCCGGCATCACCGGCGCGCTGGTGCTGGTGCCCAAGGCGATGGCCTACGCGCAGCTGTCCGGATTGCCGGTGCATTTTGGCCTGTATGTGGCGCTGGTGCCGGCCATCATCGGCGCGCTGTGGGGCTCGTCGCGCCAGCTCGCCACCGGGCCGGTGGCAATCATCTCGTTGATGACGGCCGCAGCGCTGACGCCGCTGGCGGTGCCTTTTTCGGCCGAATACATTGAACTGGCGTTGTTGCTGACGCTGATGGTGGGCCTGGTGCAGTTCGCGCTCGGCGCTTTCAAGCTCGGCACCATCGTCAACTTTGTCTCGCACCCGGTGATCCTGGGCTTCATGAACGCGGCGGCGATCATCATTGCGCTGTCGCAGCTGGACATGCTGCTGGGTATTCCCAAGGGTCGCAGCGGCTCGTTCCTTGGCGACATTTGGGAGATGCTGAGCTACCTGCCGCAGACGCACCTGCCCACGTTGGCCATGTCGGGCTTTGCGCTGGCGCTGATGCTGGTGCTTAAACGCATTGCCCTGGTTGCGAAGCTCAGCGTGCTGATCGCGGTGGGCGTGACCATCGTGGTGAGCTCGCTCGTTGGCTACGAGCAGAAGGCGCGTGCGCGCATCGACCAGGTCGCCGACGCGCCGCTGCGCGAGGCCCTGCTGGCCTATGACCAGGCTGACCGCCGCATCCGCGACCTCCAGACCCTGGCGGCCGAGCAATCGGCACGTCTGCGTGCCCTGCCGGAGGCAGACTTGCGCACTGTTGCCAGACTGCGTCATGAATTGCACCTGAGCGAGCTCGACGCGGCCGATCTCGCCGTCGAGAACAAGGAACGCTGGCGCGAGCTGTCGCGCCTGAGCCTGGCGCGCAGCGAGGCGCCAGCGGGCGCAGCAGGCGGCGAGGTCCGTTTCCTGCCCGGTGACCGGGCTGGTCCCGATGTGAAGACCGACGGGCGCAGTTGGCGCATCAAGAAAGTGTCCGACGGCGAACTGCAACTGGTGGGTGGTGGCGACGTTGTGGGAAGCATTCCACAGGGTCTGCCAGCGCTGCGCGTGCCCAAGATCGGGCTGGAAGCCTTCCTGTCGTTGCTGAGCGCGGCGGTGGTGATCGCGCTGGTGGGCTTCATGGAGTCGATGGCCATGGCCAAGGCACTGGCTGCCAAGACACGCCAGCGACTCGACCCCAACCAGGAGCTGATCGGGCAGGGCCTGGCCAACCTCGCTGGCTCGTTCTTCCAGTCCTACCCGGCCTGCGGTTCGTTCACCGGGTCGGCGATCAACCTGCAGGCCGGAGCCAAGACCGGGTTTGCGATGGTCTTCAACGGTCTGTTCGTTGCTGCGACGCTGCTCATGCTCACACCCTTGCTTTACCACCTGCCCAAAGCGACGCTGGGGGTGATCATTCTGCTGGCAGTCACGAGCCTGATCACGCCCGAGGCGATCAAGCACACCTGGCGCGCCAGCCGTGCCGACGGTATCGTGGCCGCGATCACCTTCGTGCTGACGCTGCTGGCCGCACCGCATCTGGACCAGGGCATCCTGTTGGGCGCCGGGCTGGCAGTGCTGCTGTACCTGTGGCGCACGATGAAGCCGCGTGTGGCCGTGCTCGGCCGACACGCCGATGGCGCGCTGCGCGACGTGCATGTGTACCCGGAACTGCCCACCAGCCCCGAGGTGCTGGTGCTGCGTTTTGACGACACGCTGTATTTCGCCAATGCGGCCTTTTTCGAGACGCAGGTGCTGGACGAGTTGGCAAAGAAGCCCGGTGCGAGTCACCTGCTGATCCTGGCCAACGGCATCAACCAGATGGATGCATCAGGGGAAGAGGCCGTGCGCCACCTTGTCGAGCGGCTGCGCACCAGCGGCATCCATATCGTCTTCTGTGGCGTCAAGAAGCAGGTGCTCGACGTGATGCGGCGCACGGGCCTTGACGAGCTCATCGGCGCGGACAACTTGTACCCGAACGAGGAGCAAGCGCTGGCGGCCATCTACGCCGCCCTGGGCCGCGACGGGCGTGGCGAGCTGCTGCCGCCGGCCACAGCATGACCGCGTCTGCCGCACTGTCACGATGGCTGCCCTTCCTGGGGTGGCGGCCGCAGCCGACGCGCGAGACGCTGCGTCACGATGCGGTGGCGGCGCTGACGGGCGCGGTGGTCGTGCTGCCGCAGGCGGTGGCCTTCGCCACCATTGCCGGCCTGCCGCCGCAGTACGGTCTGTATGCCGCCATGGTGCCGACCATCATTGCGGCGCTCTGGGGGTCGAGCCGGCATCTGGTGTCGGGGCCGACGACGGCGATTTCGGTCCTGGTCTTCGCCACGCTCAGTCCCCTGGCCGAGCCCGGCAGCGCGGGCTACATCGGCATGGTGCTGACGCTGGCGCTGCTGGTGGGCGTGTTCCAGCTCGCCATGGGCCTGGCGCGGCTGGGCGCGCTGGTCAACTTCATTTCGCACACCGTGATCATCGGGTTCACCGCCGGGGCGGCGTTGCTCATCGTGGCCAGCCAGATCAAGCACTTCTTCGGCCTGGCGGTGCCGCGCGGCGCCGAGTTTCACGAGACACTGCTCTTTGTGGCCGAACACTTAAATGAAGCGCATGTGTGGGTCACGGTGGTCGGCGTGGTCACGCTGGCAGCGGGCCTGGCGGCGCGGCGTTTCCTGCCACGCTGGCCGTACATGATCGTGGCCATGGTAGCCGGTGCCGTGGTGGCGGCGGTGCTGAACCAGGTGCTGGGTGCCGAGCGCACCGGCATCACCACCGTCGGCGCGTTGGCGGGTGCGCTGCCGCAGCTCTCGCTGCCCGACCTGTCGTACGGCACGCTCAAGGCGCTGCTGTTTCCGGCGGCCGTGGTGGCGGTGATCGGACTGACTGAGGCGGTGGCCATCGCGCGCTCGGTGGCCGCCAAGAGCGGCCAGCGGCTCGACGCAGACCAGGAATTCGTTGGCCAGGGCTTGTCCAACATCGCCGGCAGCTTCTTCAGTGCCTACCCGTCCAGCGGCTCTTTCAACCGCAGCGGCATCAACCACGCCGCCGGAGCGCGCTCGCCGCTGGCGGCTGCCATGTCGGCGCCCATGCTGCTGGCCATCGCGCTTGTGGCGGCGCCACTGGCGGCCTATCTGCCGGTGGCGGCGATGGCGGGCGTGCTCTTTATCGTCGCCTGGGGCCTGATCGACTGGCACCACATCGGCCAGATCCTGAGACAACACCCGCGTGAGCGCATTGTGCTGCTGCTCACCTGGCTGGGCGTGCTGGTTGATCTTGAAAAGGGCCTGTTCATCGGTATCGTCGTGTCTCTGCTGTTCTACCTGTACCGCACCTCGCAGCCCGCCATTGAGGAACGCACCCCGCCGGCGGCCGGTCTGGGTGACCCGCGGCGCAAGATGGTGGCCGTCAGCGCGGCTGACCCGCCATGCCCACAACTGGCCATGCTGCGTGTGCGCGGCTCGATCTACTTTGGCGCGGTGGAGCACGTGAGCGAGGCGCTGCACCGCATCGACGAGGCCGATCCGCGCCGCAAGTGGGTGCTGCTGATGGCGCAAGGCGTCAACTTCGTCGATCTGGCCGGCGCGCAGCTGCTGGCCGACGAAGCCCGGCGCCGCCGCGCCATGGGCGGCGGGCTGTTCATCGTCGGCGCCCAGCCGGCGGTTGCGCGCATGCTCGAGCGCAGCCAGCACCTCGCCAGCGTTGGCGAAGCGCGACTCATCGGACACAAAGGCGACGCGCTGCGCGCCGTCTACCCGCTGCTGGACAGCCAGGTCTGCCGCGACTGCCCTTACCGCGTCTTTGAGGAATGCCACCGCAGCCTGCCGGATGGCACGCTACGGCCGGAAACAGCCAGCGCCCTGACGCCAGCATCACTGCCATCAACCCCGTCAACTTCAATAGGACATCAGCAAACATCATGAGCGACGCACTTAACTACCTGATCAAAACCCGGCCCGAGACCATCAGCCATTACTTCGCTTTTTTGAAGCAAACGGGCACCCACCTTGACCCCAAGACGCGCAACCTGATCTCGGTCATCACCAAGGTTTATTCGCAAACCGACCGCGGGTTTCGCCAGTACCTGGGCCGCGCCCTGCGTGAGGGTTGCACGCCCATGGAAGTGCTCGATGCCCTGTTGATGGCCTTCCCCGCGCTGGGCCTGGCCAAAATCACCTGGGCGGTGGACATTATTCTGGACATGAAGATCCCCGGTTTCGATCCGGACGTCATCACCCAAAAAGCGCCTGCCGCTCCCGAATGGCGCGATGTGATGGCCAGCAAGGACATCAAGGACGGCGAGGTCACGCGCACCGAGTGCCAGGGTCGCGGCCTGTTTGTTTACCGCGACAAAAAAAGCTACCAGGTGTATGACAGCCACTGCCCGCACCAGAACACCGACATCCCCGAATTGGCAGTCAAAGGCACAACCTTGACCTGCCCTAAACACCAATGGCAATTCGACGTCAAAAGCGGCGACTGCATCAAAAAGGGCAAGACCCCGCTCACGCGCATCGAATCCAAAGTGGTCAAGGGCCGCTTGCTGGCTTGTTGGTAAGCCCCGCAGCTGTTTTTGAGCCATTCCCCCATCACCCCCAAAGTGAAGCCTCGCGTTTTTTCATTACTACAACCGGAGACTTATATGAAAGCATCCCGCAAGTTATTTTTGTTGACCCCCCTGTGTGCACTGCTTGCGGCTGGGTCGGCGCATGCCACCAATGGCATGCTGATGGAAGGCTACGGCCCCATTTCCACTGGTATGGGTGGCGCCTCACAAGCCATTGACCACGGCAACGCCGCCATGGCACAAAACCCGGCCACGCTGGGCATGATGGCGGACGGCACGGCACGCCTGGATGTGGCCTTCGGAATTTTGGGGCCAGATGTGTCCAGCGCAATGGCAGGCATGCCGACAGCCGAATCAGGTGGTACGTCATACCTGATGCCTGCATTTGGCTATACCCGTCGCAATGGCGCGCTCACTTACGGTCTGGGCGTGTTTGCGCAGGGTGGCATGGGGACCGAGTACGACGCTAACTCGTTTTTGGCGGTGGGATCTGGTTCGCCTGTGCGCTCGGAACTGGGTGTTGGTAATGTGATCTTTCCTGTGGCATACCAGGTCAATCCAAATTTGACCGTTGGAGCGCAGCTGAAATTCATGTGGTCGTCGCTAGATCTGCGCATGGCGGCGACGCCGGCGCAATTGGGTGCGATGGTGACAGGAGGATCCGGTAATCTTTTCGGTGCGCTTGGTGGTGGTGCTCTGAATACAGCGACCTGGGCACGCATTGATTTTTCGGATGACAACGACTTCACTGGCGCCGCCAAATCGACCGGCTTTGGGGCTGCGTTGGGTATGACCTACAAGGTCAACAAAGACGTGGTGATGGGCGCTTCCTACCAGTTCAAGTCGGCATTGAACGACATGGAAACAGGCGGCAGTTCTGCGAGCATGTCAGCAGATTCCGCAGTACCATTTGCCGACAAGGGCAAGATCACTGTGGTCGACTTCCAGATGCCGTCGGTGTTGGCGGTGGGTGCGAGTTGGCAAGCCAGTCCGTCCTTGTTGTTGGCTGCTGATCTGAAATACATCGG
Source organism: uncultured Rhodoferax sp. (assembly GCA_964538895.1). Lineage (GTDB taxonomy): Bacteria > Pseudomonadota > Gammaproteobacteria > Burkholderiales > Burkholderiaceae_C > Rhodoferax. The sequence goes on from CAZIGL010000003.1 coordinate 17,072, forward strand.
ATGGAATGACGCCATGAAGAGCTTCAAGATGCGTTACGACAGTGCGATTATTGGGGGCTCGGTCAGTTTTGCCATGCAACAGGAATGGAAAGACCAAACGGTGTTGAACCTGGGCATGGCCTGGAAAGCCAATGAGGCGCTCACCCTGCGGGCCGGCTTGAACCTGGCGGGCAACCCGATTCCTGATACCTATGTGAATCCTTTGTTCCCGGCCACGGTCAAAAACCACGTGACCCTGGGCCTGGGCTACCAGGTGTCCAAGGCAGGCGACTTCAACATGTCGGTCACGATGGCGCCCAAGGTAACGGTGACCAACTCCACAGGGCCAGCTCCTATCGAAATTTCCCACGCCCAGACCAACTGGCAGTTCATGTACAGCCACCGCTTCTAAAAACCAGGCTGGGCTTGCCAGAACCCGGCAAGTTGAACCTTGTGGGCGTTGTCAGTTTCTGCCAGCGCCCACCGTCTTTTCAGGGCTTGATATAAGCAAAGCCCTCCTTGCGCTGCAAGCGGGTGGCTTCGGCAACACCCGAGGGCACCAGGGTGGCTTCCATCAGCAGGCTGTCGGGGTCGAGGTTGCGGGTTACCAGCGTGTTGCTGCAGACCCGGAACTCGACCCCCTGGCCCGACAGGTCGGCCACCGCGCCGGAAAACTCACGGCCCTTGCTGTCTTTGGCATCAGCGATCAGAAAGTCGATGCCCGGGCCGTTGGTCACCACCACAACTTTGACCTTGGGGTCGGCACTGATGTGGTTCTGGATGTTGCTCATGGCGGCAGCCACCGTGTCCAGGCCGGTGGTGATGTGGTAGATCACACCGTATTGCTGCGCGTTGGCAAGGGTGGCGGTCAGGGTGAGTGCTAAAGAAACCAAAATTTTTTGCATGGTGCGTGTCTTGTTGATTGTTTGTAAATTGATGGATTTTGCGGGTTTATACGGTGAACAGGTGCGCCCCATACGCAGTACCATTTATATATCCGAAGCGACTGATAAATAAACAACGGTTTGTTTGTCCTGCCACTGGATGGGTTCTTTCACGATTAGGCTACTCGAGGACATCACATGAAAAAAACCAATCGACTGCTTGCGGGCCTTGCGCTCGTCGGCCTTTCTTCCTGGGCCAGTGCCGATGCACTGCAGGTGCGCAGCATGGCGGCCTCCTGCGCGGCCTGCCACGGCACCCACGGGGTGGCGCTGGAGGGCATGGACAGCCTGGCGGGTCAAAAGAAAGAAGACCTGCTGAAAAAAATGTTGGACTACAAAACGGGCAAAAAACCCGCCACGCTGATGCATCAACTCGCCGCGGGCTATTCCGATGTGCAGATTGAGCAGCTCGCCGGCTACTTTGCCGCTTTGAAGAAATAAGGGGGAACCATCATGTTACGTCGTCAATTTGTCAGAACACTGGGTGCCGGTTCGGCCTTGGGTGCCTTGGGCAGCCTGGGTATGTTGTCGGGCTGTGCCAGCACCGCAGGCGCCAAAGGCCCCAAGGTGGTGGTGGTGGGAGGTGGCTTTGGTGGTGCCACGGCCGCCAAGTATGTGCGAATGTGGTCTGACTACGGCATTGCCGTGACGTTGGTAGAGCCCAACGCATCTTTCGTTTCCTGCCCGATGTCCAACCTGGTGATCGGCGGGGTCAAGACCATGGCTGACATCACAACACCGTACGACGGTCTCACCAAAAACCATGGTGTGAAGGTGGTGCGTGACATGGTCACCGCCATTGATGCCGACAAACGCATCGTCAAACTGGCCGGCGGCAGCGAGCTACCCTACGACCGCCTGATTCTGTCGCCCGGGATTGACTTCATGTTCGATGCATTGCCCGGCATGGCCAAGCCGGGCGCACAGGACACCGTGTTGCATTCCTGGAAAGCCGGGGCGCAAACTGCGGCCCTGCGCCAGCAACTCGAAGCCATGCCCGATGGCGGTGTGTATGCGCTGGCCATTCCGCTGGCGCCTTATCGCTGCCCGCCCGGCCCCTATGAGCGTGCCTGCCAGGTGGCCAGCTACTTCCAAAAAGCCAAGCCCAAATCCAAGGTCCTCATTCTGGATGCCAATGACGACGTCACGTCCAAGGGGCCCTTGTTCAAGAAGGCCTGGGCCGAGCGTTACCAGGGCATGGTCGAATACCGCGGCAAGCACGCCTTGTCGGATGTGGATGCCAGCACCAACACACTCAAGTTTGAGTTCAACGATGATGTCAAGGCCAATGTGCTCAACGTGATCCCGCCCATGCGCGCTGGCGCCATTGCGGTGCAAAGCGGCCTGGCCACGGCCAACAAGCGCTGGTGCGAGGTGGACTTTTTGACCTTTGAGTCCAAAGCGGCCAAAAACATCCACGTGCTGGGTGACTCGATCCAGATCGCGCCCGGCATGCCCAAGTCCGGCCACATGGCCAACCAGCATGGCAAAACCTGTGCCGCCGCCGTGGTGGCCTTGCTGACCGGCAAAACGCCCAACCCCTCGCCAATCTACAACAACACCTGCTACAGCTTTGTCAGTGCCGAAGACGTGGTGCATGTGGCCAGTGTGCACACCTACGACCCGGTCAAGAAAACCATGGTCACGGTGGCCGGCTCAGGCGGTGTGTCCAGAGCGGCCAATGAGCTCGAAGGACGTTATGCCTGGTCATGGGCACAAAATATTTGGGCAGACTCCTTGGTGTGAGGCGTTTTATGCAGCTAAAAAAAACCTTGATCGTGTCGGTGCTGGCGCTGCTGGCTGGTTCAAGCTGGGCCCAGACCGACCAGGCCCGGGCGCAGAAAATCATCATGGGCTCGTGTTTTTTGTGCCATGGTGAAAATGGCGAGTCGGCCAGCGAGGTTTTTCCCAAGCTGGCTGGCCAGCATGCCAATTACATTGCCAAGCAGCTTGAAAACTTCAAGACCGGACAGCGTAAAAGCACCGCCATGGCCGACATGTCAAAGCGCTTGAGCCCGGATGAAATGCAGGCGCTGGGCCAGTATTTCGAGAGCAAACACGCTGCACCCGAGGCCGTCAAGGACGCCGATCTGGCAGCCGTGGGCCGCTACATTTATCACACCGGCAACACCTACAGCGGCGTGCCCTCTTGCGCCAGTTGCCATGGTAAAGAGGCGCTGGGTTCGGCCAATTTGCCGCGTCTGGCGGGGCAATACGCGTCTTACATCGAAACCCAGCTGTCGCTGTTCAACCAGCGCGATCGCACCAACGACAATGCCGTGATGCATTCGATTGTGAGCAAGATGACGCCACTTGAAATGGCTGCTGTGGCGGCCTACGTGAGTGGCAAATAGCTGTCACCAGCAATACAAATCGCGGCTGAAGCTGCTGCCGTCTGTGATCTGTTACGGCGCCACACCTGCATGGGCAGGCGCAGCACCATGCGGGTGCGCGTGCCCGGCCAGCGCCCTGGCGGGCGCGTCAACCACGCGGTCGGCCAGCCCTGCGCCCACCCACATGCCTGCCAGCGCCAGCCAGGCAGTGAGCGCAAAAATGGCGCCACCGGTTATGCCGGCACCCACGGCACAGCCGCCAGCCAGCATGGCGCCAAAGCCCATCAGCACCGCCCCGCCAATGTAGCGCCGCATGCTGTAGCCATCTTTGAAGCCTTCCAGCGCAAAGTCTTTGCCTACCCAAGCGCCCAGAAATGAGCCCAAAAACACCCCCGGCACCAGGCCAAAGTTAAAGCCGATCTCGGGCGCGGGTGAGGCCACCACGCGCATCAGCCATTCGGCCGACGGGCCGCTGAAGGTCAGGCCTTGCACCGGCACCACCTCAAATGAATTTTTTGACACCCAGTAGTTGAAGCCCCAGCCCGCCGCCACGGCCAGTCCGGCGCCCATGCCACCGGCCCATTTCCACAAGCCGCAACCGCTGCGCACTGCAAAATACAGTGCTGCAGCCAGCCACAGCAGGCCAAAGGCCAGCCCGCCCCAGGGGCCGATCTGGGTCAAGGTCAACAGGTCGCGTGCGCCGCCGCCTTCTATGGTCCACCAGCTGCTGATGTTCTCGCGCCAGGGGGCCAGGGCACCGCCCAGGGCGGCTTGCGCGGTGACGGCAAAAATCAGGCCTGACAGCAGCGCCCGCAAATTGCCGTTGGCCGACAGCACCAGCAGGCGGCTGGCGCAACCCCGCGTCAGGACCATGCCAATGCCAAACATCAGCCCGCCAATCAATGCCCCGGAAATACTGCCTGTGGCCGCAATTTGCCGGGTGCTGGTCGCATCCATGTTGCCGCTCAGAACAAGCCATTGCACGCCCACCACCGCGCTGGAAAATGCCAGCAGCCAGACCGCTATTTTTTTGCCAAAGCTGCGGTGCCAAAATTCCAGCGTTGCGGCACGCAGGCAGAACTTGGAGCGCTGGGCAAAAAAACCAAACAGTGCGCCTATCACCAGACCACCCAGGGCCAGCACTGTGGTCTCGCCGTAATGTTCAAGCAGGCTTGCTAAGTGCATCGGGTCTCCTGATAATTAATATTTCGCTTATATTACAGGGGTTGACTTGCAAATATTGACCCGTTTGGGAGATCCCATTGAAAATGTTATTAATTGACTGGCGTTTGGGTTTTTGGCTTGCCACTTGGCTGCTGACTGGCCTGGGTTCGGTACAAGCAGCCGAGGGGCCGCCAATGCAGGCGCAGCAAGTTTCGCCTTCGGCCTGGTATGTGCAGGGGGTGTCTGAGTTGGGCTCGTCGGCCAATCAGAATTTCATCTCCAACGCAGGTTTTGTGATCACGTCCACAGGCGTGGTCCTGATCGACGCGCTGGGCTCGCCCGAGTTGGCCCGGCGGCTGGTGGCAGAGATCAAAAAAATCACGCCGTTGCCCATCACCCATGTGTTGGTCACGCATTACCACGCAGACCACATTTATGGCTTGCAGGTGTTCAAGGATCTGGGTGCCAAAATTTATTCGCACCGGGCGGCGCTGCTCTACCTCAACAGCGACAGCGCGCAGTTGCGCCTGCAGGCCTCGCGCTTAGAGTTGTTTCCCTGGGTTGACGAGCACACCCGTCTGGTGATGCCTGACGCCTGGATTGATACAGACCAGGAACTGCAACTGGGCGGGGTGTTGTTTCAGGCCCGCACTGTGGGCCCGGCTCACACGCCCGAAGACCTGGTTTTTTACCTGCCTTCAGAGAAAGTGCTGTTTGCCGGAGACCTGGTGTTTCGCAACCGGATTCCGTTTGTGGGCCAGGCCGACAGCCGCCACTGGATCACCGCGCTGGACCAGTTGCTGTCATTTGACACCCGGGTGATCGTACCCGGCCACGGCCCGGTGTCTACCGATGCCCGCCGAGACGTGCAGCAAACGCGCGACTATCTGCTCTATTTGCGCACCGCCATGGGCCGCGCTGCTGACGCCATGGAGCCGTTCGATGTGGCCTACCAAAACACCGATTGGTCGCAGTTTGCGCACCTCCCGCTGTTCAGGTTGGCCAACCGCATGAACGCGTACAACACCTATTTGCAGCTCGAACACGAGGCCAAATGATGCATGATCATTCGTTTTCCCCGACACGGCGCCAATGCCTTTTGACGGTTGCTGCGATCGGTCTGGCAACTGCTGGCCCAGTCATGGCGGCAACGCTGCCCATGCCCACATCGCTGCCCGATGCGCTGGCGGCTGCGCTCAAAAAGGGCAGTCCGCTGGTGGTCATGGTGAGCCTGGTGGGTTGCCCGTTTTGCGTGATTGCCCGGGACCACTACCTGGCGCCACTGCAAGGTCAGTCGGGGCTGTCGATTGTGCAGCTTGACATGCGCAACCGCACGCTGGTGCAAGACTTCAGTGGTGCCAGCCAGACCCAGGACCAGCTGATTCGCAGTTGGCGTATCATGGTGGCGCCCACGGTGTTGTTCTTTGGCCGTGGCGGCGTCGAGGTAGCCGAACGCCTGGTGGGTGGCTACATTCCGGATTTTTACGGCGCCTACCTTGACGACCGGTTGCGCACAGCCCGTGCCGCCGTGACAAATTGAAAGGCCTCAACGTGATCCCCATCAAGACCGAGTCAGCCTGGCGCGGCACCTCGGATTGCCGCCAGTGCGGCATCCGCGACCTGGTGTTGTTTGCCAACCTCAATGAACATGATTTTGCGCACATTCACGCGCCCATCGACGACCTGGAATATGCCCATGGTGAGGCTTTGTACGCCGAAGGCAGTGCGGCCTCGGGCATTTTTACGCTACGCAGCGGCATGGTCAAACTGGTGCGCAGCACCCTCGATGGCCGACCGCGCATTGTGCGGGTGTTGCGCTCTGGCGATGTCATCGGGCTGGAGGCGCTGGCTGGCGGACAATATGACTGCGATGCAGTTGCCCTGACCCACGTGACGGTATGCCGGATTCCGCTCGGCGTGATTCACAAGCTGGCCTCCAGCAGCCCCAGGCTGCACAGCCAGTTGATGCACAAATGGCAGCGCGCCCTGAAAGACGCCGACGACTGGCTGGCAGACATGAACTTTGGCACAGCCCGCCAGCGGGTGGGCAATCTGGTGCTTAAAATGCGCAGCCCCAACAACCATGACATGTCAATGCTTTTTTCGCGCGAGGACATGGGCGCCATGCTCGACCTCAAGTTGGAGACCGTCAGCCGCGAAATCAGTCGCCTGGTGCGCGAAGGCGTGCTCAAGCAGTTGGACAAACAAGGCCGCATTTACCGGGTGAACCAGCCAGAAAGCCTGTCGGCGCAGTGAGCCTCGTGTCATCAGGGTATATCCTGATATGCATTCATGCTTATTTAACAGAACATTGACGTATCGCAAGCGGTTGTCGTCGGGCTGGATTTCTGATTCAAAACACGGCAGCGCTTTCAACAATCCTCTTTGTTCAGCAGGTCGCCGATGTTCATCAAATACACCTTTGTGGCCGTGTCGGGCTGGCTTGTTACCGGCGCCCTGGCGCAAGCGGTTCCTGCGCTTTACGAAGGCGCTGATTTGAAGCTGGGACAACAGCTTATTGCTGACAACCAGTGCGACGCCTGCCACATTCGCAATGTGGGCGGTGACGGCAATGGCATTTACCGGCCCAGTGGCCGCATCAGCACCCTCGGGTTGCTGCGCGGGCAAGTGGAAGCCTGCAACACCACCCTGAATCTGGGCTTTTTCCCTGAAGAGGTGACCTCGGTTGCGGCAGTTCTCAACCGCGACCATTACCGCTTGACTAAGTAAAAACCCCAGTAGTTTGTTTCGGAATTTCTTCTACATTATTAAATCCGCATATATGGATGTAATTAATGCATAGCGAAGAATTGCCAGACATTCCTTCGCTCACGTTGGAGCGTGCGGCAGAACTTTTTGGGGTTTTGTCCACGCCGGTGCGGCTGCACATCATTCGGGTTTTGTGTGAAGGTGAGCAAAACGTAACGCATTTGCTGACGCAAATTGAGGCCTCCCAGCCCAATGTGTCGCGGCATTTGCAGGTTTTGTACCAGGCTGGTTTGCTGGTCAGACGTCGCAGCGGGCACCATATTTTTTACCGACTGACCGAGGCCGCCAAGGCCTTTGTGTGTCGTCTGGTTTGCCCGGATCGTGAGCGTGCCAAGGCAACGGTTAATGAGCCTGTCTGAGCTTTTGGTGTTTATCGGCAGGTATGGTTTGAGCAATGGAACGCGTAACAGGAGTTTTTGAATGGAACAAAGTTTGAGCTCGGGCAGGCTGATCAAGGCCCCCGAGAATTTTCTGAACAAAGACGGCATCAAAACCGTTTTTTCAGAGGCTAAAAAAGGTCGACGCGACTTTATTCGCAACGCTTTTGCTGCGGCTGCGGCCGGTGCTGCGGTGCCCGTGGCGCTGGCGCAGGGCAACCCGGTGCCAGTCGAGGGCGGCGACCCCAACATCCTCAACTTGCCCGCGCACAGCGTTGGCCTGGGCCAGGGTGTGGCGCAAGATGACGGCTATGGCAAGCCCTCGCAATACGAATCCGGCGTGCAACGCCGCCAAAGTCCGGGCCTGACCCAGACCACCCAGGCATCGGTGTCGTTTGCCCCGCTGCAGTCGCTGTTTGGCATCGTCACGCCCAGTGGCCTGCACTTTGAGCGCCACCACCAGGGCTGGTGGGACATCGACCCGTCCAAACACCGCCTCATGGTCAACGGCATGGTGAAGGCAGCCAAGGTGTTCACGCTCGATGAAATCATGCGTTTGCCCGCGGTGTCGCGTTTCCACTTTATTGAATGCGGCGCCAACACCGCGGTCGAGTGGGGCAATGTGGCCGTGCCCACGGTGCAGTACACCCACGGCATGGTCTCGTGCAGCGAGTTCACCGGGGTGCCGCTGATCACCTTGCTGGAGCTGGCCGGTGCTGATCTGAAGAACGGCAAGTTTGTGCTGGCCGAAGGCGCGGATGGCTCGTCCATGACGCGCACCATCCCCATGAGCCTGATCCTGTCGGGCGAAGTGTTTGTGGCCTACGGCCAAAACGGGGAAATGCTGCGTCCCGAGCAAGGCTACCCCTTGCGCCTGATCGTGCCCGGCATTCAGGGCGTGAGCTGGGTCAAGTACCTGCGCCGCATCGAACTGGGCGACAAGCCTTACGGCGCCAAGGACGAAGCCATTCATTACATGGACCTGATGCCCAATGGCCAGCACCGCCAGTATTCCGGCATTCAGGAGTGCAAGAGCGTGGTCACCACACCATCGGGTGGCCAGGTCTTGCTGGACCAGGGTTTTTACAACATCACCGGACTGGCCTGGAGTGGCAAGGGCAAGATCAAAAAGGTTGATGTGTCGGTTGATGGCGGACGCAACTGGCGCACCACGCGACTGCAGGGCCCGGTGATGACCAAGGCACTCACGCGCTTCAACATTGACTGGGTGTGGGACGGCAAGCCCGCCATCATCCAAAGCCGGGCCGTGGATGAGACCGGTTTTGTGCAACCCACCTACCAACAATTGCGGGCGGTGCGCAGCACGCGTTCGATCTATCACAACAATGCGATTCAGTCGTGGCTGGTGCAGGAAAATGGCGAGGTTAAAAATGTTCAGGTTTCGTAAAGCACTCATCAGCCTGGCCCTGCTGGCCTTTGCCGGTGCGGCGGCGGCGCAGTCGGTTGCCAAAATTACCGGTTTGGGGCGGGATGCGACGCCCAAGGAAGTGGCCGCCTGGGACATCGACGTGCGCCCCGACTTCAAGGGCTTGCCCCCAGGTTCGGGCACCGTGGAGCAGGGCCAGGAAATATGGGAGGCCAAGTGCGCCAGTTGCCACGGCTACTTTGGCGAGTCGGGCGAATTTTTCAGCCCGATCATTGGCGGTGTTCAGCCCAAAGACATCCTGACGGGCCATGTCGCCAACCTGACCACCCCGGATTACCCTGGGCGCACCACCTTCATGAAGGTGTCGAGCATTTCCACGGTATGGGATTTCGTCAACCGGGCCATGCCCTGGACCGCGCCCAAGACCCTGAAAACCGACGAGGTCTATGCCGTGGTGGCTTTCATGCTCAACATCGCCACCATCGTGCCAGATGACTTCACGCTCAACGAGAAAACGATTCGTGATGTGCAGGCGCGCATGCCCAACCGCAACGGCATGTCTACCAACCACGCATTGTGGCCGGGCAAGGAGTTTGGCGGCACCAGCAAGCCCGACACCCGCAACGTGGCCTGTATGAAAGACTGCAAGACCGAGCCCAAGCTGGACTCGTTTTTGCCAGACTTTGCACGCAATGCACACGGCAATCTGGCCGAGCAGAACCGCTTCGTTGGCGCTCAAAAAGGTGCGGACACAACGCGCCCTGAGCTTCAAGTCGGCGAAGCGCCCATTGCGCTCGTGGCCCCCAAGGCGCCCGTGGCCGCACCTGCAGCGGGCGCCGATGCGTCCAAACCCGATGCTAAAAAAGCCGTGGCCTTGATGCAAAAGAACGGCTGTCTGGTGTGTCATGGCTTAAACAACAAAATTGTCGGCCCGGCGTTTGCCGATGTTGCCAAAAAATATTCTGGTCAGGTGGACTACCTGGCCAACAAGATCAAGTCTGGTGGTGCTGGTGTTTGGGGCCCGATCCCCATGCCGGCCCAGGCCTTGAGCGTTGCCGATGCCAAAACCATTGCGGTCTGGCTGGCAGCAGGGGCTGCTAATTAGCGTCCACGACAGTCCGGTCGGTGTCATTTTTTCAGTATGAATCCAAAGAAGGAGCTTTCAATGCAAACACGTCGCGAGACACTCAAACACAGCGCCATCGTGGCCGGCCTGCTGGCCACCACCGGGCTGTTCCCTCAGTATGCACTGGCCTACAACAAGCCGGCCTTTGACGCCAAATCTATGGCAGATGTGCTCAAGGCACTCGGTGCTGGCGCACCGGCCGAGAGCAAGGACGTCACCATTGGCGGCCCCGACATTGCCGAAAACGGCGCTGTGGTGCCCTTGACGGCAAGCACCAGCCTGCCCGGTGTCAAACACATGTTGATTCTGGTTGAAAAGAACCCGGCAGCCTTGATTGCCTTGTTCAATATGACCGACAGCGTGGACGCCAACTTTGCCACCCGCGCCAAAATGGGCCAGTCCTCGGATGTGTACGCCGTGGCGATCATGAACGACGGCAAGGCCCTGTTTGCCAAAAAAGAAGTGAAAGTAACCCTGGGTGGCTGTGGCGGTTGATGCCGCTGCAGTGACACCCCCAAAGCGCCACTTGTGTGGCAACAACTTTTAATCTATTGAATTCAGGAGTTTCAAAATGGCAGATCCAATGCGCATTCGCGCCAAAGCAGAAGGCGACAAAACCACCGTTCGTGTCTTGATGAGCCACGAGATGGAGTCCGGTCAGCGTAAAGATTCCGCAGGCCAACTCATCCCCGCCTGGCACATCAACAACGTGTCGGCCAGCCACAACGGCAAGGTTGTGATGACCGCCGAATGGGGCCCGGCCGTGTCCAAGAATCCTTTCTTGCAGTTCAACATCAAAGGCGCCAAGGCGGGTGACAAGGTAGCCGTGACCTGGAAAGACAACAAGGGCGACAGCCGCACCGACGAAGCCACGGTGTCTTGAGCCTTTTGTCATTGGGATCGGGGCGCGTCGTTACGCACCCGATGTCAGTGGTTTGTCCGTTCACCACGAGGAGACCTCAAAATGAAAAAAATTGTGTCCATATTGGCACTTGCCGCCTTGTCCGCTACAGCGGTCCAAGCCCAAAAATCGGCTGCAGTACTGGCCATCGAGGAATACCGTGCCATGCTGGCCGACGGTAACCCGGCCGAGCTCTTCGAGGCCAAGGGCGAAGACCTCTGGACGCAAAAGCGCGGCCCCAAAAAGGCCTCGCTGGAGCAATGTGATCTGGGCCAGGGCCCTGGCGTGGTGAAGGCTGTTTTTGTGACGCTGCCGCGTTACTTTGCCGACACCGACCGGGTGCAAGATCTGGAATCCCGTCTGGTGACCTGTATGGAAACCTTGCAGGGCTTCAATGCCGCCGAGATCGCCAAAACGCCATTTGGCCGGGGCGAGCAAAACAATGTGACCGCACTGGCCACCTGGATCGCCGCCGTGTCGCGCGACATGAAGTTCGACCTGCCGCAAGCCCATGCCAAGGAGAAAATCGCGTATGAGGTGGGCAAGCGCCTGTTCTTCCAGCGTGGTGGTGCGCATGACTTTTCATGTGCCTCCTGCCACGGTGCTGACGACTGGCGTATTCGCCTGCAGGACCTGCCCAACCTGACCAAGAACCCGGGTGACGGCGTGGGTTTTGCGGCCTGGCCGGCCTACCGCGTGTCCAACGGCCAGATGTGGGGCATGCAATTGCGCCTGAACGACTGCTACCGCCAGCAGCGCTTTCCGTTCCCCGGCTTTGGCAGTGATGCCACGGTCGCCCTGGGCGTGTATCTGGGCGTGAACAGCCAGGGCTCCAAGTCGATTGCCCCCGCCATCAAACGCTAATGCAAAGGAATATCACCATGAAAAAGCAACATGCATTTGCACTCTCGGCACTGACAGCTTTGTTGTTGTCGGGTTGCGCCACCGGCCCCAGCGTTGCCGACCTCGACCGAATGGCCGCCGACGTGGTCAAGGCATCTTTTCGGGATCAGGGTATCGTCAAGGTCTCGGCACTGAATCCCGAAGACGTCAACGAAGCCTGTGCTGCGGCTGACGTGGCTGGCAAGCCCATCGACCCTGCTCTGGCCGCCAAACTGCAGGATGCCCAGCTCAAGACCATCAAATGGCCGGCCGACGGCAACTACATGGGCGACTGGAAAGCCGGTGAAAAGCTGGCCCAAAGCGGCCGCGGCCTGACCTGGACCGACAAGGCCGATACTCCCAACGGCGGCAACTGCTACAACTGCCACCAGATGGACCCGAAAGAAATTTCTTTCGGCACCATTGGCCCGACCCTGGCCGGTTATGGCCACACCCGTGGTGTGATTGCCGACCCGACAAGCCCGGCCTCCAAGGCCATCATCGAGTACACCTGGGGCAAGATCTGGAACGCCAAGGCCTACAACGCCTGTTCGGTCATGCCGCGCGCCGTGCACAAGGGCATCATCTCCGAAAAACAGGCCAAAGACCTGATGGCCTTGCTGCTCGACCCCAAGTCGCCGGTCAACAACTAAGCTGACTTTTATCAATACGGCCCGGCCTGCCCGGGCTTTTTAATTTTTACCCTTCGGTAGTAACACTATGAATTTGACCAAACGTGAATTTTTCCAGGTGCTGGGCGCTGGCACCATGGCAGGCATGGGGCTGAGTGCTTATGCCCAAGCGGATGCCGCCACGGCTGCGAACGGGCTCTACGACATTCCAAAATTCGGCAATGTGTCTTTTTTGCACATGACCGATTGCCATGCGCAACTGCTGCCCATTCACTTTCGCGAGCCCAGCATCAACCTTGGCGTTGGCAGCATGAAAGGCAACCTGCCGCATCTGGTGGGCGAGCATTTGCTGAAAGTCGCCAAGATTCGTCCCGGTACCGCCGAGGCCCATGCGCTGACCTATCTGGACTATGAGCAGGCGGCCAAACGCTACGGCAAGGTCGGTGGTTTTGCGCATCTGGCCACGCTGGTCAAGCGCATGAAGGCCAGCCGCCCGGGTGCCTTGCTGCTGGATGGCGGCGACACCTGGCAGGGTTCCGGCACGGCGCTGTGGACCAATGGCCAGGACATGGTCGATGCCTGCAAGCTGCTGGGGGTGGACGTGATGACCGGCCACTGGGAATTTACCCTTGGCATGGAACGCGTCAAGGAAATCATCGAAAAGGACTTTGCCGGCAAGGTGGATTTTGTGGCGCAAAACGTCAAGACCAACGACTTTGGCGACCCGGTGTTCAAGCCCTACGTGATCCGCGAGATCAACGGCGTGCCTTGCGCCATCATTGGCCAGGCCTTCCCCTACACCCCGATTGCCAACCCGCGTTACATGGTGGCCGACTGGGCCTTTGGCATCCAGGACGACAACATGCAAGCCATGGTCGACGAGTGCCGTGGCAAGGGCGCGCAGGTGGTTGTTGTGTTGAGCCACAACGGCATGGACGTCGACCTCAAGATGGCCAGCCGGGTGAGTGGTATTGATGCCATCATGGGTGGCCACACGCACGATGGCATGCCGGTGGCCAGCATCATCAGCAACAAGGGTGGCAAGACCATCGTCACCAATGCCGGCTCCAACAGCAAGTTCCTGGCCGTGCTCGACTTTGACGTCAAGGATAAAAAGGTCGCTGACTTCCGCTACAAGCTGCTGCCGGTGTTTGCCAACATGCTGCCCGCCGACGCCGAAATGGACGCGCTCATCACACGGGTGCGCGCGCCTTATGCCGCCAAGCTGTCGGAAAAACTGGCCGTGACCGAGGGCACGCTGTACCGCCGCGGCAACTTCAACGGCACCGGCGACCAGTTGCTGGTTGACGCGCTGATGGATGTGCAGGGCGCCGACCTGGCGTTTTCACCGGGCTTTCGCTGGGGCACCACGCTGCTGCCGGGCCAGGCCATCACCCGTGAATGGCTGATGGACATGACCGCCACCACCTATTCTTATGCCACCTTGACCGAGATGACCGGTGCCACCATCAAGACCGTGCTGGAAGACGTGTGCGACAACCTGTTCAACCCCGACCCGTACTACCAGCAGGGCGGCGACATGGTGCGCGTGGGCGGTCTGGCCTACAGCTGCAGCCCGCTGGAAACCATGGGCAAACGCATCAGCGACATGCGCATCAACGGCAAGCTGATCGACGCCGACAAAAAATACAAGGTGGCCGGCTGGGCGCCGGTGGCCGAAGAGGCCAGAAGCCAGGGCAACAAACAGGTTTGGGAGGTGGTGGAGACCTGGCTTGCCGCACGCGGTGGCAAGGTGACCAAGCGCAAGCTCAATGCCCCCAAGATCATCGGTGCGCTGCCCAACCCGGGCTATGCCGCCTGAAATTGCGCTGGCGGTATTCGCCGGGAGTCCTTAAGCGGGCGCAAGCGCGGCGGAGAATTTGGGCGACAGCGTTGTCCAGCGCACACTGATCGGTGTTCAAGGTCAGGCTCAGCGCGTCAAGGCCATGAATAGCCTGGGCAATTGCTCGGGCAGCCGGGCAATGTTGTCGATCACCGTGTACTGGCGCCCAAAGATGTCGCTCACATAGGCATCGGCTTTCGCGTCCAGGTTGATGCAGTAGCTGAAGATGCCTTGCTGATCAAGCGCACGTACGGCTTCTTTCGCGTCTTCGATCAACAGGCGCTCATCGTGCACATCGATGTCAGACGGTTGCCCGTCGGTCAACACCAGCAGCAGTTTTTTGTCGGCCGCTTGGGTGCGCAAGGTGTGCGCTGCGTGGCGCATGGCGGCGCCCATGCGGGTGCTGTAGCCAGCCTGCATGGCGGCAATGCGTGCCTTGACCTCGTCACCCCAGGCCTCGCCAAACCCTTTGAGGTGCAGGTAGCGCACATCGTGCCGTGTGTTGGAGTGAAAGCCGGCAATGGCCAGCGGGTCGCCCAACTGCTGCACCGCCCAGGCCAGCAGCGACACCGCTTCCTGGCTGAGTTGCAGCACGGTTTGCTCGGAGCCGCGCGCCTTTTCATTGAGCGATTCCGACAAGTCCAGCAGCACCGTCACAGCAATGCTGCGGCCGTTGCTGGTGTGGCTCATGTTGATGCGCGGCTCGGGCTGGCTACCCGCACGCAGGTCGATCAGCGAGCGAATCGCCACGTCGAGGTCGAGTTCGCTGCCGTCTTCCTGGTAGCGCACACGCACCTTGTCCTGGGGTTTGAGCAGGTCCAGCAGGCGCTTGAGGCGCTTGGCCAGCGCGCTGTGTTTGGCCAGCAACGCATCGATGTCGGCGGCATTGCCGGACGGGTGCAGACGCTCGTACAGGCTCACCCAGTCGGGCCGCAAGCTCTGGCTGCTGTAGTCCCACTCGGGGTAGTGGCGCGGTGGCAGGCTTTGAAGCTCTTGCGTGGAGGGCGTTTGGTCGGGGGCGTCGAACATGTCCTCATCGTCGCTGAGCTCATGAAAGCGCCACAGGTGCCGGTTGTCATCGCGGTAGTCGACCTCGGTGTCGGCAAACCAGGTGTTGGGTAACTGGTCGCTTTGCAGCCGGGTTTTGGCGAGGTAACTCAGTGCCAGGCCCGCCATCTCGGAGGTGCTGGACTCGCCTTGCGCCAGCAGCGCGTGAAAGCGTTGCACCCAGTCGGTCAGTTGCACTTGCTCGAAGCGTTTGGGCGGGTCAAGCAGGGCGCGCGACAGCAGGCTCAGGCGGTGGCGCAGGCAGGAATGGGTGGCCGGGTTGCAGGCGCCGTCCACCGGGCTGGGGTGCAGCGCCCTGAAGATGCGGCGCAAACCGGGGTAGTCGCGCATGGCCAGTGCCTCAATGCGGGCATCTTCAAAACACTCGATGGCCAGGCGCTGCGCCGGGCTGAAGTTGTCGCCAAAAATAGCCGTGCTCCAGCGCCGGTGCGCCGCGATATGCGCCAGCGCGGCGCGGTAGCGGTCCAGGCCACTGACGCCGGCGCGTTCGTCGTACACATCCGGCAGCCGAATGCCCATGACATCAAAGTAGGGCATGGGCTGGCGCTGCACGTCAAAGGCGGTGGAGTAGGGCACCAGCACATCTTCGTCATGCCACAGCGCCCGCAGGTACAAATCAAGTGGGCGGATGTGGTCGACCAGCAGCGTGCCGTGGCGTTCACGCTGCAGCACGGCGCGGCTGTCGGCGCTGGTCAGGCTGAAGTAGTCGCGCTGTTGCTCGGGGTGATGGCTGGTGTTGCGGATGCCATAGTCCACCCAGTTGTGCAGGCCCTGCAGGCTGAGCAGTTGCAGCAGTTGGGGCGACTTTTCGAAAAAAATGGCCAGGCTTGGACTGGGGTAGGTTTTGTGAATGCCGTGAATTGATGTGCTGGTGCGCTCCATCAGGTGCAGGCTGACATCCAGAAAGTGCTGCATTTGCGCACGTGTGGGCAGGCGCCGCGCCACGGCGGTCAGGGCCTGCAAAAAAGGTGCAATGGCTTCGCCGTTGGGCGACTTGTTGATGCGCTTGGCAGTCGCCATGACCGGGCTCAGGGCATCTTCGCCCACGGTGTGCGCAATGTGTGGCCACTCCTGCAGAAAGATCAACACGGGCTCGACACCCCGGCCCATCTTGCCCAGAAAACGTGCTTGGTCCAGATAGTCGTCCAGGCCCTCTGTGCTGAGCTTGGCCTGGGCCTCGCCCATGCAATCGGCAAAAACGTCGTTCACCTGGGCAAAACCACAGTCGAGCTGCGCGCGCCATGCCTGCAATTGTTCTGGCAATGGTTTTGTCATGGCGGGCCCCCTGCAAATCCGTCGGGATCACTGTGGGAGCGGCGCCCTCGCCGCGATTGCGTTTGGCTCATGGAAAACCACTCAACCAAACACCGCGTCAATCGCGTGGTCCAGCGTGGCGCGAATGTCGGCGTCGTCGGTGATGGGCCGCACCAGCGCCATGCGGCAGGCATCGACCGGCTCAACATCTGCCCGCATCAGCGTGGCGGCGTAGACCAGCAGCCGGGTGGAAATGCCCTCGTCGAGGCCATGGCCCTTGAGCGCACGCGCCGTGCCGCCCACCTTGACCAGCCGCACCGCATCGGCCAGGGCAATGCCGGTTTCGGTGGCGATGATGCTGGCTTCCAGCTCGGCTGGCGGGTAATCAAAGTCAAAGCCGACAAAGCGCTGTTTGGTGCTTTGTTTCAGGTCTTTCATCAGGCTTTGGTAACCCGGGTTGTAGGAGATCACCAGTTGAAAGTCGGGGTGCGCCTGGACCAGCTCGCCCTTTTTTTCCAGCGGTAACTGGCGCCGGTGGTCGGTGAGCGGGTGAATGACGACGGTGGTGTCCTGGCGCGCTTCGACAATTTCATCGAGGTAACAAATGGCGCCGATGCGTGCGGCTGTGGCCAGCGGGCCGTCAAGCCAGCGCGTGCCGTTGGCCTCTAAAAGGTAGCGGCCCACCAAGTCGGAGGCGGTCATGTCTTCGTTGCAGGCCACGGTGATGAGCGGCTTGCCCAGCTTCCAGGCCATGTATTCGATAAATCTGGATTTGCCACAGCCTGTGGGGCCCTTGACCATGACCGGAAGTTTGGTACGGTACGCTGCCTCGAACAACGCGACTTCGTTGGTTTGCTGCTGGTAGAACGGCTCTTTGGCGATACGGTACTGCTGTGTGGTGTCGGTCATTTGCAGCTCTCATTGCGTTAATTTTTTGAAGACAAGACATTTGTGCATTGTGGGCCAGCAGCGCGCATTGGGTATCTGACGTCGCTCGTGTCCCCCGTGACGGGCTTTGCCCGTCCCTCCTCCTTAACCTCGCTATGTCAGACACCCAACGCACGCTGCTTGCGCGGTGCCTTTTGGGGCGGACTTTGTGGGGCAGACTTCAGTCTGCCATGGTCGACTGAAGTCGACCCCACGAAAGTCAGCACAGCTCAAGCTCGGGGTGGCAGGGCACCCTGCCGCCCCGAGCCCCCCGCAAAAGCTAACTGTCCTGGACCCCTGTCCTAAAGGCAAGCTTACTTATGCACACCCAACTTCTCACGCCAGCCCGGAAACAGCTTGTCCGCATCCCCAGGAAACGACTCAAAAGCCCGGGCAAATTCCTTGTGCTCTTTGGCAAATTCGATCGGATCCGCCCCGGCTTTCCAGCACTCATAGGACTGGCGCAGCGAAATGGCACCGGCTGCCGGCGAGTCAATGTGGCCATAAGAGCCGCCACCCGAGGTGTTGATCACGTTGCCGTGGCCCAGGTTCTGGAAGAAACCCGGCAGGCGCAGCGCGTTCATGCCGCCCGAGATGATCGGGGTGGTGGGCTTCATGCCGTACCATTTTTGGTAGTAAACCGGACCCTGGCACTCGTCACGCTCGATCATGTAAGCGATGTTGCGGTCGTCGTTCTCGCCTTCCATCTTGCCGTAGCCCATGGTGCCGACGTGGATGCCGGACGCCCCTTGCAAGCGGGAGATCTTGGCCAGCACAAAGGCGGTGTAGCCGCGCTTGGCCGAAGGCGATGTGATCATGCCGTGACCGGCGCGGTGGTAGTGCAGGTATTGGCCGGGGTACTGGCGGCGCGCGGTGGTGATCATGCCGGGGCCGCCGACAAAACCGTCCACCAGGAAAGCCACTTTGTCGGCATCCGGGCCAAAGGCTTCAAGGATGAAGTCGGCGCGGGCGCACATTTCATAGTGGTCGTCGGCGGTGATGTTGGCCGAAAACAGCTTGGCCTGGCCGGTTTCGTCCTGGGCGCGTTTCATGGCGTCATAGACCAGCGGATAGACCTTCTTGGCGGGGCAGAAGACCTGGTTGCCTTGCGGCTCGTCGTTCTTGATGAAATCGCCGCCCAGCCAGAACTGGTAGGCCGCTGCGGCAAACGGCTCGGGACGCAGGCCCAGCTTGGGCTTGATGATGGTGCCGGCAATGTAGCCGCCGTCCTTGATCGGGCGACCCAGCATGCGCCACATGTCAGAGATGTCCTTGGCTGGCCCGTCAAACAACTGGATGGCCCGCTCTGGAAAGTAGATGTCGTGAATCTTGCCATGCTCGATGTCGCCCATACCCTGGTTGTTGCCGATGACCAGCGTCAGGATCGACACCATCATCATGCGGCCGTCGATGATGTTGCGGTCAAACAGGTCCATCGGGTAGGCAATGCGCATGTCCTCGGTGGCTTCGTCAATGTAATACACCAGCGCGTCCAGCCCACGGGTGAAATCGTCGGTGGTGGAGACTTCGACGTTGGTGCCGGTGGATGACTCGGCAGCGAAGTGGGCAGCGCACGACAAATAGCTGCCAAAGCCGGGCTTGGGCTTCATTTTGTAGGCGACCAGAATATGCTTGCCGCCGGCAATGAGGTCTTCTTCCTTGAGGCTCAGGTCAGCGTAACGGTTCGATTGATCCATGTGAAATCTCCTGTTGTTGATAACGAAATGTGGTGATGGGTTGAACTATAGACACGCCTATTCATCATGAAAATTCAAATAAATAGATTTTCTAATCAGTTTTCACTGATGAATTTGCTTGCGCGTCTGTTTTGAGACACGAAGGCAAAGTCACGGACAATCAAGGACAGTCACGCTTACTGTTCAGTTGCCATAAAGGAGTTGATTCATGCCTATCGTTGTGTTCAATCAAAAGGGCGGGGTGGGCAAGTCCACCATCACCTGCAATCTGGCGGCCATCAGTGCCAGCCAGGGCCTGCGCACCCTGGTCATCGACCTCGACCCGCAGGGCAACTCCACCAGTTATTTGCTGGGTGACACGGCCACTGACGGGCAGCCCAGCGTGGCGGGTTTTTTTGAACAAACCCTGAGCTACAGTTTTCGCACTGTGCCACCCACCGAATTCGTGGTCGAGACACCATTTGAAAACCTCGATGTGATGCCCTCCAGCCCGGCGCTCAACGAGCTGCTGGTCAAGCTGGAGTCGCGCCAGAAAATCTACAAACTGCGCGAAGCCCTGGTGCAACTGGCCGAGACCTATGACCGCATCTACATCGACACCCCCCCGGCGCTGAACTTCTTCACCCGCGCCGCGCTGATTGGTGCCAAGGGCTGCCTGATACCGTTTGACTGCGACAGCTTTTCACGCCAGGCGCTGTACACGCTGATGGAAAACGTGCAGGAAATCCGTGCCGACCACAACCCCGACCTGCAAATTGATGGCATTGTGGTGAACCAGTTCCAGGCCCGCGCCAACCTGCCCCAGCGCATGGTGGCAGAGCTCATCGACGAAGGTTTGCCGGTGCTGCGGCCCTATTTGCCGTCGTCGGTGCGCATCCGTGAGTCGCATGAGCAGTCGCTGCCCATGATCCACCTCGACCCGAACCACAAAATCACCCTGGCGCTGGTGGCGTTGCATGACGGGTTGAGGGCGTAAGTATCCGTGGTGTTGATGGCGTACTTGTTATTTCATACTTCATAAGGCATACTACCATTTCAACTTGAAAGGGTATGCCATGGATGCAATGGATGTAACGCTGGCGGAACGCGGCCAGATTGTGATTCCCAAGGAAGCGCGTGACGAACTGGGTCTCAAACCCGGTGCCAAATTGCAAATTCGTGTTGTTGATGGGCGATTGTTGATCGAGAAAAAAGTGGCACTTGATCTGAGCCGTTGGGTTGGCTGCGCCGTTGATGACGGCTTGACCACCGATGAAGCACTGGCTGAGTTGCGTGGCCGCCCGGTGCCCTGGCAGGATGGGGATGCCGGGGCATGAAAACCGCAGTTGATTCAAGTGTCCTGTTCGACATTGTCAAGGGCGCGCCCGGTGCCGGTGCTGCACAAGCGGCGCTGGAAGCCGCTTTGGCACACGGCAGTCTGTGTGTCTGCGCCGTAGTGGTTGCGGAGCTGGGGCGCTACTTTTCTGACGAACAAGACTTGCGGGGATTCCTGGCAGCGTGCGAAATTGACCACGACCCGCTGTCAATGGAGACTGGGCTGGAGGCGGCACGCATCATGCGCGTGTATGCCCGCAACAAAGGCCCCCGCGAGCGCGTGGCTCCGGATTTTTTGATCGGCGCCCACGCCATCCAGCAAGCCAATGCCCTGCTGACCACTGATGCTGGTTTTTTCCGAAACTACTTTGCCGCCTTGAAGGTGATTGTGCCGGTTGTCTAGGTTGTGCCCGATTTGGTAGCACCAAGCGCTGTCCTTGTCGATTTAGGGCAACAGTATGCAAGTGACCGAGTATTCAGGCGTGTTTGTATTACAGTGTCGTACAAACCGGAGCCAATCATGCAAACAACCTTGACTGTTCGCCTCTCAGAAACCGAGGCGCAAAATCTCGATGTCCTTTGCTCCAGCGCTGGAAAATCACGCAGCGAGGTGGTACGCGATGCTTTGCGCTCGTATCGCTTGCGTGAAGCCTTGCGTCAAAGCCAGACGCAGTTGGCTCCGCTGGCGCGTGCGGCGGGCTGGCTGACCGAAGACGATATTCTTCAAGACGTGTCATGAAGGTATTTTTGGATACCAACGTATGGCTTTCAGCAACGGTGTTTTCGGGATTGTGCGAAGAATTGGTGTTGCAGTGCGCCGATCGTGGTTGGCTCTACAGCAGTGAATTGGTGCGCCAGGAGTCCCATGAGGTGTTGATCCGAAAATTTCCGCAGCGCCCGGATGCTTGTGCTCTGTTTGATCTGGCCTGGCAGGCTGCGGAGTTGATCGACGATGTTGCCGAGCCGCAAGACGACAACGATGTGCGCCTGGTTACCGCCACTGCCTTGGCTGGCATGGCGCTCTTTGTAACCGGCGACAAGCGGGTATTGAGTTGGCAAAGCCGCCCAGGCCCGGCAGATTTGATGCACATTGCCTCGCCGCGGCAAGCTTGGCAGATGTTGTTTGGTGTGGGGCGGTAAAACTAGATTTCCCTGATGCCAATGCTGCGCAAGTACTTGAATGTCGGGTCGTAGTGCGCGTCGCAGTCGATCGGGATGTTTGCTCAGCTAAAACTTGCTCTGTAAGTCACGGGATCCAGAACGCAATGTTGATCAAGTGAGCCGGGTAAATCAAACATCCGCGGAGCTTTAACTCCACGCATCCATCAGCGCCCCGCCTTGCTCAAGCAAAAAATCCTTGAAGGCGCGGGCGGCCGGAGACAGCTTTTTGCTGCTCAGATGCGTCACATACCAGTGGTTGATTTGCGGCAAGCCTTGCACGTCGAGCAGTGCCAGATGACCGCTGGCGAGCTCATGGCGCACTGTGCGCATTGACAAAAAGCTCAAACCCATGCCAGCCATCACGGCCTGTTTGATGGTCTCGTTGCTGGGCATGGACATGACCATTTGCAAAGGTGTCTTGTTTTCCTCAAACAGCCGCTGCATGGCGGCACGCGTGCCCGAGCCTTCTTCACGCACCACAAATTTGTATTCAGCCAGCGCGCTGAACGGCAGGTTTTTACGTCGCACCAGCGGATGGTCGGGCGCTGCCACCATGGCCAGCGGGTTGGTGGCAAAGGTCTTGGCCTGGCATTCGAGGTGGCTGGGGGCTCGGCCCATGATGACCAGGTCGGCGTCGCCGCGCGCCAGCAGGCCCAGCACGTTTTCGCGGTTGTCAATGCTGAGTTGCACATGAATGCCGGGGTTGAGTTGGTTAAAGCGCACCAGCAGCATGGGCACAAAATATTTGGCTGTGCTGACCACCGCCAGGTCAAAGCGACCCTGCTTCAGGCCCACATGCTCGGCCATCTGGTCTTCCAGGTCCTTGAACTGACGCATGGCCGCGGTGGCGTGTGTCAAAAAGATCTCGCCGGCGTGGGTGAGCTTGATGTTGCGCCCGGTCGGCTCGATCAGCGCCAGGCCAAAGGCGTCTTCAAGCTGGCGGATTTGCATCGACACCGCGGGCTGGGTGACAAACAGGCGTTCGGCGGCCTTGGAGACCGAGCGCTGGCGGGCTACCTCCAGAAAGGTTTGAATTTGCTTGAAGGTGTAGGGGCGCATCAGGAGTTCCATGCTTTCATAAGTTCATACTGATGATTATTGAATAAAACGTGATTAGAGTTTATGGATTTGGGCGATTAAAGTTAATCCATGCCGCAAAAGTGGCCAATATAAGCAAACCCAAAGAAAGTCCCTCATGTTCCAGCCGTCGACCGCCAACACGCTGCAAGCCCTCATCTTTGATGTGGACGGCACGCTGGCCGACACCGAGCGCGCGCACATGGCGGCCTTCAACCATGCTTTTAAAGAAATGGGGATGGATTGGGTGTGGGACGAAGTCACGTACACCCAATTGCTCGACGTTTCAGGCGGCAAGGAAAGAATCCTGCACTATTGGAAGCAGGTGAATCCGGACATGAAGGCGCTTAACGCCCTGGACTTGAGCGACCGCATCGACCGCATTCACCAGCTTAAAACCGCCGCCTATGAACATGCCGTCAACAGCGGTGAGGTGAGCCTGCGCCCCGGAGTGCTCCGGCTGATGGACGAGGCGCTGGCTGCTGGCTTGCAACTGGCCATTGCCACCACCACCTCGCCGGTCAATATTGCTGCGCTGTTGCGCCATGCCATCGGTGCTGACTGGCGCATGAATTTTTCGGCCATTGGGGATGCCTCGACGGCGCCCATCAAAAAACCGCACCCGCAGGTGTATTTGCAGATGCTGGCGGCCTTGCAACTGCCTGCAGCACAGTGCCTGGCGTTCGAAGACTCCAGCAACGGCTTGCAAGCCGCCACAGCTGCCGGGCTGGCGACCATCGTCACCCCCAACAGCTTCACCGCGCACCATGATTTCACTGCAGCGCTGCACGTGGTGCCGGACTTGAGTCAGGTCAATCTGCAGCGATTACAACAGTGGCAGGCCGCCCGGGCCAAGTAAAAACATGCCGAACTGCATTACCCTCAAGAATTACAAACTTTACTGAAAGACTCCCCATGAGCACCTCCCCCGTTTTGCGTTTGGCCCCCAGCATTTTGTCGGCTGACTTTGCCCGTCTGGGCGAGGAAGTGCGCGCCATTGAAGCCGCTGGTTGCGACCTGGTGCACTTCGACGTGATGGACAACCACTACGTGCCCAACCTGACCATCGGCCCGCTGGTGTGTGAGGCGATTCGCCCGCATGTGAGCATCCCGATCGATGTGCATTTGATGGTGGAGCCGGTCGATGCCATCATTCCGCTGTTTGCCAAGGCCGGTGCCAACATCATCACTTTTCACCCCGAGGCCTCCAAGCACGTGGACCGAAGCCTGTCGATGATTCGTGAGCTCGGCTGCAAAGCCGGCCTGGTGCTGAATCCGGCCACCCCGGTGTCGGTGCTCGACCATGTGATGGACAAGCTCGACATGATTTTGCTGATGAGCGTCAACCCCGGCTTTGGCGGCCAGAAGTTCATCCCGTCCACGCTGGCCAAGCTGCGCCTGGTGCGCGCAAAAATTGATGCCCATGTGGCCGCGGGTGGTCAGCCGATCTGGCTCGAGGTGGACGGCGGCGTCAAGACCGACAACATTGCCGAGATCGTGGCCGCAGGTGCCGACACCTGTGTGGCGGGTAGCGCCGTGTTTGGCGCGCCCGATGCCGACGGTGGCTACAAGGGCGTGATGCAGGCGCTGCGCCGCGCCGCCCATCCGGGCTAAAAAATTTAAATAAACAGGAGACACCCATGCCTTTGACCATCCGTTCCAACCGCTCCACGCTGACGCAGTTCCTGATTGAGGAGCGCCGCCGTTTTCCCTCGGCCAGCGGCGACTTCAACGCCCTCATTCTGGACGTGGCGCTGGCCTGCAAAGGCATTGCCAAGGCAGTGGCCTACGGTGAGCTGGCCGGCATGACCGGCAACTTCGCGGCAGAAGAGGGCGGCTCGGTCAATGTGCAGGGCGAAACCCAGAAAAAGCTCGATGTGCTCTCCAACGAAGTCTTCATGCGGCGTACCGAATGGGCCGGCAACCTGGCGGGCATGGCGTCTGAAGAAATGGATTTGCCCTACCAGATACCGACGCAGTTCCCGCGCGGCAAGTACCTGATCGTGTTTGACCCGCTGGACGGCTCCAGCAACATCGATGTGAATGTGTCGGTGGGCAGCATTTTCAGTATTTTGCGGGCGCCGCAAGACGTGATCGACTCAGGCCGTGACGTGGTCGATGCCGACTTTTTCCAGCCGGGTGCCAAGCAAATGGCCGCTGGTTACGCGCTCTACGGCCCCACCACCATGCTGGTGCTGACGGTAGGCACCGGCGTGAACGGCTTCACGCTGGACCCGACGTTGGGCGAGTTCATGCTGACACACCCCCAGTTGCAGATTCCGGTGGACACACAAGAGTTTGCCATCAACGCCTCAAACGCGCGCTTCTGGGAAGCCCCGGTCAAGCGTTATGTGGACGAGTGCCTGGCTGGCAAACCGGGTGTGCGCGGCAAGGACTTCAACATGCGCTGGATTGCCAGCATGGTGGCCGAAGCACACCGCATATTGATGCGCGGCGGCGTCTTCATGTACCCGCGGGACACCAAAGACCCGTCCAAGCCTGGCCGTCTGCGCCTGCTGTACGAGACCAACCCGGTGGGCATGATCATGGAGCAGGCGGGCGGGCGTGCCTCCACCGGCGAGATGCCCATGATGAACGTGCAACCCACCAGCCTGCACCAGCGCATTGGTTTTGTCTTCGGCTCCAAAAACGAGGTTGAGCGCATTGAGCGCTACCACCGTGAACCGGTGCAAGTGGAGCTGAACAACCCCTTGTTTGCTGAACGCAGCCTGTTCAGGGATTGATTTTTAATAAAAGGAGACGCAACCATGTCCATTCGCCACCCCATCATCGCCATCACCGGCTCCAGCGGCGCTGGCACCACCTCGGTGACCCGCACCTTCGAGAACATTTTTCGCCGCGAAAACATCACCGCAGCGGTGATTGAGGGTGACAGTTTTCATCGTTTTGACCGCAAGGCCATGAAGCTCAAGGCCGCCGAGGCCGAAGCCGTCGGTAACAAGAACTTCAGCCATTTCGGCCCCGAGAACAACCTGTTTCCCGAGCTTGAAGCGCTGTTTCGGGATTACGCAGAAACCGGCACCGGCAAGCGCCGCAAGTACCTGCATGACACGGAAGAGGCCGCGCCTTACAAGCAGGACCCTGGCACCTTCACGCCCTGGGAAGACGTGCCAGCCAAGACCGATCTGCTGTTTTATGAAGGCCTGCACGGCGCGGTGGTGACGCCTGAGGTCAATATCGCCAAGCACCCGGATTTGTTGATTGGTGTGGTCCCGGTGATCAACCTGGAGTGGATCCAGAAGCTCTACCGCGACAAAAAGCAACGCGGTTACAGCACCGAGGCGGTCACCGACACTATTTTGCGCCGCATGCCCGACTACGTGAACTACATCTGCCCGCAGTTCATGCACACCCATGTCAACTTCCAGCGGGTGCCGATGGTGGATACGTCAAACCCATTTATTGCCCGTGACATTCCGAGCGCCGACGAGAGCATGGTGGTGATCCGCTTCAGCAACCCCAAGGGCATTGATTTTCAGTACCTGCGCAACATGATCAACGACAGCTTCATGAGCCGCGCCAACACCATCGTGGTGCCCGGCGGCAAGATGGAGCTGGCCATGCAGCTCATCTTCACGCCCTTTGTCTGGCGCATGATGGAGCGGCAGAAGAAGTCACATTAATCAGCTCTGTCCCCAACTGAATAAATAATCATGAACACACCTACACCCGAATTCGCCAAAAAAATGGCCAATGCGATCCGCATGTTGGCGGTTGACGCCGTTGAAAAAGCCAAGTCCGGCCACCCCGGCGCGCCCATGGGCATGGCCGACATCGCCGAAGTGCTGTGGAACCGGCACCTGAGCCATAACCCGGTCAACCCGCACTGGGCCAACCGCGACCGTTTTGTGCTCAGTAACGGTCACGGCTCGATGTTGATTTACGCGCTGTTGCACCTCACCGGGTACGACCTGCCGATGAGTGAGCTGAAAAACTTTCGCCAGTTGCACAGCAAAACCGCAGGTCACCCCGAAGTGGGCGTGACACCGGGCGTGGAAACCACCACCGGCCCGCTGGGCCAGGGCATCAGCAACGCGGTCGGCATGGCGCTCGCCGAAAAACTGCTGGCCGCCGAATTCAACCAGGCCGATGCGTCAATCGTCGACCACTTCACTTACGCCTTCCTGGGCGACGGTTGCCTGATGGAAGGCATCAGCCACGAGGTCTGCAGTCTGGCAGGCACCTTGCGCCTGTCCAAACTGGTGGCGTTTTATGACGACAACGGCATCTCGATCGACGGTCACGTGGAGGGCTGGTTCACCGACGATACGCCCAAGCGTTTTGAGGCCTATGGCTGGAATGTGATTCCGTCTGTGGATGGCCACGACCCGGCGGCACTTGACGCCGCCGTGCGCGCGGCCAAGGCGCAGGCTGTGCTGCCCACCGGCAAGCCGACGCTGATCTGCTGCAAAACCATCATTGGCCTGGGTTCCCCCAACAAGGCGGGCACCCATGACGTGCATGGCGCGGCCTTGGGCACAGCCGAGGTGGCAGCCACCCGTGAAGCCTTGGGCTGGACCTCGGCGCCGTTTGACATCCCCACCGACATTGCCACTGCCTGGAACGCCGTGGCGCGGGGTGCTGTGGCCGAGAGCCAGTGGCGCGGCCAGTTTGCCGCCTACCAAACCAAATACCCGGCCCAGGCCGCCGAGTTCGAGCGTCGCATGGCGGGCGATCTGCTGCCCAGCTACTTTGCGCAATTGCCTGCCGTGCTGGCAGGCATCGCCGCCAAGGCCGACCCCGTGGCCACCCGCAAGGCCAGCCAGAATGCGCTCGATGCGCTGGCGCCCCTGCTGCCCGAATTTTTTGGCGGCAGTGCCGACCTGACCGGCTCCAACCTGACCAATTTCAAGGGCTGCGTCAAGGCCGGCCGTGACCAGTGGGGCAACCACCTGAGCTACGGTGTGCGCGAATTCGGCATGGCCGCCATCATGAACGGCATCGCGCTGCATGGTGGTTACATCCCCTATGGCGGCACCTTCCTGACCTTCAGCGACTACAGCCGCAACGCCATCCGGATGGCCGCGTTGATGAAAACCCGCGTCATCCATGTCTTCACCCACGACAGCATTGGCCTGGGCGAAGACGGCCCGACCCACCAGAGCGTGGAGCACATCCCCAGCTTGCGCATCATCCCGGGGCTGGACGTGTGGCGCCCGGCCGATGGCCTGGAAACCGCCGTGGCCTGGGCCAGTGCGGTGGAGCGCAAGGACGGCCCCAGCGCGCTGTGCCTGTCACGGCAAAACCTGCCGCGCCTGAGCGACCTGAGCCAGGCCGACAGCATCCGTAAGGGGGGTTACATTTTGTCGGACATGGCAGGCGCGCAAGCGGCCATTGTGTCCACCGGCTCCGAACTGGAACTGGCCATGCAGGCGCAGGCCGCCTTGGCGCAGCAGGGCATTCCCACCCGCGTGGTGTCCATGCCTTGCACCAATGTGTTCGACCGCCAGAGCGACGCCTACCAGGAAATGGTGCTGCCCTTGAACCTGCCCACGGTGGCCATCGAAGCCGCCCACCCCGACTTCTGGCGCAAATACGTGGGCCGCACGGGTGTCGTGATCGGCATGGCCAGCTTTGGCGAGTCGGCCCCGGCACCCAAGCTCTATGCCCACTTTGGCATCACGGCAGCGCGCGTGGTGGAGGCGGTGGAGGTGCTGGTGCACCGTGCCGCCCATCGCCGTGCTGAGCCGCTGCCCGACACCGTGGTGCCCTCCAGCAACTAATAATAGCGGCCCATGACGAACCTCACTTTTGATTTGATGCTGTTTGACCTGGACGGCACGCTGGTGGAGACCGCCCCCGAGATCATGGACGCGGTCAACGACACGCTGGGCCAATTCAAGCTGTCGCTGGTGACTCAGCAGCAGGTCAACGACTGGATTGGCCACGGCACCCTGACGTTGCTGGTGCAGGCGGTGGCCGACCGCAGCGGTATGACGCTTGAGGCGGTGCGCAGCAGTGAGATATTGCGCCAGATGGTGCCGGTTTATGACGATTTTTACAAGCAGCGCTGCGGCACCCGCAGCCACCTGTATCCGCAAGTGCGTGAGACCCTGCACCGTTTGCGCCAACAAGGCGTCAAACTGGCGGTGGTGACCAACAAGGAAAGCCGCTACACCCGGGTGGTCATGGATGCGCATCAGCTTTGGCCCCTGTTTGATGAGGTCATCAGTGGCGACAGCTTTGCCACCAAAAAACCTGACCCTGTGGGGGTGCTGCACTGCCTGGAAAAATTTGGCACCGTTCGGGAGCGCACCCTGTTTGTCGGCGACTCCAGCATCGACGCCGCCACCGCGCGTAACGCCGGTGTGGCGGTCTGGCTGCTGCCCTACGGCTACAACATGGGCCAGCCCATTGAAGCCTGTTCACCCGACCGGGTGATTGCAGATTTTTCATTTTTGCCAGCATCAGAGCCCCACTGACTTTTGGATTGAAAATAGGTGCTTAACAAGGAGTGAAGTCACCATGAAAGTTTTACGTTTTGCCGATGTGATTGCCAGTGGATTTGCCACGGGCAAGCGGGTCTTTATCCGCGCCGACCTCAATGTGCCGCAGGACGATGCCGGCAACATCACCGAAGACACCCGCATCCGCGCCAGCGTGCCCTGCATTCAGATGGCGCTGGCGGCAGGCGCCGCCGTGATGGTGACCAGCCATCTGGGCCGCCCCACGGAAGGCGCCTTCAAGCCCGAAGACTCGCTGGCACCGGTGGCCAAACGGCTTGGCGAATTGCTGGGCCGCGAGGTGCCGCTGGTCGCCAACTGGGTTGACGGCGTGGCCGTGGAGCCCGGCCAGATCGTGTTGCTGGAAAACTGCCGCGTGAATGTGGGCGAAAAGAAAAACGCCCCTGAACTCGCCAAAAAACTTGCCGCCCTGTGTGACGTGTTTGTGCACGACGCCTTTGGCACCGCGCACCGCGCTGAAGGCACCACCTACGGCATTGCCCAGTTTGCACCCATCGCCTGCGCCGGCCCCTTGCTGGCGGCAGAAATTGACGCCATCAACAAAGCCCTGGCCAACCCCAAGCGCCCGCTGGTAGCCATCGTGGCCGGCTCCAAGGTGTCGAGCAAGCTGACCATTTTGCAGGCACTGGCCAAAAACGTGGACCAACTCATTGTGGGCGGCGGCATTGCCAACACCTTCATGCTGGCTTCCGGCCTGAGCATTGGCAAAAGCCTGGCTGAACCCAGCTTGCTTGCAGATGCCAAAGCCGTGATCGAGGCCATGAAGGCACGCGGCGCCGAAGTGCCGATCCCCACCGACGTGGTCACCGCCAAAACCTTTGCCGCCGATGCCGTGGCCACTGTCAAGGCCGCCGCTGACGTGGCCGAAGACGACCTGATCCTGGACATTGGCCCGGTCACCGCCGCCAAGTTGGCCGAGCAGCTCAAGAAGGCCGGCACCATCGTCTGGAACGGCCCGGTGGGTGTGTTTGAGTTTGCCGCGTTTGAGAACGGCACCAAGGTCATTGCCCACGCCATTGCCGAGTCATCGGCGTTCAGCATTGCCGGTGGCGGCGACACGCTGGCGGCCATTGCCAAGTATGGCATCGAGAAAGACATTGGCTACATCAGCACTGGCGGCGGTGCCTTTCTGGAAGTGCTGGAAGGCAAAACCCTGCCCGCCTTCGAAATTCTGCAAAAACGCGCCGCGGGCTAAGGCGACCTGGCGGGTTGAAACCCGCCCCACCTCAATTGATACCAACTCACGCATCCAGTGCGTGGGAGGGATCGCTATTTTCTAAAACCACCAGGAGATCACCATGGCCTTTGTTTCACTTCGTCAAATGCTCGACCACGCTGCTGAAAACGGCTATGGCGTGCCTGCCTTCAACGTCAACAACCTGGAGCAGATCCAGGCCATCATGGAGGCCGCGGCGGCCACTGACAGCCCGGTGATCCTGCAGGCCAGCGCCGGCGCCCGCAAGTACGCCGGTGAAGCCTACCTGCGCCACATGGTGCTGGCGGCGGTGGAGTCCTACCCCGACATTCCGGTGGTGATGCACCAGGACCACGGTACGTCTGCTGCGGTGTGCCAGCAGTCGATCCGCTCGGGCTTTACCAGCGTCATGATGGACGGCTCGCTGATGACCGACGGCAAGACACCTTCGAGCTACGAGTACAACGTCGATGTCACGCGCAAGGTGTGCGAGATGTCGCACGCCGTGGGTGTCTCGGTCGAGGGCGAGCTGGGTTGCCTGGGTAGCCTGGAAACCGGTGACGCGGGTGAAGAAGACGGCATTGGCGCCGAGGGCAAACTCAGCCATGAGCAAATGCTGACCGACCCGGTGCAGGCCAAGGACTTTGTTGAAAAAACAGGTGTGGACGCGCTGGCCATTGCCATTGGCACCAGCCACGGCGCCTACAAGTTCACCCGCAAGCCCACCGGCGACATTCTGGCGATTGACCGCATCGCGCAAATCCACGCGCAAATTCCCAACACCCACCTGGTGATGCATGGCTCAAGCAGCGTGCCGCAGGAGTGGCTGGCCATCATCCGCCAGTACGGCGGCGAGCTGAAAGAAACCTACGGTGTGCCGGTGGAAGAGATCCAGCGCGGCATCCAAAGCGGTGTGCGCAAGGTCAACATCGACACCGACATCCGCCTGGCCATGACCGGCGCCATGCGCCAGAGTTTTGCCCAGAACCCCAGCGAATTCGACCCGCGCAAAGCGCTGATTGCGGCCCGCAAGGCCGCCATGGGCATTTGCAAACTGCGCTTTGAGGCCTTTGGTTGTGCCGGCATGGGGTCAAAGATCAAGCCGATCCACCTGGATGTGATGGCTGCTCGCTACGTTTGATCGGGTCAACCGCCGGTACTTGAAAAAAGGCAGGGCGACTGGCCTTTTTTCGAGCATCTGACCGGTGTGTCGATGAATTTTTTTCAGTGGCAGCCGCGCTCCAGCGGAAGTCAGTCGCAGGTGACTCACGCAGCACAGTGCTCGCGGGCAGGCATCCTGAAAATCTGAACTGGAGCCGACAGCCACCACCAAGGCCAGCTTCGCATGGCGTGCTAAATTCCAAGGTATTTCAGGCTGCTCACGCCGGAAAGCAACATTCCCAGCCAAGGAGAGATTATGTGCAATGCATGTGACGCACGCTTTTTGCAAGTGATGCGTTCTTACCAGGATCGCGGGGGGCGCAGAGACTTCATGCGTGGCATGGGCGCCATCGCTGCAGTTGCTGCCGCTGCGGGCAATCCGCTCGAAGCTTTGGCCAGCACCGAGTCTGCGAAAACGGCAGATCAAATCTTTATCAGTAAAACGATTCACACCGTGGATGCCAAAAACTCCGTGGTGGAGGCCATTGCGGTGCGTCAGGGCAAGATCATTGCAGTGGGCTCACGCAAGGATGTTATCGAACACAGCGGGCGCCATACGCAGGTGATCGATTTTGGTGACCGCGTGGTGCTGCCCGGCTTTGTCGAGCCGCACATGCATTCGAACTTTTCGGGCCTGCGACCCTGGCTTGACGTAGGGCCGTTCACTACCGCCAATATGGAAGAGGCGCTGAGCAAGATTAAGCAATTTTCCGCTAGCACTTCGCAGACCTGGGTACAGGCAAAAATGCTGGATCCATCCATCATGCCGGGCGCACCAATCAGTCGCGCAGAACTTGACAGGGTCAGCCCCAACGTGCCGGTGTTCGTGCTTGAGTCCAACGGGCATGTCGCCTATGTCAACTCGCTCGCCATGAAGCTGGCAGGTGTGACCAAAGAGACACCTGACCCCCCCCAAGCGCGGTTTATGCGCGGCGCTGATGGAGAACTCACCGGCCGACTGGAAGAGCCCAACGCCTTCCAGCCCTTTATAACGACCATGCCTTCGCCCAGCCCGGAGGAACTGGTCAAACTCTTGCGCGCTGATCTTGACGATGCATCTGCCAAAGGCTGCACCACCTTGCACGATGCCGGCATTGGCACGCTGTTCGCGGAAGCGGATCTGGCGCTGATCGACGCGGTGATGGCGGGCAATCCTGGTGTGCGTTATTCGGGTTTCCTGGTTTCAACACACTTTGAAAAATGGCAGGCAATGAAGCTGCGCCCGGGCGTTCGCAGCAAGCGCTTTACGCTCAATGGCATCAAGGCCTGGGCAGATGGCTCCAACCAGGGTTTGACAGGTTTTCAGCGCAAACCGTACTTGGGCACTAAGAACCGGGGCGCATTGAACTACACGCCCAAGGAAATCGAAGCCGTGATTCGCCAAGCCCACGAGGCGAACTGGCAGATTGGTGTGCACGCCAATGGCGATGCGGCCATCGACACGGTGCTGGATGCGTTCGAGCGGGTAGCGGGGGTGGGTGGAGGGCGCAAGCTGCGCCATCGCATCGAGCATTGCAGCATTCTCGACCGCGGACAAATTGCACGCATGGCCAAACTGGGTGTGTCGCCGTCTTTTCTGATCGGCCATGTCCACTACTGGGGTCGCGCGTTCAGGGACCGCTTGCTGGGTGTCGATCGTGCAAACAGGCTCGATCCCTGCCGCTCGGCGCTGGAAGGTGGCCTGCGGATCTCGCTGCATTCGGACTACAACGTCACGCCCATTGACCCACTGCGCTGCATTGAGAATGCAGTCGTGCGCGATATGCACGAGGGCGGTGGCGTGCTGAACGCGAATGAGTGCATCACACCGATGCAAGGCATCCGTGCGATGACCATCGATGCGGCTTGGCAGTGCCATCTTGACCACCAATGTGGCAGTCTGGAGGTGGGCAAGATGGCGGACTTGGTCGTCCTCGAACGCGACCCCACCAAGGTGCCCGCGAAAGAGATCAGCAAGATCGCCATCCACTCCACCTGGCTGGACGGTGAACGCCGTTTCTCGGTCTGAAACCCATGATTCTGCAAACTGGCAGCAAAAGTTGCCAAATCGAGCTACTCGGTTTCGGGCATTCGTGACTGACACGAGTTGCCTCGGCGATATCCAAGTCATGGTGAAGGAAAAAATCACGTAGTCCACCTGGCTTGAACCCCGTGTCGGTAGGTTTGATGTGAAATAACTGGGTAGAAGTGCCATCCAGCATGATTGGGTTCTTAATCAAAATAGGTTAGATGAAATGCTGCAGTGCAGCGTCGAGCGCAATTTGTTCCAAGTTGAATTGCAGCAAGGTGCAGTTTGTTGCGTCCGCTTGTCATTGAATAGGCAGGTGCAATATTCACAGCGCAAGTTAATTGCCTGCGTGCATGGGTTACCATCTTTGCCGTGGCTTTGCTAGCCGCGCCACGCTTCAATATCCGCAGCATTCGCTGTTATCCCCCGTCCCCGCTTGCTGTTGAACCCAATGGCGGCTACTTGTTAAATCCGTTTTATGCTCCAACTCTCTTCCGCCGGCCAACAGGCCATCAACGACATTGCCCAGCGCCACGGTTTCAGCTTTGACGCGGTGTTATCCATGTTGGGGTCCGTTATCAATGGCAATGGCAGCATGGCCCAATTCAGTCACCCGGAATTCGGCGGCTCCGGCCAATGGATGCAGGGCGGCATGACCATGATTGGGGACATGTTCAACAATTACCTCAAAGGTCGGGTTGACAACCTGTGTGCTGAACTTTCCCGCCTCATCAGTAACCAGCCAGGTCTGGTTCGTACGGGCAGCTTCCAAAGCCAAAGCCAAAATGGCAGCACCCAGGTCAATGCCTGGGGTGGCAGCGAATCATCAGGCAACCAGAACAACAACCTGTTTGTGCCAGCCCCGGTGTTGCCGGACTGGTGGGGTCCGGACCTGCGCTTTCCAAACAGCTCGGGTGGTCAAAATGGCATGCGCTACGCCTGGTTTTCCCAGGCCCGCCGGCTGGCCATCGAGTCAAACGGGCAGGTCATCATTTATGACACGCTGGACCACCAGATTGGCGGCGTGTCCCAGCAGCAAAGTGGCGGCTATTCCGTCACCTTCTCCAGCCAGTATGGCTACGTGGATTTGAATCGCCTACCGGTGGTGAGCATCAATGGGATGGCACCGATGGCGCCCGTGCCGACACCAGCACCCGCCCCACAAAACTACAACGCCACGTTTGATGGTGTGCAAGGCGACATTTTTTCCAGCATCGAAAAATTGGCAGCCCTGCAGTCGCGGGGCATTTTGAGCGAACAGGAGTACGCCAGCAAAAAAGCCGAACTCCTGAGCCGCCTTTAAACCAGGACTCGACGGACGTTCGGGGTCAGTGCACCCGCAGCTTTTTCACGAGTTCAAAGCCCTAACGCGGGGTAACCTCGGCATGGCTGCCTCCCGAACGGGTTGAATGCACACGTATGAAAAATACGTGCTCTTCAGCCTGTACCAAAAAGCTGCCAATGCGATTCTGGTCACGGAAATACTGAAACTCACCGCTGGCAAGCACTGCGCAGTTTTGCGGGACGGTGTTCTCGGGAATTTCCAGGACCTCAAAAAAACTGTCGTTGTCAGGAATAGTTTGCGTGACCACACCATGTGGAAACATCAGCGCCACGGCTTTTTGAAGGTTCATCGGATCCCCCTGTGGGTTGGTCTGCAGTTTCTGAACGGGCTTGGACTCATGCGGTGATTGCCATACAACCATTTTAATGTTGCAGTGCAGCATAACGCAAATGAACGAAGCCATCGTCAGAACAGGTTTTTTTGTTGCATTGCGGCAAATTTACAGAGGTTGGCTTCCACGACGCGCCGGCGCAGGTCCTGCCGCCATAAATCGGGCACCTCTGATCAATGTGTGTGCACATAAGGTGTTAATCTGAGTGTCCTACAAGAGCCCCACACCACCGTGACCCAAATTCAAATCAGGCATACAACGGTCTATCACTACCGCAGCGCGGTCAGCCTGAATCCGCATCGGCTGATGCTACGGCCCAGAGAAAGCCGTGAACTGCAACTCATGTCGCACACCCTGAAAGTGTCTCCCGACGCAATGATCGCGTGGGCGCACGATGTCTCGGGCAACGCTGTCGCGACAGCGTCGTTCAGCGGCGAGACCGACGCATTGCGGATTGAGAGCAACGTCGAACTCGCACTCACCGGCAACCCCTGGCCGATCTTCAATATTGCGGCGACAGCCCTCAATTTTCCCTTCTTCTATTCGAATGATGACCGCGCTGACCTGGGGGCGCTTGCGATCCAGCAGTACCTTGACCCGATGGGGCGCCTCCAGAAGTGGGCCCGGTCATTCGTGCGGGGCACCGCACCCGACACGCTGGAATTGCTGAAGGCGATCAGCCACGGCGTGTCTGAGGCATTGCAGTACGAGGTGCGCGAAAGCGAAGGTACCCAGACGCCGATCGAATCGCTCGACCGTGGAAAGGGGTCGTGCCGCGACTTCGCCATACTGTTTGCCGAGGCGGTACGCAGCCTGGACATGGGCGCCCGGATCGTGTCGGGCTATCTGTATGATCCGCAAAGCAATGCCACGGGTTCCTCGGGGTCCGGTTCCACCCACGCGTGGGCAGAGGTTTATGTGCCTGGGGCTGGCTGGATCAATTTCGATCCGACCAATCGCAGTATTGGTGGATTCAATCTGGTTCCGGTCGCCGTTGCCCGCGACATCACGCTGTTGATGCCGGTGTCGGGCAGCTATCTTGGTGCAGCCGACGCGTTTGCGGGGATGGAGGTCGAGGTTCTTGTGACCTGACCGAACTTCAAGTCAGGAGAAAATTCTGGACCCGCAACGCAGCAGAAGAAGTCGGTTACGAATGCCCGGTATCGGGCTCTTAGTCAGACAACTTCGCCAGCGCAGACGTTTGCGGTACTCAAATTGGTGAATCTAAACTGCAAGCTCATCAAGAGCAATAACTGCTTCATCGAAATCCGAGAAGATGCGCACCCCCTTTGGGTGCTTTCTCTTGCTCACCACGCCAGCGCCCCCAGCCCAAATTTGAATCCTGATCGGCAGCAAGCGCAGCAAATGCAGCCAGGTCATCACCACATCGCGCGCCGGATAAGCGAAACTGAAGGACCGCAGCACCACCTGGGCGAAAGCCACCATCGAGCAGGCGTTTGATCAAAAGAAGCTGCTCGACACGCTTGCGTGAAAAGGCGGTCTTGCCATCCGCCATGGATTACGCCGGGGGAAAGCCGAAACGCTGGCGCCACTTTCGCAATTGATATTTCCCGAAACCCGTTTCACGCTCGATTTCCGACGGTGGAACAAATGGTTTGGTGCTCATGGTCGCTCACGGCAGCAGCTTAAATAAACATCTGCCCGCACTGTTTTGTCACGGACATCGTTGTTAAACTGCAATATAGGGTTTACCCTAGGTTTGGTGACGCCAGGCCCTAATCTTCGTGCATCTCTGCCGCTTCTTTCCATGACCAGTTCATGCGTCGTTACGAATTCAAAAAAAATCAGGAACTCATGCTCTATCACCTACACGAAGCCCAACGCGCTTTGAATAAACCGTTTGTAGACCTGGCGAACTCTGCCGCCAAGTTTTACACCAAGCCTTGGCCCATGATCGGGGAGAACCCGTTTGCCAAGAGCCTGTCGGCCAGCTATAACTTGTTACACCGCTTGGGCAAGGACTACAGCAAGCCTGAATTCAACTTGAAAGCGATTGATCTCGATGGGGTCAGCGTTGTCATTCATGAGCAGGTTGAACTCGACAAGCCATTTTGCCGGCTGCTCAACTTCGGTCGTTTCAGCAACGATGTGGCCACACTGAAGAAGATGCAGGAACAACCGGTCGTTCTCATCGTTGCCCCCCTGTCGGGCCACTATGCAACGCTGTTGCGCGATACCGCCAAGACCATGCTGAAAGACCACACGGTGTTCATCACGGACTGGAAAAATGCCGGCTTGATTCCCCTGTCGGAAGGTGAGTTCCATCTGGATGACTATGTGAACTATGTGCAGGAATTCATTCGCCACCTGCAGGGCGCGCATGGCAATTGCCACGTGCTCTGCGTGTGTCAGCCCACCGTGCCGGTGCTTGCCGCCATTTCCTTGATGGCCAGCCGCGGCGAGACCACCCCCTTGAGCATGACCATGATGGGCGGCCCGATGGACTGCCGCATCGCCCCAACCTCGGTGAACAAATTCGCCACCGACAAGGGCTATGACTGGTTCGAGAAAAATGTCATTTACGAGGTGCCGTCCAACTTTGCGGGAGCCGGACGACGCGTGTATCCCGGCTTCCTGCAGCACACCGGTTTTGTCGCCATGAATCCCGGCAACCACGCCCAGCACCACGTGGACTATTTCAACGACCTGGTCAAAGGTGACGATGCCGGCTCAGAGGCGCACCGCACCTTTTATGACGAGTACAACGCCGTGCTCGACATGGACGCCGATTTTTACCTGGAAACCATCAAGGTTGTGTTCCAGGACCACCGCCTGGCCCTGGGCACCTGGGAGGTGAAAAGCGTGGACGGCAAAATGGAGCATGTACGCCCACAGGACATCACCACGACAGCGGTTTTGTCGGTTGAGGGCGAACTCGATGACATCACCGGCATCGGCCAGACCCAGGCAGTTCACACCCTGTGCCCCGGCATTCCGGAGGCGCGTCACCAGCATCTGGAAATCCAGGGGGCAGGGCACTACGGCATCTTCAGCGGTCACCGTTGGCATGACGTGACCTACCCCGCGCTGAAATCATTCATTCAGCGCCACAATGGTTAAACCGATTGGCAATGAGCCTTAGCCACAACCCGGATGGCGCACTGGAAATGCAGGACGCACCGCGCACCTGCGACCAGTAAACGCTGAGTCAAAACAGCTTAGCGATTGTTTCCGTCGCTCTGGATGCGCCGCACACGCTTGCGGTAATCACGCAAATTGTCGCCAGAGATGCGCGGCTGCTGCGTGCCCGTCACCTCGTCGATTTTCTGCTCCGAA
Organism: uncultured Rhodoferax sp.; assembly: GCA_964538895.1. GTDB lineage: Bacteria > Pseudomonadota > Gammaproteobacteria > Burkholderiales > Burkholderiaceae_C > Rhodoferax. Next base: position 55,729 of record CAZIGL010000003.1, read on the forward strand.
CCGGTCACAGGCTCAGCTTTGACGGTGGTTTCGTGTTCGAAGGCGTGCGATTTGTCGGTGTTGCGGTAATACCGGTACAAGGCCCAATACAGTGCCGTGGCACCGGCCGGCCCCAACAGCAGCAGCCACAGTGCGCCGTCGTCGTTCATGACGAGCTCCCTATGATCCAGAGTGCAATGGCCTCAAGAAAGGTGCCGGTGGCGAGGGCGGCCGTCAGCAGCTTCCACTGCTGCACCGGCACGCTGCCCATGGTCTCGCCGGTGCGGCCGTTCACCGCGATGTAATGCAGCAGGCCGCCGTTTTTCCCTGGCTGGTGGTGCGAATACAGCCACACGGGCAAGTACATCGACACCCAGCGTGTGCCGTGCACGCTGAGCTGCTCCTGCTCCCAGCGCACGCCACGGTCGTAGCGACTCACCGAGGCAGCGACCTGGGCACGGGCGATTGACAGCACCTGGTCCTCCAGATGCGGTCGCAGGTGCGCCACATCCAGGTTGCGCTTCTCCGACGTGACGCCGACCAGGTAGGACGCGTTCCACTTCACCGCGTTCTTGGTGTCGAACGGCAAGATCGTGTTGATGATGTTGTTGGTGTTGGTGCGCGTGTCCAGATTGCGGCGATGGGAAGTGGACTCCATGGGCAGGTCGTCCACGGTGAAGTCCACATGCCGCTGCACCTGGTAAACGTCGGCGTCGTAATAGGTCTTTTTGTCCTTGCCACTGCCGCGCGTGTAGCGACGCGTCTCGATCTCGGCCTGCCCGGCCACGTCAGCGCTCGCATTGATGTCAACGATCATGTACGGCAGGTAGACGCAGGTGACGTTGTCGGGCGTGAACTGGTCCTTGAAAGCCTTGAGCGCGAACAGGCGGCGCTTGTCCACGAACTGGCGGATGCGCGCGACCGCGTCGTCTTTTTTGATGCGGAAAGGCAACAGGGCGTCGGGCACTGCGCCGTTGGCCACCTGCTCGTTGACGCCAAAGACGTGCCGACACCAGTGGCAACGCGCGGTCATGGCACTTTCGGTGTTGACCGTCACTTCGGCCCCGCAACCCGCGCATTTGAAGCTCATCAGGCTGGCAGCATCGGCGGCGATGTCCTGGGCACCGGACGCAATGACCGTGTCCTTGAGCTGGTCGATGCCCTCGCCAAGCCCGAACGCCTCCTCGACCCGCTCGCCGTGCCATTCGTTGCGGCAGTACAGGCACACCAGCAGGTCAGTGCCTGGTTTGTGCCGAATGTCGGTGGCGCCGCATTTTGGGCAGCGGTTCAGACCATCCTTGAGCGCTTCGGCGGAGGTGTCGATGGCAACCGGATCGCTGTGGTTTGACAAGCCTGCTGCTCCGTTGGCTGCTTAGAGGCCCAGCACCTTGGCTTTGACAGCGTCGTAATCGGCCTGCGTGATCAGACCCAGATCAAGCGCCTCTTTGGCATTCTTCAATTTGGCAAGGGGATCTTGCGCGGCTGGTGCAACCGGTGCGGCAGGTGCGACCGGTTGTTGCAAGCTGCCGATGCCGCCCAGCATGCCGGTGGCCATGCCCAGGCCCATGACGCCGGCCGCACCGCCGGTTTCGCCCGCCGACTGAATGCCCGCAGCCACACTGGCCTGCAGATTGGAATTGCCGCGCGCACCCGACAGCGCATCGGCACGCTGCACCTTGGTGAGCAGTTCCCGTGTGTTGGCGTCATATTCGATGGAAACAATGGCAGTCTTGACGATGGCCAGGCCGCGATCGGTCTTCCACTGGTAGGCGCTTTCCACCGCGCTGGACAGGCTCTGGGCAAAGCCCACCGAATCCTGCTGCAGCCGGGTGATGCGACTGCCCTTGCCCGGGTCGTTCGTGTACAGGCTGAAGGCCGGCGCGAGCGAGCCAACGACTTCGTTGAAGAGCTGGCCGGCGGCGGCGTTGTCGAGGTCGGTGAAATCGAAAACCTGGCCCGGCTGCAGGTAGGCGGCCGGCACGAAGTTCTTCACGAACAGGATCGGGTCGACGATCTTCAAGGTGTAGGAGCCGCGAGTCACCGCACCCACCTGCGTGTTCAGGAAGGCGTCGTCCCAGTAGATTTCAGATTGCGTGCCAAAACGGTTGTTGGGCAGCTCTTTGAGCGAGACGAAAAACGCAGCCTGCTGCGAACCCGGCTGGCCGCCGAACTTGAAACGCTCCCAGCTCTGCCAGACCAGCGAGTCGACAAGGCCGTCGCCGGCAAAAATCGACTTGGAATTGAGGTCGTCCGAGCGCCATTCATACCCGCCCGGCTCAGCCACAAAACCTGTGACCGCACCTTCCTGGAACAGCAACAGCCCGTAGCCTTCGGGCACCACGATCTTCGATCCGTTGGTGATGATGTTCGAGGAACCCTTGGTATTCGAGCCCCGACCGGCATTGGTTCCCTGCGGCACGGCAGCAAACAGCGCCGCCGTTGCCGGCAAGCCGCCCGGTATTGTGTAAAAGTCTTTCCACTGGTCGGCCAGCGCACCACCGACCGAACCCACCACCGCCTGAACAAGACCCATGACATTTCTCCGTGATGCCTGGCTGGCCACCGAGCCTGCCACAGCCGCCAAACTATACACTTTTTGAGCTGTAGGATCAGCAAAATTCAATCACCAGGCGGCATCACCTTATCACGCGCCATCCGGCGAATACCTATGCGAACAGGCCAGGCACTCATGCTGTGGTGGGTGGTTCGATCAAGCCCTTTTCGCAGCAGAGTGGCGGGCGCAACCGCTTGGGCTTCCCGTCGAACTGGCCCGCGCTGGCCAGCCGCAACCAGGTTTCGTAGTGCTCGGCGACCGTTTGGTGCAGCAGCGCGCGCTCAGGGTGGCGCGGGCTGTAGAGTTTGGGCTTGGCAACACAGGTTACAAGTTTCAGATAATAAAAAAATTAGAAATTTGTAACACCACCCGAAACAATGAATTTCATCGTTTCGGCTGGTGAGATATTAATTTTTACAACTCTTTCAAAGGGGATGAGATACAATTCCCCTGAAAAATTATATGAGTGCGGAAAATATACTGCTGTTAATTCTTTATTGCCGATAGTTTCCAGGGTATCACGTGTTATGAAGCCCAGTTTCCAAATATTGTTTTCCTTGTTGAAAAGCACTTTTACGGGCGTATTGAATTTCTTTTCTTTTCCTACAAAAGCAGAAAAAAGCTCGTTGATAGAGGAGTACAACAAATTCAAGACCGGAATTTTTTCGATGAGTTGCTGAGTTACTTTTTTAAGGGGCCTGACCAAAGTTGTTTGCCCGATAAAACCCAGTAATGTAAGAAAGAAAAACAAAATCAGGATCCCAAGCCCTGGAATTTTAAATCCCACGACCGCTTCCATGTTATTGGTCAGCCAACCATCTAGTGTTGTAAACAGTGAGATGAGGATGTAAATGATAATAAACAGAGGAGCTACAAGTAAAACTCCCTGTAAAAAATATTGTGAAATCTTTTTCATGCGGTTGGTTTGTTAAAATTTTTCAAATGAAAAAAACTTTGTTGATTCGCATTTTTAAAACAATCGAAATGTTTTGCTTCAACTGCTCTTTTAAAAAAATTCGTCATTTTGGTAATGAAGTGCATGGATATATTTCCGCCACGAATCAGTGGCCGCGGGTTTATTGGAAATTCAACCGCATGAGGTCAAGTATGGCACAAGCTTGCGCAGGGCGCCCAAGCCAATAGGGTGCAGTCAGCGATTCACGCAGTTCGAGGACTGCCTCTTGGTGCGATACTTTGCCTCGTGCGATCAACAAGCCTATCCGTACCAACAGAATGTTCATGTGCCGCTTGAACACTTTCGCCTTGACCAATGGGCTGGCGCACACCCTGTTTGCCCGCTGGCAGCGACAGGACTGAACGAGGCCCGGCAGCGACAACCAGGATCAAGGGGAAAATCCATATGGCCATTCACAAGCAACCGATCCAGCAGCGCATTGACTGGCTTTTCGACCTGGCCGACCGCCACGGCGCCGCTTTCCGCAGCCCGGAAACCTGCCTGGCGCGCCAGCGCTATCTCGCCGAGCACCCCACTGCCATCGCTGTGCTCAAGTGCATGGACGGGCGCGTGAACATCCCCGTTGTGACCAATACGCCTGTGGGCATCCTGATGCCCTTTCGCAACCTTGGCGGCCAATTCGATCTTGGCTGGCCACATCTTGGCGAGGTGCTCGCGCATCACGTGCAACGCATGGTCAGCGCCGGTCGCCGCGTCCTGTTCCTGATCACCTACCATTTCTCGAAGGGCGATCCCCTTCGCGGCTGCGCCGGCTTCAAGTACGACACGGCTGCGGCAATGGCTCATACTTACGAAATCCGCCATCAGGTGGAGCAGATCTTCGGCAGCGCGCATGGCACCGTCTACCCGCTGGTCGTTGGCCTTGAAACCGACGAGGATGCGCTGGTCGTGCATGGCGATCACGGCGCGCAGCTCGATTTGGCGGCGCTCTCCCTCACCGACCGGCCTCAACTGGCCGAACGGCTCGCCGCGCTGCTGCCCGACATGCCAGCGCAAATGCGCGCCGACCTGTTACCGCTGCTGGAAGGCAACCTGGAACGCATCTTTGCCGTGCGTTCACAAATCGCACACCACCGGCGCCAGCTCGATTTCGATCACCGCGAATGGGTCATCTGTCTCGGACGTGGCTTCGACTTCCTCCACACGCCCAACGTGGCGCTCATCATCGGCCCCTACAGCCCCAATCTGGACGAACCGATCAAGACGGCTGCAGGCATCATCCGCAACAACATGGCCGCCGGGCGGATTCCCGACGACGGCCTGCTGCTGCTGGCTTCCGTGCCCTACGATGAAATTGGTGTCGACCGCGCCCGCGCAGAGATGAAGTCGCGCTTCCTGTCACGTTTTGCCGCCGAGGTCATTGGGGTGGAATTTCCGGAACTGGCCGGCAAGATGGCGACGCGCACCGCCGTGCTCGACTGGCGTTCACGCCAACTGGAACTGATTGGCGACATGCCTGTGGCGTAGCTGACACCCACTCCCCAACCGTCTCCATGGACTGACGACGATTGGGGAAATCATCAACACTGCGTCGCCATTGAGCGGTCAATAGTACCTGTCGCTTTCGCCAAATGGCACCTGGCGGCCTACCAGGCTTTCCAGAAGGATCAGTTCCGCATCGGTATGGTCAATCACCCCGGCAACATAGAGTTCTCATTGCTTGAAAATGTGATGTCATGGCACCAGCATCACACGCCACCAACTGCCGTCTGTCAGTTTCAAACACCCGCCACCGTCCAGTGGTGTGAAGCGCTCGGCGCGCGCTGGCAGCGCCAGTGGTTGGGCCAGCTCGGTCCATTGTCCGGGGGAATCCCAGCGTAACGCTTGCAACGCCGTCAACTGCATGTCGGGGATCAGGATGGCTGGTCGCTGGCCCGCTTGTGAAAGAATAACTGCCAGCTGCTGCTCGAGTTCGCCCATGCGGTGATTGGAGACATCGGTCGTGCGTGCATAGGGTTCCAGCCGTGGCGGGCGGTAGTGGTGCAGTGTGAGAGCGCCACCAATGTGGGGCGTCGTCACGCTGGCCAGGTCGAGCAGGCCGTCGCCGTCGAAATCGGCCACCCCCACCGGATTGAGCCAGCGAAAGGAAGATCCCGCATACGGGCCGCGCGCCAACTCGGTCACCGAGCCATTTCGCAGCCCGTAGACCACCAGCGCCGCCCCTTTCAGGGCCTCGGCCTCCACCAGAATGATTTCGTCGCGCCCATCGCCGTCCAGGTCAACGAGCCGCGGTATGCGGTCCTCAAACACGCGATGCAGCGGAAGTGAATAGGTCAGAAGCTGCGCACGGGCCAGGCTGGGAAGCACATGCAGACTGGCCGCATGCTGCCTGGATCCCAGAGCCGCATGGGGGTAACGTGAAGTGGGTGAACCCAGCCACGCCCAAGCGATATCGCGCACCCCGGAAGTGACTTGACTTTGCGCAAGCCGCTGTTGTGCGGCCGGGGGCGGGGGCGCGCTCACTTTGGCCGTGACACCACAGGCCTGATGGGCGGCGGTCAGCGTCAGCGTGCTGGCCTGCGAACCGACAGGCAGCAGGGCGCACAAAATGGCTGGCAACAAAGAAAAAGGAAATATTTGCATAGCGTATATTGGTCGCTTGGGAAGGAAAATTCTTACCGCAGCGGCAAAGGCGTTATAAAACTGCTGTTTGCAACATCACGAACGCATGGATGGCGGCAAACGCGCACGCCCCTTGCGCGCTGGCCGGTGCTTGCTGGAATGCTGTTAGCTTGGGCGGCAATCACTAGCATCCGCATTCATTGAGGCAACTGACATGGACGACATGGCGTATTTTCTGGAAATTTTCGGCAGGTTGCCGCGCGCTGGCCCTGGATCACACGAGGCCACCCGGCGGGCCTACGAATTGATGTCGGGCGTACCGAAGTCCCCGCGCATTCTCGACCTCGGGTGCGGGCCCGGTGTGCAAACCATTGATCTGCTGAAGATTTCCGGCGGCGAAGTGTTCGCGCTCGACTTCCTCCCGCTGATGATCGAAAGAGTCAAGGCCAATGCCGAGCAAGCGGGCGTTTCAGAGCGCTTGACAGTGCTTGAGCAGGACATGCGGCAGATGGACTTTCCGCCGGCCAGCTTCGACGTCATCTGGTCGGAGGGCGCGATCTATAACCTCGGTTTCGAGAATGGCCTCAAGAAGATCAAAAGCTTTGTCCGTCCGGGTGGGCATGTTGCCGTCAGCGAGTCCGTGTGGTTAAAGCCTGCCCCGCCTGCGCCTGTGCGCGAGTTCTGGAAGCAGTATCCGGAGATCGACACCATCGAAAACAAGCTCAAAGTGATTGCGCGCTTGGGCTACGTGAGCGAAGGCCACTTCGTTCTCCCCCGGAACACGTGGACCACCGATTACTACGATCCCATGGAAATCCTCATCGCCGAGAAGTCGAAGGAATGGGCGGGCATTGCGCAAGGCCTGGAAGTGATCGCAGAAGCCCGGCACGAGATCGCGCTTTATCGGAAATACTCAGATTATTATGGCTACGCGTTCTTCGTCATGAAGCGCCCGATGGAATAGGCTGCCTGCCCAAGGCCGCCCTGCGGATTGCGCCGAGCAACAGCGCAGCGCCGGGAGGGAGCACATGGTCGGCGCGCATGATGAGGCCGTAGCTGTCCATGTTGCAGGGCAACGCCACCGGCAAAATCGCCAGCTCGCCCGATGCCACGTAATAGCTGGCCACTTCCAGCGGCATCAGGTGCAAAAAATCAGTCTGCTGCAGCAGCGCCTTGATCACCGACATGGCGGTGGTTTCAACCACATTGGTCGGTGGCGCCAGGCCGTTGCGTCTGAACAGCATGTCGAACTGGTGGCGCAGGATGCTGCCCCGGGGCGACAGGATCCAGACCTTGCTGACCAGGTCTGGCAGCGTGAGCGCTGGGCGCTCCAGCAGGGGGTGGCCCATGCGCACCACCGCACATTCGGTTTCTTCCGACAGGTCTTGGTAGACCAGGTTGGTGTCTTCTTCTTGGGCCGGAATGCGGGCGATCAAAAAATCAAGGCGGCCGCGTTTGAGTCCGTCCACCAGCGCGTCGCTGGTGCCCACTTCAACCCCAATGCTCAAATGCGGCGCCTCGGCCTTGGTGGCGGCAATGGCTTGGGGCACCAGCGTCATGGACGGTGTCAGGATCACGCCCAGGTTGACCTGGCCAGACAAACCGGCTTGCAGCGCGGCCATGGCGCTTTGGCCTTGCGCCAGATTGTCCAGCGCCATGCGGACATGGCGCACCAGGGTGTCGCCATACACCGTGGGCCGCATGCCCCGGGGTAGCCGCTCGAACAAGGCCACGCCAAACAGGCCCTCCATGTCCTTGAGCATCTTGGACGCGGCGGGCTGGCTCATGTGGGTGAGGGTGGCGGCCTGGTGCAGGTTGCGGGTCTCGTCAATGGCCATCAGCAAGGCCATCTGGCGGGTCTTGAGCTGGTGACGAGGGTGGCTTGTAGCGGGGCTGTCTGTCATGTGCGGGTCTACGGACTGTTGGTAGTAATACAAAAAAGTGTATCAAATGATCAGAAATATTCATTTGTTCAGTATGGGTCGAGCGCCTACGATGCGACCACTCAAGATTTCACACTGACAAGAAAGACGCCCCCATGTCCGTAACCCCCCAAAAGCCCCTGCGCTCCGCCGCCTGGTTTGGCACCGCCGACAAAAACGGTTTCATGTACCGCAGCTGGATGAAGAACCAGGGTATTCCTGACCATGAGTTTCAGGGCAAGCCGATCATCGGTATCTGCAACACCTGGTCTGAACTGACGCCCTGCAACGCCCACTTTCGCAAGATTGCCGAGCATGTGAAGCGCGGCATTTCCGAGGCCGGTGGTTTCCCGGTCGAGTTTCCGGTGTTTTCCAATGGCGAGTCAAATTTGCGCCCCACCGCCATGCTGACGCGCAACCTGGCCAGCATGGACGTGGAGGAATCGATTCGCGGCAACCCGATGGACGCGGTGGTGTTGCTGGTGGGCTGCGACAAGACCACGCCCGCGTTGCTGATGGGTGCGGCCAGTTGCGACATTCCGACCATCGTGGTCACTGGCGGCCCGATGTTGAACGGCAAACACGAGGGTCGCGACATCGGTTCCGGCACCGTGGTCTGGCAACTGCACGAGGCGGTCAAGGCTGGCAAGATTTCGCTCAACGAGTTCATGTCGGCCGAGGCCGGCATGTCGCGCTCGGCCGGCACCTGCAACACCATGGGCACGGCTTCCACCATGGCCTGCATGGCCGAGGCGCTGGGCACCTCGCTGCCGCACAACGCCGCCATTCCGGCGGTCGATGCGCGCCGCTATGTGCTGGCGCACATGTCGGGCATGCGCATTGTGGAGATGGTCTGGGAAGACCTGAAACTGTCCAAAGTTCTGACCCGCGAAGCCTTTGAGAACGCCATCCGCGTCAATGCCGCCATTGGGGGCTCCACCAATGCCGCCATCCACCTCAAGGCGATTGCCGGGCGCATCGGCGTGCCGCTGGAGCTTGACGACTGGACCACGGTGGGCCGGGGCACACCGACGCTGGTGGACTTGCAGCCGTCGGGGCGTTTTTTGATGGAAGATTTTTACTATGCGGGCGGCTTGCCGGCGGTGCTGCGGCGCATGGGCGAGGGCGGCTTGCTGCCCCACAAAAACGCCCTGACCGTGAACGGCAAGTCGATCTGGGACAACGTGCTGGACGCCCCCAACCACAACGCCGAAGTCATTCGCCCGCTGGACAATCCTTTGGTCAAGGACGGCAGCCTGTGCATTCTGCGCGGCAATCTGGCGCCGCGCGGGGCCGTGCTCAAGCCTTCTGCGGCCACGCCGGCGCTGATGAAGCACCGCGGCCAGGCGGTGGTGTTTGAGGATTTTGACCACTACAAGGCGCGCATCATTGACCCCGACCTGGTGGTCGATGCCAATTCGGTGCTGGTCATGAAAAACTGCGGCCCCAAGGGTTACCCCGGCATGGCCGAAGTCGGCAACATGGGCTTGCCGCCCAAGCTGCTGGCGCAGGGCATCACCGACATGGTGCGCATTTCAGACGCCCGCATGAGCGGCACCGCCTACGGCACCGTGGTGCTGCATGTGGCGCCTGAAGCAGCAGCCAATGGGCCGCTGGCCATCGTGCAGGATGGCGACTGGATTGCGCTGGACAGTTATGCGGGCAAGCTGGAACTTGAAGTGACTGACACCGAGATCGCCCGGCGCTTTGCGGTGCGCCAGGCGCAGCAGGCAGCCACCCCAGCGGCGCCCAAGAGTGGTTACCTGCAGCTCTACATCGACCGCGTGCTGCAGGCCGATGAAGGCTGCGATTTTGATTTTCTGGTGGGCTGCCGTGGCGCCGAAGTGCCCAGGCATTCACACTGACCCGCCCCTTCAAACCACGAAGAACCCCATGACCAGCAACACAAAAGCCCGCTACCAGGGCGTTTTCCCGGTCGTTCCGACCCCCTTTTTCGAGAACGGCGAGCTGGACCTGGCCAGCCAGAAGCGCTGCGTTGATTTCATGATCGACGCCGGCTCCAACGGCCTGTGCATTCTGGCTAATTTTTCCGAGCAGTTTTTGCTCTCGGACGACGAGCGCGAACTGCTGACCCGCACCATCCTTGCGCACGTGGCCGGGCGGGTGCCGGTGATTGTCACCACCACCCACTTCAGCACGCAGGTCTGTGCCCGGCGCAGTCGGCGCGCGCAAGAGCAGGGCGCCGCCATGGTGATGGTGATGCCGCCCTACCACGGCGCCACCTTCCGGGTGTCGGAGGAAAAAATTGTCGAGTTTTATGTCGGCGTGTCAGATGCCATCGACATCCCCATCATGGTCCAGGACGCACCCGCCGCCGGCACGCCCATGTCGGCGGCCTTGTTGGCCCGCATGGCCAAAGAGATCGCACAGGTGGCCTATTTCAAGATCGAAACCCCGGGTGCGGCGACCAAGTTGCGCGAACTCATTCGCCTTGGCGGCGACGCCATTGAAGGACCGTGGGACGGCGAGGAAGCCATTACCCTGCTGGCCGACCTGGACGCCGGTGCCACCGGTGCCATGACCGGTGGCGGCTACCCCGACGGCATTCGCCTGATCATGGACGCTTATGCGGCGGGTCGGCGCGAGGACGCCATCAACCTGTACCAGCAATGGCTGCCGCTGATCAATTTTGAGAACCGTCAGGGCGGGATCCTGAGCGCCAAGGCGCTGATGAAAGCCGGTGGTGTGATTGCCTGCGAGGCACCGCGTCACCCTTGGCCTGCCATGCATCCGGCAGTGCGCGCCGGTCTGCTCGAAGTGGCGCAGCGGCTCGACCCGCTGGTGCTGCGCTGGGGTAAAGTTTGCTGAATTCATATTTTTAGGAGACCCACCATGAACCATTCCACTCAAACCGTCCCCGAGCCTTGCCAAATTGTGATCACTGGCGGCGCCGGCTTTCTGGGCGTGCGCCTGGCGCGTGCGCTGCTGGCCCAGGGCCAGTTGTCGCTGGCCGGGGCTGCGCCCGTCGACATTTGCCGCATCACGCTGGTTGACCGCGCGGCGCCGCCTGCCGACCTGCTGGCTGATGCCCGAGTGAGCGTGGTGACGGGCGACCTGAACGCGCTGCTGTCTGGCGACGACGCTGTGCTGGACGCCCACACCGACGTGGTGTTCCACCTGGCGGCGGCCGTCAGCGGCGAATGCGAGGCCGATTTTGACCTTGGCATGCGCAGCAACTTTGCCGCCACGCTGTCGCTGCTGGAAACCTGTCGCGCCCTGAAGACCCAACCCATCGTGGTGTTTGCCAGCTCGCTGGCGGTGTTTGGCGACGCGCCTGGCGTGCCGTTGCCGCCGGTGATCGAGGACACCACTCTGCCGACACCGCAAAGCAGTTACGGCATCCAGAAATTCATTGGTGAGCAACTGATGGCGGACTTCAGCCGCAAAGGCTTCATTCAGGGCCGCAGCGTGCGCCTGATGACCGTGAGCGTGCGCCCGGGCCAGCCCAATGGTGCGGCCTCAAGCTTTTTGAGTGGCATGTTGCGCGAGCCGCTGGCAGGTGTTCGCGCCGTCTGCCCTGTGCCGCCCGAGACCCCGGTGGCCTTGTCGTCGCCAGCGCGCACCATTGCCGGCCTGATTGGTGCCGCCCAGGCCAGCGCGCAAACCTGGGGGCCGCGCACCGCGCTGACCCTGCCAGCCCTGACCACCACGCCGGCCCAGATGGCCGCCGCGCTGGAAGCAGTGGCAGGACCGGCGGTGGCCGCGCTGATCGACTGGGTGCCTGATGCCGCCATCCACAACATTGTCAAGACCTGGCCGGCGCGTATCCATGCCCAACGCGCGGCGGGTCTGGGGCTGTTGCCCGACACCAGTTTTGTAGAAATTATTCAAGCGTACATCAGGGAAAACACTGATGCCATCAAGCAGGCAACAGCGTGACAATAATATTTGTCATACAACTTTCCGGTCGTTAATTTTTATATTTAGGAGACACTGCATGAAATTGAGCAAACTGTTTATCGGCCTTTCTCTCGCCGTTGGCCTGGTGGCCACGGCGGCCGCCCAGGTCAACATGAAGATCAACATTGCCATCGCCCAGAACTCGCACCAGGGTGTGGCGATTGACACCTTTGCCAAGGAAGTTGAAAAGAACACCGCCGGCCGTTACAAGATTCAAACCTTTTACAACGCGTCACTCGGCAGCGAGCGCGAGTCCATCGAGTCGGTGCAATTGGGCACGCAAGAGCTGACCTTCACCTCCACCGGCCCGGTGCCCAACTTTGTGCCCGATGCCAAGATCCTCGACATCCCCTTCCTGTTTCGCGACAAGGCCCATGCCCGTATGGTGCTTGACGGCCCCATTGGCCAGGAGATGCTGACCAAGTTTGACTCCAAGGGCTTCAAGGCACTGGCCTGGGGCGAGAACGGCATGCGCAACGTGACCAACAACAAGCGCGCTGTCGTTACCCCTGATGACCTGAAAGGCCTGAAGCTGCGCACCATGGAAAACCCGGTGCACGTGGCTGCCTACAAGGGGCTGGGCATTGTGACCACGCCGATGGCCATGGCTGAAGTGTTTACCGCGCTGCAACAGGGCACGGTTGATGGTCAGGAAAACCCGCTGTCGGTGATCATGGCGGCCAAGCTGGATCAGGTGCAAAAGCATGTGTCGCTCACCGGCCACGTGTATTCGCCCGCCATCTTCCTGATGAACAAGGCCTCATTTGAGAAGCTTACCCCGGCTGACCAAAAAGTGTTTCTGGAAGCTGCCAAGACCGCCGTCAAGCTCAACCGTGACCGTGTGGATGCGGATGACGCCATGGGCGTGACCTACCTGCGCGGCAAGGGCATGACCGTGACGGAAAACCTGGACAAGTCCAAGTTTGTGGCCACCCTGGCACCGGTGTACGCGGTGTTTGAAAAAGAGTTCGGCAAAGACAACATGGACAAGATCCGCAACACCAAGTAACCAACTCCTGAGAGCTTGAACGCCCGACGGTTAAAAACGTTCGGGCGTTTTTTTGACTTCCACGTCAGGCGGAGAACGCGATGAGAGATAAATTTTTGCGGCTTGAGCACTGGACCAGTCGCATTGCGCTGGTCACGGCCTGTGCCATGCTGCTGGTGGCGGCCTGTCTGGGCATGTACCAGATCATCACCCGCTTTGTGCTGGAAACCCCGGCCGAATGGACCGAGGTGCTGATCCGTTTCAGCCTGATCTGGATGGTCTTTATGGGCATTCCGATGGCCTTCAGGCAGGGTGCCATGGTCAGTGTGGATGTGCTGTACCGCTGGAGCCCCGCGCGCCTGCGCCGCGTGCTTGACTGGGTGGTTTGCCTGGCGGCACTCACCCTGATTGCCATCATCATCTGGTGGGGCTGGGACTACGCCCAGCGCGGCAGGGTGCAAACCATGGCCGGGCTGGAAGAGCTGTCAATGTTCTGGGCCTATCTGGCCATGCCGGTCGGGGGGGCCTTCAGTGTGTTCAGCATCATCGGCAATTTGCTGGACCCGCAGCGCCTTGAACTGGAGACCGCGCAATGACCACTGCCATGCTCATCACCATGGTGTTGTGCTTTGCACTCACCGTGTCGGTTGCTGTTTCCATCGGGCTGGCCGCCGTGCTTGGCATCCAGGTGGCCGAAATCAACATGCTGATTTCGGTCAAGGAGATGTTCAACGCCATCAACCGGTTCCCGCTGGCGGCCATTCCCTTCTTTATTCTGGCTGGCAACATCATGGAAACCGGCGGTATTTCGCGCCGCCTGGTCGATTTTGCCAAGAGCCTGGTGGGTGGCGTGCAAGGTGGCCTGCCCATGACTTGCGTGCTGACCTGCATGATTTTTGCCTCGGTCTCGGGCTCGTCGGTGGCCACCACCTTTGCCATTGGCACCATCCTGATCCCGGCGCTGATCAAGCACGGTTACCCCAAAACCTGGGCCGCGTCGCTGCAGGCCACCAGTGCCGAGCTGGGCGTGGTGATTCCGCCGTCGATCCCGCTGATTCTGTACGGCGTGAGCGCCGAGGTTTCGATTGGCGAGTTGTTCATTGCCGGCTTTGGTCCGGGCCTGTTCATCAGCGCCGCGCTGATGCTGTTTGTCTGGGGCTATTGCAAATACCGCGGCTGGGGCAAGTGTGACGGTGACGGCCGCCTGACGGTGGGCAAGGCCACCTGGAAAGCCGGCTGGGCACTGCTGATGCCGGTGATCATTCTGGGCGGCATTTACGGCGGTATCTTTACCCCGACCGAGGCCTCTGCGGTGGCGGTGTTTTACGCCCTGATCGTGGGCATGGTGATCTACCGCGAAATCAAGTTCGCCGACCTGTACACCATCTTGCGCAAATCGGTGTTGTCCGCTGCGGTGATCATGTTCATCATTGCCAATGCCGGGCTGTTTGCGTTTTTGATCACCCGTGCCGGTGTGCCTGAGGCCATTGGCATCTGGTTGCAAGAGGTTCTTAAGTCTCCGGTCTACTTCCTGCTGGGCGTGAACGCGGCCCTGTTCATCATTGGCATGTTCATCGAAACCGGTGCCGCCATCATTGTGCTGGCCCCGATTTTGGCGCCCGTGGCGATGCACTTTGGCATTGACCCGGTGCACTTTGGCCTGATCATGGTGGTGAACCTGGCCCTCGGCATGATCACCCCGCCGTTTGGTGTGAACCTGTTTGCGGCGTGTACGGTGGCGCGTATCTCGCTGGACCGCATGATCAAGGACCTGATTCCGTTTGTGCTGGTGATTGTGGCCTGCCTGATGGTGATTTCTTACGTGCCGGCGCTCTCCCTGACGCTGCGCGATCTGGCCTACGCCCGCTAGCCCCATTTGATACGCCAAACCATGCTCTCGCCCTTCAAACCCGCGACTCCCGGTGCTTACCTGTCAGACCAGGTGGCCGATGTGATGGCTGCCAACATTCGGGCCGGGCGCTTGGCGGTGGGCGCCAAATTGCCCACAGAAGCCAGCTTGGTGGACCAGTTTTCTGTCAGTCGCACCGTGGTCCGAGAAGCGATGTCACGCCTGAAATCCCTTGGCCTGGTCGAGTCGCGCCAGGGCAGTGGTGTGTTTGTCAAAGAAGTCGGCTTTTCGCCGCTTAACTTTGACGCCAAATCGGTAGCGTCGCGCCAAGCGGTGATCCAGATGGTGGAGGTGCGCCGTGCCCTGGAGGCCGAGGTGGCGGCACTGGCCGCGCAGCGCCGCACCAAGACCGACATCAAACGCATTCACCAATCGATTGCTGCGCTCGACAAAGCGGTGGCAGCCGGCGGCGATGGCGTGCTGGAAGACGTGCAATACCACCTGGCCATTGCCGAGGCCGCGCGCAACCCCTTTCTGATGGGCACACTGCAATACCTGGGTCAGTTCCTGCAGGGCGCCACCCGGGTGACCCGTGCCAACGAAGCCCGGCGGGACGACTTTGCGCGCCAGGTGCGCGAGGAACATGCCGTCATTGGCCAGGCCATCCAAGACGGTGACGCAGAGGCCGCACGCAAAGCGGCAGGCGCCCACATGAACAACGCGATCCTGCGCATTGAGCAGGCCGACCCGGCCTTTTGGCAACAAACCGGCGACGCGCTGGCCAGCACTTTGGTGCACGGCTTGCCCGCCTCGTCTTGATTTTTTAAAGGGAATTGGAGTAAAACAATGGAAACGAACGTCGGTCTGATTGGCCTGGGTGCCATGGGCAGCGGCATGGCGGGCTCCTTGCGCCGCCATGGCTGCAAGGTCCATGTGTTTGATGTGCGTGCAGAGGCGGCGCAGGCCTTTGCGGCGCAGGGTGGTGTGGCCTGCACCTCGCCGGCCGAACTGGCCGCCCACTGCCAGGTGATTGTGTCGGTGGTGGTGAATGCCGCCCAGACCGAGGCGGTGTTGTTTGGCGACCAGGGCTGCGCCAGCGCCATGGCGCCCGGCAGCGTGTTTGTGATGTGTTCCACGGTCGACCCGAACTGGTCCATCGCCCTGGAAGCGCGCCTGGCCAAGCTGGGCATTTTGTATGTGGATGCGCCCATTTCGGGTGGCGCCGCCAAAGCCGCCAGCGGTCAGATGACCATGATGACCGCCGCCACGCCCGCGGCTTATGCGGTGGTGGGCCCGCTGCTGGATGCCATGGCCAGCAATGTCTACCGCCTGGGCGACAAGGCCGGCGCCGGCAGCAAGGTCAAGATCATCAACCAGTTGCTGGCTGGTGTGCACATCGCGGCAGCGGCCGAGGCCATGGCCCTGGGCCTGCGCGAAGGCGTGGATGCGGCTGCTTTGTATGAGGTGATCACGCACAGCGCGGGCAACAGCTGGATGTTCGAAAACCGCATGGCG
This sequence comes from uncultured Rhodoferax sp., assembly GCA_964538895.1. GTDB lineage: Bacteria > Pseudomonadota > Gammaproteobacteria > Burkholderiales > Burkholderiaceae_C > Rhodoferax. The sequence continues at coordinate 71,995 of CAZIGL010000003.1, forward strand.
CATGTGCTGGCCGGCGACTACACACCCTTGTCGGCAGTCGACATTTTTGTGAAAGACCTCGGGCTGGTGCTGGATGTGGCGCGCGCCACCAAGTTTCCCTTGCCGCTGTCCAGCACCGCGCACCAGATGTTCATGCAGGCGTCCACGGCGGGTTTTGCGCGCGAAGACGACAGCGCGGTCATCAAGATATTTCCCGGCATTGAGTTGCCCAAGAAGTCATGAAGAAAATTGTTTTGGGCTGTATTGCCGATGACTTCACCGGCGCCACTGACCTGGCCAACAACCTGGTGCGTGCCGGTATGCGTGTGGTGCAAGCCATGGGGGTGCCAAGTCAGCCGCTCGACGCCGAGGCGGATGCGGTGGTCGTTGCGCTCAAGTCACGCACTGTCCCAGCGGCTGACGCGGTGCAGGAATCACTGGCGGCCTTGCGCTGGCTGCAGGCGCAGGGCGCACAGCAGATTTACTTCAAGTATTGCTCCACCTTTGACAGCACGGCGCAGGGCAATATCGGCCCGGTCACGGAAGCCCTGATGGACGCGTTGGCAGATCAGCCGGGCGCCGACTTCAGCATCGCCACGCCGGCTTTCCCGGACAACGGCCGCACCGTGTTCAAGGGCCATCTGTTCGTGGGTGAGGTGTTGCTCAACGAGAGTGGCATGCAAAACCACCCGCTGACCCCCATGCTGGATGCCAACCTGGTGCGCGTGTTGCAAGCCCAATGCCGGCGCAAGGTCGGGCTGATCGACTACAAGGTCGTGGCGCAGGGGCCCGAGGCCATTCGCAGCCGCATCGACCAGTTGCGCGCGGATGGTGTCGGCCTGGCGGTGGTGGATGCCGTGTCCAACGACGATTTGATGCGGCTCGGCCCTGCGCTCAAGGGCTTGCCGCTGGTGACCGCGGGCTCCGGCGTGGCGATTGGGCTACCGGCCAACTTTGGCATTGCACCCAGTAACACCGCCAGCGCTTTGCCACCGCCCACCGGTTTCCAGGCGGTGGTGTCGGGCAGTTGTTCTCTGGCGACCAATCGGCAGGTGGCTGCGTTTGTTGCTTCGGGTCATCCCGCTTTGGCGATCGACCCGCTGCAGTTGGCTGCCAGTGGCGGTGCTGAAACCGCCGTGGCGCAGGCGCTGGCCTGGGCCAAAGGGCTGCTGGCCCAGGGTCCTGTGCTGATTTATTCGTCAGCCAGCCCGGACGCCGTGAAGGCGGTGCAGGCTCAACTCGGTGTGCAGGCCGCGGGTGACCTGGTGGAGCACACCCTGGCCGCCATCGCGCGCGGACTGGTCGGTTTGGGCGTGCGCCAGTTGGTGGTGGCCGGTGGTGAAACCTCGGGTGCCTGTGTGCAGGCGATGGGCATTTCACAAATGAAAATCGGTTCGCAAATTGACCCGGGCGTGCCTTGGTGCCATGCCCAAAGCGATGTTGCGCCCGATGGCGGCCTGCACTTGACCCTGAAGTCTGGCAACTTTGGTACCGATGACTTCTTCTTAAAATCGTTCCGGTGTTTGCAATGACCCCAACACTGATCAGATCCGGAGCCTGGGCGGCAGAGCGTTCTGCTACGTGTCCCCCGCCCTGCGGGCTCCTCCTTTTACCTGCGCAGAACGCTCTGCCGCCCAGGCTCCTGGCGCAGTGGCTGGCTTTGGCGGCTGACGATTTCTGGTACCCCAGTAGAGGCAAGTCGCCAAAGATTGCCGCTGTGCGGGTTCACTACATGACGCAGCACAAGTCATGATCGAATCGGAAGCCCGCGAAGAAATATGCCGCGTCGGCCGCAGCCTGTTCGAGCGCGGTTACGTGCATGCCACCGCCGGCAACATCAGCGTGCGGCTGGACGAATCGGAAGGCGGTGGCTTTTTGATCACCCCGACCGATGCCTGCCTGGGGTATCTGGAACCCAATCGGCTGGCGCGGCTGGATGCCCAGGCGCAGCAGCTCAGCGGCGACAAGGCCAGCAAAACCATCGCGCTGCATACCCAGATTTACCGGGCAGCCGGCACCTTCGATGCGCAGACACGCTGTGTCATCCATACCCACAGCACCCACTGTGTGGCGCTGACGCTACTTTCGCGCCAGCCCGAGTCAAACGAGTTGCTGCCAGCCCTGACACCCTACTTCGTGATGAAGGTCGGCCATGTGCCCGTCATCCGCTACCACCGTCCCGGCGACCCGCAGGCAGCAGAAGAGGTGGCCCAAACCATCACCCGCTATGGCGAAGCCGGCACGCCGATCCGTGCGGTCATGCTGGCGCGCCTGGGGCCCAATGTCTGGCACGACTCGCCAGCGGCCGCCATGGCGACCCTGGAAGAACTTGAAGAAACCGCCCGGCTGATGTGCCTGAGCGCCGATGCGCCCGAGCCTTTGACCGATTCCCAAATCAACGAACTGCGCCAAAGCTTTGGCGCCCGATGGTGAACCCCATGCCCAAATTTGCTGCCAACCTGTCCATGCTCTACCAGGAACACGCGTTTCTGGACCGTTTCGAGGCCGCCGCCAAAGACGGCTTCAAGGCCGTGGAGTATTTGTTCCCGTACGCGTTTGACAAGCAAGACATTGCCGCGCGCCTGAAGGCCCATGGTCTGCAGCAGGTGCTGTTCAATGCGCCACCGGGTGACTGGGACGCCGGTGAGCGTGGCCTGGCCTGCCTGCCGGGTCGCGAGGAAGAATTTCGGGCCGGTATGGTCAAAGCACTGGACTACGCGGCCACGCTGGGCTGCCCGCGCGTGCATGTGATGGCCGGCTTGCTGCCTGCGGGCGCCACGACCGAGTCGCTTTACCCCACTTACATTGCCAGCCTGCGCTGGGCGGCACAAGCGGCTGCCAAACAGGGCGTGGATGTGCTGATCGAACCCATCAACACCCGTGACATTCCCGGCTTTTACCTGAACCGCCAGGACGTGGCGCACGCCGTCCTGGCCGACGTGGGCGAGCCCAATCTCAAGGTGCAGATGGACCTGTACCACTGCCAGATCGTCGAGGGTGACCTGGCCATGAAGATCCGCAAATACCTGGCCACTGGCAAGGTCAGTCATTTTCAAATTGCCGGTGTACCGCAGCGCCACGAGCCCGATCTGGGCGAGATCAACCACCCCTATTTGTTTGCGCTGCTTGATGATCTCGGTTACAGCGGCTGGATTGGTTGCGAGTACCGACCGGCCAACACGCAGGCGGGCGGCACCTCGGCTGGTTTGGGTTGGCTCAAACCCTATCTGTGACCCATCTCCCATCGGCACCACCACCCCACCACTCACAAGAGAAACAACATGCAAGATGCTTTAACCCAGCTCAATATCGGCTTCATCGGCCTTGGCATGATGGGCCGCGGCATGGCCGGGCACGTGCTGGCCAAGGGCTATGGCGCAGGGTTGCTGGTGCGCTCGCAAGAGGGCGCGGAACGCTGCGTGGATTTGTTGGCAGCGGGCGCCCGCAGCCTGGCAACGTCGGCCGAAGTGGCCGCTATGGCCGATGTGCTGATCATTTGTGTGACCGGCTCGCCTGAAGTTGAGGAAGTGGTGTTGGGCCAGCACGGCGTGCTGGAAGGCATCCGGCCCGGCTCAGTGGTGGTGGATTGCTCCACTTCGCAGCCCGACTCCACGCGCCACTTGGCGGCCGCTGTTGCCGCCAAAGGCGCGCTGTTTCTGGACGCGGCCCTGACAGGCACGCCCAAACATGCCGAGGAGGGCCAACTCAACCTGCTGGTGGGTGGCGACCCGGCGCTGCTGGAGCGGGTGCGCCCGGTGTTCGCGTGCTTTGCCAAAAACATCTTTTACTGTGGTGCGGTCGGGGCCGGGCACACCACCAAGCTGCTGCACCAGTTTGTGGTGCTGGGCAACGCCGCCATTCTGGCTGAGGCGTTTTCCTGTGCCAGCAAGACCGGGGTTGACCTGGCCGTGCTGTGTGACGTGATCGATTCCGGCGGCGCCAACAGCACGGCGTTCCAGCGCCTGCGCCCTTATGTGCTGGAAGGCAACGACCAGATGTTCCGTTTCTCGATCGGCAATGCGCACAAGGACATGCGTTACTACGCCCGCATGACCGGCGAGGCCCGGGCCGTGTCTTACCTGGGCGACGCTGTGCACAACACCTACACCGTGGCCACCAACCAGGGCTACACGCCGCAGTTCATCCCGCATCTGATCAACAGCCTGAACACGCTCAACGGCAATAAAGTTGAGCAGATAAAGGACTGAAGCACGCAAGTCGCTTTCACTTCGCACCGAGCCCAACCATGCAACTCAACTTCATTGGCAATGCCGCCCAGGTCTCTTCGTCCGGTCAGACCATTCCCATGCTCGACCCCTCCGACGGCCAGGTGTTTGACCAGATCCAGCGCAGCAATGCCAAAGACATTGACGACGCGGTGCGCGCCGCGCGCCAGTGTTTTGACACGGTCTGGTGCAAGACCCCGGCGGCGGAACGTGGTCGTTTGTTGATGCGCTTGTCGGCGCGCGTGGCCCAAGGTGTGGACGAGCTGACCGCGCTGGAGCAGCGTGACTGCGGCAAACCTACGCGCCAGGCGCGCGCCGATGCGGTGGCGCTGGCGCGTTACTTCGAGTTTTATGCCGGCGCCTGCGACAAACTGCACGGCGACACCATTCCCTACCTGGACGGCTACAGCGTGCTGACCTGGCGCGAGCCGCACGGCGTCACCGGGCACGTCATCCCCTGGAATTACCCGATGCAGATTTTTGGCCGCAGCATCGGCGGTGCGCTGGCGGCGGGCAACGCCTGTGTCGTCAAACCGGCCGAAGATGCCTGCCTGTCGCTGATCCGCGTCGCGCAAATGGCCGCCGAGGTCGGTTTCCCGGCCGGTGCGATCAACATCGTCACGGGCTATGGCCACGAGGTGGGTGATGCCCTGGCACGCCACCCCGGCATCGACCACATCAGTTTCACCGGCAGCCCCTCGGTGGGCACGCTGATCCAGCAGGTGGCGGCGCAGCGGCATTGCCCGGTGACCTTGGAACTGGGTGGCAAAAGCCCGCAAATCGTGTTTGCCGACGCCGACCTGGACGCGGCCTTGCCAGCCGTGGTTAACGCCATTGTGCAAAACGCCGGGCAAACCTGCTCAGCCGGCTCGCGCCTGCTGGTGGAGCAGGCCATTTACGAGCCGCTGCTGGAGCGCCTGGGCGCGATGTTTGAAAACTTGCGCGCCGGCCCGGCCAGCATGGACCTGGATTTGGGTCCGCTGATCCGCCAAAGCCAGCAACAACGCGTCTGGGATTTTTTAAGCGACGCCCAGGCCGACAACATCCCCATGGTGGCGCAGGGCAGTGTGGTCGATGTTGCCCCCGAGACCGGTTTTTACCAGGCCCCCACCTTGCTGCGTGACGTGCCGGTGCAGCACCGGCTGGCGCAGCAGGAAATTTTTGGCCCGGTGCTGTGCGCCATGGCTTTTCGCGACGAGGACCATGCCGTGGCGCTGGCCAACGCCACCCAGTTCGGGCTGGTGGCCGGGGTCTGGACGGCGGACGGTGCGCGCCAGTTCCGCATGGCGCGGCGCCTGCGCAGCGGCCAGGTCTTCATCAACAACTATGGCGCCGGCGGCGGTGTCGAGCTGCCCTTTGGTGGTGTCAAGTCTTCGGGCTATGGCCGTGAAAAAGGGTTTGAAGCGCTGCAGGGCTTCACCACGCTGAAGACGGTGGCCATCAAACATGGCTAACAGCCTGGGCGGCAGAGCGTTCTGCTGCGTGTCCCCTGCCTTGCCTGACTCTGTGGGAGTCGCGCCCTCGCGACGATGGACTTCCAGGCAAGCCAGGTTGTTGCCTACCCCCTACTTCTGAACTGAATCACTCAAAGGAAAAAGCCATGCGCGTCAACCACAAATCCATCATCGTCACAGGCGCCGGCCAGGGCATCGGCAAAGGCATCGCGCTGCGACTGGCTGCTGAGGGGGCGAAAGTGATCGTCAACGACATCGACGTCGGCGTGGGCGAAGCCGTGGTGAAAGAGATCGTCGATGCCGGCGGCACAGCCTCTTTCGTGGCGGCCGATGTGACGAATTCGGCGCAGGTCAAGGCGCTGGTGGACGCTGCCGTGCAGCGCTACGGCCGGCTCGACGTGATGGTCAACAATGCCGGCTGGACGCACCGCAACCGCCCGGCGCTGGAGGTGTCCGAGGACGAGTTTGACAAGTGCTATGCGGTCAATGTCAAGAGTATTTACCTGGCCACGGTGCACGCCACGCCGGTGTTTCGCGCCCAACGCGGTGGCGCCTTCATCAACATTGCGTCGACAGCGGGTGTGCGTCCACGCCCGGGCTTGACCTGGTACAACGGCTCCAAGGGCGCGGTGATCATCACGTCCAAGTCGCTGGCGGCCGAGCTTGGCCCCGACAACATTCGTGTCAATTGCATCAACCCGGTGTTCAATCCCGCGACCGGGCTCTCGGCCGAATTTGCCGGCGGCCCGCTCACTGACGACCGCCTGGCCAAATTCCGCGCCACGATTCCACTGGGCCGGTTTTCCACCGCACTCGATGTCGCCAACGCCGCGCTTTATCTTGCCAGCGACGAAGCCGCCTTCATCAGCGGCGTGTGCATCGAAGTGGACGGCGGGCGCTGCGTGTGATGGGGCCCTGGCAAGCCGCTCAACCGGGTGACCCGGTCAGCGCCATCGACACCCCGGCGCTGGTGCTCGACCTCGATGCCTTCGAGCGCAACCTGCAGCGCATGGTGGCTGCGCTCAAGGGTCATCCGGTGCGACTGCGCGCCCATGCCAAAAGCCATAAATGCCCCGACATCGCACGCCGCCAGATCGCGCTGGGTGCCATCGGTATTTGCTGCCAGAAGGTCAGTGAGGCGGCGGTGTTTGTCGAGTCCGGCATCCGCGACGTGCTGGTCACCAACCAGGTGGTGGGCACCGCCAAACTGCTGCACCTGGCCGACCTGGCCCGGCGCGCGCGCATGGGCGTGCTGGTGGACGACCCGCAGCAGGTGCTGGCGCTGGCCGAGGTGGCACGAAGCCAGGGCGTGGCCATCGATGTCTATGTGGAGGTTGAGGTGGGCGGGCGCCGCTGTGGCGTGGCACCCGGCGCAGCCGCCGCCCGCTTGGCGCGCCTGGTCGCCGACCACCCGCCGTTGCGCTTTGCCGGGCTGCAGTGCTACCACGGCGCAGCGCAGCACCAGCGCACACCGCTGGAGCGGGCGCAGGCGATTGCACAGGCGTGTGATGCCGCCACGCTCAGCCGCGCGCTGATCGAGGCCGATGGCCTGCAGGTGGAGCGCATCACCGGCGCGGGCACCGGCACCTTTCTGCTGGAGCGCGACTCGGGTGTCTTCAACGAAATCCAGGCCGGTTCCTACATCTTCATGGACCGCGACTATGGCGACAACCAGCTCGGTGATCAGGATGTGCGTTTTGAACATGCGCTGTTTGTGCGCACCGCTGTGCTGAGCCGCACCCAGCCCACAAGGGCAATTCTGGATGCCGGTCTGAAAGCCTCCAGCGTCGATTCAGGCATGCCCACCGTGTGGCAGCGCCCGGAACTCACCTACCTGAAAGCCTCGGACGAGCATGGCGTGCTGGAGGTGCCTGCCGATTCACCCTTGGCGCTGGGCGATGCGCTGCTGCTGGTGCCGGGGCATTGCGACCCCACCGTCAACCTCTACGATGCACTGGTGTGTATTCGCGGTGACCGCGTCGAGGCCCTCTGGCCGATAGCCGCACGCGGCGCCTTGCTCTGAGGTGCTCCTGTTGCCCACATCACATTTGTACAAATTCTTAACGCCCATCGTGGCAAAATGCGCCCTCTTGTATCAAGTCGCCGTCAATAGCGGCCCGAGCTGCCCAAGCCGTTGACTTTGAGCCGGATGCTTTTGACTTCCAGTTGGTGCACGCGCAGATGGGCCTCAAAAGCGGGAATCAGCTGGCGCATTTTGGCGGCGGTGGTGGTGTTGTTCAACAGCAGGCACCAGACGCCTTCGGTAAGCGGGCCGGCGGTCACGTTGGGTCGCAGCGATTCGGGAATCAGGGCGGTAATGGCGTCATATCGCGCCTTGGAGGCGCGGTTCAATTCCATCAGTTTTGCCAGGCTGGCATTGTTCTGGCTGGCTTGCAGCAAGGTCACTGAGGGTTGGCGTCGGTTCATTTTTAGGGGTGATGGCAGATGCAGATGATTATCACGGATGCCTGGTTGACCAAATCAGGCACCCTTTACTTTAGCGGTCGCCGCCTGGTGCTGTGGCTGCTGCTGGCGGCTGTGGCGGTGATGCTGCTGGCCGCAGGGCTGTACCACTGGGTGTTTTTAAAAGGTGCGCGCGAGGGCTGGCCGATTGTTGGCAGTCTGGTGCGTTTGGTGGTCAAGGATGAATTTGAGCAGCGCGACCGCTTTGTGCGCGAAAACCTTGATGTGATGGCGCGCAAGCTCGGTGAGATGCAGGTCAAGATGATGCAACTTGAGTCGCTGGGTGAACGCGTGTCTGGTTTGGCGGGGGTGAATCCGGCTGAGCTGAAGGCGGCAGGCGGGCAGGGCGGGGCGCTGGTGTCGGGGCCCGCGTTGACGCTGTCAGACCTGCAGGCCACCCTGGATGACCTGGAGTCGCTGACCCACCAGCGCACCGATTTGCTCACAGTGATGGAGTCGCGGTTGTTTGAGCGCAAGATGCAAAACCTGCTCATTCCTACCCAAAAGCCGGTGCTTCAGGGTGAGGCGGGCTCTGCATTTGGCTGGCGGCTTGATCCCTTTACCGGGCGCACCGCCTTGCACACGGGGCTGGATTTCCGGGCTGAAACCGGCACCCCGATCCTGGCCGCAGCCGGCGGTGTGGTGGTCACCCAGGAGTTTCATCCCGAATACGGCAACATGATCGAAATTGAGCATGGTGACGACCTGGTTTCACGTTACGCCCATGCGTCAAAAACGTTTGTCAAGAAGGGAGACTTGATCAAGCGCGGTCAAAAAATTGCCGAGGTGGGCAGCACCGGGCGCTCCACCGGTGCCCATTTGCACTTTGAGGTGCTGGTGCAAGGTGTTTTTCAGGATCCGCAAAAGTTTCTGCAGACGCGTCAACCGCTCAAGGCAGTTCAGCTTGCGCAGGCCGCACCAGGTGGCAATTTACCCAAATCACGCACACACGCGCCGGGCAGTCAGTAAGGTGCATGGTGCGTTGCTTCGGCGCGCGGGTAAAATGAAGTCAGCCCGACAGTGTTTGATGTCATTTGACGCTCAATGCGCTGTCCCCATTCAAGTCAGATCGTAAAAAGGATTGCGTCGCTTGCCTGACCCCTCCGGTCAGGTAACTCGCCCGGTATTCATGGCCATTAACTTTCTCACCAAAATTTTCGGCAGTCGCAATGACCGCCTGATCAAAAAGTTCCGCCACACCGTGGGCAAAATCAACGCGATGGAAGCCAGCCTGGAAAAGCTTTCCGACGCAGACCTGCGCGCCAAGACCGAGGTCTTCAAAGAGCGGCTGGCCAAGGGTGAAACGCTTGATGCGCTCTTGCCCGAGGCTTTTGCCGTGGTGCGCGAGGGCTCCAAGCGGGTCATGAAAATGCGTCCGTTTGACGTGCAATTGCTGGGCGGCATGTCGCTGCACAACGGCAAGATTTCTGAAATGGGCACCGGCGAGGGCAAAACCCTGACCGCCACCTTGCCCGTTTACCTCAATGCCCTGACCGGCAATGGGGTCCATGTGGTCACGGTCAACGACTACCTGGCCAACCGCGATGCCCAGTGGATGGGCAAGTTGTACAACTTTCTGGGTCTGTCGGTGGGCATCAACCTGCCCAACATGCCGCGCGAAGAAAAGCAGGCGGCCTACCGCTCCGACATCACCTACGGCACCAACAACGAGTACGGCTTTGATTACCTGCGTGACAACATGGTTTATGAGGCGGCTGATCGGGTGCAGCGTGGCCTGAATTACGCCATCGTCGATGAGGTGGACTCGATTCTGATCGACGAGGCGCGCACCCCGCTCATCATCAGCGGCCAGGCCGAAGACCAGACCAATTTGTATGTGGCCATCAACCGCATCGTGCCGCAGTTGGAGCAGCAGGTGGGCGAAGCCGACCCACACAGCGGTGAGGGCATCAACAAGCCGGGCGACTTCACCCTTGACGAAAAAACCCGCCAGGTATTCCTGACCGAGCGCGGCCATGAAAATGCCGAGCGCATTTTGTTCGAGATGGGTTTGCTGGCCGAAGGTGCCAGCTTGTACGATCCGGCCAACATCACGCTGATGCACCATTTGTATGCCGCGCTGCGTGCCAACCACTTGTATTTGCGCGACCAGCATTACGTGGTGCAGGCCGGAGAAGTGGTGATCGTGGACGAGTTCACCGGGCGCCTGATGAGCGGGCGGCGCTGGAGCGACGGCCTGCACCAGGCGGTGGAGGCCAAGGAGGGTGTGGCGATCCAGCCGGAAAACCAGACCATGGCGTCGATCACGTTTCAGAATTACTTCAGGCTGTACGGCAAGCTGGCCGGCATGACCGGTACCGCCGACACCGAGGCCTATGAGTTCCAGGAAATTTATGGTCTGGAAACGGTGGTGATGCCGCCCAACCGGCCCAGCCGCCGCGACGACCAGCTCGACCGTGTCTACAAGACCACCAAGGAAAAATACGACGCCGCCATTGCAGACATCCGCGAATGTTATGAGCGCGGCCAGCCCGTGCTGGTGGGCACCACCTCAATCGAGAATTCCGAGATCATTGCCGACCTGCTGGAAAAGGCAAAGCTGCCGCACCAGGTGCTCAATGCCAAGCAGCATGCCCGTGAGGCTGACATCGTGGCGCAGGCCGGTCGCCCCAAGATGATCACCATTGCCACCAACATGGCCGGTCGCGGCACCGACATTGTGCTGGGTGGCAATATCAGCAAGATCATCGAGGCGATCGAGTTGGATGAAGCGCTCGATGCCGCGCAAAAGCAGCAGCAGCTTGACGCCGTGAACGCCCAGTGGGCCAAGGACCACGAACAGGTGACCGCGCTGGGCGGCCTGCGCATCATTGCCACCGAGCGCCATGAGTCACGGCGCATCGACAACCAGTTGCGCGGCCGCTCGGGGCGCCAGGGCGACCCGGGTTCATCACGCTTTTACCTGAGCCTGGACGACGCGCTGATGCGCATTTTTGCCGGTGAGCGTGTCAAGGCCATCATGGACCGCCTCAAGATGCCCGAAGGCGAAGCCATCGAGGCGGGCATGGTCACGCGCAGCATTGAGAGCGCCCAGCGCAAGGTGGAAGCACGCAACTTTGACATGCGCAAGCAATTGCTCGAATACGACGACGTGGCCAACGACCAGCGCAAGGTGATCTACCAGCAACGCAACGAAATTCTGGACGCCACCGACCTGTCGGCGCAAATTCAGGCGTTGCGCGAGGGCTGTTTTGAAGACGTGGTGCGCCAGTATGTGCCGGTCGAATCGGTTGAAGAACAGTGGGACCTGCCAGCACTTGAGCGTGTGTTGTCGGATGAGTGGCAGTTAACCCTGCCATTGCAGCACCAGGTTAATGCCGCCAGCGCCATCACCGATCAGGACCTGCTCGACACCGTGCGCAACCATGCCAACGCCGTGTTCGACGAAAAAGTGATCCGTGTGGGCAACGAGAATTTCACCCAGTTTGAGCGCATGGTGCTGCTGCAAAGCATCGACGGCAACTGGCGCGACCACCTGAGTTCGCTGGATTATTTGCGTCAGGGTATTCACCTGCGCGGCTATGCCCAGAAGCAGCCCAAGCAGGAGTACAAGCGCGAGGCCTTCGAGCTGTTTGGGCAGATGCTCGACGCCGTCAAGAACGAGGTCACCAAAACTCTGATGACGGTGCGCATCCAGTCCAACGAAGAAGCTGCTGCGGCCGCAGCCGAACTGGAAAGCCGTGCTGAGCGCATCAGCAACGTCACCTACACCGCACCCACCGAAACCGGCGGGGTGCAAATCAGGGTGGACGAAACCACGATGCCAATCCAGGTGCCGCGCGTTGGCCGCAACGAGCCTTGCCCCTGTGGTAGCGGCAAGAAATACAAGAACTGCCACGGCAAGCTGGCCTGAGAAAGCATCCGCCATGTCTGTTTACCTGTCTGCCCCCAACCCTGCTGAATTGTTTCCCATTGCCGGCGTGCGCATCGGTGTCACCGAAGCCGGCATCCGCAAGGCCAATCGCAAGGATCTGACGGTGGTGCTGATTGATGAAGGCGCTTCGGTGGCTGGTGTCTTCACGCAGAACCGCTTTTGTGCGGCGCCGGTGCAACTGTGCCGCGAGCACCTGGCCACTGGTCAGGGCATTCGCGCCATGCTGATCAACACCGGCAACGCCAACGCTGGCACCGGTGCAGACGGGCTGGCGCGTGCTTTGCACACTTGCCAGGCGCTGGCCGACAAGCTGGGCTTGCAAAAGCAACAGGTGCTGCCGTTTTCGACCGGTGTCATCATGGAAACCCTGCCCATTGAGCGCATTGAAGCCGGGCTGGACGCTGCCATTCAAGATGCCAGTGCCGACCACTGGCTGCGTGCTTCAGAGGCCATCATGACCACCGACACCGTGCCCAAGGCCTTTGGCGCGCAGCTCATGGTTGACGGCGCGCGCGTGAGCATCACCGGCATCAGCAAGGGCGCCGGCATGATCCGCCCCAACATGGCGACCATGCTGGGGTTCATGGCCACCGACGCCTGCGTCAGCCCTGACCTGATGAAACAACTGGCTCTTGAGCTGGCCGAGGGCTCGTTCAACCGCGTCACGGTGGACGGCGACACCTCGACCAACGATTCGTTTGTGGTCATTGCCACCAACAAGGCAGCGCACACGCCCATCACGTCTCTGGACAGCCCCGCAGGCCAGGCGCTCAGGGTCGCCATGCTGGGTGTCGCGCGCCAACTGGCCCAAGCCATCGTGCGTGACGGCGAAGGCGCCACCAAGTTCATCACCATCCAGGTCGAAGGCGGCAAGTCCCAGGCCGAGTGCCGTCAGGTGGCCTATGCGATTGCGCATTCGCCGCTGGTCAAGACGGCATTTTTCGCCAGCGACCCCAACCTGGGCCGCATCCTGGCTGCCGTGGGTTATGCCGGCATTGCCGACCTGGACCAGACCGGCATTGACTTGTACCTGGACGAGGTGTTGGTGGCGCGCCAGGGCGGGCGCAACCCCGACTACCGCGAGGAAGACGGCCAGCGTGTCATGAAGCAGGCCGAGATCACCGTGCGCGTGGTCTTGGGCCGGGGTGATGCGCTTGATACCGTGTGGACCTGTGACCTGAGCCACGACTATGTCACGATCAATGCCGATTACCGTTCATGAACGCCAGTTTCGAGCATTTGCTGCTGCGCGCCGAGATGCTCATCACCCGCATCGAGGCGGTGTTGCCGCAAGCGGTTGCTCAGCCTGACTGGACGGCCTCAAGCGCCTTTCGTTACCGCAAGCGCAGTTCCGGTCGGGCCACACTGGAGCCGGTGCGCCATGTGGGCGTGATGGCCCTGGCCGACCTGAAAGAGATTGAACCGCAAAAAGAAAAAATCCATCGCAACACGCGCCAGTTTGTGCAAGGCCAACGCGCCAACAACGTGCTGCTGACCGGCGCGCGCGGCACCGGCAAGTCGTCGCTGATTCGCGCCTGCCTGAATGAATTTGCGGCACAGGGCCTGCGCCTGATCGAGGTCGACAAGGCCGACCTGACCGACCTGCCCGACATTGTTGATCTGGTGTCTGATGAATCCTACAAGTTCATCGTGTTCTGTGATGACCTGAGCTTTGACGAAGGCGAGTCCGGCTACAAGGCGCTCAAATCGATTCTGGATGGCTCGGTGGCCGCCACCACCGCCAATGTGCTGATTTATGCCACCAGCAACCGGCGCCATTTGCTGCCCGAATACATGAAGGAAAACCTCAGCTACACCCACACTGCCGACGGCGAGGTGCATCCGGGTGAAGGTGTCGAGGAAAAAATATCGTTGTCCGAGCGTTTTGGTCAGTGGGTAAGTTTTTATCCGTTTTCGCAGGACGAGTACCTCACCATCGTGGCCCAGTGGCTCGGTGCCATGGGGGTCTCGGTGCCGGCCATCGAGGCGGCTCGCGCGCAGGCTCTGGTGTGGGCCTTGGAGCGGGGTTCACGCAGCGGCCGCGTCGCCTACCAATTTGCCCTGGACTACGCCGGCCAGCACCCAGTGGTGGCATGAGCTTGCAGGGCGGGGCATCCACAGCGCTGGTGGCCGATGGTGCGCTGCCGCGGGTTGGTGGTGCAGACCGCGCCGTGGTCGACGTGGCAGTGGGGGTGTTGATCCGGCCAGACGGCGACTTCTTGCTGACCTCGCGCCCCGCTGACAAGGTCTACGCCGGTTACTGGGAGTTTCCCGGTGGCAAATTTGAGCCGGGAGAGTCGGTGCAACAGGCGCTGCAACGTGAACTGCACGAAGAGCTCGGCCTTCACATTGAGCAGATTGAACCCTGGCGTCAGGAGTTGGTGGACTACCCGCATGCGCTGGTTCGTTTGCATTTTTGCAAGGTCTGGCATTGGACGGGCGAGTTGCAGATGCGCGAGGCCCAGTCGTTTGCCTGGCAGCGCCTGCCGGTATCGGTGAGCCCCGTGTTGCCCGGCACGGTGCCGGTACTGCAGTGGCTGGCTGAAGAGCGGGACAAAGCAGGTTCACTGCAGGCCGCACGATGATCTGACAGTGCTACCCGCACAGCGGCTGCCCCTGCCCGTTACCACGCCGGTTAAAGCGCGAACAAACTTTATTCCGGCGCGAAATCTTCCGGTGGTGCCGCAGCCGGTACGGCAAATTGCTCGCTGGCCCAGGCGCCCAGGTCGATTTGTTTGCAGCGTTCGCTGCAAAACGGCCGGTAAGGGTTGCTGGCAGCGTAAACGCTGACCCCACCACAGCCCGGGCAGGTCACAATTTTTACAGGGATGTTGGCTGGCTTGACAGGGCCGCTCATGCGCACAAGGCCAGTTCCAGGCTGACATCTTCGCTGATGGCTTGCAGCCGGTTGTCGTCACCCTGGCGCAGCAGCCGCACCGACACCATCAGCCGGTTGCCGCTGATTTCAGGCACCAGTTCCAAGCTTTCATCCAGGGCCAGACGCAGCAGCAAAAAAGTGCGGCCTTGGGGCAGGCTTTGCTGCAACTGCCCGTTATTGACGATCACTTTTTGTGGCGCACCAGAGTCGCGCAGCAACTTCAGCAACAGATTCACCGCGTCGGCCATGGGTTTCAAGGTTTCGGCCCATTGCAGCAGCTGGGCTTGTCGAACGGCAGGCGGCTTGTGTTGCCACGCGTGGTATGCGGGCAAATCGAACCCACAGGTGCCACCGGGAATCACAATGCGACTGCGAATGGCCATCAGCCAGTCGTTTTCGGTCAAAGCTTGCCCGATTTTGCCTGGCAGGCTGTTCAGTGCCTCAAAGCACTGGTCGAGATGCCCAATGACTTCATCGAGCACGGCTTCGGCAATGGCTGGGTTGCCGCGGTAGCTGTCAAGCGCGTGTTTTTGTTTGTCCAGATCTTTGAGCAAATCTGTTTTGAGGTCGGCGCGCGTGCTCACCTCAAGCGTTTCGAACAACGTTGCCAGCGCAAAGTGGTGGTCCATGGCATCCGCTCGTGGCAACAGCTGTTGCAGGTGCATGAAGAGATGTTCCAGTCGCAAATAAGTGCGAATGCGTTCTTGCAGTGGGTATTCGTAAAGGATCACGCTTGGGTTCAATCGATCAATGAGCTGACACTAATGATAGCTTGAAGCGAGGCGCCAGCATGGCCACTTCGGCGCTTAAGCCCTCAAGCGTCAATTCGTCATTAAAAATCACGCTGTCGGCCGCGTGCAAGCGGCGCAGGCGACTGCTCTGGGCGGCGATGATGGCCTCGACCGCTGAACGCGTCAATCCGTTGCGCGCCATGACCCGCATGATCTGGGTCTCTGCCAGGCAGTCCACCACCAGCACATGGTCCACCCGTTTACGCCAGCGCGCGGACTCCACCAGCAGTGGCACATCAAACACCAGGCACGGGTGACCACGCGCCTGGGCCGCGCGGGCCTGGCGCGTCGTTTCTTCAGCGACCAATGGGTGGATGATGGCTTCCAGCTTGTGTTTGGCGTCGGGGTCCGAAAAAGCCAGGGCACGCATGCGGTCGCGGTCAAGGGCGCCTTGGGTCGTGACGAATTCGGGGCCGAATTGCTGCGCAATGGCCGGCATGGCCAGACCTGCGGGAGTGGTGAGCTGGCGGGCGATGGCGTCGGCATCGATGATGGCAGCGCCCAGCTGGGCCAACAGCGTTGCCACAGTGCTTTTGCCGCTGCCAATGCCCCCCGTCAGTCCGAGCTGGAACGGCGCAATCACGTGTTACAACCCAACGGCCTTGAGCATGGCGTTGGGTCCGACCAGCAAGGCGGTCAGGCCTGCGCCCGCCAAAAACGGACCAAAAGGCACATAGCCGCCCTCGCGCAGATTTTTTGAAAATTTAAGGCCAATGCCGACCACTGCACCAATGACCGAGGCCATCAGGATGATGGGAATCAGCGCTTGCCAGCCAAACCAGGCGCCCAGGGCAGCAAAGAGTTTGAAGTCGCCATAACCCATGCCCTCCTTGCCGGTGACCAGCTTGAAAGCCCAGTACACCCCCCAGAGCGACAGGTAGCCTGCCGCCGCGCCCCAAAAGGCATCGGGCAGGCTGACGCTGCCCAGTTGCAGGGCGGCCAGCGCCAGCCCCGCCCACAGCAGCGGCAAGGTGATGTCGTCGGGCAACAGGGTGGTGTCCCAGTCAATCAAGGTCAAGGCGACCAGGGCCGCACAAAAGCCGCACCAGGCCAGGCCGGTGGCGGTGGCGCCCCATTGCCAGCCACACCACAAAAACAGCAGACCGGTGGTGAGTTCCACCAGCGGATAACGCAGGCTGATGCCAGCCTGGCAATGCCGGCAGCGGCCACGCAGCACCAGGTAACTCAGCACAGGAATATTTTCAAACCAGGCCAGCTGGTGGCCGCAACTTTGGCAGCGCGAGCGTGGTGCGAGCAGGCTGAAGGGTGCCTTATCCGGCAGGGCTTTGCCCTGCATTTCGGCGCATTCGGCTTGCCACTGGGCTTCGAGCATGACCGGCAGGCGGTAGATGACGACGTTGAGAAAGCTGCCGATCAGCAGCCCCAAAATACCCAGCAGGCTGGCATCCAAACCTTCAGTACCCATCAGACCACTTGACCAAGCTTGAAGATGGGCAGGTACATGGCGACCACAATGCCGCCAATGATGGTGCCCAGAATCACGATGATGATGGGCTCCATCAGGCTGGAGATACCCGCCACCATATCGTCCACTTCCGACTCGTAAAAGTCGGCCGACTTGCCCAGCATGTGGTCGATGGAACCCGATTCTTCACCGATGGCGCACATTTGCAGCACCATCGACGGGAACAGGTTGACGTTGGTCATGGCCTGCGTGAGTGCTGTGCCGGTGGAGACCTCTTGTTGAATTTTGACCGTGGCCATTTCATAGACCGCGTTGCCAGCCGCACCGCCCACCGAGTCCAGCGCCTCGACCAGCGGCACGCCGGCCGCAAACATGGTGGAGAGGGTTCGCGTCCAGCGGGCAATACATGATTTTTCGACAAGCACGCCAAAAATGGGCATCTTCAGCATGATGCGGTCCATGATGACCTGCATCTTCTTGTTGCGTCGCCAGGCCTGCATGAAGAAGTAAACACCGCCGCCAATGCCGCCAAAAATAAGCCACCAGTACTGCACAAAAATCTCACTGATGGCAATCACCATCAGTGTGGGTGCGGGCAGGTCGGCGCCGAAGTTGGAAAACACCTCCTTGAACGCCGGCACCACAAAAATCATGATCACTGCGGTCACCACAAAGGCCACGATCAGCACCGAGATGGGGTACATCAGGGCGGATTTGATCTTGGATTTCATGGCCTCGGTTTTTTCCATGTACACCGCCAGCCGGTCCAGCAACTGGTCCAAAATACCGGCAGCCTCGCCAGCCTCAACCAAGTTGCAGTACAGGTTGTCAAAGTAAAGCGGGTACTTGCGAAAGGCCACGCTCAGAGAGGTGCCCGTCTCCACATCATTGCGGATGTCGTTGAGCAGCCGGGTCACGCTCGGGTTGGGGTTGCCACGGCCGACAATGTCAAACGCCTGCAGCAGCGGCACACCGGCTTTCATCATGGTGGCGAGCTGGCGGGTAAAGATGGCCATGTCCTTGGGCTTGATGGACCTGCCCGCGCTCATGCGCCGTTTTTTGATCTTGAGCGGCATGATGCCCTGGCGCCGCAGGGACGACTGCACCTGGTTTTCGCCTGCGGCTCGGGTTTCCCCCCGCACCTGTTTGCCGTTGCGGTCCTTGCCCTCCCACTCAAAGACAAATTCCTTGATGGTTTTTGTTTTTTCGGTTGCCATAAAGTTTTTGAAAGCTTAGGTTAAGGGTTGCTGCAGGGGCAGTCGCATTTCAGCAAAACAAGCGCTATTTTCACTTTTTTCAAGTCCTGCTTGTTGAACTTGTCGAAACCGGCAGGCGGCGGTTGTTTTCAGGCCACGGCAGGGGCCAGAACCTTCTTCAGAAAAACGGCAATGTCGGCCACTTCGCGCGGGTGCAGGCTGTGCGGCATGGGGTAGCTGTGCCACTGCACCGGGTACCCCATTTTGACGAGCAGGTCGCGACTGGCTTCACCGCGCTCAGGGATCACCACCGGGTCCTGGTTGCCGTGCGCCATGAAGATGGGGGTATGGGCATTGGCTGGGGCGCGTTCAGTGGCAAAGTGCTCAGCCAGCGGCAGGTAGCCTGACAAGGCCATGATGCCGGCCAGAGTCTGGGGAAAGCGCAGCCCGGTGTGCAAGGCGATGGCGCAGCCTTGAGAAAAGCCCGCCAGCACAATGCGACTGGCCGGAATGCCGCGGGCAATTTCTCGCTCGATCAGCGCCGTAACCGCTTGCTCCGATGCGCGAATGCCAACCGCGTCCTGGCGACTGACCAGATCGGCGCCAAAAATGTCGTACCAAGCCGGCATCACATAGCCACCATTGACGGTGACGGGAATGGCCGGCGCATGCGGAAAGATGAAACGGATGGCGGGGCAGCCGGAGAGGTCAAGCTCGGGCACCAGACCGGCAAAGTCATTGCCGTCAGCGCCCAAACCATGCAGCCAGATCACGGCGGCGCTGGGTTGGGGGGCGGTCTCGATCTGAATATGGGGCAGCAGTATGGTCATGCGGATGCGCTTGGGTGGGTGTGCAGGGGTTGGTCAGGACAGCAGTGCCTGGGCAAATTCACGGGCACTGAAAGTTTCAAGGTCTTCCAGTTTTTCGCCGACACCGATGAAATAAACGGGAATGGGGCGTTCGCGCGCAATGGCTGCCAGCACACCACCTTTGGCCGTGCCGTCGAGCTTGGTCACGATCAGGCCGGTCAGGCCCAGGGCGTCATCAAAGGCTTTCACCTGCGACAGGGCGTTTTGGCCGGTGTTGCCGTCAATCACCAGCAATACCTCGTGGGGCGGGGTGGCCAGAGCGCGCTCTGCCGCCGTGCTGGCAGCGGCGTCCGGGTTGTCCAGCGCCGGACCAGCTTTTTGAATCACGCGCTTGATCTTGACCAACTCCTGCATCAGGTGCAACTGGGTGGGCAGGCGTCCGGCGGTGTCGACCAGCACCACGTCACGGCCACGGGCCTTGCCGGCACTGACCGCATCAAAGGCCACGGCCGCCGGGTCGCCGCCTTCCTGGCTGATGATGTCCACCGAGGTGCGGTCAGCCCAGACGCCCAATTGCTCGCGCGCCGCCGCCCGAAAGGTGTCGGCAGCGGCCAGCAGCACGCTGGCGTTGTTGACGGCCAGATGCCGCGTGAGTTTGCCAATAGAAGTGGTTTTGCCAGCGCCGTTGACCCCGGCGACCATGATCACCGTGGGTTTGAAGCGGCCGATCACCAGCGATTGTTGCAACGGCTTCAGCAGCTCGGTGAGCGACTCGATCAGCAGTGCCTTCACGGCCGACGGGTCGGTGGCTTTGCTGTCCTTGACGCGGCGTTTCAGGTCTTGCAGCAGATGCTCGGTGGCCTTGACCCCGGTGTCGGCCATCAGCAGGGCGGCCTCCAGGTCCTCATACAGCGCATCGTCAATCTGGGTGCCGGTGAACACCGTGGCAATGCTGCTGCCGGTTTTACGCAAACCCGCCTTGAGCTTGTCGATCCAGGACTTGCGCTCAGGGGCGGGCGCAGGTGCCGGCGCAGGTGCCAACACCGGTGGTGATGCAACGTGGGCAGGCTCAGGCAGGCTCAGCGCGTCCACGGGTGACGGCTCGGAGGCAGGTGGCGGGGCAGGGGGCTTTTTTCTGAAAAAACTGAACATTTTTTGGGTTCGTGGTATCACTGCATTCTATGAAACACAAGACACCTACTTTGAACTCCCGAAACTTGACCCGTTTGGGCGCTGCCTTGCTGACCTGGGCCACCTTGTCAACAGCCAGTGCCCAGGGCTCAACGGCACTGGCACCGGCCGCCGTCCAGGCGCAGCAGTTCACACTTGCCAATGGCATGAGCCTGATCGTCAAACCCGACCGGCGTGCGCCCACGGCGGTGCACATGCTGTGGCTGCGGGCCGGCTCGATGGATGAAGTGGATGGCAGCTCGGGTGTGGCCCACGTGCTGGAGCACATGCTGTTCAAGGGCACACCGACCGTGCCGGTGGGTGAGTTTTCGCGCCGGGTAGCGGCTTTGGGCGGGCGCGATAACGCGTTTACCAGTCTGGACTACACCGGCTACTACCAGCAAATTCCTTCCAACCGGCTGGCCGATGTGATGGCTTTGGAAGCCGACCGTTTTGCCAACAACCAGTGGCCCGACGAGGAGTTTAAAAAAGAGCTCGAAGTGGTCAAGGAAGAGCGCCGCATGCGCACCGACGACAACCCGCGGGCATTGATGCACGAAGCCCTGAACGCCGCTGTGTTTGTGGCGTCGCCTTACCGTCGGCCCATTGTGGGCTGGATGAGTGACCTCGAATCGCTCACGCCCGCAGACGCCCGCAGTTATTACCAACGCTGGTATGTGCCGGCCAACGCCGCCGTGGTGGTGGCCGGTGATGTGGACGTGGCCGAGGTACGCCGTCTGGCTGAAAAGTACTATGGCAACATTCCTGCGCGGGCGGTGCCCGAGCGTAAACCGCGCATCGAGCCCGCACAAACCGGCCTCAAGCGCATTGCTTTCAAAGCCCCGGCCGAGCAAGCCATGGTGACGCTGGCTTTCAAGGTGCCCACCTTTCAGTCGTTTGAGGGTGGCCAGGATGAAAGTGACGCGCTGGCCCTGACCGTGTTGTCCGCCGTGCTGGATGGCTACAGCGGTGCCCGGCTGGAGCGCGCCCTGACCCAGGGCCCGGATCGTGTGGCCGACAGCGCTGGCGCCTACAACGGCTTATGGGGGCGCGGCCCGCAGTTGTTTGTGCTGTCAGGGGTGCCTGCCCAGGGCAAAACTGCCGCGCAGCTGGAGGCTGCCCTGCGCGCCCAGGTGACGCGTATTGCCCTTGATGGTGTGTCTGAGTCTGAGCTGGCCCGGGTCAAGACCCAGTGGGTGGCCAGCGCGGTGTACAAACTCGATTCGGTTTTCAACCAGGCGCGTGAGCTGGGCACCAGCTGGGTGCAGGGCCAGCCGCTGGATGCCCATGAGCGTTTGATCGAGCGCCTGCGCGGGGTGACGGTCGAGCAGGTCAGGGCGGTGGCCGCCAAATACTTTGGCGACGACCAGTTGACGGTGGCCGAACTGTTGCCGCAGCCCTTGAATAAAACCGGCAAGCCACGCACCGCCCAGGCGGGCAGCAGGCATTGAAACCATTCCCAATCCTTGTCATCACCATGTTCAAAAAAATAAGTCATCAAGCGGTCTTTGCCGCCTTGGTCAGTTTCCTGTGTCTGCCTGCCGCCATGGCTGGCATTGCCATCGAGCACTGGACCCAGCCCAGTGGCGCCCGGGTGTTTTTGGTGCAAAGCCATGCCATTCCCATGCTGGACGTGCAGCTTGACTTTGACGCCGGCAGCCGCCGCGACCCGGCGCAGCAAGCCGGGCTGTCCAGTGTTACCGCCAGTCTGAGCGGCATGGGGGTGCTGGCCAATCCAGCGCGGGCTGAGCCTGCGCTGGACGAAAACGCACTCGGTGAGGCCTGGGCTGACCTGGGTGCCAGTTTTGGCGGTCACGCCAGCGCCGACCGCATGAGTTTTGCGCTGCGCACGCTCACCTACCCCGACCTGCTGGCCAAATCGGTGGAACTGGCGGCGCGGCAATTGGCCGCGCCGGCGTTTCCGGCAGACATCTGGCAGCGCGAGCGCGAATCCATGATCGCCGCCATCAAGGAGGCCAATACCCGCCCGGCCACCCTGGCCCAGCGCGCCTTTGGTCAAGCCGTGTTTGGCGACCATCCTTATGGTTTTGACACCACCGAGGTTTCCCTCAAGCGGATCGAGGCGGCGCACATGGCGGCGCTTTACCGCCAGTCGATCCAGGCTTGCCGCGCCACAGTGTCGCTGGTGGGGGCGCTGACACGAGCCCAGGCGGACGCGCTGGTCACCGGGCTGCTTGAGCGGCTCGCCGGCCCCGGCAACACAGCAACGCCAGCCTGTGCGGCGCTGCCTGCCGTGGCTGACGTGCCGCCCTTGACGCAAGCCAGCGAACAGCGTGTTGCGTTTGACTCGGCGCAAGCCCATGTGCTGCTGGGTCAGCCGGGTTACAAACGCAGTGACCCCGATTTTTTTGCCATGCTGGTGGGCAACTACATTCTGGGCGGCGGGGGCTTCGTCTCGCGCCTGACCCATGAGGTGCGGGAAAAGCGCGGTTTGAGTTACAGCGTTTACAGCTACTTTGCACCCGGCTTGCATGCGGGTGCCTTCACCGTTGGCCTGCAAACGCGCCCCGACCAGGCCGACCAGGCCTTGCAGGTGTCGCGTGAGGTGCTGGCCCGCTTTGTGGCCGATGGCCCAACCGCAGCCGAGTTGCAGGCCGCCCAAGACAACCTGATCGGCGGCTTCGCGCTGCGCCTGGACAGCAACCGCAAGCTGCTCGACAACGTGGCCAACATCGCCTGGAACAAGCTGCCACTCGACTACCTGGACAGCTGGACCCAGCGCGTGCAAGCCATCACCGTGGCCGACATCCGGTCGGCATTCCAGCGTAAGCTGCAGCCCGAAAAGATGGTGACGGTGGTGCTGGGTGGGTCAGCGAGCGTCCGCTAGGAGCCTGAGTGGCAGAGCGTTCTGCTGCGTGTCCCCCGCCCTGCGGGCGCCTCCTTTGCCTGCGCAGAACGCTCTGCCACCCAGGCTCCTGGTCAGGGTTCGAGAAGGGTTTCCGCAGGTAAGATGCAGGCATGAAACGCGCTCCCCCTGAAACCAAAAGCCGCCCACCCCGCCCACCCCGTCCGCGTGCCGTGCAAAGCCATGAAATCCGCATCATCGGTGGCCAGTACAAGCGCACGAAACTGCAGGTGGCAGATAAACCCGGTTTGCGACCCACGCCGGACCGCGTGCGCGAAACCCTGTTCAACTGGTTAGGACAGGACCTGAGCGGCTGGCGCTGCCTGGATGCTTTTGCCGGCACCGGGGCGTTGGGCTTTGAGGCTGCCTCACGCGGCGCTGCGCAGGTGCTGCTGGTCGAGCAGGATGCTGCGCTGGTGGCGCAACTCAAACGGGTGCAAGGCCAGTTGAAAGCGGATGTGGTGCAGGTGGTGCGGGGCGACGCGGTGGCTGCGTTGCGTCATGCGCCTGCGGGTAGCCTGGAACTGATTTTTCTGGACCCGCCGTTTGATTCCCCATTGTTCGAGGCCGCTGTGCAGGCGGCTGCGCCGGCACTGGCAACTGCCGGGTTCCTGTACCTGGAGGCCCCCAAACGCTGGCCCGAGGGTGCATTGCAGGCGCTTGGATTGCAGCTGCACCGCCACCTCAAGGCCGGCATGGTGCATGCGCATTTGCTCAGGCGCATCGACGCCGTGGCCGTAACTGCGGGCTGATAATGGCCAAACATTCACTGAACACAACTTTTTGCCATGGCCAATGACCTGATCGCTGTTTATCCGGGCACCTTTGACCCGATCACTCTGGGCCACGAGGACGTGGTGCGTCGTGCCGCGCAGTTGTTCAGCCACGTGATCGTGGCGGTGGCGGCAGGGCACCACAAGAAGGCCATGTTTTCACTGGAGGAACGCATGGCCATGACGCGTGAAGCGGTCAAGGATTACCCCGGTGTTCGGGTGGAAAGTTTTGCCGGTTTGATGCGCGACTTTGTGATGGCACGCGGCGCCAGGGCGATGGTGCGCGGCCTGCGCGCCGTGACCGATTTTGATTATGAATTTCAGCTGGCGGGCATGAACCGCAGCCTGATGCCCGAGGTGGAAACCGTTTTTTTGACCCCAGGCGACAAGTACCAGTTTATTTCGAGCACCTTCGTGCGTGAAATCGCCACGCTGGGGGGGGAGGTAGATAAATTCGTCTCGCCCGGTGTGAATCAACGCTTGCTCGAAAAAGTGCGCAGCCTCGGTGCTGGAACCCCTTGAATTTTTGGAGAAAACATGAAGATCCTTTTGCCTTTTGATGGCTCCCCCCTGGCCCTGGAAGCGGTGCGCTTTGCCATTCGCATGGCGGCCGATGGCCTGAACACCAGTGTGGTGCTGGCCAACGTGCAGGAACCCGCCAGCCTGTATGAATTGATGGTGGCGCACGACCCGCAAGTGATCGAGCAGGTCAGCGCCGCGGCCGGGGCCAACACCTTGCAGGCCGCGCAGGCGCTGCTCGATGCCGCTGGCCTGGCGTACGAGACCGAAGTGGCGTCTGGGGACCCGGCGCACACCCTGGTGGACATCCTGGAGAACTACGGTTGTGATCTGGTGGTGATGGGCGCCAGTGGCACCAGTGCCTTGCGCAGCGCGCTGCTGGGTTCGGTGTCCAATGAAGTGCTGCACGCCGCCGGCGTGCCGGTGATGATCGTCAAGGCGGCCGAACAAGACAATGTTGACGCCACGGAATAAGCCCGGCTTTTAAAATCAGCGCTTTCCTACCTTTGACTGATTGCGCGTATGGCCCTGTTGATTACCGATGAATGCATCAACTGTGATGTGTGCGAGCCCGAGTGCCCTAACGAGGCCATCACCATGGGGCAGGAGATCTATGAGATCGACCCAGGCAAATGCACCGAATGCGTGGGTCATTTTGATGAGCCGCAATGTGTGCAGGTATGCCCGGTGAACTGCATTCCGGTCAACCCGGAGTTTGTTGAGAACAACGAGAGTCTTTGGCAAAAATACCGCCGTCTGCAAGCGCAAAGCGCGTCAACACACGTGGCCTGAGGGCTTGGCGGCTAAGATTTTGCTTTCTTTCGTTTGGGTTTTGCCTTTGCCTTCTTTGGTTTCAAAGCACCAGTGGCAGTACTGCTTGTAGGCGCCGCCGCCTTATCTGATGTGTCAAGCTGACCGGCCTGCAGCCCAGCCAGCAAGCGCTTTTCTTCTGCGATTCGCGTCTGCTCCATGTTCCGCGCGAGCCTGGCTGCCTGGTCTGCTGCCGCATCGGTTTGTTTCTTTTGATCGGGTTCGCGCCGGTCATTCAGATTCAGGAGGGTGCCGTCTGGACAAGGCGTTTGGCTGTAAGCATTACCGCAGCGGTAAATGGTTTGGGCCTGACTGCCCGGTACCAAAGTGAGCCCGGCGATCACGAACAGGAATTGTTTGCCAAGAGATTGCATTTTTGATGACCCCCCTGCACCAAACCAGATGATGCGCGGCGCAAGGTTATCACGTATCGCTTGCTGCAGGAGGCGATGCCGGACCTGGCGCCGGCTTAAGTTTGGCAGGACGCGGTGGTTTGCTTGTGTGTATCAGGCGTGTGGCTTGTTCTGTGTCACCCGATAACAATTGCGGCAAGGCCTTGAGGGCGCGGTCAATGGCCTGGTCAATGGCAATGCGGTGGTCCAGCACGGGTTTCTTGAGCACCCAGTGCAGCACCTCGTCCCTGTTGCCCGGGTGGCCGATGCCCAGGCGCAAGCGCCAATACTGGTCTGTGCCCAATTGGGCGTGAATGTCACGCAGACCATTGTGGCCCGCATGGCTGCCGCCCAGTTTGAGTTTGGCTTCACCGGGCACAATGTCAAGGTCGTCATGGGCGACCAAAATGTCCTGCGGCGGTATCTTGAAAAAGTTGGCCAGTGCAGCCACTGATTTGCCGCTCGCGTTCATGAAAGTTTGCGGCGCCAGCAGCCAGACCGACTGGCCCTGGATGCTGGTGCGCGCGACCAGACCGTGGTAACTTTTATCAGCCGTCAAAGTCACCTTGAGTTCGCGCGCCAGCGCATCCAGCCACCAGAAGCCGGCGTTGTGTCGGGTGTATTCATACTCTGGTCCGGGGTTGCCGAGTCCTACAAAAAGTCTGATCATGTGCTGATTATCCAAAGATTCCAATCGCTTGCAGGCAAAAAAAAGGGCTCACCGAGGTGAACCCTTTTGATCAGCACCGAAGGGCTTATTTCTTGCTTTTTGCAGCTGGCTTGGCTGCCGGTTTGGCAGCAGCGTCTGCAACTGGTGCAGCGACAACTTCGGCACCGGCCACGGCCACCACCGAAACTAGAACCGGGTTTTTGTCACTGCCGCGCTTGACAGCCGTCACACCCTTGGGCAAGGTGATTTCGGAGAGGTGCAGAGACGAGCCCTTTTTCAGGCCGCTCAAGTCCACCTTGATGAACTCTGGCAGGTCGGCTGGCAGGCACAGCACGTCAATTTCGCTGATCACGTGGTTGGCAATACAACCCTCGGACTTGATGGCAGGTGAATTTTCGTCACCATGGAAGTGCAACGGCACTTTCATGTGCAGCTTGGTCGAGGCGTCAACGCGCTGGAAGTCCACGTGCAAAATAAGCTGTTTGAAGGGGTGAGCTTGCACGTCGCGCACCAGCACCGGGCTGCTGGTGTCGCCAATCTCCATGGTCAGGACGCTGGAGTGGAAGGCTTCTTTTTTGAGCGCATGCCACAAGGCGTTGTGATCGATTTCGATCGATTGGGGGGGCGTTGGGCCACCATAAACAATGCCGGGCGTGCGACCGGCGATGCGGAGACGGCGGCTCGCACCCGTGCCCTGCTTGGAACGCTCAAAAGCGGTAAATTTCATAACAACTCCTGGAAGGGCCCACCGCGACCAGCGGTACCCTGATTAAAAAAGCCGGGCACCTTTGACGGCGGCACCGGCGACTTGAAATCCGATCAGAAAAGGTTTTCCTGATCAGAAAAAAAACTCATCACCGACTTGCCTGCAGCGATGCGTTGAATGGTCTCGCCGATGAGCGGCGCCACACTGAGCTGTCGAATTTTTGGGCAGGCCAGGGCGGCGGCCGAGAGCGGGATGGTGTCGGTGACAACGACCTCATCAAGGGCCGCACCAGTGGTGATGCGCTCAATGGCCGGGCCGGAAAAAATGGGGTGGGTGCAATAGGCGTAGACTTTTTTGGCGCCGCGCTCTTTCAGCACTTCGGCTGCCTTGACCAGGGTGCCGGCGGTGTCGATCATGTCGTCCATGATGACGCAGTTGCGGCCATCGATTTCGCCGATCACGTGCATCACTTCGCTGACATTGGCCTTGGGGCGGCGCTTGTCGATGATGGCCAGGTCGCAGTTGAGTTGCTTGGCCAGCGCACGGGCACGCACCACGCCACCCACATCAGGCGAAACCACGATCAGGTCGTCGTAATTTTTTTGCCGCAGGTCGCCGAGCAAGACGGGCGAGGCATAAATGTTGTCAACGGGAATGTCAAAAAATCCCTGGATCTGGTCAGCGTGCAGGTCCATGGTCAAAACGCGGGCCACGCCCACAGCTTGCAACATGTTGGCAACCACCTTGGCCGAAATCGGCACACGGCTGGAGCGCGGGCGACGGTCTTGACGGGCATAACCAAAATAGGGAATCACGGCGCTGATGCGTTCGGCGGAGGCACGTTTGAGCGCGTCCACCATGATCAGCAGTTCCATCAGATTTTCATTGGTGGGGGCGCAGGTGCTTTGCACTACAAATACGTCGCGTGCACGCACGTTTTGCTTGATCTCGACGGTGACTTCACCATCGGAAAATCGGCCTACTTCGGCATTACCCAAGCCAATATGGAGGTAGTGCGCAATGTCATTGGCCAGTATGGGATTGGCATTGCCTGTGAAAACCATGAAATCAGGGGTTTGTTCGGCGTGCATGGAGATCCCAAATTATGAATCGCTGTGGCAGTTGCGTGTCCCAAGTGGACACGTATGAAAATTTGGCAGGGGAGGAAGGATTCGAACCTTCGCATGCTGGAATCAAAATCCAGTGCCTTAACCAGCTTGGCGACTCCCCTACGCGGGTTGCTCATGAAACATGAACAACCGATAACTCTTGCTAAACCGCCCATCCTCGAAGAGGGTGAGCTGCCAGATTGCGGCATGGTCTGCTTTGAAAAGCAGTAGAACTACCTGCTTCAAAGTCTTCCGCAATTCTTGCAAACACTGCACTTCCGGAGCCTGTCATTCTGGCATTCAATCCTTGGCTGTGGCACCATGAAAGTGCCTGTGTGACAGCGGGACAAAGTGACTGAGCAACAGGCTGCAGGTCGTTGTGGCCAAAGCCAAATGCGTCTGCAGCGAAGTCCGATATTGTAGCCAATTTGCTGTCCCTTTTTAAGTCCGGATGTGAAAAAATTCTCTGGGTTTGCAAGCCATCTGCGGGCTTGACGACCAGGAACCGGGCGGCATCCAGCGTGACGGCTGTCATGTGTTCGCCGATACCACTCACCCAGGCGTTATTTCCACTCAAAAAGAAGGGCACATCCGCACCCAGTCGCAGGCCAATTTGCTGCAGCTGTGCCAGGCTCAACTTGAGCCCCCACAAGCGGTTGAGTGCCAGCAGGGTCGATGCCGCGTCCGACGAACCACCACCGAGGCCTGCCTGCTCCGGGATGGATTTGGCAATGCTGATGTGGGCGCCTTGGGGGGTGCCGCTCAAGTGCTGCAACGCGCGTGCGGCGCGAACGATCAGGTCGTCGGCAGGCAAGGCTGTGGTCAGGTCTTCGCGGCTGATGGCGCCGTCCGGGCGCAACTCAAAATGCAGGGTGTCGCACCAGTCGATCAACATGAACACCGATTCCAGCAGGTGGTAACCGTCGGCACGGCGGCCAATAATGTGTAAAAACAGGTTGAGCTTGGCGGGAGCCGGGATGTCAAACAAGGATTTCATCAAGCATTCAGGGTTCAAGGACGACGCGAATTTCTGCACCCGGCGAAGGGCTGACGCGCCGGGCCGTGATTTTGCCATTGTCAAATTGCGACTGGTCTACCTGCCAACCATCCAGGCTCACCTGGTCGCCCGCCAGCCAGGCAAATAATGCAGCCACTGGCACCGGGGTGCCGAGCACGCGTTCGATCAACTCTGCGATGTTTTTGAAGTATTGCGTTTCTGTGCCTGATTGCAATCGTGCCTGTTGGGGGGTCCAGTCAATGGCCGCTGCGGTGCTGCCCAGGGGGGTGTAAAAGTGCAATTGCCCCTGGCTGGGCCCACCCTGGAGTTCAAAAGTGGAGGCAAATGCCTGCGCACCCAGCGATGGGCTGGCCTCCACCCGCACTGACATGCGACCACTCCAGTTGGCTGACTTGGCGGCCGCTTCGTCAGTGGTGCGGCTTGGTACAGCACAGCCGGCCAGGGTAAGCAGCAAGCACAAGCCCGCCAGCCATGAGGCAAGGTGCCTGTTCACAGCGCCACACGCAAACGTTGCAATGTCGCCTTGAGAGTCTCGTTATCGGGGTTGATTTCAAGGCCTTCACGCCAGATTTTTCTGGCCTCATCGGATTGCCCGGTGACCCACAGCACTTCGCCCAGATGGGCGGCTATTTCGGCATCAGGCTTTTGCCCGAAGGCCTGGCGCAGCAAACGCAAGGCCTCGTCGCTTTGCCCCATCCGAAAAGCCACCCAGGCCAGACTGTCCACAATAAAGGGGTCATTGGGCGCGAGTGTCAGCGCTTTCTCAATCAGTTGCCGGGCTTCGGGCAGGCGCATGTCGCGGTCTGCCAGCGAATATCCCAGGGCGTTATAGGCTTGCGGGTCGTCCGGTTTGGCCACCATCAATTGGCGTAGAAGTCGTTCCATGTCAGCCAGATCGTCCATTTTTTCTGCCAGCATGGCCAACTCATAGACTGCTTCGGTATCTTCTGGGTTGTCGGCCAGGGCGGTTTCCAGCACGTTGCGGGCCCGGGTAAATAGCTTTTGGTCGCGCAAGATTTGGACTTCTGCGCTGCGTTTGAGGCGTGCATCTGCAGCTGTCCGCTGCGGCAGGCGGTGGATCAGCGTCAGCGCTGCTTCAAGCTGGCCTTGTTGTGCCATCAGCCCGGCGCGCCTGAGCTGTGCAGATAAAAGGTCGTCAGGGTGATCCACGCGTTGCAACCAGTCCTGGGCCTGCGCCAGGTCTTTGCGTAACAGCGCAATCTGCGCCAGCGAGAGGTAAGCCTGGGAGATGCCACGGGGTGCCGGCACGCTGGTTTGCGCTGAGGTTTGGGTCTTTATCAGTTCCAGGTAGCGCAAGAAATTGGCCTGCGCGGCGTCCAACTGGCCTATTTCCAGATTGAGCGCGCCTTGCAACAGTGTGGCAGGAGCATGGTCCGGCTGCTGTTGATTTATGTTTTGCAGCTCTTTGAGGGCTTCGACATGGCGCTTGGCCAGCAGCAGTGTTTGCGCGTAAGCCATGCGGAACTCTGTGCTGGGGCTGTTGGCCAGGTAATTTTTGACCAGGCTTTCGGCTTGGGCCACTTCGGCTCGCATCAGGCTCAGGGCCAACCAGGCCGGGTGCTCCTGGTGGGTCGCAAAAGTTTGCGCTTTTTCGGCGGCGCTCAAGGCGGCAGCCGTATTGCCTGCAGCCATCCACAGGCGTCCCATAGCGGCCCAGGCTGTGGCGCCCAACTTGGGGTCGCTGAACAGGGGCGACAGGGCTTTTAGAACCACTGTTGCCGCGAGCTGCTTGTCACTGGCGCGCTCATAAAGACTTGGAATGGCCCAGATCGAGTCAGCGCGCTGCTGCGCAGGCGTGAGCGCCAGCAAGCGCCTGAGCGGCTCCTGGGTTTGAGCCAGACGGTTCAGGTTCAGCAAAATTTGCAAAACAAAACGGTTTGCTTCCTGTGAGGCGGGCAGGGCCTCTTGCCAGGCTTTGGCTGCCTGAAGTGCTGAATCGCCCGAGCGCGCACGCAAGGCAATTTGCACCGTACGCCTGAAAAGGGCTTCGTCACCGGTTTTACGAGCGGCATCCAGCAGCAGTGAAAAAGCCGCAGCGGGCTCCTGCGCCTGCGCGTTGAGTTCGCCCAGCAGCAATTGGTAAAAGAGCGCGCCGTCAAGCGCCGAACTCTTGGCCGCAGCCGCAGCCTCTGGCGGGGCTACGGTTTGCGCATGGGTGGTGATGCAGCAGGCGGTCAGCAGGGTGAACAAGAGGGATGGACGCATATGGTCATAATAATTCATGTCTGTCAAATATGAAGAAGGCCATGCCTGAATTACCCGAAGTAGAAGTGACCCGGCGCAGTTTTGCCAGCGCCATAGAAAACGCCACCGTGCAGGCGGTGCGGCTTGGCAAACCCCTGCGCTGGCCGCTGGGCTGTGTGCCGGCGCAGTTGCTGGGCCGGTGTGTGCGCTCGGTGGGGCGACGTGGCAAGTATTTGCTGCTGCGCTTCGATCAGGGCGTTTTGCTGCTGCATCTGGGCATGTCGGGCAGTCTGCGCTTTGCGCCAGAGCTGCCAGCTGCGGGTGTGCATGACCATTTTGATCTGGTCACCACGCAAGGCACCCTGCGCTTGCATGACCCGCGCCGCTTTGGCGCTGTGGTGTATGCCGACAGCCTGACGGACCCGGTGGCGCACAAGCTGCTGGGGCGGCTGGGGCCCGAGCCCTTGTCGGATGCGTTTGAGCTGGCTGCGTTTCAGGCCCAGCTCAAGCGCCATCAGACGGCCATCAAGTCGGTGTTGCTGGCGGGCGAAGCGGTGGTGGGGGTGGGCAATATTTATGCCTCCGAGGCTTTGTTCCAAGCGGGCATCCGGCCCACGGTGTCTGCTGCCCGGTTGAGCCGACCGCGCGCCGCGCGACTTCATGCAGCCATCGTGAAGGTTCTGGGTCAGGCTGTGGCGCTGGGCGGCAGCACGCTGCGCGATTTCTCCAGCGCCAGTGGCCAGGCGGGCTATTTCCAGCTGCAGACCATGGTCTATGGCCGCGCCGGTTTGCCCTGTCATGTATGCGCCAGCCCGGTGCGCCTGATCAAGCAGGGCCAGCGCTCCAGCTTTTATTGCGCGACTTGCCAAAAACCTTGACGCCCAAGTCGTGAGATTTTTTTGATGGACAACTTTTTGGCCACCGCCGTGGTGCGCTGGCAGGCGCACTCGGGGCGCAATGATCTGCCCTGGCAAAACACGCGTGATCCTTACCGGGTCTGGCTCTCCGAGATCATGCTGCAACAAACGCAGGTGATTACGGTGCAAGCCTACTTTGCGCGGTTTTTGGACCGCTTTGCCGATGTGCAGGCGCTGGCGCAAGCACCGCTGGACGATGTGCTGCACCTGTGGGCGGGTTTGGGCTATTACAGCCGCGCCCGCAATCTGCACCGCTGCGCCCAGGATGTGGTGCGCCTGCATGGCGGCAAGTTTCCGCTGTCAGCCTACCAACTGCAAACTTTGCCAGGCATTGGGAGATCTACGGCGGCCGCCATTGCCGCGCTGTGTTTTGGTGAGCGGGTGGCCATTTTGGATGGCAATGTCAAGCGGGTGTTGACCCGTTATCTGGGGTTTGCCGACGACTTGGCGCTGGCTTCGAGCGAGCGCCGCTTGTGGGACCAGGCCACAGCGCTGTTGCCGCAGGACAATTTATTGCACAACATGGCGCGCTATACCCAGGGCATGATGGACCTCGGCGCCACACTGTGCAGCACCAAAAAACCGGCGTGTCGGGCTTGTCCCCTGGCTGAGCGCTGTGTTGCCTATTCGATGAACGCAGTTCAAGCGTTCCCGGTCAAAACCCGCAAGCTCAAACGCAGTGCCGAGTCGATCTGGCTGCTGTGGCTGGTGTCTGACGACGGTGCGGTCTGGCTAAGCCAGCGGCCCACCCCCGGCGTCTGGGCTGGTTTGTATTGCCTGCCGCTGTTTCAGGAAAGGCAGGCTCTGCTGGCTGCGGTTGACCAGCAGGGCGCAGAGGCACTGCGGGACTTGCCATCATTCAAACATGTGCTGACACACAAGGACCTGTACTTGCACCCGGTGTTGCTCGCGGTACCCGGACGCCCGGCGTTGGCACTGGACGGGCAATGGGTGGATGCGGCGCAACTGGCCCGTTTGGGCTTGCCAGCGCCTATCAAGAAGTTGCTGAAACCTTGCGGGTCAGACCACTCGCGCGGCGACGTGCTCTGACCCCAACTGATCAGGACAGTTCACGGTGCCGCTTGAGGGTGACCCAACGCGGCGCAAACAAGGCGCTCAACTGCTCCACCAGATAGACCGAGCGGTGCTGGCCGCCGGTGCAACCGATGGCCACCGTCACATAACTGCGGTGGTTGCTGACCATGGCGTCAAGCCAGTGGTTCAGAAAACCGTGGATATGGTCGAGCATTTTTCTTACGTCGGCTTGTTGTTGTAAAAAGTCGATCACCGGGCGGTCGCAGCCGGTGAGGTCGCGCAGGCCAGGTTCATAGTGCGGGTTGGGCAGCATGCGCACATCAAAGACAAAATCTGCATCATTGGGCACGCCGCGCTTGAATGCAAAAGACTCGAACACCAGGGTCAGTTGCTCATCTGGCGCGTTGATGAAGGATTTGACATAAGCCTGCAACTGGGTCGGGCGAAGGATGCTGGAGTCGATCACATGGGCCTGGGCGCGCAACTCACTGAGCAGTTCACGTTCCAGATCAATGGCTTCGGCCAGCGCCCGGTGTTCGTCGTGGCTGTGGTCCGGTGTGTCGGTTTTTGACAAGGGGTGGCGCCGCCGCGTTTCCGAGAACCGGCGCATCAGCGTCTCGGTGCTGGCGTCCAGAAACAGGCAGTCCACTTGCAAACCCTTGGCTTTGAGCTGCGCCAGCTGATCTGGCACCTGTGGCAGGGATGCCGCGCTGCGCACGTCCATGGCAATCGCCAACTGGCCGGCTTCATTGGCCCGCTCCAGCTTGATCAGGGGCAATAACAGCTCGGGTGGCAAATTGTCGACGCAGTAAAAACCCAGGTCTTCAAGGGCCCTGAGCGCCACTGATTTGCCCGAGCCGGACATGCCCGTGAGCAGGGCCAGGTGCATTTTTTTATAGGGCAAGGCCATGTTGATTCAGCTTTCCTGGCTTTGCAGCATTTCGCGTGCATGGGCCAGCGTGCTGTTCAACAGGCGCTCACCACCCAGCATGCGGGCCAGCTCGGCGACCCGTGCCTCATGGTCGACGCTGGTGACCGAGCTCAGCGTGACACCGTCCTGGAGCTGTTTGCGCACCACCAGGTGGTGGTCGGCGCAGGCGGCCACCTGTGGCAGGTGGGTGACAGCCAGCACCTGGCGATCCTGGCCCAGTTGTTTCATCAGCAAGCCCACGGTTTCGGCCACGGCGCCGCCGACACCGGCATCGACCTCGTCAAAAATCAGTGTCTGCGCCGTGCCCAGCTGGCTGGTGGTGACTGCAATGGCCAGGGCAATGCGCGACAGCTCGCCACCCGAGGCGACCTTGTTGACTGCGCGTGGCGTGCTGCCAGCGTGGCCGGCCACCAAAAACGTCACCTCTTCGAGCCCGCTTTGCAGCGGCTGAGCCGTTGGCTGCAGCTGCACTTCAAACTGCCCGCCCTGCATGCCCAGACCCTGCATGGCGCGGGTGATGGCCTGGGCCAGCTGGGGCGCGCTGTGTTGGCGTGCACGGGTCAGCACACCGGCCTCTTGTGCATAGGCCTGCCAGGCTGCGTCAACAGCGGTTTGCAGGGCTTGCAAGTCGGCACTGGCATCAAGCTGCTTCAAGGCTAGCTGCCAACTTGTCAAGAGTTCGGGCAGTTCGTGCGGGCTGCGCTTGTAACGCCGTGCCAGTGACAACCACAAACCCATGCGTTCATCCAGCACGGCCAGTCGGTCCGGGTCAAGTTCGGTCTTGCGCAAGTAGCTGCGCAAGGCATGGGCGGTGTCTTGCACCTGCGCCAGGCTGGATGCCAACAGCTCGGTCAGATTCTTGAAATAAGGCTCCAGCTGTTCTTGTTGTTGCAGCAGCTGGCAGGCATGGCTGAGGCGTTCCAGCGCGTTGCCCTCGTCTTCGTCCAGCGTCAGGGCGGCGGCCTGGGCGGCATCGAGCAGGGCCTGGGCGTGGGCCAGTCGGGTGTGCTCGGTGTTGAGTTCGGTCCATTCGTCTGCTTCGGGCGCCAGCTTGTCGAGCTCGCCAATTTGCCAGCTCAGGCGTTCGTGTTCACGCAACAGCGAGTCCTGCGACTGCAGCGCCTGGTCCAGCTGGGCTTGTGCCGCGCGCCACCGCTGCCATTTTGTTGCCACTGCCGCAGTCGATACCTGGGCATAGGCATCCAGCAGGTTGCGCACGGCATCCGGGCGTGTCAGGCTTTGCCAGGCATGCTGACCGTGGATGTCAAGCAACTGCTCGCCCAGACTGCGCAGTTGCGTGGCGGTGGCCGGGCTGCCGTTGATCCAGGCGCGGCTTTTACCCTGTGCGTCAAGTGTGCGGCGCAGCAATAGCGCGGCGTCTGCTTCGAAGCCGGCATCTTCGAGCCACTGCATGACGCTGGGGGTGCTGTCAAATTCTGCGCTCACCTCGCAACGGCTGGCGCCTTCGCGGATCAATGCCACATCGGCACGACCCCCGGTGACCAGTTGCAGCGCATCGATCAAAATGGATTTTCCGGCGCCTGTTTCACCGGTCAAGACGGTGAACTGGCTACCGAATTCAAGCTCTAGTTCGCTGACGATGACAAAGTCACGCAGCACCATGCGTTTCAGGCTCACGTGACGGCCACTCCTTCATTCCAATGCAGTTTTTCGCGCAGCGTGTCAAAGTACGACCAGCCTTGCGGGTGTAAAAAGCGCACATGGTGCTCCGAGCGCGTGACCTCAATGCGGTCGCCGTGCAGCAGGGTGGCCAGTGACTGTTGGTCAAAGCTGGCGCTGGCGTCGCGCCCCGAAACGATCACGATGGAAATTTTGGAGCTGTTGGCCAGCACGATGGGCCGATTGGACAGGGTGTGCGGCGCGATCGGCACGATGATCCAGCCGGGAACCGACGGGTGCATCAAGGGGCCGCCCGAGGACAGTGCGTACGCGGTGGAGCCGGTTGGCGTGGCAATGATCAGGCCATCGGCGCGCTGGTTGGCGACAAAATGGCCGTCCACCTCGACCCGCAGTTCCACCATGCCCGAGGTGGCGCCCCGATTGACCACCACGTCGTTCATGGCCATGGCCTGGAAAACGCAATGGCCGTCGCGCAGCACCCGGGCGTTCATCAGGCTGCGATGGTCCTCCACGTAGGCACCGCGCAGCATTTGCTTCAGGCTGGTGGCAAAGCTGCCGTAAGGCACATCGGTAATAAAGCCCAACCGTCCCTGGTTGATGCCGATCAGCGGCACGCCATAAGGCGCCATTTGCCGGCCAATGCCCAGCATGGTGCCATCACCCCCCACCACCAGGCCCAAATCGCATTGCTTGCCAATTTGTGCCACGCTCAGCGCCGGGTAGTCGGTCATGCCCATGTTGAGCGCGGTGTCCTGCTCCATGGCCACATCACAGCCCAGGTCATCCAGAAAATGGGCCACGGCCACCAATGCGGCCCGCGAGTTGGCGCCGCTGGCACTCGCGGAGTTGGTTTGGTATTTGCCGACCAAGGCAACATGCTTGAATTTGGACTTCATTCGCAAATTACATCACTAAAATGAATCCATGCTCGATGATCGTGCCAAGTTATTACTCAAAGCGCTGGTAGAACGCTACATTGCCGACGGCCAGCCCGTGGGCTCGCGCACCTTGTCGCGCGCGTCCGGCCTGGATTTGTCACCGGCCACCATCCGCAACGTGATGTCAGACCTCGAAGAACTGGGCCTGATCGCCAGCCCGCACACCTCAGCCGGGCGCATTCCCACGGCGCGCGGCTACCGGCTGTTTGTCGACACCATGCTCACGGTGCAGCGCGGCTATTTCGGCACGCCCAGTCTGGCACATGACCAGCCGCAAAAAGTGATCTCCAACGCGGCCAACCTGCTGTCAAGTTTGTCGCAGTTCGTTGGCGTGGTGATTGCGCCCAAGCGCACCTCGGTGTTTCGGCACATCGAATTTTTGAGGTTGTCGGAGCGGCGCCTGCTGGTCATCATTGTGTCGCCCGAAGGCGACGTGCAAAACCGGGTGATATTTACCGAGGTGGACTTCACCCAGTCGCATTTGGTCGAGGCTGCCAATTACCTTAACACCAACTATGTCGGCCTGACGATTGAGCAGGTGCGTGAGCGGCTCAAAAAAGAGGTCGACACCTTGCGCAGCGAAATTGCCAGCCTGATGAACGCGGCCGTGGCGGCCAACACCGAGGCCATGACCGAAGGGCAGGACGAAGTGATCATCTCGGGCGAAAAAAACCTGCTGTCGGTCAGTGACTTCTCCAACGACATGGGGCATCTGCGCCGGGCCTTTGACCTGTTCGAGCAAAAGGCCCAACTCATTCGCCTGCTCGACGTGACCGGCCAGGCCGAAGGCGTGCGCATTTTCATTGGCGGCGAAAGCCAGGTGGTGCCGTTTGAAGACCTGTCCATCGTCAGCGCTCCCTACGAGGTGGACGGCCAGGTGGTGGGTACCCTGGGCGTGGTCGGTCCGACCCGCATGGCTTATGACCGCATGATCCAGATTGTGGACATCACGTCAAAACTGGTCAGCAATGCGCTGAGTCACCACAAATAGCACCTGTTTGCCCCGTAATATTTGCGCTTCGGTCGGGGCCTTTGATCTTCCCTTCAACAGCCACTTAAACGTCGTTTGCAGGCTAACGGGTTGGAGTCCGTCGCGAAGCTGGCCATGGAGTTTCTTGACTTAGGTCATAGAAAAACTGAAGTTCCCATGCTCTTGTCCATGCTTTTATCCACCTGTTTGCCTTCGCTTGCTCTTCGATTGATTGAGCGCGAATGAGTCGATTGATAGCATCGCAAATGCGACGCTCGCACGCAGTTTGACAATGTAGTCTGCTTCGCTTCATTAAAGTTAGCTTTTACAAACCCTTTATTGCTGCTTCTTTCTGAAAAATTATTTAGGATGATGCGATGAGAGAACTCTGCAAATAGTTGCAACAGAGATGTCTGCGTTATCCAATAAAACAGCAGCACCACTCCAGGAAAGGCCTTTTTTGTCCAGCAAAGAAATTACAAAATCCACTAACTCTCGCTGATTTGGTTTGCTCCGCCTGTCGATATCATTGCTCATGACCTTTCCGCTGTAGGGCATCAGAGTTGTGCATATGACCTCAAGCGGCACACCTGCTTTCTCCAGACTTGTAGCTGCATTTCGCCAGGTTATTTCTTCATTTCTTAATTGAGCCAGGGTGGCATGAACCACACCTTTCAGATGGTCGCCAACTTTTAGAGGCAAGCCATTGTTCTGGTCTCCGAGTGGATTAGACTTTGCCATGGCTTCGGCATGGTAAGGCGCTTCAACCTTTTCGTTCTTGAGTAAATCTGCCATTGATGCCTTGACGTGCTTGTGTGATTTCGGTTGCCAGGAATCTCTAATGCCTCAGCCAAAGTGATTCCCATACGATGTTTTTTGTTTCTTGGGGTGTCAGCCGCAATCACACGGTCAAGGGCAAACCCCGGCCGATAATTCACTTGGACTTCTACCCCTGCCGCAGGCTGTAAGCAAAGCAGCAACACTCAAAGTCAAAAGACTTTTTCCATAAATCATTTTTTCCCCTATAAAGTTGTGTGACAGACAACGCGGGCGAACTGTTCATTGGCCGTTGTAAAGGTTTGCTGGCGTCAGCTCCAACACCGGCGCACTTGAGTGCGTCTCAATCGACGGTTGGATCAATCTACTTGAAAATCGTTGATTTGCCTATCGTTTATAGCAAATAATGATTAAATTTGTCGTTTTGTGGAGTTTTGTTGTGATTGCGGCGATTTTAAAGTGTCAAAAACGCATCAAATTCGTCCTTCAAACGCTGGCCAACGTTCTGGGCAAGCACGGAGTGGCTGCCCCGTACAATCCGCGCTTCGGTCGGGGCGTTAGCTCAGTTGGTTAGAGCAGAGGACTCATAATCCTTTGGTCCACAGTTCAAGTCTGTGACGCCCTACCATTTCCTATACAAGCGCAGCAGATTGGCAAATGGGGCAGTGCTCAGTCAGCGCGCAGTATGTCGACCGGATGAAGGACCACACTATGCGTCGCTGGTTTAATTTGAGTTTGAACATACTGATGCCCTTGTTGGCCGTTGGCATCGGTGCAACGCTCTTGTTGCTTGATCCGCCCTTGCTGCAAACCTTGCGTCAGGCGGTGTTTGACCAATACCAACGCGTTCATCCGCGTGTTTACCAGCCGGCACCGGTGCGCATCGTTGACATCGATGAGGAAAGCCTGGCCAAAATTGGTCAGTGGCCCTGGCCCCGCAGCCGGATTGCAGACATGGTGGAGCGCCTGCGCCAGGCCGAAGTGGCGGTTGTTGGCTTCGACGTGTTGTTTGCCGAGCCTGACCGGACGTCGCCCAAGGCCATGCTCAATATCTGGAGCCTGCCCAGCGCCGCCCAGCGCAGTATTGCCAATCTGCCAGACCACGACGATCTGCTGGCCGCGGCCCTGGCCCCCGGTGGCGTGGTGCTTGGTTTGTCCCTGGAGCGCCAGGGCGAGGGTTTGGCCTTGCCAGCCCAAAATTACCGTTACGTGAACATGGGCGAGTCTGCCTTGCCCTTTGCCCATGCTTTTTCCCGGGCTATTCCGTCCTTGCCGCTGCTGAGTGAGGCTGCCGCAGGCAACGGCGTTTTGACCTTTGTGCCTGACAACGATGGTGTGGTGCGCCGAGTGCCGCTGCTTTTGCGCTTGGGCGACACCCTGGTGCCGTCGCTGGTGGCCGAGGTGCTGCGGGTGGGGCAGGGCGCCCAAAACTACATGTTGCGCACGTCGCCAACCGCGGGTGTTGGTCTGACCGAAGTGAAAATTGGTCAATTCTCGGTACCCACCACGTCGGCTGGCGAAGCCTGGGTCCACTACACCGGCCCAATCAAGGAACGCACCATTCCGGCATGGAAAATTCTGGCGGGTGAGGTTCCGGACGCCGAACTGCAGGGCAAACTGCTGCTGGTGGGCGCCTCGGCCCAGGGTTTGATGGATCTGCGTTTTAGTCCGCTGGGCGGTGTCATGCCTGGCGTCGAAGCCCATGCCCAGTTGCTTGAACAGGTGTTGACAGACAGCCACCTTTATCGTCCGGCCTGGGCCACCTCGATCGAGGCACTGACCATCATCATCGGCGGTCTGGCGATGGGCACCCTGGCGCTGGTTGCGGGCGCGCTGGTTTCGGCTGCGGTGACCCTGTTGGTGATTGGTGGCGTGATCTGGGGTGGTTGGGTGGCATTCATCGACCACCGCCTGTTGCTCGACCCGGTCACGCCGGCACTGGGCATTTTCATTGCCTTTTTGCTTTCCAGCGTGATGCACCATTTATCCACTGAACGGCGCCAGCGGTTTGTGCGCGAGGCTTTTTCGCGCTACGTGTCACCCAACCTGGTGTCCTACATTGTGGAACACCCGGATCAACTTGAACTTGGCGGCAAACGCCAGGAATGCAGTTTTGTTTTTACTGATCTGGCGGGTTTTACCGGCCTGATGGAAAAGATTGACCCGGCTGATGTGGTTGCGTTGCTGAACGGCTACCTGGACGAGATGATCAGCACGGCATTTTCCTTTAACGGCACGCTGGAGCGCATCATTGGTGATGCCGTGGTGATCATGTTTTCGGCACCTGTGGAGCAGGCCGACCACCGCCAGCGTGCGCTGAGTTGTGCGATTGCCATGCAGCGTTTTGCCACGCGTTACTCGGAAGGGCTCAGAGCCAGGGGCTTCGCTTTTGGCCAGACCCGCATCGGGGTGCATTCGGGCAGCGTCATCGTGGGCAATTTTGGCGGTTCGCACATGTTTGACTACCGTGCGCTCGGGGACACCATCAATACAGCCTCCCGACTGGAAAGTGTCAACAAGCACCTTGGCACACGCATGTGTGTGTCTGAGAACACCTTGTCAGGCTGCAGCGGCGTTGTGGTCAGGTCGGTGGGTCGCCTGGTGCTCAAGGGCAAGACCGAACCCTTGATGGTTTACCAGCCAATCAACAATGGTCTGGAAGTTCCTGGTGCGCCTTTGGATGA
The DNA here is from genome assembly GCA_964538895.1 of uncultured Rhodoferax sp. GTDB lineage: Bacteria > Pseudomonadota > Gammaproteobacteria > Burkholderiales > Burkholderiaceae_C > Rhodoferax. Next base: position 113,243 of record CAZIGL010000003.1, read on the forward strand.
TCCTGAATACGCTGCGGCCTACGCATTGTTGACGCAAGACCCGGTGGCAGCACGCACAGTGTTTGAGCAATTGGCCAGGGAGCGACCTGAAGATCCGCTGGTCAACTTGCACCTGCAGCGGCTGCAAGACAACCAGATTGGCGACCTGATCGTGATGACCGAGAAGTGATGCGGGTCGCCGGGATGCGATATTGCGTGACGGGTCTTTAACGCAGGGTCACTTCACCGCGGCGGTTGCGTGGTTCGTCGGTTTCGTTGGGAGTGGCGACTTGCGGACTGCTCTCGCCGTACGACTCGATGGTCATGGCGGTGTCTTTCAGCCCCAGCTTCTTGAAATGTTTGGCAATGCTTTGGGCGCGCTTGAGCCCCAGGGCATCATTGCGCTTGGCGTCGCCAACGGTGTCGGTATGACCAATCAGCCAGACGTCGAGAGTCTTGCGCTCTTTGGCCCGTGCCAGCATCTGTGGCAGCACGGCCTGGGACTCATTGGTCAGTTGCGTGCCGCCTCGTTTAAAGTAAAGCACAAACTGCTCAGGCAAAGGGGGTTGAGCCGCGATGGCCGAGCCAAAATCCTGTTGGATTTTGTCTTTTTGCGCGGCAAACGGTGTGCCACCGTCAAGCGACACCGCTTGACCGGCTTGGGTGAGATCTTGTGCACCCTGCTTGCCCTGCACGGTGACGCGTCCAATGCTGCCGTCGGGGCTCGGGATCAGGACCACATAAGAACCCGGGGCCTTGACGGATGGCGCAGTTGCAAATCTGGCCTTGATGGCATCAACGCTGTCCACCTCGGTCAATTCAAACGGGCACAGATCAGCCAATTCAATCTGGGGGCGGTCTTGGCCGGCGGCCTCTGCTGCAGGCACGTCGGCGCGGGTTGCACCCAGCGCCTTCACCAATTGGCCCATGCCCGCCAGTGTGCGCGCCTGCGCAGCAGCCTGGTTGTAACGGGCATTGATGTAGGAGCGGGTGGCTTCATAATATTCACTCTGGCTGTCCAGCACATCAAGCAGCGTGCGTTGGCCGATGTCGAACTGCTGGCGATAGGCCTGGAGTGATTTTTCGGTCGCCAGCCGGTGCAGGTCCATGTAGCGCTGTTGCTCGCTCAGGCGGCGCATGTCGCTGTAGGCAATGGTCAGTGACTGGCGCACATCACGGCATGCTTTTTCTTGCAGCTCGCGCGCCTGGGCCTGCTGGTCTTGCGCCTGGCGTTTTCTTGCGCTGTCTGCGCCACCCCGGTAGAGGTTGTCGTTGAGCACCAGTTTCATGCCGTCGACTTCGGTGTTGCCTGCAACGCCCGCCAGGTTTTTATCCCGATTTTGGTAGGCGCGAAAGTCGATGCGCGGCATGAACGCCGCTTGTTTGGTGGCAACAGCCTGTTTGTAGGTGCGGGCGTTTTCCAGCGCCGCTTTCAGGGTCGGGCTGCCCGGCAAGCCCTCTTGCAACAGGACATCGGTGGAGCCTGGCATCTTGCTCAGCATAAACGGCTCGGGCAGGTTTGGCAGGCTGACGGGGGGGGGTGTGCCGATGAGCCGCAAGTAGCGCGCACTGGCGGCGTGCAGGCTGGTCAGTTCAGTCAGCAGGCTGGATTCCGCCAGTGCCAGGCGGCCAGTGGCCTGCTCGACGTCGGCGCCACGGCCGACACCTGCGCCAGCACGCTCCTCAACCAATTGAGCCGCCTGTTTGTGCTCGACAAAATTTTGGGTGGAGGCGTCCACGAGTTCGCGGTAGCGCACCACGTCAAGGTAGGCACGCACGGCCTCCATGGCGATGTTTTCGGAAATTTCGGTCAGCTCGTAATAGCTGGTGAGCTTGGCATAACGCAGGCGTTCTACCTCATTTGAGGTCAACATGCCGTCAAACAGCATCTGGTTCAGTGTGAGCTCGGTTGCTCGGGTGTTGTACTTGCCGTAATCGGTGGTCGGGCTGGATCGGCTCTCGCGGCCAGTAGACGCTTTGAGATCAAGCTGGGGCAAAAAGCCCGCACGCGCCATGTCTTGGGCATTGCTGGCGGCCTTGAACCCGTTCCAGCGCGCCTGGACTTCCGGGTTGGTCAATACCGCCTGGCGCGCTGCATTGACAAGAGGCTCGGGCAGGGCTTGTGCCTGAACCGCCCAGCTGGTCATGAGGGCAAGCATCAGGCCTGTCAGTTTTATGTTTAAAGTCATAAGAAATCCTGAAAATGATTGCCAACCTGGCGTGAATCAGTTGGCCACGACGGGCGCTTCGACATTGACCAGAAACTGGGTGCCACGCACACCAATGGTGCCGGTGGGTGTCTTCACCGTGACCGCTTCAGGCTTGAGCTTGGCGATCATGCCTGAGAGGTAATTCAGGCTGCCCTTGTTCAAACTGGTGCCCAGTTTGAACTGGCCCTGCACCGGTGCGTACAGGTATTCATCTACCGTCAATTCGGTGTCTGGCCCAAATGACATCAGGGTGTTGTCCTTGAAGGTCACTCCCATGCTGGCTGCTTTGGCAGTTTTGAGCTGGCTCCCCAACTGCACGCTGGTACCGGCCTGAGCCTTGACACTTTGTCCTGCGGTGATAACCCAAGCCTCGCCGGTCACGGTTTTGACTGTGCCGACCGTCTCGGCTTGCGCCTGCGACAACAGGGTGGTCCCTGCAAGAGTGAACAACACGACTGTGGTCAGAACTTGACGAAATGTGGTTTTCACTTTATTTAATCCTCTGAAAGGTTGTTGATATCAATCTTCAAGTTTTTTTACAAAAATATCAGAAACGTATTTTGACGTAATTCCCCGCAGGCTTGCAAGCCCGGCGACATCTGTTGTTTTAAATGGAAAAGTTATTGGCATACAGGCTGTGCTCCAGTGCCAAAAGTTCTGCCTTGTGGGGTGCATCCAGTTGTGCGGCTTTTCGGATGATCGCACACATCAGGTCGCGGTCCAGGTTTTGCAGGAATGCTCGCGGAGTCAAAGCGTCGTCAAACATCTGCTTTGCCTGCTGGTAGGTGTGGCGGGTGGCCTCCTGGCCCAGGAAGCGATAGACACAAGCGGTGAGTGGCAAGGCGTCAAGTCCGGGATTTTCTTCCTGCGCAAGCCCATTCTTGAGCAAATCCAACAACGCACCGTTGACGATGGCTCCTGCTGCGGGTGCCGGGAAAAAATCAATTTCAGTGCAGCTCATACGACTGCGCAACATGCTCTTGGGGAAGTCGTTACCTGTGTTTGGGATGAGCGCCTCAATGATGGCCACGCAGCTCAGGACAGCGGCCAGGTAGTTGCGCACAAACGCGATGTTTTTTTGCGTCGTTGCTTGCATGAGCCGGACGGCACTGGCATCCGGGCAGCCCGCAAAGCTTTGACCCACATAGGCGGGGTTGAGCTGACTTAAAAAAGTGTCCATGCCCAGAAGCGCTGTGCGGTAAGCCCGCAAGGAGCTTGCCCCCGAGGCGGCTTGCGGCATCATGGATTCTTCGACCAGCAACATGGAGTTTGACAAGCAGTGCTCAGGCAGCGCAACGATGAAGCCGGCAACATCCCGATTGGCAAAGATCACTGCCTCTGTCAGCGTGGTCTCGATGAACGCAGCCCTCTTGGGTTCAAAATCAAAAAGGTTTGCACAGTGCGCCTGAACACGCTCGGCCAGCAGCTGGGCTGGCGTGTTGCCTTTTGCGTCGGGTGCCCGAAAAGCAATGGTCAACTCAATACAGGCAGCCACAGCAATCAACTGGGCATGGCTCAAATGGTGGTGCAGCAGGCGCACAGCCACCACGGCGCTCAGGAACTCGTTCATGCCTGCGTTGGGCGTCAAAAGAACTCCGCAGCGCAAGCCAAAAATATCAGCACAGAGAGCAAGTGCATGGTCATCAGGTGCGATTTTTTGCAGGCGCAAACACCCCGATTCAGGGCGGGTCACATCTTTCAGCAAGTCCGACACGCAGCTTGGGAGGCCGTCATCAAGCTGGACGAACACCACGTCATGAAACAGTGCAGCCAGTACCTGGATCGGTTTCAAGCCATCGCACAAGCCGAGAACATGAAAAGAGGTGTGGTAAGTCCGCGTTTTTCCATCCATGCACTGGTGCACCAGCCTGGCCAGCTCATGCACTTCGGTTGGTGGCACATCAACCGACAAGCCCTGAAAGGCCTGGTCAAACCAGTAAGTAATGCGACGGATCGTTTCGATCGGCACGTTAAACGACTCCTATGTTCAAAAGTGACAGCCTGGGTACTCTCTGGGGTGGAGAAGTATTTGAACATGAATATTTACTATTTCAAGGCGGCGAGTTCACGGCCATTTTGGCGCAGTGTGGTGGTCAGCCGGCTGGCCAGGTTGCTCAGCAAGCGAATTTTGATAGCTGGCGCCTGGGTGTCTAGCCCGTCAAAGGCCTCCCGGGTCAGTACCCGGCAAGTTACGGCACCCAACGCCGTGACGTTGGCTGAACGCGGCGAGCGGTCCAGAAAGGCGACTTCGCCAAAGCATGCGCCGGCCGTGAATGCGTCTAACCGTGCAACGCCATCCTGGGTGGAGATACTCACCATGGCCGCGCCTGAGGTCAAGACAAACAGTTCGTTCGAAGCCTGGCCAGTGGTGATGATGTTTTGCCCTTTGTTATACGTCCGGGCAACCAGGAGCGCATCTACCGTCGCGACTTGCTCCTCACTGAGTCCCGCAAACAACTCGCATTGGTTCAATGGAATCTGCCCGCTCAGGTTTGGATTGGGAAAACGGTCTGCAAGAATCCGGTTTTCTCCGTATTCGAGCGCAAAGTCATCATCAGAAAAAAAGGCCTCGCGGTCAACGCCGGTGTCGGTCAGTTGCTGCCAGCAGGCGCCTGCATCGGTAAACAGGAACAGCTTGCCAAGACCTGTCAATTCCTTGCGGATACCGGTCAGAAAATTTGCCGCGGCGCGGTCGATCCCTTGTACCAGTTTGAGGTTGACGATGAAAACTTCGGTGCTGTCCGATTCTTGGGTCATGGCGCGAACCATTGGCTCGATCGCGGCAAAGGTCAGGGCGCCATGCAGGTGGTAGACCCGCAGTTTTTTGCCAACGCTCAGCAGGTAGTCATTGGCCTGTTGCGAGCGTCGCTGGTGGGACTTGACGCCGCGCCGCGTGGTGGCCCTGCGAATGGCAGGAACAGCCCGCTGCGATGCATCGAACATGTGCAGCCCAAGTTCTGCTGTCAGGGCATGGCAGACGGCGAGTCCGCGAACGCTGTTGCCTTGCGCATCAAGTCTGGGTGAAAAGACGGCAATGCCCAGGCGACCCGGTTGCACCGCCATGATGCCGCCTCCGACGCCGCTTTTGGCAGGCAAGCCGGTGCGATAGAGCCAGTCGCCTGAGGCATCGTACATGCCACAGGTGGCCATCACCGAAAGCACATTGGCCACGAATTTTTCAGGGATGGCGCGCTGGCCCGTGATCGGGTTCACGCCGCCGTTGGCCAAGGTGGCACCCATGATCGCCAGGTCACGACACGTGACGCGGATCGAACACTGCTGAAAATAGGCTTCCAGAGTCGCCGTGGGATCATTTTCAATGACCGAAAAATTGCGAAGCATCCAACCGATGGCGCGGTTGCGATGACCGGTGTCACTTTCCGACTGGTAGACCTTGTGGTCGATGTCCAGGGGGCGGCCGGCATAACGCGAGAAGGTGTCCAGAATGGCCGCCAACTTTTCTTCCATGCTGTCGCCAGCGATCAGGCCACAGGCAGCAATGGCGCCGGCGTTGATGAGCGGATTCAGCGGCGTGCCGCTCTGGGGATGCAGGCTGATGGCATTAAAGGCGTCTCCGGAGGGTTCGACGCCAATTTTCCCAAGCACTTCGGCTTCGCCACGCTGCTCCAGTGCCAGCCCGTAGGTGAGCGGTTTGGAAACTGATTGGATCGTGAAGGGCTGCCTGCAGTCGCCCACCTCGTAGACATGCCCGTCCGGGGTGGCGATGCAAATACCGAACCATTCCGGGGCGGCCAGCGTGAGTTCCGGAATGTAATCGGCCACCTTGCCAGCTTTCAAGCTGCTAAAACGGGCGTGTAAATCCTGAAGGTATTCCTGTATTGGGGAGTGCGCCACGTGGATATAAAAAGAGTGAGGGTGCAGCCAAGAAGCAAAAACAATGCCTGCCTGAACCCATTGCGCTCTTGACCCGACTGCTTACCCGCATCCGATCACCGCCTCCGATCGATGGTCAAGGGAAACCACGCCTTTCGTCGATCAGAGGCAAACCGGTGAGAGTTGACTTTTTTGCATTATTTTGGTGCATTTTTATGTCCAGGCCTGCTGCGCGGAGGTGTCGCGCTAAGTGGCCATGCGCTTGCCGGTCCCGGCGTCAAAGTGGTGGATCTTGTCCGCACGTGGCGTGACGCAAATGGTGCTGCCCAGGCTTGGCGCGGGTTGGGACTCTTCTGCGCGAATGATGACCAGTTCGGCATCCTGGCTGTGGGCCCAGTGGCCATAAATAAGCCGCTCGGCGCCGAGCATTTCCACGGCCTCCACTTGCAGTGCCCAGCCACTTGAGGTGATGTCCAGATGCTCGGGGCGGATACCGGTGATGGTGTTGGGTGGTGCATCGGGGGCGTTTTTCAGCAGGTTCATCGGTGGCGAGCCAATGAAGCTGGCCACAAAGGTGGTGGCGGGCCGGTTATAGACCTCGTCGGGCGTGCCAAATTGCTCCATCACACCCGCGTTCATCACCATCATGCGTTGCGCCAGCGTCATGGCTTCTACCTGGTCGTGCGTGACAAACAGCGATGTGATGCCCAGTTCGCGGTGCAATTTCTGGATTTCAAGGCGGGTTTGGGCGCGCAGTTTGGCATCCAGGTTGCTCAAGGGCTCATCAAACAAAAACACCTTGGGCTGGCGCACGATGGCGCGGCCCATGGCCACGCGCTGGCGCTGGCCACCCGAGAGTTCGCGCGGTTTGCGTTGCAAAAACGGGCCAATCTCCAGAATCTTGGCGGCCTTGTCCACACGCGTCTTGATCTCGTCCATGGGGACTTTTTTGATCTTCAGGCCATAGGCCATGTTCTCGAACACGCTCATGTGCGGGTACAGCGCATAGTTCTGGAACACCATGGCAATGTCACGCTCAGCCGGCTCCAGGTCGTTCACGACCCGCTCGCCGATACAGATCTCGCCGCCGCTGACCTCTTCCAGCCCCGCCACCATGCGCAGCAATGTGGATTTGCCGCAGCCCGAGGGGCCGACGATGACGATGAATTCACCGTCAGCCACTTCGGCGCTCACGCCGTGAATGACCTGGAGCGCGGTCTTGCCGCTGCCGTAACGCTTGATGACTTTGCGCAGTGTGATGGATGCCATGTTGAAAACGTCAGGATTTTTAAGAGGGAATCAGTGCGGCCAGATAGCCGCTCGGATGGATGCTGTGCAGGCCTTATTTCTCGGTGTCAACCAGGCCTTTGACAAACCAGCGTTGCATGAGCATGACCACCAGCGCTGGGGGGAGCATGGCCAAAATGGCGGTGGCCATCACCACGTTCCACTCGGTATAAGACTCACCGGCTATCAGGCGCTTGATGCCCATGACCACGGGGTACATGTCTTCGTTCGTGGTCACCAGCAGCGGCCACAGGTACTGGTTCCAGCCATAAATGAACTGGATGACAAACAGCGCCGCAATCGAGGTGCTGGACAGGGGCAGCAGCACGTCCTTGAAGAAACGCATGGGGCCGGCGCCGTCCATGCGGGCGGCCTCCACCAGCTCATCGGGTATGGTCAGGAAAAACTGCCGGAACAAAAAGGTGGCCGTGGCCGAGGCGATCAGCGGCACGGTCAGGCCCGCGTAGCTGTTGAGCATGCCCAGGTTGGAGACCACCTCGTAGGTGGGGCCAATGCGCACCTCCACCGGCAGCATCAGGGTGACAAAAATCATCCAGAACACCAGGTTGCGAAACGGAAAACGAAAGTACACGATGGCAAAAGCCGACAACAGCGAGATCGCGATCTTGCCAATGGCGATGATGAGCGCGCTGATCAGGCTCACCCACATCATGGGCGCGGCAGCCGGGATCTTGCTGCCCGCGCTGGTGATGCCGCCAAACAGCGCGGTTTTGTAGGTTTCGATCATGTGCCCGCCGGGCATCAGTGACATGGGCGTGGACTGCGCGATTTGCTCGGCGCTTTGGGTCGAGGCGATCAGGGTCAGGTACAGGGGGAAAGCCACAATAACCACCCCCAGCACCAGCACCAGGTGAGAGAGGAGGTTGAGGCCGGGGCGTCGTTCAATCATGGGGGTTGGCTGCTTTCAGTACTGGACTTTTTTCTCGACAAACCGGAACTGGACCACAGTGAGCGTGATGACAATCACCATCAGCACCACCGATTGCGCGGCCGAGCCACCCATGTCCAGTGCCTTGAATCCATCGTAGTAAACCTTGTAAACCAGAATGGCCGTGTCTTTGCCAGGGCCGCCCTGGGTGGTGGCGTCCACAATGCCGAAAGTGTCAAAGAAGGCATACACCACGTTGATGACCAGCAAAAAGAAGGTGGTGGGCGAGAGCAGAGGGAACACAATGGTCCAGAACCGGCGCCAGGGTCCGGCGCCATCAATGGCGGCGGCTTCAATCAATGATTTGGGAATCGACTGCAGCCCCGCCAGAAAAAACAGGAAGTTGTAAGAAATCTGCTTCCACACCGCTGCCGCCACAATCAATGACATGGCATGGTTGGCGTTGAGCAGGTGGTTCCACTCGATGCCCATCAAGCGCAGAAAATAAGCCACCACGCCCATGGGCGAGGCAAACATGAACAGCCACAACACACCAGCCACTACCGGCGCCACCGCATAAGGCCAGATCAGCAGCGTTTTGTAGACCGACGAGCCCTTGAGCACGCGGTCCGCCATGACTGCCAGCAGCAGAGCCAGCGACAGCCCAATGACGGCCACCAAAACGGAAAACACCGCTGTGGTCTTGAACGAGCCCCAGTAGGTGTCGTCGTTCCACAGACGCTCAAAGTTCTCCAGTCCCACAAACTCGCTGGACATGCCAAACGCGTCCTGGCTCAGCACACTTTGGTACAAAGCCTGAGCTGCAGGCCAGAAAAAGAACACCAGCACCACCGCCATTTGCGGCGCAATGAGGGCCCAGGGCAGCCAGGCAGATTTGAATCGAACGCGTTTTTCCATGAGGTGGGCAAGGATCGATGAGGGAAGCAGTCAATAAAAAAATACACGCCCCGGCCGGCGGGTCCAGCGAGGGCGTGAAGAGTTTGAGGTCTGGATTAGACCTGATTATTCAATCAGGACTTGTTGGCTTTCTCAAAACGCGCCAGTTGCTCATTGCCACGCTTCACAGCCGAGTCGAGTGCTTCTTTGGCGGACTTCTTGCCGCCCCAGACTTGTTCGAGCTCTTCGTCAGTGATGGTGCGAATCTGTACAAAGTTACCCAAACGAATGCCGCGCGACTTGTCGGTGGTTTTGCGGATCATCTGGGTCACTGATACATCGGTGCCCGGGTTTTGTTTGTAGAAACCGCTGCTGTCCGTGAGTTTGAATGACTCTATGGTTACGGGCAGGTAGCCCGTGCGCTGGTGGCTTTTGGCGGCTTCTTCGGCCTTGGACAGGTGGGCAAAGAACTGGGCCACGCCCTTGTATTCGTCCGCCTTCTTGCCCGACATCACCCACAGGCTGGCGCCGCCAATGACCGTGTTTTGGGGCGCGCCGGCTACGTCAGGGTAGTAGGGCAGGGTGCTGATGCCGCTGGCAAATTTGGAGTTGCGTTTGACGTTGCCGTACAAGGCCGACGAGCCGGTGGCCATGGCGCATTCACCTGACACAAAAGTGGCATCGGCCGCGTTGCCCCGGCCCTTGTAGACGAGCAGGCCGGTTTTGGCCATGTTGCCCAGATTTTCAATGTGGCGTACGTGCAGCGGGCTGTTGAAGTTCAGGCGGGCGTCCATGCCGCGCATGCCATTGCCTTTGGTGGCGAACTCGGTGTTGTGCCAGGCCGAGAAGCTCTCCAGCTGGGTCCAGCTCATCCAGCTGCTGGTGAAGGGGCACTTGTGGCCGGAGGCCTTGAGTTTGCCGGCTGCCAGGGCCACTTCAGGCCAGGTCTTGGGGGGATTCTCGGGGTCCAGGCCAGCGGCCTTGAACGCGTCCTTGTTGTAGTGGAACACCGGCGTGGAGCTGTTGAAGGGGAAACTCAGCATCTGGCCGTTGGGGGCGGTGTAGTAGCCGGCCACCGCTGGCACGTAGGCGGTGGGGTCGAACTTGACACCCGCATCGGCCATGATCTTGCCCACGGGCACGATGGCGCCCTTGCTGGCCATCATGGTGGCGGTGCCCACTTCAAACACCTGCAAAATGTGCGGGGCATTGCCGGAGCGAAAGGCCGCAATGGCGGCCGTCATGGACTCGTCGTAGCTGCCCTTGAAGGTCGGTACGATCTTGTAGTCTTTTTGGCTGGCGTTGTAGTCTTTGGCCAGGTCATTGACCCATTCACCCAGGGCGCCGCCCATGGAGTGCCACCACTGGACTTCTGTGACCGCATGGGCTGGCAGTGCAATTGATGCTGCCAAGGCGAGGCTTGCAATTTTGAATTTCATGAAATCTCCTTCAGGTTAGGGGCCAGAGCTTAGTCAGTCAATATGACGAATCCGAGACAAAATTAAGACAATCTGACCACGCTTTGATTAAACGCAGATTTTGGTGGCGGCAGCATCAGGGTTTCCCTTAGCCGGTTTTTGGTGCCCACCATCACCCCAGTAGGGCAATGCTGCGCTGCGGTAACATCGCCTGCCCAGTCTGAGCGTGCCTTTGACAACGTGCACGGCCCGCGATGGCTGCCAACACATAATCCGATGAACGCCCCCATACAGCTTAAGTCTTTGATGCCCGCTGGCGCCACCGCGCCGCACGAGCCCGAGCGCATCCGCGAAATTCCGTACAACTACACCTCGTTTTCTGACCGCGAGATCGTGATTCGCCTGCTGGGTGCGCCAGCCTGGGGTTGGCTCAACAGGCTGCGCGATGAACGCCGCACCGGCCGCTCGGCCCGCATGTTGTACGAGGTGCTGGGCGACATCTGGGTAGTGCAGCGCAATCCCTATTTGCAGGACGACCTGCTCGACAACCCCAAGCGCCGGGTGCTGCTGGTGCAAGCCTTGCAACACCGCTTGGGTGAGATTCAAAAGCGCCGCAAACCCGCTGATGATCCTGAGCGCGATGCGCTGGTGGGCCAGTTGCTTGATGTGGCGCGCCTGGCGGTGCAAGCCTTTGATGCCAACTTTGTCGAAACCGCCACCTTGCGCCGCCAGGCCCAAAAGGTGCTGGCCCGGCTGACTGCCAAAGACAACATCAAATTTGACGGCCTGAGCCGCGTCAGCCATGTGACTGACGCCACCGACTGGCGCGTGGAATACCCGTTTGTGGTGCTGACGCCAGATTCCGAGGCCGAGATGGCGCATCTGGTCAAGGGCTGTATTGAACTTGGCTTGACGATCATCCCGCGTGGCGGCGGCACGGGTTATACCGGCGGTGCGATTCCGCTGACCTGGAAGAGTGTGGTCATCAACACCGAAAAGCTCGAGGCCATGACCGAGGTCGAGATGCGTACGCTGCCCGGGCTTGACCATGAGGTAGGCACGGTCTGGACCGAGGCCGGTGTGGTCACCAGCCGGGTGGCCCATGCGGCCGAGCGCGCCGGTTTTGTCTTTGCGGTCGACCCCACGTCTGCAGATGCGTCGTGCATTGGCGGCAACATTGCCATGAACGCGGGCGGCAAAAAGGCCGTGCTGTGGGGCACCTCGCTCGACAACCTGGCCAGCTGGCGCATGGTGACGCCGCAGGCCGAGTGGCTGGAGGTGACGCGCATCAAGCACAACATGGGCAAGATTCACGATGTGGATGTAGCCAGCTTCGAGCTGCAGTATTTCCAGGCCGATGGCAAAACCCCGATCCGCTCCGAGCGGCTGGACATTGCCGGCAAGTCTTTCCGCAAGGAAGGCCTGGGCAAGGACGTGACCGACAAATTTTTGAGTGGCCTGCCCGGCATCCAGAAAGAGGGCTGTGACGGCCTGATCACCAGCGCACGCTGGGTGGTGCACCGCATGCCCAAACACACGCGCACCGTGTGCCTGGAGTTTTTTGGCAATGCCAAAGACGCGGTGCCCAGCATCGTCGAGATCAAGGACTTCATGTTTGCCGAGCAAAAACGCAGTGGCGTGCTGCTGGCCGGGTTGGAGCATCTGGACGACCGTTACCTGAAAGCCGTGGGCTACACCACCAAAAGCAAGCGCGGCGCCGCCTTGAGTGGTGGCGGTGTGCCCAAGATGGTGCTGTTTGGCGACATTGCCGGCAACGACGCCGACGAGGTGGCGCGCGTCACCAGCGAGGTGGTGCGTATTGCCAACTCGCGCAGTGGCGAGGGCTTCATTGCCATCAGCCCCGAGGCGCGCAAAAAATTCTGGCTTGACCGCAAGCGCACGGCGGCCATCAGCCGCCACACCAACGCGTTCAAGATCAACGAGGACGTGGTGATCCCGCTGCCGCGCATGGCCGAGTACACCGACGGCATCGAGCGCATCAACATCGAGCTGAGCTTGCGCAACAAGCTGGCACTGTGCAACGCGCTGCAAGACTTTTTCAGGCAAGGCCATCTGCCCGTGGGCCGGCAAGACGACGCCGGTGAGATTTCTGCAGCCGAACTGCTGGAAGACCGCGTGGCCCAGGCGCTGGCGCTGCTGGACGAGGTGCGCACGCTGTGGGCCGGTTGGCTGCTCGACGTCGAGCCGCTGTTTCCCGAGTTGCAAGATCACAGTTTACGTGCCAGCTGGAAGACACAAATTCGCCAGCCACTGCAGCAAATTTTCAGCGGCGTGGCGTTTGAGGCGATCCTGAAGGAGTGCACCGCCATTCACCAGCGCGTGCTTAAAGGCAGGGTCTGGGTGGCGCTGCACATGCACGCCGGTGACGGCAATGTGCACACCAACATTCCGGTCAACAGCGACGACTACGACATGCTGCAGGCAGCCCACGGCGCGGTCAAACGCATCATGGCGCTGGCGCGCAGCCTGGATGGCGTGATCTCGGGCGAACACGGCATTGGCATCACCAAGCTGGAATTTTTGACCGATGCCGAACTGCAGCCGTTCACCGACTACAAGGCCAAAGTCGACCCCGAGGGGCGCTTCAACAAGGGCAAGCTGCTGCGCGCAGGGCCGACGGCAGAAACCCTGTATGCCGACCTGACCAACGCCTACACCCCCAGCTTTGGCCTGATGGGGCATGAGTCACTGATCATGCAGCAGTCCGACATTGGCGCCATTGCCGACAGCATAAAAGACTGCCTGCGCTGCGGCAAGTGCAAACCGGTGTGCGCCACCCATGTGCCGCGCGCCAATTTGCTGTACAGCCCGCGCAACAAGATTCTGGCCACCTCGCTGCTGGTGGAAGCCTTCTTGTACGAGGAGCAAACGCGCCGCGGCGTCAGCATCAAGCACTGGCAGGAATTTGAAGACGTGGCCGACCACTGCACCGTGTGCCACAAGTGCCTGAGCCCTTGCCCGGTCAACATCGACTTTGGCGATGTGTCGATGAACATGCGCAATCTGCTGCGCAAAATGGGCAAAAAAAGCTTCCGGCCAGCCGGGGCGGCAGCCATGTTCATGCTCAATGCCACCAACCCCGAGACCATCAAACTGGCACGCTCGGCGATGGTCAACGTGGCCATCAAGGCGCAGCGCCTGACGGCCGACGTGCTCAAAGTGATGGGTCGCAAACAAACCAAGGCACCGCCGGCCACGCTGGGCACCGCACCCATCAAGGAGCAGGTGATTCACTTCATCAACAAAAAGCTGCCCGGCGGCCTGCCCAAAAAGACCGCGCGCGCCTTGCTCGACATCGAAGACAAAGACTACGTGCCGATCATCCGCAACCCCAAAACCACCACCTCCGAGACCGAAGCGGTGTTTTATTTCCCGGGTTGCGGCTCGGAGCGCCTGTTCAGCCAGGTCGGGCTGGCCACCCAGGCCATGCTGTGGCATGCCGGCGTGCAAACCGTGCTGCCGCCGGGCTACCTGTGCTGTGGCTATCCGCAGCGCGGCGGTGGCCAGTTTGACAAGGCCGAGAAAATGATCACCGACAACCGGGTGCTGTTCCACCGGGTTGCCAACACGCTGAACTACCTCGACATCAAGACCGTGGTGGTGAGCTGCGGCACCTGTTACGACCAGCTGGAAGGCTACAAGTTTGAAGAGATCTTTCCGGGCAGCCGCATCATCGACATCCACGAGTACCTGCTGGAAAAGGGCATCACGCTGGCCAATGCCGGGGCATTTTTGTTCCACGACCCGTGCCACAGCCCCATGAAGTTGCAGGAGCCGCTCAAAACGGTCAAAGCCTTGCTGGGCGACAACGTGATCCAGTCCGAGCGCTGCTGTGGCGAATCCGGCACGCTGGCGCTGAACCGCCCCGACATCTCGACCCAGGTGCGTTTTCGCAAGGAAGAAGAAATCCTCAAGGGCGAGGCACAGTTGCGCCAGCTCCCCGGCGTGGGTGCCAAGGACAACATCAAGATGTTGACCTCCTGCCCGGCCTGCCTGCAGGGCCTGAGCCGTTTTGGTGAAGACCTGCAAAATGGCCTGATGGAAACCGATTACATTGTGGTCGAAATGGCCCGCCAGATACTGGGCGAGCAATGGATGCCAGACTACGTCAAGGTAGCCAACGACGGCGGCATTGAGCGTGTGCTGGTATAGCCCCTTTGTCCCAAACCTTGCGGGCGCAGAGCTAACTCGCATGGATTGCCGCCCACCCCGAATGATAAAACGGTGCAGGCCCCCATCCCAACCTTCCCCCAGCGGGGGAAGGAGCGAAAACCGAAAGAGCAACCGCGCCACAGGTGACCGGTATTTCTCCTTCCCCCCTTGGGGGCTGGCCGTTTTGCACCGGTGTTTCACGTTAAACCCTGTGCGCGCTGGGCGTTACGCCATGAGGCCGGAAAACCCTTTCGGACTGAGTCAGTCCGTTTCGATCACAATAACCCCCAAATTCGGCATTTAACGAGGAGAAATAAATGACACACCCCTTGCCATCCACTCTGCAGGATGACCTCACACTTTCAAGACGTCGCTGGCTGCTGGGTTCCGGTGGCGCTGCGCTCGCCCTTGGCCTGCAGCCAGGCGTGGCCAGTGCCCAACGGCTGGCCACCAAAGCCCACATCGTGATCGCGGGCAGTGGCCTGGGGGGGCTGGCCGTGGCCAATCGCCTAAGCAAGATGCTTGATGGTGCAAAAATCACCATCATTGATGCCAAGGAAGTCCACAACTACCAGCCCGGCTACACCCTGGTGGCCACCGGCATCTGGCCGCTGGGCAAGGTCAACGACATGCGCAACGCCGACCTGCAACACGACGGCATTGAATGGATCAAGGACATGGTGGCGGGCTTTGACCCCAGCGCCAACACGGTGACCACGGCCAGTGGCACAAGCATCCGTTACGATTACTTGGTAGTGGGCATTGGCACACACCAGGACTGGACCCAGATTGAGGGCATGGACCTCAAAGCCATCGGCACCAACGGCCTGACCAGCGTGTACCCCAGTGCCGATGCCGCCGCCGCCACTTGGGTGGCCATGGACGCGTTCCGGAAAATAGGTGGCAACGCGGTGATGACCGTTCCCGCCACGCCGCTCAAGTGTGCCGGTGCCCCGTTGAAAATGACCTTCATGCTGCGCGACCGTTTGGCGCAGGCCGGCACCCTGGGCAATTCCAAGGTGACTTACTACGCAGCATTGACCAGCGTGTTTGGTGTCAAAGTGGTCAACGACAACGTGCTGACGCGCTGGAAAGACCTGGGCATTGGCGTGGAGTATTCGCAAAAGCTCAAAAGTGTCGACATCGGCGCTCGCCGTGCCACCTTTGCCAACCCAGAAGGGGACACCCTGGAAGTGCCCTATGACTTCATCCACGTGGTGCCACCGATGCGTGCCCCTGATGCGGTGAAGAATTCCGACCTGGCCTGGAAAGAAGGCCCCATGGCTGCCGGTGGCTGGCTTGAGGTGGACAAGGCCACGCTGCAGCACAAGCGCTTTAAAAACGTGTTTGGTATTGGCGACATCAACGGCACGCCGCGTGGCAAGACGGCGGCCACCATCAAGAAAAGTGCGCCCATGGTGGCGCAGCACGTGGTCGACGTGATCGCCGGGCGCGAGCCGGGGCAAAAGTTTGACGGCTACACCTCTTGCCCGCTGATCGTTCGCGAGGGCGCAGCCATGCTGATTGAATTCGATTACGACGGTAATCTGACCCCGTCACTGCCCATGATCGAGCCCCTGGAGGCCGGATTTTTCGGCTGGCTGCTGAAATATCGCATGCTCAAGCCCGCTTATATCTCGGTGCTGCACGGCCGCGTTTAAGCCGCACCCAAACCCATCAACAAGGAGTTAAAACATGTATGAAATCTGGCTGATGCTGAACATCGTTTATGAAATCGCCCTGTCTTACGGGCTGCTGATCACTGCCTGTGTGGGCACCTGGCTGGTGCTGATGTGGGTGGCCCGAAAGCACCTCAATCGCAAGGTGATTCCGCTGTCGCTGCTGCTGGGCGTGCTGGCTGCAGTGGTGGCATTCTTTGCCTTGCCTGCGATCAACAAATCCTCTTTTGCCGACATGGGCTATTGGGTCGACTGGTTCAATCTGACCAGCTGGGCCATCACGGGTGGTGTCATGGGTGCATTCGTGGCCTTTCCAGTTACCAGCCTGCTGCGCAAGCCGGGCTGAGCAAGCCAATTCAGGTTCCAGGCGCGACGGCACGTTTTTATTTATTTGGGAGACATCACCATGGCAGGCTTGCAAGCCGGGGCACCTACACCCCAGGACATCACGGTACACAGCCAATCACGCGCGCTGGAAATCAGTTTCTCGGACGGCGCTGCGTTTCGCATTCCTTTTGAGCTCATGCGCGTTTATTCGCCGTCGGCCGAAGTGGCGGGTCACGGGCCAGGCCAGGAAACCCTGCAAACCGGCAAGCGCGAGGTCACGCTGACCGGCCTGGAGCCGGTGGGCAATTACGCCATCCAGCCCAGCTTTTCAGATGGGCACGACACCGGGATTTACTCTTGGGACTATCTGTATTTTCTGGGTTCTCAGCAGGACAAGTTGTGGCTTGACTACAACGAGCGCCTGACGGCCGCCGGTGTTGACCGCGACGCGCCCATGGTCGCAAAGGCCGGCAGCAGTTGTGCCAGCCATTAAGATAATTTCAGTCAAACAGCCAATCCATCATGAGCACCACCCATTTCGGTTTCCGCACGGTAGAAGAGGCTGAAAAAGCCAGCCACGTCAAAGGCGTGTTTGATTCTGTCGCCCCCAAATACGATGTCATGAACGACCTCATGTCGATGGGTTTGCATCGGGTCTGGAAAGCCTACACCGTCACGGTCGCCAATGTTCAGGAGGGTGACAAGGTGCTTGACATTGCCGGTGGCACCGGCGACCTGGCGCTGGCCTTTGCCGCCAAAGTGGGCAAGCAGGGCCAAGTGGTGCACACCGACATCAACGAAGCCATGCTGCGCACCGGGCGTGACCGCCTGGTGGATGCTGGCGTGGTCTTGCCCACCGTGGTGTGTGATGCCGAGAAACTGCCGTTTCCTGACCACTATTTCAACTTGGTCACGGTTGCTTTTGGCTTGCGCAACATGACGCACAAAAACATGGCCCTGGCCGAGATGAACCGCGTGCTCAAGCCTGGCGGCAAGCTGCTGGTGCTCGAGTTTTCCAAGGTGGCCAAACCGCTCGAAAAAGCCTATGACTGGTATTCCTTCAAGGTGCTGCCCAAGCTGGGCGAGTGGGTGGCCGGCGACGCCTCCAGCTACCAGTATCTGGCCGAGTCGATCCGCATGCACCCCAGCCAGGAAGAGCTCAAATCCCTGATGAAGCTTAGTGGCTTTGGCCATGTGGATTACCACAACATGACGGGCGGTCTGGTAGCCTTGCATGTCGGTATCAAATGTTGAGTCAGCTCAAGATTCCGGCACCTGATTATTTTTTTTGATTCATAAAATTTGGAGACGGTATGAAACGATGGCTTTCAGTTTTGACGATGAGTCTGGTCCTGGTGGCCGGTCACGCCGACGCGGCAAAGCGCTTTGGCGGCGGGTCGTCCTTTGGCAAGCAGTCAAACAATGTGACGCAGCGCCAGGCGACACCTGCACCGGCACCCACACAGGCGGCCGCCGCCAAGGCGCCTGCTGCGGCAGGCACCGCCGCAGCTGCAGCCCCCAAGAAGCCTTGGGGCGCCATGCTGGGCGGTCTGGCCGCCGGCCTGGGTTTGGCCTGGCTGGCCAGTTCGCTTGGTCTGGGTGAAGAGATGGGGCAAATACTGATGTTTGCGCTGCTGGCCATGGCAATCATGGCTGGCGTGGCCTGGTACAAGCGTCGCAACAGTATGGCCTCACAGGCGTCAGCCTCGCCGTTTGCGTTTCAGGGGGCCGGTTCCGCCAGCCCCGCCACCGTTCCGGCCAGCTATCGCCCCGAAAACGTGGGCAACGATGCCTCTGCCAGGCCCTGGGAGCGCAACACTGCGGCCTTTGACAGCACGCCGCTTGCAGGCACAGCAGCGTCTGCCACGGGTGGCTCGATGATTGGTTCCGGCTTGTCTGGCGCACAAACCTGGGGTATCCCCGAGGGCTTTGACTCCGAGGGTTTCCTGACCGCTGCAAAAGCCAATTTTGTGGCGCTGCAGGCGGCTTGGGACAAGTCTGACTTTACTGCCCTGCGTGTCATGATGACCGACACCATGCTCAAGGAAATTCAGGCCCAACTGGCCGAGCGCGAAGCGCACACGGGTGGCCCGGGCAATC
This sequence comes from uncultured Rhodoferax sp., assembly GCA_964538895.1. Taxonomy (GTDB): domain Bacteria; phylum Pseudomonadota; class Gammaproteobacteria; order Burkholderiales; family Burkholderiaceae_C; genus Rhodoferax. The sequence continues at coordinate 132,036 of CAZIGL010000003.1, forward strand.
AGACCGAAGTGGTCATGATCGAGGCCCATCTGCTTGGTATTGAAGACCTGGGCGACGAATACATGGCCAGTGTCGAATTTACCGGCATGATCCGCGAGGAGCCTTCGGCTGGCCCGAGCCCGTTCCGTGAAGTCTGGAACATGATCAAACCCAAAAACGGTCGCAGCGGCTGGCTGGTGGCAGGGGTACAAGCCCTGCAGTAAGCAAAAGCGTCCTGTTTCAGGGAATAATGGGGTCTATGGCAACACAGACCCCTTTTTCTTTTTTGGAGAGTTTTGTAGAAAAACTCCCCCTCCCCAAATTTGCGCCACCCGCCTGGGCCGTCAATGAGGCCCAGCGACGCATTGTGCTGCTGCTCAACCATGTGTTGATGCAGGAGAGCGAGGCCATGGCGCGCCTGGTGCGCCAGAAGGACCGCATCATGCTGGTGCAATGGCGTAGCTTTTACTTCAAGCTGGTGGCCACACCGGCCGGGCTGCTTGATCTGGCCGACGAGCTGGCCAAGCCTGATCTGGTCCTGACTGTCACCGATGAGTCGCCCCTGGCGCTTGCGCAGGCAGTTTTCAAAGGTGAGAAGCCAGCCGTGCGGATTGAAGGCGATGTGCAATTGGCCGCCGAGGTCAACTGGCTGACCGAGCATGTCCGTTGGGACATGGAAGAAGACCTGGCGCGCATCATCGGTGATGTGCCCGCGCACACCCTGAGCCAGATGGCTCAGACCATGAGCACCAGCTTGCGGGAATTTTTGGCAAAAGCAGCAGCATTCGCGCCCGGCAAGTCAGCCAAATGACCAATATTTTTCGTGGTGTCTTCATCCTTTGGGTGATGTTGCGCAACGGGCTGGACGAGCTGGCACTCAATAGTTTCGAAAAGCCCTGGCTGCGGCGCCTGACAAAAATCCTGACGCTGGGCCGTAAGCTGGACGCACCCCGGGGCCAGCGCATTCGGCAAACCCTGGAAAGCCTGGGGCCCATTTTTGTCAAATTCGGGCAGGTGCTGTCGACCCGGCGCGATCTGCTGCCGTTGGACATTGCCGATGAGCTGGCGCTGCTGCAAGACCGCGTTCCGCCGTTTTCGAGCGAAGTGGCGGTGGCCATCATCGAGCGCGCTTTTGGCAAATCGGTGGGCGATATTTTTGTTTCGTTTGAACACCAGCCGGTTGCCAGCGCCTCCATTGCCCAGGTTCATTTTGCCGTGCTCAAGGACCGCCAGGGCCACTCGCGCGACGTTGCGGTCAAGGTGTTGCGCCCGGGCATGTTGTCGGTGATCGACAAAGACATGGCGCTGTTGCGGATGATGGCTGGCTGGGTGGAAAGCCTGTCTGATGACGGCAAGCGGCTCAAACCACGCGAGGTGGTGGCCGAGTTCGACAAATACCTGCATGACGAGCTGGATCTGGTCCGAGAAGCCTCAAGCGCGGCGCAATTGCGTCGCAACATGGCTGACCTTGACCTGGTTCTGATTCCCGAAATGTACTGGGATTACTGCATGCCCGACGTGATCGTGATGGAGCGCATGAAGGGCGCGCCCATCAACCAGGTGGAGCGCCTGCGCGAGGCCGGCGTCGACATTCCGAAGCTGGCGCGCGACGGCGTCACCATCTTCTTCACCCAGGTTTTTCGCGACGGCTTTTTCCATGCCGACATGCACCCGGGCAATATCCAGGTCAGCCTGGATCCGGCCACCTTCGGGCGTTACATTTCGCTCGACTTCGGTATTGTCGGCACCCTGACCGAAGGCGACAAAGAGTATCTGGCTCAAAACTTCATTGCTTTTTTTCGCCGCGACTACAAGCGTGTGGCCGAGTTGCACATTGAGTCGGGCTGGGTGCCTGCCGTCACCCGTGTCGACGAACTCGAAGCTGCGGTGCGTGCGGTTTGTGAACCCTACTTTGATCGGCCGCTCAAGGAAATTTCGCTCGGCATGATCCTGATGCGCCTGTTCCAGACCTCACGACGGTTTCAGGTCGAAATTCAACCCCAGCTGGTGTTATTGCAAAAAACCTTGCTCAATATTGAAGGACTGGGGCGTCAACTCGATCCTGACCTGGACCTGTGGCACACCGCCAAGCCCTTCCTCGAAAAATGGATGCTTGAGCAAATCGGCCCCCAGAAGTTGCTGAAAGAATTGCGAAACGAGGCACCGCGCTACGCCAAGATGCTGCCCGAGTTGCCGCGCCTGCTGTTTGATTTTTTGCAACAATCCCACCTCAAGGCAAGCTCGCGCGAAGCCCAGGCGCTGCTGGCTGAGCAAAAGCGCACCAACAGTTTGCTCCAGGCCATCGTGTACGGCGGCGTTGGCTTTGTGTTGGGCCTGATCGTGATGCAAGTTATGGTGCGGGTACAGGTTTTTTAAGCCGTCACGTCTGCTCTGAGCGTCAGGGCGCGACTTTATAATCAGCGGCTTTGCGACTCACACACAGGTCTGATCACCATGCCAATTTATGCCTACAAATGCAATGCCTGCGGCTTTGCCAAAGACGTGTTGCAAAAAATGTCTGATCCGGTTCTGACCGACTGCCCTGCGTGCGGTCAGTCCAGTTACACCAAGCAGCTTACCGCAGCAGGTTTTCAGCTCAAGGGCTCTGGCTGGTACGCCACTGATTTCAAGGGTGGCAGCGCTGCGCCGGCAGCTGCGGTGCCCGCTGCGCCTGCTGCAGCTGATGCTCCTGCCAGCCCGGCACCAGCGGCCAAACCGGACGCTGCGCCAGCGGCTGCGTCGTGTGGTGGCGGTTGTGCCTGCCACGCCTAAACCCTGATCTGCCCGCTTGATTGAAAGCCTCTGTGCCGTTTAAAAAATATCTTTTGACCGGGTTGTTGGTTTGGCTGCCCACGGCCATCAGCTTTGCTGTGTTGCTGTGGTTGATGGAGTTGCTCGACGGCATTTTTGTCGGCATGCTGACCGTGTTGCAGGCCATGCTGCCAGGCTCCCTGACAGCAACCCTGGAGTACTTCAAACATATTCCCGGGCTTGGCGTGATTTTGGTGTTTGGTGGTTTGCTGCTGACGGGCGCGCTGGTGACCAATGTGGCAGGGCGCTGGTGGCTGGTGCAGTGGCATCGTGTTCAGACCAATATTCCGGTTTTCAAGACCATTTACAACAGCGTCAAAAAAGTCTCTGACACGCTTTTTTCCAGTAATGGCAACGCCTTTCGCACGGCGCTGCTGGTGCAGTACCCGCGCCAGGGCGCCTGGACCATTGCGTTCCAGACGGGTGCGCCGGGCGGCGAGGTGGCCCGCCATCTGGGCCCCGACTTCGTCAGTGTGTATGTGCCCACCACGCCCAACCCCACCAGTGGCTTTTTTTTGATGGTGCCGCGCAGCGAGGTGATCGAACTCGGCATGAGTGTGGATGAGGCCCTGACCTACGTGATTTCGATGGGTTCGGTGGCGCCAGCGACACCGGAAGTTTTGCTTAAATAATTTATTTTGAAAACCCTGCCGCTTTTGATAAGCGGCTTTAGAAAGCAGTTTTATGGCGATGCGTACTCATTATTGTGGATTGGTCACTGAAGCCTTGATGGGCGAAACCGTCACTTTGTGCGGTTGGGTCAACCGTCGGCGTGACCATGGTGGCGTGATTTTTGTCGATGTGCGCGACCGCGAAGGCTATGTGCAGGTGGTCTGCGACCCCGACCGCGCCGAGATGTTTGGTGTGGCCGAAGACCTGCGCAACGAGTTTTGCATTCAGGTCAAGGGGCTGGTGCGTGCGCGCCCGGATGGTACCGTCAACGCCAACCTCAAAAGTGGCAAGATTGAGATTCTGTGCCACGAGCTCAAGGTGCTCAACCCGTCGGTGACACCACCGTTCCAGCTTGACGAAGACAACCTCAGCGAGACCACGCGTCTGACGCACCGGGTGCTGGATTTGCGTCGCCCCTACATGCAAAACAACCTGATGCTGCGCTACCGCGTGACCATGGAAGTGCGCAAGTTTCTCGACGCCAACGGCTTTGTCGACATCGAAACGCCCATGTTGACCAAAAGCACGCCCGAGGGTGCGCGCGACTACCTGGTGCCCAGCCGTGTGCACGACGGCCATTTTTTTGCGCTGCCACAAAGCCCGCAGTTGTTCAAGCAATTGCTGATGGTGGCCGGCTTTGACCGCTACTACCAGATCACCAAATGCTTTCGCGACGAAGACCTGCGCGCTGACCGCCAGCCTGAATTTACCCAGATTGATATCGAAACCTCGTTCATGGACGAAGAAGAAATTCGCGAGATTTTCCAGGGCATGATCAAGACCGTGTTCCAGAACACGCTGGGCGTTGACCTGGGTGAGTTCCCGGTCATGAGCTACCAGGAGGCGGCGCGTCGTTTTGGCTCAGACAAGCCCGACCTGCGCGTCAAGCTTGAATTTACCGAGCTCACCGATGTCATGGGCGACGTCGACTTCAAGGTGTTTTCGACGCCCGCCACCACCAAGGGCGGCCGTGTGGTGGCGCTTTGTGTGCCGGGCGGGGCCGAGATCACCCGCAGCGAAATTGACAACTACGGCGAATTCGTCAAAATTTATGGCGCCAAGGGCCTGGCCTGGATCAAGGTCAACGACGTGACCAAGGGTCGCGAAGGTCTGCAAAGCCCCATCGTCAAGAATCTGCATGATGCGGCGCTGGCAGAAATCCTGAAACGCACCGGTGCCAAGGACGGCGATATTTTGTTTTTTGGCGCGGACAAGGAGAAAATCGTCAACGACGCCATTGGCGCACTGCGCATCAAGATCGGCCACAGTGCTTTTGGCAAGAAAAGCGGCTTGTTTGAAAACCGCTGGGCTCCGTTGTGGGTGGTGGACTTCCCGATGTTCGAGCACGACGAAGAGTCCAACCGCTGGATGGCGGTGCACCACCCGTTCACCGCGCCCAAGGACGGCCATGAGGACCTGATGGTCACCGACCCGGCCAATTGCATTTCCAAGGGCTACGACATGGTGCTCAACGGCTGGGAAATGGGTGGTGGCTCGGTGCGTATCCACCGCGCCGAAGTGCAGAAAAAGGTGTTTGACGCGCTCAAGATTTCCCCCGAAGAAGCGGAGCAAAAGTTCGGCTTCCTGCTCGATGCGCTGCAATACGGCGCGCCGCCCCATGGTGGCCTGGCCTTCGGCCTGGACCGCATCGTTACCCTCATGACAGGCGCTGAGTCAATTCGTGACGTGATCGCCTTCCCCAAAACCCAACGCGCCCAGTGCCTGTTGACACAGGCGCCGAGTCCGGTGGACGAAAAGCAGTTACGCGAGTTGCACATTCGCCTGCGCACGCCAGAGGCGCCCAAAGCGCCCTGATCAGTTGGGGTCAGATCACGTCGCTGCGCGAGTGGTCTGACCCGCAAGCTTCTAAGTTCGCTGCCGTGGGTTTGATGCAAAATGAAAGGGTGCCAACTGGGCGCCCTTTTTAATTTGGAATGCTTGTTTCTTCGTGACTGCAACTTCTTTCCTCTACAAAATTCCGCAGTCGGTGCTGGTGGTGATCTACACGCCAGCGCTTGATGTGTTGTTGATCAAACGCGCCGACGCCGAAGATTTTTGGCAATCCGTGACTGGCAGCAAAGACAGCCTGGAGGAGTCGTTTTCAGACACCGCCCGGCGCGAGGTACTGGAAGAAACCGGCATCGACTGCGGCCTGCGCTCGCAGCTGGCAGACCAGCTGCAGGACTGGGCGCTGGAAAATGTGTACCAAATATATCCGCGCTGGCGCCATCGCTACGCCCCCGGGGTAACGCGCAACACCGAGCATTTGTTTGGCCTGCAGGTGCCAACGGGCACCCCGGTGGAGCTGAGCCCGCACGAGCACACTGCTTACCAGTGGCTACCCTGGCGCGAGGCAGCCGAGGCCTGTTTTTCGCCGTCCAACGCCGAGGCCTGTTTGCTGTTGCCGCGCTTTGCCGCCAGCCCAAGTCGCTGATGAATATCATCCGGATCGCCACCTACAACATCCACAAAGGGGTGCAAGGCCTGGGTCCAGCCCGGCGCCTGGAGATCCATAACCTGGGCCTGGCAGTCGAGTCGCTCGATGCCGACGTGGTGTGCCTGCAGGAAGTGCGGCACAGCAATCGGCAGGAAGCCAAACGCTTTCCGCATTGGCCCGAACTGGCGCAAGCCGATTTTTTGGCACCCCAGGGCTACGAGGCGGTGTACCGCACCAACGCCGTCACGCGCCATGGCGAGCATGGCAATGCCTTGCTGTCACGCTGGCCGGTGCTGGCCCACCAGCACGAAGACATGTCGGACCACCGGCTGGAACAGCGCGGGTTTTTGCACGTCACACTGGACGTGCACGGGCAGATGGTGCACGTGCTGGTGGTGCACCTGGGCCTGGTCAAGGCCAGCCGGGTGCGCCAGGTGGCACAGTTACAGCGGTTTATTGAGCGTGAAATACCTGCCGCTGCACCATTGTTGGTGGCGGGTGACTTCAATGACTGGGGCAAAAGCGTGCAGTCGACGCTGGCGCAGAGCGGCTTGCACAGCTGGGACGCCCGGCAACCCACTTACCCGTCGCGCCTGCCGTTGGCGCAACTCGATTACGTGTTTGCGCGTGGCCTCCAACCAATGGGTCTGGTGGTGCCGCGAGGTCGAATCTGGTGGCGCATGTCGGACCATTTGCCGCTGATTGCGGAATTTTCCCTGCCGCTGGCCTGACCGGTACCATGTTTGCGTCCGGTCACCAGGTCGACCTCTTGCAGGGCTCACAGGAGTTCTTTGCCGCGATGGTGCAGGCCATTGATCGCAGCGCCAGCGAGGTCCGCCTGGAAACTTATATCTTCAGCGTGGAGGCCTCGGGGGCTTTGGTGGCAGAGGCGTTGGAGCGCGCCGCCCAGCGCGGAGTCAAAGTCTTTGTGCTGATGGACGGGGCGGGCACCGATGGCTTGAGCCCAGCATGGGCCAGCCGCTTTTTGGCGGCAGGCGTGGCATGGCATATTTTTTCTCCGCTGGGCCGTACCGGTTATTTGATACCAAGCCGCTGGCGGCGCTTGCACCGCAAGTTGTGTGTGGTTGACGGCGTCGTGGCATTTTGCGGCGGCATCAATGTGCTGGACGATTTTTATGACCCCAACCACGGCGTGCTGGATGCACCGCGATTTGACTTTGCGGTGCGCGTCACCGGCCCGTTGGTTGAGTCTGCACACGCTGCCATGCTGCAGTTCTGGTGGCGTTTGAAAGCCACGCGCATTGTGCGCCAGGGCGATCTTGGCGCCGCCTGGCAAGCCCTGCATTTGGCCAACCAGTCTGATCCCGACGCCTTGCCGCAGGCCGATCAGCTGCCAGCCGGTGGTCACTTGTCGCAAACCCGGGCCGCCCTGGTTTTGCGCGACAACCTGCGCCACCGCACCCAAATTGAGCGAGCCTACCGCCAGGCCATTGGAGAGGCGCAGCACGAGATCATCATTGCCAACGCCTATTTTTTGCCCGGTCGAAAAATTCGCAGGGGTCTGGTACATGCTGCGCAGCGTGGCGTGCGGGTGCGCTTGCTGTTGCAGGGACGTTACGAGTATTTCATGCAGTTCCATGCGGCGCGCATGGTGTATGGCAAATTACTGGCCGCCGGGGTTGAAATCACCGAATACCGCTTAAGTTTTTTGCACGCCAAGGTGGCGGTCATCGATGGCCATTGGGCCACCGTGGGGTCGTCCAACCTGGACCCCTTGAGCTTGTTGCTGGCGCGCGAGGCCAACGTGGTGGTTGATGATGTGGCGTTTGCCAAAAATTTGCAGGCGCGCCTGGAGCGCGCCATGCAGGTGGCGGGTACGCGGGTGGACCCTGCTGACTACGCCAGCCGACCTTTTCTTCAGCGCTTGCTCGACCGCGTGGCCTATGTCGTGATGCGGGTGTTGTTGTTTGTGAATGGAAAACGCTACTAAATAAATAGCTATGAGATCAATAAGAACAGGCTATAACTTCAAATAACCCTGTTTCAAAAAGACTGCTAACATTGATTCACACCTAATTACACCTTGCCAATCCATGAACTCAGCACCTGCCGAAGAAGGCACACCGGTCTCCGTCAAAATCCGCGAACGCGTCCTTGCAGCGCGCAAACGCTTCCATGCCAATGACAACATCGCAGACTTCATCCAGCCCGGTGAGCTTGAACTGCTTCTGGATGAAGTAGAAGAGAAAATGAAGGGCGTACTGGGCAGCCTGGTGATCGACACCGAGCATGACCACAACACCGACCAGACCGCGCGCCGCGTCGCCAAGATGTACCTCAAGGAGGTGTTCCAAGGCCGTTATGTCAAGGCCCCGACCATCACCGAGTTTCCCAATGCCGAGCACCTCAATGAGCTCATGATCGTCGGCCCCATTACCGTGCGCAGTGCCTGCAGCCACCACTTTTGCCCGATCATGGGCAAGATCTGGATCGGGGTGCTGCCCAACGAACACACCAATGTGATCGGCCTGTCCAAATACGCGCGGCTGGCCGAATGGGTCATGGGTCGCCCGCAAATCCAGGAAGAAGCCGTGGTGCAACTGGCCGACCTGATCCAGCAGAAAACCCAGCCTGATGGTCTGGCCATCGTCATGGAGGCGAGCCACTTTTGCATGAGCTGGCGCGGCGTCAAAGACGTTGACAGCAAAATGATCAACTCGGTGATGCGCGGCAGTTTTCTGAAAGACGCCAATCTGCGTCGTGAGTTTTTGTCTTTGATCCCCCAGAAAGGTTAAGCATGTTGGTACGTTTGTTGTATGCCAGTCGGGCTCTGGACACCAGCCCTGACGCCATTGAATCCATCCTGCACCAGTCGCGTGACCACAACCCGAGCACCGGCGTGACCGGTGTCTTGTGCTACGGCGGCGGCATCTTTTTGCAGGCCATCGAAGGTGGCCGCATGGCCATCAATGAGCTCTATGGCCATATTCAGCGCGACTCGCGTCACAAGGATGTGGTGCTGTTGCAATACCAGGAAATCACCGAGCGCAGGTTTTCCGGCTGGACCATGGGCGAGGTCAACATGAACCGCATCAATGCGGCGATTTTGCTCAAGTACGCTGAAAAACCCGAGCTTGATCCCTATTCGGTTTCTGGTTGCGTGTCCATGGCCCTGCTCGAAGAACTCATCGCCACCGCATCCATCATTGGTCGCGTCTGAGCTGTGCCTGCCTGCGTGCTGCTGGGTTGCGACTTTTCCAGCGCACCGACATCCAAAAAAACCATTGTTCTAGCCATCGGGGCGTTGCACTCCGGGCGGGTGCAACTTGGCCGCCTGGTGCGTTTTGCGACGCTGTCAGCCTTTTCTGATTGGCTGGACCAAGACCAGGCTTGGGTCGGCGCCTTCGATTTTCCCTTTGGGCTGCCGCGTGAATTGGTGCAAACACTGGGCTGGCCTGCCGATTGGGCCGCCTGCCTGGCCCATTACGCCGCGCTGAGCCGGGACCAGATTCGCCAGGCCTTTGCAGAATTTTGCAACGCGCGTCCGGTGGGTGGCAAATTTGCCCACCGTGGCACCGACGGGCCCGCCGGATCGAGCCCCAGCATGAAATGGGTGAACCCGCCAGTGGCCTTCATGTTGCATGCCGGCGTGCCCTTGCTGCTGCAAGCCGGTGCCAGTTTGCCGGGCTTGCACACGGGTCAGTCACCTCAAAAAATCGCGCTGGAGGGCTACCCCGGCCTGCTGGCGCGCGAGGTGCTCGGCCAGCGCAGCTACAAGGCGGACGACAAGGCGCGGCAGACCCCAGAGCGTCTGATTGCCCGCAAAGACCTGATCACCGCATTGGAGCAAGGCAACACCCGCTTGGGTTTGCGCCTCAAGCTGACGCACGCCCAGCGTGATGCCCTGGCTGACGACCCCCGCGGTGACGCGCTGGACGCCGTGTTGTGCCTGATGCAGGCAGCCTGGGCGCAAACGCGGCACGACGCAGGTGATGCGCGCTATGGCTTGCCGACCCATATGGATCCGCTGGAAGGCTGGATCGTGAGCGCCTGAGCCATGTGGCCAAAAATGCTTTGCGTTTGTTTGTTGTTGCCTGTGGCAGTGCAAGCCCGGGTCTGGCTGGGCACGGTCACCCATGTGTCAGATGGCGACACGCTGTGGATCAAGGCCGGGCCTGGCGCGGCGCCGCGCAAAGTGCGCTTGCTCGGGCTCGATGCGCCCGAGTTGTGCCAACCGGGCGGCGTGGCCTCCCGGCTCGCCCTGCAGGCCTTGGTGGTCAGGAAACCGGTACAGGTAGCAGTGAATTTTCAGGACACTTATGGCCGCGACCTGGCCCGGTTACAGGTCGACGGACGCGATGTGGGCACTGCGCTGGTCAGTGCCGGCCATGCCTGGTCAAGCCGCTGGCGCGGCAGCGCTGGCCCCTATGCGGTGCAGGAGGCAGCGGCCAGAGCCGCCAGGCTGGGTTTGTTTGCCGACCCTGCGGCCGAGTCACCGCGGGATTTTCGCAAGCGCCACGGCCCGTGTCAGACCGCCCGCCGGGCGCTCAAGCCCGGCTAGGCTCGGGGGCCGGGCTGCCGCACACCGGGCAGGCGCTGTGGCGGCCAATGCGAAGCTCGGTAAATTCCATGGCGCGGCCGTCCAGCATCAACAGGCGCCCGGTCAGGGGTCTGCCGGCGCCGCTGATCAGTTTGAGCGCTTCGGCGGCCTGCATGGTGCCGATGATGCCCACCAGCGGCGCAAAAACACCCATGGTGGCACAGCGGGTTTCTTCAAAAGTGGCTTCGGGCGGAAACACGCAGGCGTAGCAGGGCGACAAGGCGTCGCGCGCGTCATACACGCCAAGCTGGCCGTCAAAACGGATGGCTGCGCCTGAGACCAGCGGTTTTTTGTGCGCCACGCAGGCCGCGTTGATGGCGTGGCGGGTGGCAAAATTGTCGCAACAATCCAGCACCACATCCGCAAGAGCCACCAACTGGTGCAGCAGCGCGGCATCAGCCCGAAGCTGCAGCGCAGTCACATGCACGCCCGGGTTGATCTGGGCAATGGCCGTCTGGATGGACTGCACCTTGGGGCTGCCAACACGGTCCACCGTGTGCGCCACCTGGCGTTGCAGATTGGTCATGTCCACCGTGTCGTGGTCGACCACGGTCATGTGGCCCACGCCGGCCGATGCCAGGTAAAGTGCCACTGGCGAACCCAGGCCGCCAGCGCCAATGATGAGCACATGCGCCGCCAGAATGCGCTCCTGGCCCTCGATGCCGACCTCGTTGAGCAGGATGTGGCGCGAGTAGCGCAGCAGCTCGTCATCGGTCATTGGGTGCCTTAATTTTCTTTTGCTACTTCGGGCCGCTCCACCAGCGTCTTGCTGACCATCACCGGCAAGCCCTTGAGCTGGTTCAGTGCCTGGGTCAGGGGGAAGTCTTTGGCCGAACCCAGCTCGGGCAGCCTGCGCTCGGAGGCCGGCTTTTTCATTTCTTCTTCGAGCTTGATGCGGGCCTCTTCGCGAGCCTTTTCACGGGCGGCGTCCTTGACCTCTTCGCCCTGGCCGCTGCTCAGGTGCTTTTCGAGGTCGGCTTCACGCGTGCGCAGCGCGGCAAACAGGTTGCCGTCGGCGCTTTCGTCGATCATGATGTCCGGCACGATGCCCTTGGCCTGGATCGATTTGCCGCTGGGCGTGTAGTAGCGGCTGGTGGTGAGCTTGAGGGCCGCAGTGGGGCAGTTGTCCATGCGAAACGCTGCGTCAAGGCAAACAGCAGTTTGCACCGAACCCTTGCCAAAGGTCTGGTTACCAAGCACTTTGGCGCGTTGGTGGTCTTGCAGCGCCCCCGCCACAATTTCGCTGGCTGAGGCCGAACCTTCGTTGACCAGCACCACCAACGGCACGGTCTTGATGGCGCCGCGCGTCACCTCGTTGAGCTGCTTCAGGGGGTCGGTGCCACCACGGCGCTGGTAAAAGCGTGGTGACGCTTTGTAGACAAACTTGCTGTCTTCCAGCTGGCCATTGGCCGACACCACAATGACGTTTTCTGGCAAAAAGGCCGCCGAGATGGCCACCGCAGCATCCAGGTAGCCCCCCGGGTCGTTGCGCAAATCGAGCACCAAACCCTTGAGCTGCGGCTCCAGCTTGTAAATGTCTTCCACCTTGCGCGCAAAGTCGGCCACGGTGCGCTCCTGGAACTGGCTGATGCGCACCCAGGCGTAACCCGGCTCGACCACCTTGGCCTTGACGCTTTGGGTTTTGATTTCTTCACGCGTGATGGTGACCGGGAAGGTGCGGTTCTCATCCTTGCGGAAGATGCTCAAGATCACCTTGGTATTGGGTTCACCGCGCATGCGCTTGACACCCTCGTTGAGCGTCATGCCCTTGACCGGCGTGTCGTCAATCTTGACGATCAGGTCGTTGGGCTTGAGACCGGCGCGGTCTGCCGGCGAGTCTTCGATGGGTGACACCACCTTGATGAAGCCGTCTTCCTGCGAAATTTCAATGCCCACGCCGACAAACTTGCCGGTGGTGCCTTCATTGAAATCTTTCAGGGCCTTTTTGTCGAGGTACACCGAGTGCGGGTCCAGCCCGGCCACCATGCCGGCGATGGCATCGGTGATGAGCTTTTTTTCGTCCACCGGCTCCACGTAGTTGGTTTTGACCATGCCAAAGACGGCTGCCAGCTGCTGCAGCTCCTCCAATGGCAAGGGCGCCAGTGCACCCCGTGCCACCGTTTGCAAAGAAACGGTGGTCAGTGCGCCTGCGACCACACCAACCGAGATCCAGCCAGTGACTTTTAATTTGTGACCCATTGTGTTTTGTGCCTGTGAGCGTTTAAGTGTGATTTTTTTGGAGTGGTGTACTCCGTGAGGGTTCCGTGCCACGGAAAAAAATTATTGCTTTTCCCCCGGCGCCGCCCAGACCAGCGATTCCTCAGGATTCGGGGGTTTTTGCATATAAAAAGAAGGAATAAATGCTGGCATCATGGCAATGCATTCTCTGCATTCTAAAATGCGCCGCTTGTTGCAAGTCCCTTACCTAGGAAATGACCCGTGAAATTTATTCTTGATAACTGGATGTTGATTGCCGTTGCCTTGTCGGCGGGTCTCATGTTGATGATGCCCATGCTCAAAGGTGTCGGTCAGGGCGCCTTGACCCCGGACGGTGCGGTGCAACTCATCAACCGCGAAAAAGCCGTGCTGATTGACATTTGCGAACCCGCCGAATTTGCCGCAGGGCATGCAATTGGTGCCAAAAACATCCCGCTGAGCCAACTCGAGGGCAAGCTGGCCTCCATAGTCAAAAACAAGGCCTTGCCGGTGATACTGATTTGTCATTCCGGAGCGCGCAGCAGCCGGGCGCTGGGCATTGCCAAAAAGCTGGGTTTCGAGAACGCGCAGTCACTCGCCGGTGGCCTGGGCGCCTGGCGTGCTGCCAATCTGCCGGTGGAAAAAGCCTGAGCCAGGAGCCCATGATGCAAGCCGTCAAAATGTACACCACCGCCGTTTGCCCTTATTGCATTCGCGCCAAGCAACTCCTCAAGACCCGTGGCGTTGCGCACATTGAAGAAATCCGCATTGACTTGCTGCCCGCCGAGCGCGACCAGATGATGGCCACCACCGGGCGGCGCACCGTGCCACAAATTTTTATTGGCAGCACCCATGTCGGGGGCTGCGACGACCTGGTGGCACTGGACGCCAAGGGCGCATTGATGCCGCTGTTGCAGGCGGCCTGAGACAATTCACACACCATTTTTAACCGAAAGACCCTGATGGCCGAAACCCTAGACCCCATTTTTCAAATCCAACGCGTCTACCTCAAAGAGGCATCGCTGGAGCAACCCAACTCGCCCGCGATATTGCTGGAGCCGGAACAACCCACCGTCGACATCCAACTCGGTGTCAACGCCTCGCCCGTGGCTGACGGTGTGTACGAAGTCATGGTCACGGCCACGGTGCAGACCAAAATCAAGGACAAGACCGTGTTTCTGGTCGAGGCCACCCAAGCCGGCATTTTTGAGGTGCGCAACCTGCCGCCCGAGCAAATGGGCCCGATCATGGGCATTGCCTGCCCGCAAATCGTCTACCCCTACTTGCGTGGCAACGTGGCCGACCTGATCCAACGCGCCGGATTCCCGCCCGTGCACCTGTCAGAAATCAACTTCCAGGCCATGTACGAGCAACAGCAGGCGGCACAAGTCGCACAAGCGGCGCAGCCCGAAGACGCAGCTTTGCAGTCAGCTTGATCAAGCGGCCTGTGCCTGATTGCCTGGCGAAGGCCTGAACCCTGATGAAAATCATTGTTTTGGGTGCTGGTGCCTGGGGCACCGCCCTGTCTGCCAGTGCTGCCAGTCAGCCTCAGGCGCACACCGTGACGCTGTGGGCGCGCGATGCCGCACAGCTTGCGGTGATGCAGGCGCAGCATGAAAACCAGCGTTACCTGCCGGGCGTGCTTCTGCCGCCCGGGCTGGCTTTCAGTGCCGCGCCTGTGGCCCAACTCCCGGCCTTGACAGCCGGCGCTGATCTGGTGCTGGTGGCCACGCCCATGGCCGCCTTGCGTCCCATGCTGACGGCGCTGGCGCCTGGTCTGGCGCCGGTGGTTTGGGTCTGCAAAGGTTTCGAGGCCCCGCTCTCCGGTCACATTGGCCTGCTCGGCCACGAAATTCAGGCTGAAGTGGCACCCGGCCTGCACGCTGGTGTGCTCAGTGGCCCCAGCTTTGCGCTGGAGGTGGCACGGGGCCAACCCACCGCCCTGGTGGCGGCCAGCGCGCACGAGTCAGTGCGCCAGGCCCTGGTGGAGGCCTTTCACAGCCCCACCATGCGGGTCTATGCCAACGACGACATCGTCGGGGTTGAGGTGGGCGGTGCCGTTAAAAACGTGCTGGCCATCGCCACCGGCCTGTGTGATGGATTGGGCCTGGGGCTCAATGCCCGTGCCGCCCTGATCACCCGGGGCCTGGCCGAGATGACGCGCCTGGGGCTGGCGCTGGGTGCGCAGGCGACCACCTTCATGGGCTTGAGTGGCTTGGGCGACCTGGTACTGACCGCCACTGGCGACCTGTCGCGCAACCGGCAAGTGGGGCTGGCGCTGGCGCAAGGCCAAACGCTGGCACAAGCCACGACCCAACTGGGCCATGTGGCCGAAGGCGTTTACAGCGCCCGCACCGTGGTGCAGCGCGCGGCGCATCTGGGCGTGCAAATGCCGATTGCCCAGGCGGTGGTGGCTTTGCTGGACGGCCTGGTCACGCCCGAGCAGGCAGTTGCCAACCTGATGGGCCGGGAGCCTGCCGCAGAGCAACTTGACGCGAGCACCTGAGACAAAAATCCAAACCGGGAAACCTTTTTATGACTGCATTTACTGATTTCACACCCGACTTTGTGGCCGGGTTGGCCGGTGCCGATGCGGCCCGGGCGTTACAGGAAGACGTGGGCCAAGGCGACCTGACTGCGGGTCTGGTGGACCCCAAATTGCGCGCTCACGCCCGCGTGCTGGCCCGCGAAAGCGCGGTGATTTGTGGCCAGCCCTGGGCTGAAGCCGCCTTGCGCCAGCTCGACCCCGAAGTTGAAATCACCTGGCATGTGCCCGAGGGCCACCGCTGCAACGCCGACCAGGTGGTGCTGGAAATTCATGGCCAGGCGCGAGCCCTGCTGACAGCCGAGCGCACCGCCCTGAACTTTTTGCAGCTGATGAGCGCGGTGGCCAGCAAAACCCATGACTACGTCGAAGCCATTCGCGATGTGCCCGGGGTGCGGGCCCATATTGTTGACACGCGCAAAACGATTCCGGGCCTGCGGCTGGCACAAAAATACGCGGTCCTGATGGGCGGCGGCGTCAACCATCGGCTGGGCCTGTATGACGCGGTGTTGATCAAGGAGAACCACATTGCCGCCGCAGGTGGCGTCACCGCCGTGCTGCACAAAGCCGCGCTGGTGGCACCCCAGGCCCGCTTTGTCGAGATCGAGATCGAAACCCTGGCGCAGCTGAGCGAGGCGCTGGATGCCGGTGCCGGCATGGTGCTGCTCGACAACATGGGCTTGTCCCAGTTGCACGAGGCGGTGCAGCTCAATGCCGGGCGCGCCATTCTGGAGGTCTCGGGCGGGGTCAACCTGTCGTCGGTGCGGGCCATTGCGTCCACCGGCGTCGACCGCATCTCCATTGGCGCCTTGACCAAAGACATTCATGCGGTTGATTTTTCAATGCGCTTTGCCACGGAGCCGCTACCAAGACCCGCAGCACGTGTTGATTTTTGAGCATCAGGAGGCCATAGGACCATGACCATGACCATGAAAGAAGTCGACTACGAGCAGCCACAAGCCGAGGCCAGTGGCCCGGTGTGCGCCACCAAACACGCTTGGGCGCGGGTGCCGCCTGAACCCGGCCCGTCAGAGCGCGCTGCCCTGAAAGACAAGATCCGCCGCCTGCTCAAGGAAAAAAACGCCGTCATGGTGTCGCACTACTACGTGCACCCCGACCTGCAAGACCTGGCCGAAGCCACGGGCGGCCTGGTCAGCGACTCGCTGGAAATGGCACGCTTTGGCCGCGACCATGCGGCGCAAACGCTGGTGGTGTCGGGCGTGCGTTTCATGGGCGAAACGGCCAAAATTCTGTCGCCGGAAAAACGCGTGCTGATGCCCGACCTCGACGCCACCTGCTCGCTCGACCTGGGTTGCCCGGCAGATGAATTCAGCGCCTTTTGCGACGCCCACCCCGAGCGCACCGTGGTGGTCTATGCCAACACCAGCGCGGCAGTCAAGGCGCGCTCGGACTGGCTGGTCACGTCCAGCTGCGCGCTCGACATCGTGCGGGCGCTCAAACACAAGGGCCACAAAATCCTGTGGGCGCCAGACCGCCATCTGGGCGGCTACATCCAGCGCGAAACCGGGGCCGACATGCTGATGTGGAACGGCTCCTGCATCGTCCACAACGAGTTCAAGGCACTTGAGCTGCAAGACCTGATGGCGCAATACCCGGGTGCCCGGGTGCTGGTGCACCCCGAATCACCCGCCGACGTGGTGGCACTGGCCGACGCCGTGGGTTCGACCTCCGGCATCCTCAAGGCGGCCCACGACATGGACGCCAAAGTGTTCATTGTGGCCACCGACAACGGCATGATGCACAAGCTGCGCACCCTCAACCCGGGCAAGCTGTTTCTGGAAGCCCCCACCTCGGGCAACAGCGCCACCTGCAAGAGCTGTGCGCACTGCCCCTGGATGGCCATGAACAGCCTGGCCGATGTGGCCCGCGTGCTGGAAACCGGCGCCAACGAGGTGTTCGTTGACCCCGCCATCATCCCGCGCGCCCGGCTGCCGATCGACCGCATGCTGGCGTTCACCTCGGCGCTCAAGGGCGGGCTTGATGCGGGTAGCCTGGTGCCCAACATCGGCGCTGCCTGAATCTGCTAGCGGCGCGACGCCGATACCCAAATCCCGCCCACGATCAGCACAAATGCCAGCGCGTGGTACAGGTGCGGCAGCTCCCCTAAAAAGGCCGCTGACAGCACGGCGGTGAACAAGGGCGTGAGGTTGATGAAAAACCCGGCCACCGATGGGCCTGCGCGCGCCACCCCGGCGCCATAGGCGCGGTAAGCCAGCAGGGCCGGGCCGATGGCAATGAACAGCAAGGCCAACGCCAGACCCCAACTCAGCTCCAGTCGCCCCAGGCCCAGTGACCATTCCGCACCGGTAAACAAGGCGGACCAGATCAGCCCGAAGGCAATTTGCGCCAGCAAAAAGGCCGACCAGTCGCGTTTGATCCCGGGCGGCTCGGTGGTCGGGTGGGCCAGCATCCAGCTGTAATAAGCCCAGGCGGCAGACGCCAGCAAGATGTAGACGTCACCCGGCACCAACCGCACCTGCAGCAGCACGTCCAGTTGCCCCCGGCTCAACACCAGCAGCACACCACTGATCGACATCAGCGCGCCCAGCCACTGTTTGCCTGTGATTCTGATGCCAAAAAACATGCGCCCCATCAGCAGCATCCAGACCGGTGTGCTGGCGCCTACCAGGGTCACGTTGATCGGGGTGGAGGTGTTGAGCGCCAGGTAAAGCAGGGCGTTGTAGCCACCAATGCTCAGCAGCCCCAGTACCGCAAAACGCTGCCAGCTCGGCCACATCGCGCTGCCCCGGCGCAGCACAGGTGCGGCCAGCGGCAACAACAAGACAAAGGCAATGGCCCAGCGCAGCAGGTTGAGCGTCATGGGCGAGACCAGCGGGGCCACCAGGCGCCCCACCACGGCGTTGCCTGACCAAAGAATAGGCGGCAGGGTGAGCAGCAGGATGGTGCTGGGGCTAAGTTTGGCGTGCATGGGCAAGACTGTAACAAGGCTTGGGGTAATGCCTGATTCCCATGTGAGCGCTTTTGCGGCCAAATCATGGCACCATCTTGCCAACTCAACCTTTCAGGAACCCAAATCATGACCATGACCACATCACGCGCCATTCGCATTGACCAACATGGTGGCCCGGAAGAACTCAAATTGGTGAGCGTGACTGTGGGTGAGCCCGGTCCCGGTGAGATCCGCATTCGCCACCACGCCGTGGGCTTGAACTTTATTGACGTCTACCAGCGCAGCGGCCTCTACCCCATGACGCTGCCGCAGCAATTGGGCATGGAAGCCGCCGGTGTGGTGGAGGCGGTGGGCCAGGGCGTGACGCACCTGCAGGTGGGTGACCGCGCGGCTTATGCCAGCCAGCCCCCGGGCAGCTACTGCGAGCTGCGCGTGATGCCGGCCAAGTGCGTCTGCAAGCTGCCCGACGCCATCAGCTTCGACACCGGCGCGGCCATGATGCTCAAGGGCCTGACCGCGCAGTATCTGCTCAAAAAAACCCAGCCCCAGGGCGGTTTGCAGGCTGGTGACTTTGTGCTGTTTCACGCCGCAGCGGGTGGTGTCGGCCTGATTGCCTGCCAGTGGGCGCACGCCATGGGCTTGCAGCTGATCGGTACCGCGGGCTCGGATGCCAAATGCGCGCTTGCCAAAGCCAATGGCGCGGCCTTTGTCATCAACTACAGCACCGAAGACTTTTTGGCGCGGGTGAAAGAAATTACCGGCGGCAAAGGCGTCAAGGTGGTGTACGACTCAGTCGGCAAAGACACCTGGGACAAGTCGCTCGACTGCCTGGCCCCCTTTGGCCTGATGGCCAGCTTTGGCAACGCCTCGGGGCCGGTGGCACCGTTTGCACCTGGCCTGCTCGGGCCCAAAGGCTCGCTGTACCTGACCCGGCAAACCCTGTTCACCCACATCGCCAGCCGCGAAAGCACGCAGGCCATGGCCGATGATCTGTTTGACGCCGTGGCCAGCGGC
Source organism: uncultured Rhodoferax sp. (assembly GCA_964538895.1). Lineage (GTDB taxonomy): Bacteria > Pseudomonadota > Gammaproteobacteria > Burkholderiales > Burkholderiaceae_C > Rhodoferax. The sequence goes on from CAZIGL010000003.1 coordinate 151,183, forward strand.
AAGGTGCAAATTCACATTGACCAGCGCTACAAGCTCGAAGACGTGCAGCAGGCGCACCGCGACCTGGAAGCCCGCAAGACCACCGGCTGCAGCATTTTGACTTTATAAGCCTCAGCGCCCGCGCCGCACCCGCAGCAGTTCGTCCAGGATCAGGCAGACGGCGCCCACCGAGATGGCGCTGTCGGCCACGTTGAAGGCTGGAAAATGCCAGCCGGCCCAGTGAAAGTCGAGAAAGTCCACCACATAGCCGTACAGCACGCGGTCAATCACATTGCCCACGGCACCGCCCAAAATGCTGGCCAGGGCAAAGGAAAACAGCTTTTGACCGGCATGATTTTTCAGCAACCACACAATCAACAGCGCCGCCCCGATGCCAATGGCGGTAAAAAACCAGCGCTGCCAGCCACCGGCGTTGGCCAGAAACGAAAACGCCGCGCCGCTGTTGTGCACCCGCACGATGTTGAAGAACGAGGTCACCGGGGTGCTGTCGCCCAACTGGTAAGAGCCCAGAATCAGCACCTTGGTGAACTGGTCGGCAACCAACAGCAACAGGGCCCAGGCCAGCCAGCCCAGCAGGCTGATCCCGGCAGGCGCGAAGGGTTTGCGTGCCATCAGGCCACCGTGCGGGTTTCACCCGCGCCAAACAGGTTGCTGGTGCAGCGGCCACACAGGGTGGGGTGTTCGGGGTCCACGCCAACATCGTCGCGGTAATGCCAGCAGCGCTCGCATTTGGTGTCGGCTGAGGGGCTGACCTGAATGCCCAGGGCGACGCCCGCGTGCAGGTCCATGGCGGAGGTGATGAAGACAAACTTCAGGTCCTCGCCCAGGCTGGCCAGCAGCGCGTGGTCGTCGGGGTCAACCGTCAGGCTGACCCTGGCTTGCAGCGACGAGCCCAGCTTGCCGTCGGCGCGCAGCACTTCAATTTCCTTGTTGACCGCATCGCGCAGCTCGCGCACACGCGCCCACTTGGCCAGCAGCGTGGCATCAGCACCGGTCAGGGCCACATACTGGTCCATAAAGATGGATTCGCGCGTGGCGGCGGGCGTTTTGCCGGCCTGGCCCAGCACGGCCCAGGCTTCTTCGGCAGTAAAGCTCAAGAACGGCGCCATCCAGCGCAGCATGGCCTGGGTGATGTGCCACAGTGCCGTTTGCGCACTGCGCCTTGAGAGCGATTTGGGCGCGGTGGTGTAAAGCCGGTCTTTCAGCACGTCAAGGTAAAACGAGCCCAGGTCTTCACTGCAATAAATCTGCAGCTTGGCCACCACCGGGTGGAACTCATAAACCTCGAAATGCGCCAGGATGTCGGCTTGCAATTGCGCCGCACGGCTCAGCGCGTAGCGGTCAATCTCCAGCATCTGCTCTGGCGGCACGGCGTCCAGCGCCGGGTCGAAGTCGCTGACATTGGCCAGCAAAAACTTGAGCGTGTTGCGGATGCGGCGGTAGGTGTCGACCACGCGCGCCAGGATTTTGTCGTCGCCGGCGATGTCGCCCGAATAGTCGCTGGCCGCGACCCACAGGCGGATGATTTCGGCGCCTAGCTTCTTGCTGGTTTCCTGCGGGTCGACGCCGTTGCCAGCGCTTTTGCTCATCTTGTGGCCCTTGCTGTCCACGGTAAAGCCGTGCGTCAGGATGCCTTTGTAGGGCGCACGCCCGTACATGGCGCAGGCGGTGAGTAAGCTGGAATGGAACCAGCCGCGGTGCTGGTCATGGCCTTCCAGGTACAGGTCGGTCTCCGGGCCGTCTTCGTGGCCGCTGCCGGGGTGGGAGCCCTTGAGCACCGTGGTGTGGGTGGTGCCGGAGTCGAACCAGACCTCCAGAATGTCGCTGCTCTTGGTGTAGTGTTCGGCATCTGCTGCCCCCAGAATGGACTCGGTCGTGGCCTTGCTCCAGGCCTCAATGCCACCTTGCTCAACCATGTTGGCGGCCAGGTCCAGGATGTCCATGGTGCGCGGGTGCAATTCGCCACTGTCCCGGTGCAAAAAGAAGGGCAGTGGCACACCCCAGCTGCGCTGGCGGCTGATGCACCAGTCGGGTCGGCCGGCAATCATGTCGCGCAATCGCGTCTTGCCGTTTTCGGGGTAGAAGGCGGTTTCTTCAATGGCCGCGAGTGCCATCTTGCGCAGCGACTCGGGCGCCTTGTCTTTGGTGAAGACACCCTCGCCCTCGTCCATGCGAATGAACCACTGCGCAGCTGCGCGGTAGATCACCGGGGTTTTGTGGCGCCAGCAATGCGGGTAGCTGTGCACGATGTTGGTGGTGCAAAACAGGCGGCCGGCCTCGCGCAGGGTGTCGATGATGACCGGGCAGGCTTTCCAGATGTGCTGGCCGCCAAACAGCGGGAAGTCGGCGGCATAAGCGCCGTTGCCCTGCACCGGGTTCAAGATGTCGTCATAGGCCATGCCATGCGCCACACAACTGTTGAAGTCTTCCACGCCATAGGCCGGCGCCGAGTGCACCAGCCCGGTGCCGTCCGACGCACTCACGTAGTCGGCCAGGTAGACCGGGCTCAGGCGGTCAAAACCGGTATCAACATGGGCCAACGGGTGCTTGAAGTGGATGCCGCCCAACGCTTTGCCATTGGCGGTGGCCAGCACCGTGCCAGTCAGGGCGAAGCGCTCCAGGCAGGCGCCGACCAGGTCCTGGGCCAGCACCAGCAGGCCGCGTTCGGTGTCCACCAGCGCATAGGTAAGTTCCGGGTGCGCATTGAGCGCCTGGTTGGCCGGAATGGTCCAGGCGGTGGTGGTCCAGATCACGGCAAACGCATCTTTGGCCAGCGCGTCCAGGCCAAAGGCACTGGCCAGTTTGGCCGGTTCGGCGCACAAGAAGCCCACATCCAGGGTTTGCGATTGCTTGTCGGCGTATTCAATCTCGAACTCGGCCAGACTGGAGCCGCAGTCAAAACACCAGTACACCGGTTTCAGGCCGCGGTAAACAAAGCCGCGCTCAATCACGCGTTTGAAGGCGCGGATTTCGTTGGCTTCGGTGGCAAAGTCCATGGTGCGGTAGGGGTGGTCCCAGTCGCCCAGCACGCCCAGGCGCTTGAAGTCTTCGCGCTGCAGGTCGATCTGCTCGGTGGCGTAGGCGCGGCTCTTGGCCTGCATGTCGTCACGCGCCAGTTTGCGGCCAAACTTTTTCTCAATCGCGTTTTCAATCGGCAGGCCGTGGCAGTCCCAACCCGGAATATAGGCCGCGTCCAGGCCCTTGAGCTGGCGCGCCTTGACGATCATGTCTTTCAATATTTTGTTGACGGCATGACCCATGTGGATCTGGCCGTTGGCGTAAGGCGGGCCATCGTGCAGGATGAACTTGGGCGCACCTTGGCGCGCATCCCGCAGTTTTTGGTACAGGCCCTTGTTTTGCCATTCCTTGACCCACTGCGGCTCACGCTTGGGCAGGTCGCCGCGCATCGGAAAAGGGGTATCGGGCAGGTTCAGCGTGCTGCGGTAATCAGCTTTTACGGTGCCGACGGCATCAGGTGTCTTAGTGGTCATGGTGGCGCAAAGTAGCAAAGTGGGCACGTGCGCGCTCGCAGTCCTGACGGATGCCAGCGGTCAAAGCTTCCAGGGAGTCGTATTTGAGTTCGTCGTGCAGTTTGTGGAGAAGTTCCACGCGGATGATTTTACCGTAGGCCCCTTCCGCGCCCAGGTGATCAGGCCAGTCCAGGCAATGGGTTTCCAGCAGCACGCGTCCGCCATTCACATCGTTGGGGTCAAGCGACGGGCGAATGCCCAGATTGGCCACACCCATCAAGGGGCTGTCAGTCAAACCATGCACCAGCACCGCAAAGATGCCGCTGGCGGCCGGCTTCCAGTGGGCAAAGCGCTGGTTCAGGGTTTTGAAGCCCAGGCTGCGGCCCAGTTTGCGGCCATGCACCACATGGCCCGAGATGCGGTAAGGGTGGCCCAGCAAGCGGGTGGCATCCACCATGCGGCCCTCAGCCAGCGCCTCGCGCACGGCCGAACTCGACACCCGCAGCCCATGCACCTCGTAGCTGTTCATGCGGGCCACATCAAAACCCTGCTTCAAACCGGCGGCATCCAGCGTGGCGTAGTCGCCGGTGCGGCGCTGGCCAAACTTGAAGTCGTCGCCCACCAGCACATACCTGGCGCCCAGCCCCTTGATCAACACCTCGTCAATGAAAGCCTGCGGCGACAGGTTGGCCAGCCGGGCATCAAAAGGCAGCACCACCGCCTGGTCGACACCGCTGTGCGCCAGATCAATGAGCTTGTCGCGCAAAGTGCCCACCCGCGCCGGTGCGAGCGTGGGGTTGTGCGTGAGGGCGGCAAAGAAGTCGCGCGGGTGCGGCTCAAAGGTGAGTGCGCAACTGGGCACGCTGCGCTGTTGTGCTTCGCCCCTGAGCAAGGACAGCATGGCCTGGTGACCGCGATGCACGCCGTCAAAATTGCCAATGGTCAAAGCGCAAGCTGGTGCGATGTCTGGATGCTTGAAGCCCCGAAAAATCTTCATGAGTTGTTATAGTTTTGATAGCGTTATGCGCATATTTTCAAGGCGCTTGAAGTAAGTTTGACATTTAAATGGAGTATATTGTGTTGGTGATGCAGGCGGTTGTGGCCGTTTTGGCATCATTTATGCAAGTAGAGTCAGGTTCGGATTGCGTACTTTTCAGGAGTCGTGTTTTGAAAGTCTTGAAACTGTCAGCCCAGGGCTTGCCCCAATCGTGGATTTCGCTTGAGCAAGCGGTCATCCATTACGCCGCCCAGGAAGTGCGCTGGGAAATGGGTGGCCGGGTGGCGGTGTTCCATGGCGGGCACAACGCCCGCACTGGCGAGCAGTCCATCATCACGGTGTCGAGCATCATTGGCACCCGGGGCGTGCCCGGCATCAATCCGTTTCAGATCACCCCCGGCCTGACCAATGGCAAGCTGTTTGCCCGCGACCGCAACTTGTGCGCCTACTGCGGCGACCATTTTGATGAGCCTGACCTGACGCGTGAGCACATCATTCCATTTGCCCAAAAAGGCGTCGACACCTGGATGAACGTGGTCACGGCCTGCCGCCCCTGTAACCACCGCAAAAGCCACCGCACGCCCGAGCAGGCCCACATGCCGCTGCTCTACACCCCGTACACACCCAGTCTGTGGGAAGACTTCATTTTGCGCAACCGTCGCATCCTGGCCGATCAAATGGAGTTTTTGATGGCCCACGTGCCCAAATCATCGCGTTTGCTGGTTTGACCAACCCGGCATGCGCCGGGTCAAGGGAGTAAAAAAATGAAAAGAAAGCAATTTTCCTGGCGTCTGACGCCTTTGGCTATGCTGCTCTGCAGCGTCTGGGCCAGCGGCGCCTGGGCGGCACCGCCTGCGGTCGGCGCCTCAGCCCCCGCTGCGCTACAGGCAAACGCGGCCGTTCAGCCCGACCTCATGCACGCCAAACACTGGCCTGCAGGCCTTGACCCCCAACCCTATCTGGTGAGCGAAAAGCTCGACGGCGTGCGTGCATTCTGGGACGGCCAGAGCCTGCGTTTTCGCAGTGGCCTGCCCATTGCCGCCCCAGACTGGTTCACCGCCGGCTTGCCCAAAACGCCGCTCGACGGCGAACTCTGGCTGGGCCGGGGCCGCTTTGATGAACTCTCTGGCACGGTGCGCAAAAAGCTGCCGGTTGAGGCCGAATGGCGGCAACTGCGCTACATGATCTTTGACCTGCCGGGCGCGTCGGGCTCGTTTGCCGAGCGCACCGGGCGCATCACCGCGATGCTGACCGAGGCCGCCCCGCCCTGGCTGCAGGCCGTGCCGCAAAGCCGCCTGGCCGACCCCGCCGCCCTGCAGGCCTTGTTGCAACAGACCGTGCAAGCTGGCGGCGAAGGCCTGATGCTGCACCGCGCCAACGCCCTGTGGGCGCCCGGGCGCAGCGATGCGCTGCGCAAGCTCAAACCCAAGCCCGACGAAGAGGCCCGTGTCATCGCGCACTTGCCGGGCAAGGGGCGCCATGCCGGGCGCATGGGCGCCTTGCTGCTGGTTCTGCCCGATGGCCAGCAGTTTGCCCTGGGCACCGGCTTCAGCGACGCCCAGCGCGCCGACCCGCCGCCAGTGGGCGCCATCGTGACCTACAGTTACCGTGAGCGCACGCCCAAAGGGCTGCCCCGGTTTGCCTCGTTTTTGCGGCTGCAGCCACAATAACAGGCATGAACAAAGCCTTTACCAAAGAAACCGACAACGACGACGATGACGACGAGCTTCGTCTGCCACCCCTGCCCGCCGGCGGCAAAAACTACATCACACCCCAGGGCTTTGCCACCCTGCGCCACGAACTCAAAACCCTGATCGACGTGACCCGTCCCAAGATGGTGGAGGCCGTGCACTGGGCGGCCAGCAATGGCGACCGGTCGGAAAACGCAGACTACCACTACGGCAAAAAACGCTTGCGCGAAATTGACCGGCGCATCCGGTTTTTGATCAAGCGGCTTGAAATTGCCGAAGTGGCCAACCCCTCGCTGCACTTTGGCACCACCCGGGTCTTCTTTGGCGCCACCGTCACCTATGCGGATGCCCAGGGCGTCTTGCGCACCGTGAAAATCATGGGCATTGACGAGGCCAACAGCACCGCGGGCGAGGTCAGCTGGATCTCGCCCATTGCACGCACGCTGCTGAAAGCCGAGGAGGGCGATGTGCTCAAGCTGGTCATGCCCGGGCGGGTGGAAGAAATCGAGGTGATCAAGGTGAGTTACCCAAGCCCCGAAGACGAGCCCAGACCGCTGTAACGACGCCAGTCGCGCAGACCTGATCAGGATTTGGTAACTTTGTGAACCTCTGAAAGCAGCAGAAGGGCGTCCGCCACTTGCGGATCGAAACCAGTACGCTTCAAATCCGTCGGGTCCGAGCCGTTGAACACCAACTTCTCGAGGTAGTCCGAACACTCCTGATAACCCCAGATGGTCGTCAAGGTGTTTGCAATTCGCTCGTGTCTGGACCGAACTGTTTCGATCGCTTTTGCAGCCACGTCTTCTTCGCGAAGAGGTGGTTTTACTACTGGAGGCGGTTCATCCTCAAAAATAAGTGGTGGAAATGCCATATCTTTATCGGTCATGATTTTCCCTTTTTCTTTTCCTGACTGCACTGACAAAGCTCTTGAGAATGGTACCTGAGCTTTGCACTAAAAGTGCTTTCCGCCATTAATCGTTCGTCGTTGCGCGTACCTCAGCCAGCGTGGTCAAGCCGGCCAAAACCTTTTCGATCCCGTCCTGTCGCAGCGTGCGCATGCCCTCGGTGATCGCGGCGGCCTGAAGCTCGCGGGGGCGGGTCCGGTGCTGCACCAATTGGCGAATCTCGGTTGACGTGGTCAAGAGTTCGTGCAGGGCCACCCGGCCCTTGAGTCCGGTGCCACCGCAGTGGGCGCAGCCAGGCGCATGGTAATGCTGAAGTCGACCTTTCAACCCGTATTGGGCGGTCCAGAGGTCGGTCAGAATCTGGTAATCATGCTCCCGGTGCGCTTCGGGCAGGGCCGTCTGGTAGTCCTGGATCAACTCAACCAGTTCTTCATCGGGCATCGGCTTGCGCTTGACGCACTGCGGACACACGCGGCGCACCAATCTTTGCGCCAGAATGCCCTGCAGCGCATCGGCAAAAGAAAAGGGATCCACCCCCAGGTCATTGAGTCGCACAATCGTCTCGGCGGCCGAGTTGGTGTGCAGGGTCGACAGCACCAGGTGCCCCGTCAAAGCCGCTTCAATGGCGATATCTGCGGTTTCCTGGTCGCGGATCTCACCCACCATGATCACATCGGGGTCGGCCCGCAGCAAAGAGCGCAATGCTGCCGCAAAAGTCCAGCCGATCTTCGGATTCACCTGAATCTGACGCAAGCCGGACTGGGTGATTTCAACCGGATCTTCGGCCGTCCATATCTTGCGATCAGGGTTGTTGATGTGACCCAGGGCGGCATGCAGCGTGGTGGTCTTGCCCGAGCCCGTGGGGCCCACGCACAGGAACATGCCATGTGGGCGGTGCATGATGCGGTCCAGCGCCTTGACATTGGCCGGGCTCAGCGAGATCGAGTCGATCGACATGGCCTTGGACGAAGAAAGAAGACGCATCACCACGTCTTCGAGCCCGTTGTTGGTCGGGATCGTGGCCACACGCAACTCAAGCGGAAAACCGCCGTATTTGGCAAAGTTGATCTTGCCGTCCTGCGGCTTGCGGCGCTCCGAGATGTCCAGGTCGCACATGATCTTGATGCGCGCGACCAAGGCACTGCTCGAACTCATGGGCAGTTCAAGGTAATGGCGCATCACGCCATCAATCCGAAACCGGATCAGCACTCTTTGCCGCTCCGGATAAGGTTCGATGTGAACGTCTGAGGCGTTGTTGGCAGACGCCTCCTTGATCATCGAGTTGATCAGGTTGACCAAGGTGCTGTCAGACTGCTCAATGGTCTGATCCTCCTGCGCCAAATCCATGGACTCCTTGGTCAACTCGGTTGCCAGTTGGTACACATCCCGGTTGTCACCGTTGGTCACGCCCGCTTTGATGACTGGCGCTTTTTCGGCCGTCAACTGCATGCCGCGCATCCTGATCTCGCGGTGCAACCTGACAATGGTCACGAGCAAATCTTCCATGTTGGCCATGACCGGGATGATTTTCAGACCAACGAAAAACTCAAGCTCCTGGTTGCCTTTGAAGTTCAGCGGGTCTGGCATCGCCACGACCAGCGCCTTGGAAAGTTCCAACAGCGGCAAGGCCTTTAGCCGCATGGCCAGGTCCTGGGGAATGCGACGGATTGCAGCAGAGTCAAACGGGAACTTCTTCAGGTCGACCAAGGGGTAACCCATTTTGCGCACCAGGGCCGACTGCAGGGCCGCTTGCGACAACATGCCCGAGTTGATCAAAATCTGCCCCAGGGGCAAAGTCTTGTCTTCCTGCTGTTGGCGCAGTGCTTCATTCACCTGGGCGACACTGAGCAGGTCAAGCGCCACAAAAGCCTCACCCAGCGGAATGGGCTTCAACTTGGCTTGCAGGGCCAAGGCATCGACGAGCTGTTCGGGCGTTTCAACCATGCCAAGTGCCTGCCTGGTCGGCGCAGAAAAACCGTCTAAAGCGTCAAGGTTGGCTGGAACGGTGTCAGGGGAATTGGCAAGGGAAAGGTCGGGCGCAGCCCGCCCCATGGCTTTGTTGAAATTTATCACTCCCTGTCCTTCACCTGGTAATTTACAAACAAAATTGGCATGCGTGGTCTTATCGAAAGTGACAAATCAAAAATTGGTAGCGTGCCCATTATCTCAGCGCAAAGCCGCATCAGTCGGTCAAAAACGTTGCGTTTCAAGACAAGTTACAGATACTTCCGAATCACCGGAGTATTTACCATGAATCCCCAAATCCTCATCCCTACTGCTGAAGCTGCGTTCATTGCTGGCTTGTCCGACCGCGACATGAACCGGGTGGCAGATGAGCATTTGATGCCGGATGTGTTGTTTGAAAAGAATGGGGGCGTCCGCCGGTTCACTCGGTTAAGTGCAGCCTTTGCAAAGTTTTATTTCGATGACCGCAATGGGCTCCTTGATGGCGCTCCCGGACCGGTTCAACTGGAAGGTGACCAACTTCACCGCGGAGGTTGATATGGCACCGTACGTCTGCGAGGTTTTCGCCCGGGTTAAAGATGTCTGTCAGGCTGATGCGCTGGTGACAGTCAGCGCTGGCGTGATGGGCGGCGCCGCAGTGTTTACCGGAACGCGTGTGCCACTCGATGCCGTGTTGGGTTCGATTACTGCGGGTATCGGCATGGCCAGACTGAAGGCTTCGTACCCGTTTCTCACAGATGCCCATGTTCAAGCAGCTCGGGTCTACAACCAGGTGCACCCTCGTCGTGGCCGACCGCGACGGTTGGCGGAAATAAATCCGACCATGATGCCGCGGGTCAGGCGGGTAGTGCGGCGCGCTGCTGCATGACGTTTCGATTGCTGATTGACGAGTGTCTCAGCCCGGCACTCGCACAGATGGCGGTAGCTGCTGGGCACGTGGAGTCGACTTGTGTTCGCAACCGGGGGTGGGCTGGCACAAAGGATTGGCAGCGCATTGATTTCATAGTCGCCAACGACTACACCTTGGTCACGCACAATTCGGTGGACTTCAGAGGCCAAGGGCCTGGCAACTTGGGCGGGGAACATGCAAAGCAGCCTATCCACGCGGGGCTCATCTGCCTAAATTCAGCCCTGGTTATGGGGCTGGTGCGGCGGCTTGGCCAGCGACTGCAACTCGGCTTCGATCTCCTTGATCAAGGCCATCAAACTGGCGTAAACGGGAGGCCAATCACGGGCGTGCATGTGTTTTAGTGCGGCCTCGGCCTGGTTGAACTCTGCTGCCGCGCCCGCCGCAGACACGGCATAGCAGGAACTTTTCATTCTATGCACCAGGCGATTCAGCTCGGCACCGTCAAAGCACTCGGAATGCCTTTGCATGGCAAGCCGCCATGGCCCCAATTGCCCCAAGAAGGCGCTGCCAATCGAGGCCAAGACATCAAGCTCGCCCACGGTCTCAATAAACAGCGCAATGTCGATCTGACGCGTCATGGATCAAGCCGGCGCAACCAACTGCTGGCGGTGCAATTGAATGTGGGCGTCGAAAAAACCTTTCAATCGCTCCATGCTGATCGGCTTTGGATAAAACAGCACATTGGCGGGCAGCCCCCCGCGTTCTTGAATCTCTTGATCACTCAAACCGGAAATCACCACAATCGAGAGCGACTTGTACTCCGCCCGGCTCAAAACCATTTTGATCAGACTAAAACCATCAAATGGCGTCATGTTGAGGTCAGTGATCAGCACACTGGGGCGCTGGCGCTCCAGGTGCAGCACGGCGTCCAGGCCGTCGGTGGCCACAACGCAAGAAACCCCGGCGTAAAGCTTGGCCAAGGTCGCGCAGATGGCGGTGGCCACCACGGCATCATCCTCAACAATCAGCACCGCCAGCTCAGTCGCACCCGATGGCGCCGCGGGCGCCACACTGGCGGCCCGTTCCGACGCCGCTGACGCCAGCCTTTTCATCGCTTTTGGGCCGATCTTTTCGTTCAGGCGATCCAGCGAACTTTGCAAAATACGCCTATGCCCACCGGTCGTCTTGACCGCTATCAATTGACCGGAATCAACCAGTTTTTGAACAGACGTGCGTGAAAGTGCCAGCTTTCTTGAAGCTTCGCCAATACCAAGGTACTGTGTATCCAATGGCCAACTCCTATTGTTATGCTCTATTTGTCTCTGAAACGCTTGGGCTGAATCATGCGGGCTGGCAGGCTTTCGGGCTGCCGCGCAAGCGCCCAACGGTGCTGCCTCCCCGGCGGTTTGGGGAAATACCACCGGCGTAGATTCTAGGTTTAAACGCCGCAATTGTTGCGCCCCCACCCCCCGCGTAAAGCAAATATCCATTACCCCTGGCGCGACAAGCGTTGTGGTGGTGATTGACATCTGAAAATCATTTTCATTTAGAAAGAATAGTGCGAATAAAATGACTAAACTGTTATTTGTCAAATTGCTTGCCAATTGATGCACCGGGAGCTCTAAAAATGTCAAACACAGCACATGCCTGCCCAACGCTTGTTTGCAGCACGCCTGAGCCTGCTTGTTATCCACGCCAACGAGGGCATTCCCACCATTGGCAACCGGGTGGATATTGGGGCGGGGCCTGTGTGCTGGGTAATGTGACGTTGGGTGACGGCTGTGAGGTTGGGGCCAATGCTGTGGTGCTGGTGGATGTGCCTTCCAGGGGCGTGGCCGTTGGTGTGCCTGCGCGGGTGATTCGGGTGAATGCGTCATGTTGGGTGTAGTGGTAATCGGGCGCAACGAAGGCCCCAGACTGATCCGCTGCCTTGAATCGGTCTTGCGCTTGGCTTGCCCGGTGGTCTATGCCGACAGCCAATCAACCGACGGCAGTGCGGCTGCGGCCCAAAGCATGGGCGTGATCGTGGTGCAACTGGACCCATCGCGCCCCATGAACGCAGCGCGGGGGCGCAAAGCGGGTTTTAACTGGTTGCTGCACATGCACCCCAGCGTGCAACACGTCCTTTTTCTGGATGGCGACTGCGAGCTGGAGGCGGCATTTTTGCCAGCCGCCCAGGCGGCCATGTTGGCGCGGCCCGAGGTGGCCGTGGTCTGTGGGCGCCGCCGCGAGCGCCACCCGCAAGCCAGTCTGTACAACCGCATGGCCGATCTGGAGTGGAACACGCCCATAGGTGAGCGTGACAGCTGTGGCGGCGATGCATTATTTAGCGTGCAGGCCTATGTGCAAGCCGGGGGCTTTGACGACACGGTGCTGGCCGGTGAAGAACCCGAGCTGTGCAGCCGTATCCGTCGGCTTGGCTTGAAGGTGCTGCGCATTGATGTGGCCATGAGCTGGCACGACATGAACATGCACCAGTTGTCGCAGTGGTGGCGCAGGGGTGTGCGCAGCGGCTATGGGGCGCTGGATGTGCGCCGCCGGCATGGTGTGCAGGAGTTCAACCGGCTGCTGGTGAGCGCCTGGGTGTGGGTGCTGGCTTGGCCCCTGCTCAGCATGGCAATGGTGGCGGGTGTTGCGCTTGGCGCCGGGGCTGCTGCTGCGGGCGGGCTGGCACTGCTGGCGGCATCTTTGCTGCCGCTGCAGGTGCTGCGCGTGGCGCGGCATGGCCGCCAGCGCAACTTGGCCCTGCCTGATGCCTTGGCCTACGGCGCCCTGATGATGGTAAACAAGTGGGCCTGTGCCTGGGGCCAAGTGCAGTGGCTGCTGGAGGAGCGATGAAACCAGACAGCACACACGGCTTGACTGCATGGCAGCAAGACCTGTTGCGTTACCCGCCGCGCCCCTTTTTAAAAGAGGGCGGATTCAAGTCTGAAGTGCAACCGATGGATTATGCAGTTGTAGCTGCTCCATAAAAACTTCGTATGGTGTCCTGTACCGGAGGCATTTTCTGGGACGATGGTTGAGACGATGCATGGTCAATTCAACATCCTCCGTGGCGATAAATTAGGCGGTGAATCTTCATCGTCCAAAAAGATTGATCTCAACGGTCAAATGTTGGACTCTGTCTGGCAACGGAGTTTTTGGAAAATAAAAAAGCACTTGCCAGTTTCCTGTAAGTGCTTGTTTTTATTGTGTATTTTGGTGGGAACTGAGAGATTCGAACTCTCGACCTACGGATTAAGAGTCCGCTGCTCTACCAGCTGAGCTAAGTTCCCCTTGGTTTCACCCGGCAGTGTTTGTGCCGCCACGGGGGAAATTCTAGCAGCATGAACCACAAGCACCTGGCCATCAGTTCTTGCCGCCCGAATGCCCGGCGAAGGACTCTGGCGGGATAGACTATCCTCTTTGTCCTTTGGGATACAGCCATGAAACACCCTCTGCTTGAAGGCCTGGGCGAAGACTATCCGGTCTACCTTGAACAGCACCATGACCGCGTGCTTAACAAGATCGATGAACTGTGGAACACGCCTGAAATCGATGACTACCTGAGTGATCTGCTGATCGACAAACGTGGCGGGCGCAAGGGTTTTGCGCCTGAGGCGACCCAAGAAATCAATGCCATGCGGGATTTCAGAATGCTGGAGACCTTCCGTGCGGTAGAGAAAAAAGAAATCGCGATCGCGGAACTGGAAAAACGCGGCATTTATCGCAATGGAAACAGTTTTTTAAGGGCACTGGAAAATGGCGAGGTGGAAACCATTGATTTGTTTGTCCGGGCCAATTTCAATATTCAACTGACCGACGACAACGGCACGCCACCGCTGCTGATGGCCTTGAAGAAGGGCTACACCATCATTGCCAGGATTCTTCTGAATGCGGGCGCCGATGTCAATGAAAAAGACAAGCTGGGTCTGACGCCGCTGATGCTGGCATGTGGCAAACCCACGTTTGGCTACCGTGACATCGCCGAAACCTTGATCAAGAAAGGGGCCCACATCAACGTGCGTGACGCCTTGGGCTACACGCCGCTGTTGCTGGCGCTCTCGGGCGGCACGATCGACATTGCCGAGTTGCTGATCAACAAAGGCGCGGATGTTTCGGCGCGCACCAGGCGGGGCGACACGCCTTTGTCATTGGCACAACAAGCGCAAAGCGCCGAGCTCGTCGCCCTGTTGGTCAGCAAAGGCGCCAAGAGCTGAACTGGCTCTGAAGCAGGGCTTCAGGCCGGGGCCTACATCAGCAAATGCTCGCCCGCGTTGTCACCGCCCAGCGTGACGTAATTGACCTTGCGGATGTCCATCAGTTTTTTGCCGCCTGAATAGCTGATGGAGCTTTGCACGTCCTGCTCCATCTCGATCAGCGTGCTGGCCAGTTTGCCCTTGATGGGCTCCAGAATGCGCTTGCCTTCGACGTGTTTGTACTCGCCCTTGTTGAAGTCGCTGGCCGAGCCGTAATATTCCTTGTAAAGCTTGCCGTCCACTTCCACGGTCTGGCCCGGGCTTTCCTCGTGGCCGGCAAACAGCGAGCCGATCATGACCATGGTGGCGCCAAAGCGGATGCTTTTGGCAATGTCGCCGTGGTCGCGGATGCCGCCGTCGGCAATGATGGGTTTGGTGGCCACGCGGGCGCACCATTTGACGGCGCTCAGTTGCCAACCGCCGGTGCCAAAGCCGGTCTTGAGCTTGGTGATGCAGACCTTGCCGGGTCCGATGCCAACCTTGGTGGCGTCAGCACCCCAGTTTTCCAGGTCGATGACGGCCTCGGGCGTGGCCACGTTGCCGGCGATGATGAAGGTGCCCGGGATCTTTTCGCGCAGGTAGCCGATCATGGCTTTCACGTTGTCCGAGTGGCCGTGGGCGATGTCGATGGTGATGTATTCCGGCGTCAATCCAAGCGACACCAGTTGGTCGACCGTGTCGTAATCCGCCTTTTTAACACCGAGGGAAATGGAGGCGTACAAGCCGCGCGCCTTCATGGCCTTGACAAACTGCAGGTTGTCCAGATCGAACCGGTGCATCACGTAAAAGTAATTGTTTTGTGCCAGCCAGACGCAGATGTCCTCGCTCACCACGGTTTTCATGTTCGCGGGCACCACCGGGATGCGAAAACGCCGCGGCCCCAGTTCCACGCTGGCATCACATTCGGAGCGGCTCTCCACCCGGCATTTGCGGGGCAGCAGCAAGATGTTGTCGTAGTCGAAGATTTCCATGGTCTGGCACCTGTTCAAAAAAAAACCGAGCCCCAATTGCTTGGGTCCGGTGTTTGATTCTATCGAGCTTGGGCGGCTTTCTACAATGTCCTCATGTTTTCAAACCTGACCTCTCCCAGCGCGCCAGATGCCGGCCTGCTGCACAACCTGAACCCCGAGCAGTTGGCTGCTGTCACGCTGCCAGCCGAGCACGCGCTGATTCTGGCCGGGGCGGGCTCCGGCAAAACCCGGGTGCTCACCACTCGCATCGCCTGGCTGCTGCAAACCGGCCAGGTGTCGCCCGGCGGTATTCTGGCGGTCACGTTCACCAACAAGGCCGCCAAGGAGATGATGACGCGCCTGGCAAGCATGTTGCCGCTCAATGTGCGCGGCATGTGGATTGGCACCTTTCATGGCCTGTGCAACCGGTTTTTGCGCGCCCATTACAAGTTGGCGAACCTGCCGCAGAGTTTTCAGATTTTGGACATGCAAGACCAGTTGTCTTCTATCAAGCGCCTGTACAAGCAGTTCGGCATTGATGACGAGCGTTTTCCGCCCAAGCCCATGCAGTGGTTCATTGGCGGCTGCAAGGAAGACGGCCTGCGCCCCAACATGGTCGAGGCGCGCGACGATGAAACACGCAAAAAAATCGAGATTTACCAGCTCTACGAGGAGCAGTGCCAGCGCGAAGGCGTGGTCGATTTTGGCGAGCTGATGCTGCGTTCCTACGAACTTCTGCGCGACAACGATCCCATTCGGGAACATTACCAGCGCCGTTTCAAGCACATTTTGATCGACGAGTTCCAGGACACCAACAAGCTGCAGTACGCCTGGATCAAGATGCTGGCCGGCACCGGCGCCCACAGCACGGTGGATGGCGCTTTTCAGCCCACCGGCTGTGTATTGGCCGTGGGTGACGATGACCAGAGTATTTACGCCTTTCGGGGTGCGCGCGTGGGCAACATGGCCGACTTTGTGCGTGAGTTCAAGGTGCGGCACCAGATCAAGCTCGAAGAAAACTACCGCAGTGGCAGCAATATTCTGGACTCTGCCAACGCGCTGATCGGCCACAACAGCAAGCGGCTGGGCAAGAACCTGCGCACCTCCCAGGGTCCGGGCGAGCCGGTGCGGGTGTTTGAGTCGCCCAGCGACTTTGCCGAGGCCAGGTGGATGGTGGACGAGATGAAGCAGTTGGTGCGCGAGGGTTTTGACCGCAAGGAAATTGCCGTGCTGTACCGCTCCAACGCCCAAAGCCGGGTCATCGAGACCGCGCTCTTCAACGCCGGCATGCCCTACAAGGTCTATGGCGGCCTGCGCTTTTTTGAGCGCGCTGAAATCAAGAATGCGCTGGCCTACCTGCGCCTGCTGGAGAACCCGCGCGACGACACCAGTTTTCTACGCGCCGTCAACTTTCCGCCGCGCGGCATCGGCATGCGCAGCCTGGAGCAATTGCAGGATGTGGCGCGCGCCAGCGGCTGCTCGCTCAGCGACGCGGTCAGTGGCCTGAGCGGCAAGGCGGGCAGCAACATTGGCGCCTTTCTGGCGGGCATCGACGTGCTGCGCGAGCAGACCCAGGGTTTGAGCCTGCGCGAAACCATCGAGCGCACGCTCGACCACAGTGGCCTGATTGACCATTACAAGGCCGACCGCGAAGGCGCCGACCGGGTGGAGAACCTGGAGGAATTGGTGAACGCGGCCGAGAGTTTTGTCTCGATCGAGGGCTTTGGCCGCGACGCCGTGGCGCTGCCCGTCGACGAGTTGGGCCAGCCGCTGACCCAGTCACCGGCCTCGCAGGGGCTGGATTTGAACCAGCCGCTGCTCGATATCCCCGCGCCCGATGCCGAAACCGGCGAAACCCTGTCACCGTTGGCGGCTTTTTTGACGCACGCGGCGTTGGAGGCTGGCGACAACCAGGCGCAGGCCGGGCAGGACGCCATCCAGCTCATGACGGTGCATGCCAGCAAGGGGCTGGAGTTTGACTGCGTGTTCATCACCGGCATCGAGGAAGGCCTGTTCCCGCACGAAAATTCCATGAACGACCGCGATGGTCTGGAGGAAGAGCGCCGCCTGATGTACGTGGCCATTACCCGTGCCCGCAAGCGCCTGTACCTGAGCCATTCGCAAACCCGCATGCTGCACGGCCAGACGCGTTACAACCTGCGCAGCCGATTTTTGGAGGAGCTGCCCGAAGAAGCGCTGAAATGGATCACGCCCAAACACGCCGGATTTGGCCAGTCCGACAGCTTTTCCGACACGCTGTATTCAGGCCACTCAAACGCGTATGGCAAGCGTCCGGCGGGCCAGTTTGGCACAGACTACGCGCGTTTTTCAGCCTCTGCGCCCGCGCCGGTGGCGCAACCCAAGGCCGACGCAGGCAACAGCCTGCGCACCGGGCAAAAGGTGTTTCATGCCAAGTTTGGCGAAGGCACGGTGTTGTCGCTGGAAGGCAAGGGCGATGATGCGCGGGCGCAAATCAACTTTCCGCGCCACGGCGTCAAGTGGTTGGCGCTGTCGGTGGCCAAGCTCACGCCCGTGCCTTGAGCAGGTCCGTGACCTCGGCGTGCGCGTCTGCCGCCCAGGCCTGGCGGTTGCGGCCCCCGCCGTGCTGGCTGGTGCCAAAGCTCAGCACCACGCGCTGCTGCGGTGCGCTCAGGGTGCGCCACAACGAGCCCAAAAACGTGTCCTGGTCGATGTAGCAGGCCGCCATGCTGGTCTGGCCGCTGGCGGCGTCCTCAAAGCGCAAGGCCACGGTCTGCACCGGGGCATTGGCCGAGATGGCGGCTTGAAACAGATTTGCGTGAAAGGGCAAAACCTGCAGGCCGTTGCTGGTGGTGCCCTCGGGAAAAATCGCCAGCACCATGCCGCTGTCCGCCTGCAGTCTTTCTGCCATCTGGTGCACCACGCGCAAGGCGTCGCGCCGGGAGCTGCGGGTAATGAACAGGGTGCCCGCGGCGCGGGTGAGGGTGCCCACCACCGGCCATTGGCCAATTTCGGACTTGGACACAAAGCGGCACGGGCACGACGCCAGCAACACCACAATATCGAGCCAGGACACATGGTTGGCCACCAGCAGCAGCGGGCCATTTTTGGGCGGACTGCCGTTCACTTGCAGGTCGATGCTGAGCAGCGTCAGTGAGGCCTTTGCCCAGGCCTGGATGCGTTCAGACTTTTGATGGACCTGCCAGTTGGGGAAATGCCGGTTCACGGTCCAGAGGCCCCGCACCAGATGCAGCCCGACGCGGGTCAGCCGGATGAGCGCAAAGAAATTTCTTGTCATGAAAACCGTGCCTGACTCAGGTCTGACGCAAGCTCAGTGAGCGTTCATGGTGTTGTCGGCGCCTGCTCGGTGGGTTCAAGCTCGAAACTGTCACGGTAGCTGAAGTACAGCGAGGTAAAAAACATCGACGCCAGCAGCATCAGCGCCGGAAACAGCAGCACGCCCGACAGCCCCGGGTTGCCCGTGGCGTTGCCAATGGTGCCGATGATCAGCACGGCCACCACGATGGTGCCCATCCACGTGAGGCCAAACACGGTAAAGGCCCAGAAGTTGCGGAAACACGCGACGATGCTGAAAAACATGCTTTTCAGCGGTGGCAAGTCGTGCCAGAACACCAACGCCGGGGCATGCCAGAACATCAGCGACAGCGGCAAGTGCAGGCCAATGAAGGTCCACATTGCGCTTTGAAAGCCGGGCGCCTGCAACAGCTCGGCGGTGGGTGCACTGCCACCCAGGTAAAGCCGGGCAAAGCCGCCACCGTCGACCAGGTAGGAGGCACCCATGGCCAGCATGAAACCGCCGGCGTACATGGCCCCCAGCATCAGCATGGCGCGCAGCTTGGCGGGTCCGGCGCGCAAGGCCGTGAATAAAATCAGCGGCATGGGAAATTTGCCCTGGGACGCCTCCAGCGTGGCGGCCATCAGGCCCAGCGTGGCGGCGGGCAGCAGCATCATGGCCAGCGGCAAACCAATGATTGGCAGCATGGTGGCCAATGACATGACTGCCATGAAGATGAAAAACAGCCCGGCCAGCGCCAGGGGTTGCTTGAAAAAGGTCAGGATGCCGAGCTTGACCCAGGTGGCGCCGGTGCGGGCAGGAGCGAGTTTGAGTTTCATATGGTTTCCTCCCCGGCCCGGTGCCGTAGCACGCGTTCAAAATGGCTGGGATCATGGGCTTGAAGGATGCTGGCCTGGCGCGGCAGGTAAAAGTCCCACAGGCGCGACAGCCAAAAGCGCAAGGCAGCGGCGCGCAACAGCGCCGGCAGCAGCTCTTTTTCAGCTGCCTGCAAAGGCCGCACTGCGTTGTAGGCGCTCAGAAAATGGTGTGTATTGGCCGCATGCGGGGTGCCGCTGGCCTGGTCGATGCACCAGTCATTGAGGCACACGGCCAGGTCGAACAACCAACTGTCGACGCCAGCAAAATAAAAGTCAAAAACGCCGCTCAGCACGGGTTGCCCCGCCACGGTGTCGAACATCACGTTGTTGCAAAACAGGTCGGCATGGATCGGGCCGCGGGGCAGGGTGGCATAGCTTGGCAGGGCCGCGAGCTGGTTCTGGTGGGCCAGTTCCCGGGTGATCAGCGCCTTTTGGCTGCTTGTCAGGTGGGGCAGGACTTCTGGCACGGTGGCGTTCCACCAGTCCAGGCCGCGCAGGTTGGGCTGGCTTGGCGCAAAGTCGCGCCCGGCCAGGTGCATGTTGGCCAGCATGGTGCCCACCTGGGTGCAGTGCACCGGGCCGGGGTTCAGCACACTTGAGCCGCGCAATTTGTCCACCACGGCCGCGGGCTTGCCCCGGACGTTCAGCACCAGTTCGCCTTGGGCATTGGCGTGCGGCTCCGGCACCAAAATGCCGCGCAGTGCCAGGTGCTTCATCAGCTGCAAATAAAAGGGCAATTGCTCGAAAGTCAGGCGCTCGAACAGGGTCAGCACATAGTCGTGCAGCTGCCCGTTGTGCAGCGTGCTGGCAAAGTAGTTGGTGTTTTCTATGCCGCCAGTGCAGCCTTGCAAGTCTTTGAGTTCACCCAGGCCAAGCTGGTTAAAGAGCGCGCTGGCCTCTGGGAAAGAGACTTCGGTATAAACCGCCATGGTTCAGAAGCCCAGCACTTTCCAGCTGCGCTCGCCCGTTTTGGGCGCCACCTGGTAGGCTGGCAAGTTGCCTTTGGGTTGCACCGTGATGCTTTGGGTTTCGCCGCCCACGCGTACCTCGTCAATGCGTGCGCCGGCATCTTCAATATGAATATGCTCGACGCGCGGCTGCACTTTGCCAGGGGCTTCAGGCTGCACCGTGGTGCTGGCGGCAACCGCTGCTGGGGCGGTTTGGCTCCATGCCAGGCCACAGGCGAGCAGGAGGGAAATGAGGGTAAAAATTGGACGCATCTTTTGATTGTAGATAAAGCGGCTGCTCGCCCGGCAGCAGGCAAAATGCCGGCATGAACAATGCCCCACCCAAAACCCTGCTGCTGGTCGATGGTTCCAGTTATCTGTACCGCGCCTTTCACGCCATGCCCGACCTGCGCGCCGTGCCAGGCGACCCGGCCAGCGCGCCCACCGGGGCCATTCGCGGCATGATCAACATGCTGCAAAGCCTGCGCAAGGAGGTGCCCGCCGAATACGCGGCCTGCGTTTTTGACGCCAAAGGCCCCACCTTTCGTGATGATTTGTACCCGCAGTACAAGGCCCACCGCTCGCCCATGCCCGACGACTTGCGCGCTCAGATCGAGCCCATCCACGAGGTGGTGCGGCTGATGGGCTGGAAGGTGCTGGACGTGCCAGGTGTGGAGGCCGACGACGTGATCGGCACGCTGGCCGCCACCGCCGCGCAGCAGGGCCTGCAGGTGATTGTGAGCAGCGGCGACAAGGACCTGGCGCAGTTGGTCAATGAGCGCATCACCATCATCGACACCATGAACGGCCGAGTGCGCGACGTGGCTGGCGTCACCACCGAATTTGGCGTGCCGCCCGCTTTGATGGTGGACTACCAGACGCTGGTGGGCGACGCCATCGACAACGTGCCCGGTGTGCCCAAGGTGGGCCCCAAAACAGCAGCCAAATGGCTCAATGAGTTCGGTTCGCTCGACGCCATCGTGGCCCAGGCCGACACCATCAAAGGAGCAGTCGGTGAGAATTTAAGGAAATCCCTCGACTGGCTGCCCACCGGCCGCCTGCTGCTGACCATCAAGACCGACTGCGACCTGAAAAACTGGCTGCCGGATTTGCCCGACATGGACGACATTGCCGTGGGCAGCATGAACACCCCGGCGCTGGCCGAGTTTTATGAAAAATACGGCTTCAAGGGCTTGGCGCGGGCGCTGGGCGCAGGCGTTGGGGCGAGCGGAAAAGGGGTCGGAGCCAGCCCAGGAAATGGGGTCGGATCCACGCAGCGCAGTGAAGCTGGCTCTGACCCCATTTCCGTTGCCAACTACCGCGAACCCGGCCTGTTCGACGACCTGGAGCTTGCGTCCGAGACCCCTGCCACCCCCCGCGTCAGCAGCGTCCGCTACGACACCCTCCTGACCTGGGACGCCTTTGACCACTGGCTGGCCAAAGTGCAGGCCGCCGAGCTGGTGGCCGTGGACACCGAGACCACCTCGCTGGACGAAATGCGCGCGCAAATTGTCGGCATCAGCTTCAGCGTCACACCGGGCGAGGCGGCCTACATTCCGCTGGCCCACGCCTACCCGGACGCACCCGCCCAGCTGCCGCTCAACGAGGTGCTGGCCAAACTCAAGCCCTGGCTGGAGGATGCTGCCCACAAAAAACTCGGCCAGCACGTCAAGTACGACCGCCATGTGTTTGCCAACCATGGCATCGAGGTGCAGGGTTATGCGCATGACACCATGCTGCAAAGCTATGTGCTTGAAGTCACCAAGCCGCATGGCCTGGCCAGCCTGGCCGAGCGCCACCTGGGGCGCAGCGGCATCAGTTTTGAAGACCTGTGTGGCAAGGGCGTCAACCAGATCTGTTTTGACCAGGTCGATGTGGCGAAAGCCGCCGAGTATTCGTGTGAAGACTCCGACATGACGCTCGACGTGCATGGCGTGTTGTGGCCGCTGCTCCAGGCCAACGACAAACTGCGTTTTATCTACGAGCTGGAAATCGCCAGCAGCGAGGCCCTGTACCGCATCGAGCGCAACGGTGTGCTGATCGACGCCCCCACACTGGCGGCGCAAAGCCACGAACTCGGCAAACGCATCTTGCAGCTCGAGGTCGAGGCGCACGAGCTGGCCGGCCAGCCCTTCAACCTGAGCAGCCCGAAGCAGATTGGCGAGATCTTTTTTGTCAAGCTCGGTTTACCCATCGTCAAGAAAACGCCGACTGGAACGCCCAGTACCGACGACGAGGTGCTGCAAAAGCTGGCTGAAGATTACCCGCTGCCCGCCAAGATTCTGGAGCACCGCAGTCTGTCCAAGCTCAAGGGCACGTACACCGACAAGTTGGCGCAACTGGCGCACCCGCGCACCGGGCGCGTGCACACCCATTACGCGCAGGCGGTGGCGGTGACCGGGCGCCTGAGCAGCAACGATCCCAACCTGCAGAACATTCCGGTGCGCACGCCCGAGGGCCGGCGCGTGCGCGAGGCTTTTGTGGCGTCGCCCGGTTGCGTCATTGCCAGCGCCGACTACAGCCAGATCGAGCTGCGCATCATGGCGCACATCAGCGGCGACGCCGCCTTGCTGCTGGCCTTTCATGATGGCATGGACGTGCACCGTGCCACCGCTGCCGAGATTTTTGGTGTCGACACCGCCCAGGTCAGCAGCGAGCAGCGTCGTTATGCCAAGGTCATCAACTTCGGCCTGATTTACGGCATGAGCGCCTACGGGTTGGCCAAGGCGCTGGCCATCGACAACACCGCCGCCAAGAACTACATCGAGCGCTACTTTGACCGCTATCCTGGTGTCAAGCACTACATGGACCAGACCCGTGCCCTCGCCAAGGCGCAGGGTTATGTCGAGACCGTGTTCGGCCGCAGGCTTTACCTGCCCGAGATCAACTCGCCCAACGGGCCGCGGCGCAGCGGTGCCGAGCGCGCCGCCATCAACGCGCCCATGCAGGGCACGGCGGCCGATTTGATCAAGCTGGCCATGGTCAAGGTGCAGCAGGTGATTGACGCCGAGCAGCGCGCCACCAAAATGATCATGCAGGTGCACGACGAACTGGTGTTCGAGGTGCCCGCGTCCGAGGTGGACTGGGTGCGCCGTGAAGTGCCCCGCCTGATGGCCGGGGTGGCGCACCTCAAGGTGCCGCTATTGGCCGAGGTGGGCGTGGGTCCGAACTGGGACAAGGCGCACTGACAGGGTCAAGCTCGGGCTGGCAGGCGCGCGGCAAAAGCCATCACCACCGGCTCGGCCGCGGTGCCCTGGCAGGCCTGTTGCCACTGCTGGCCCGCCTGCAGCAACTGGCGCTCCTTGACGTGGCCAAAGCCGCGCACTTCGGCGGCAATGCCGGCCAGCTTCAGCGCCGTCGCGTGGTTGCTGGCCGTGAGCGAAGGCAGCAAGGCCTCGATCATGGCGGGGTACATCCGCGCCAGGCGTCGTTCCAGGCGCCGCTCTGCGGTCTGGCCAAAGGGGTCGAACCAGCCGCCACGCAGGCCCTTAAACCGCGTCAGCACCCGCATCATTGACAACACCCAGGGGCCATAGGCCTGCTTTTTGAGGTGCCCGGTGGCCGGGTCGCGCTTGGCAAACAAGGGTGGCGCCAGGTGCAGGCTCAGCCTGGTGTTGCCCTCAAATTGCTCGCGCAGCTGTTTCTCGAAGCGGCCATCGGTGTAGAGCCGGGCCACCTCGTACTCGTCCTTGGTCGCCATCAGCCGGTAGGCCTGGGCCAGCACAGTGCGGGTCAGTTGCTCGCTGCCCGGCATGGCCTGTTGCTCGGCTTGTTGCACCTTGCGCACCAAGGCCTCGAAACGCGCGGCGTAAGCCGGGTTCTGGTAGGCGACCAGGTCTTTGCTGCGACGCGCGACCAGCACATCCACCGATTCTTTCCCGCGCTTGGCGAAATGCACCGCCTGCGCCGGGCTGCTTTGGCGCAGCACCGCTGCCAGGTCCAGCGCGGCGCGGCGGCCCCAGTCCAGCGCAGCCAGGTTGGCCGCCACCGCAACCCCGTTGATCTCGATGGCGCGCTGGATCGCCTGCAGTGACACCGGCAGCCAGCCCTGCTGCAGGGCATAACCCAGCATCAGCATGTTGGCCGCAATGGCGTCGCCAAAGAGCTGGGTCGCCAGACGCGTGGCCGGAAAAGCGTGTACCCGATCGGCACCCGCCGCGTTGTCGATGGCGCTGCGCAATTGGTCTTCGCCAAACTCGGCGCCCACCGGGTTCAGCACAAAGGCGGCGTGCGGCGCCAGATGGGTGTTGAGCGCCACCCGCGTGCGCCGCGGTGTCATGGTCGCCAGGGCCGCCGGGCTGGCCGCCACCATCATGTCGCACGCCAGCACCAGGTCGGCATTGGCCACCGCGACCCGCGGCGCGTGCAACTGTGAGGCATCGCGCGCCATGCGCACATGCGACAGCACGGCGCCGTTCTTTTGCGCAATGCCGGTCTGGTCCAGGCAGGTGGCGCTCAGGCCTTCCAGGCGCGCGGCCATGGCCAGAATGGCGCCAATGGTGATGACGCCGGTGCCGCCAATGCCGGTAATGACGGTTTCATGCGCGGGCAGCACCGGCGCGCGGCGTGGTGCGGGCATGGGCAGCGAGGGCGGCTTGGCGCTGGGCGCCTGCTGCGGTGGGCGCGTGCTCTTGCGCGGCTTGGCCCCGGCCAGCGTGACAAAGCTGGGGCAAAAGCCGTCCACGCACTTGGTGTCCTTGTTGCACGACGACTGGTTGATCTGGCGCTTGCGGCCCAGCTCGGTCTCCAAGGGCTCGATTGAGATGCAGTTGGACTGCACCGAGCAGTCGCCGCAGCCCTCGCACACGGCTTCGTTGATGAAGGCGCGCACATCGGGGTCGACCAATGTGCCGCGCTTGCGCCGGCGCCGCTTCTCGGCGGCACAGGTCTGGTCGTACAGCAACACGGTGACGCCTTTCGTTTCGCGCAGTTGTCGCTGCAAGCGGTCAAGCTCGTCGCGACCATGCAGCGTGACACCCTTGGGGAAACCGCCATTGGGCGCCGCCATTTCCCGGTACTTTTCCGGATGGTCCGACACCACCACCACCTGGCCCACCCCCTCGGCCAGCAACTGCGCCACGATCTGCTGCGGCGTGAACGTGTCCGAAATGGCCTGACCCCCGGTCATGGCCACGGCGTCGTTGTAGAGCAGCTTGTAGCTGATGTTGGCCTTGGCATACACGGCGGCCCGCACCGCCAAAACCCCCGAGTGGTGGTAAGTGCCGTCGCCCAGGTTGGTAAACACATGCGGGCGGCTGGAAAAAGCCATGGCGCCAAGCCAGCTGACACCTTCGCCACCCATCTGGCTGAAGGTTTGGGTGTGCCGGTCCATGGACAGCGCCAGCCAGTGGCAGCCGATACCGGCCAGCGCGATGCTGCCGTCGGGCAACTGGGTCGAGCTGTTGTGCGGGCAACCCGAGCAGAAATACGGCGTGCGGGCCGCCAGCGCCGGGGTAGCTTGCAGTGCCAGTGCCTTGTTGTTGAGCAGCGCCAGCCGGGTTTGTGCGGCCGGGCTGCTGACCAGTTCCGGGAAGCTTGAGGCCAACACCTGGGCCAGCAGCGCCGGGCTGGTTTCGCCGTGCTGCGGGATCAGCGTGTGCCCATCGCGCCCGAGTTTTCCCAGCACGGCCGGGCAGGGCGCGCAGCCAAACAGGATGCTCTTGAGCTGGTCTTCGATCAGGCCGCGTTTTTCTTCCACCACCAGCACCGTGTCAAGGCCTTGGATGAATGCCTGAAGCTGCTGTGGGTCCAGCGGGTAGATCATGCCGAGCTTGAGCAGGCGCACGCCCAGGTTCGCCAAGTCGTCCGCGCCCAAGCCCAGGTCATGCAGCGCCTGCAACAGGTCGGCCCAGGGCTTGCCTGCCGAGATGATGCCGATGCGCGCCCCGGCGCGCGCGCCACTGACCAAATTGATGCCGGAAAAGCGCGCAAAGGCTTTGGCGCGCGCCAGCTTGACCTCGTACAGGCGGCGTTCCTGCTCGACCCGGTTGTCGGGCCAGCGGATGTGCACGTCGGCGCCTTGTTGCAGCTCGGGCCAGTCGGCGCGCACGCGGTCGATGTCGAGGTCCACAATGGCCGAGCTCTCGGCGATGTCGGTCACGGCCTTGTAGCCGACCCAGCAGCCGCTGTATTTGGACAGCTCGATGCCCAGGACACCGAAGTCAAGCATGTCCTGCACGCTGGCCGGGTACAGCACCGGCATGCCGACCGAGACAAAGTCGTAATCCGAGCAGCCGGTCACGGTGCTCGACACCGCATTGGGGTCATCCCCGGCAATGGCCAGCACACCACCCAGCGGCGCGCTGCCCGCCTGGTTGGCATGGCGCAGCACGTCGATGCTGCGGTCCACCCCGGGCGCCTTGCCGTACCAGAGCCCAAAGACGCCGTCAAAAGCGCTGTCGCCCAGCAGGCGCAGCTGCTGGCTGCCCCAGACGGCGGTGGCGGCCAGTTCCTCGTTGACGCCGGCCTGAAACGTGATGTCGCGCGCGTCCAGATGGGCCTGGGCCGCCCACAGCGCCATGTCATAGGTGCCGACCGGCGAGCCGCGGTAGCCCGAAATGTAGCCGCCCAGTTTTTTGCCCGCGCGCAGGCCGCGCTCGTGCAGCGTCAGGGGCAGCCGCACCAGCGCCTGCATGCCGCTCATGAAGGCCGAGCCCTGGGTGTTCACATATTTGTCGTCCAGTGACACGTCGGCAAGGGGCAGGGTGGTGGTGGGTTGGTTCATGGGTGGCTTTGGCAGTCCGTGTTGAATGGCTTGGGGTAGATGGTGCCACATTGCGGTCGGTTGGCGTCACCGGCTTTGGCCAGTCAGCCACGCCTGCAAAGGTACAATCATTGTTGTATGCGCCAGCCCCGGCTGGATTTTTTTGTCTCGCGCCTGACTCCGGTCATACGCATCTCCCTGTGGGGAGTCTTTAGGTCAGGTC
Organism: uncultured Rhodoferax sp.; assembly: GCA_964538895.1. Classification (GTDB taxonomy): domain Bacteria; phylum Pseudomonadota; class Gammaproteobacteria; order Burkholderiales; family Burkholderiaceae_C; genus Rhodoferax. The sequence continues at coordinate 178,274 of CAZIGL010000003.1, forward strand.
ACCCATGTCTGATTTAAGTCTTCAACTGCAGCAGGCCACCGGCCAACTACCAGTTAGTTCTTATTTTGATCCCGCGCTTTACCAGCGCGAATTGCAACAACTTTTTCAGCGGGGACCACGCTATGTGGGTCATGCTGCCAGTGTGCCCAACGTGGGCGACTACGCCACGCTGGCGCATGAGGCACAGGGCCGCGCGCTGGTGCACACGCCCAGCGGCATCGAGCTGATCTCCAACGTCTGCCGCCACCGCCAGGCCATCATGCTGAAAGGGCGGGGTTCGCTGCCAAGCGCCTCTGCGGGCAACATCGTCTGCCCGATCCACCGCTGGACTTACAGCGCCGGCGACAGCACCGGCCAGGTGCCTGCAGGCAAGCTCATTGGCGCGCCCCACTTTGCCACCGACCCCTGCCTGAACCTGACCAACTACCCGCTGCGCGAATGGAACGGCCTGCTGTTTGAAGACAACGGGTGTGATGTTGCCGCCGACCTGGCCGGCCTGGACGAGCACGCAGCACTCGATTTCTCGGGTTATGTGCTTGACAAAACCGAGCTGCACGAGTGCAACTACAACTGGAAAACCTTCATTGAGGTCTATCTGGAAGACTACCACGTGGGCCCGTTCCACCCCGGGCTGGGCCACTTTGTCACCTGTGACGACCTGCGTTGGCAGTTTGGCGAGCAGTTTTCGGTGCAGACCGTGGGCGTCTCCAAGGCCTTTGGCAAGCCGGGCACACCCGTCTACCAGCGCTGGCACGACGCGCTGCTCAAGTACCGCAACGGCGCCCGGCCAGAGCGTGGCGCCATCTGGCTCACCTACTACCCGCACATCATGGTCGAGTGGTACCCGCATGTGCTCACGGTGTCGACGCTGCACCCGATGGGCCCCGACAAGACGCTGAACCAGGTGGAATTTTTCTACCCCGAGGAAATTGCCGCCTTCGAGCGCGAATTTGTCGAAGCGCAGCAGGCCGCCTACATGGAAACCTGCCTGGAAGACGACGAAATTGGCGAGCGCATGGACGCCGGGCGCCGGGCCTTGCTGGTGCGCGGCGACAACGAGGTTGGCCCCTACCAGAGCCCGATGGAAGACGGCATGCAGCACTTTCATGCCTGGTACCGCCGCGCCATGGGACCCGAAGGCATGTAATCGTGCAAGCACTCTGGATGTTGGCGGCGGCCTTCTTTTTTGCCACCATGGCGGTCGGCATCAAGGTGGGCTCAAGCAGTTTCAGTTTGTCCGAACTGGTGTTTTACCGGGGCCTGGTCAGCGTCATCTTCATGTGGCTCGTTCTGCGCGCACGTGGCACGCCACTGGCCACACAGGTGCCGATGATGCACGCCTGGCGCGCCGCCATTGGTGTGTTTTCGCTGGCGTCGTGGTTTTATGCCATTTCCCACCTGCCGCTGGCCACTGCCATGACGCTCAATTACATGAGCGGGGTTTGGGTGGCAGCTTTTGTGGTGGGCGGCGCGCTGCTCTATGGCAAAAGTAGCCGCCAAGGGCCGCTGATGGCCACCATTTTGGCCAGCTTTGCCGGGGTGGTGCTGATGCTGCGCCCCACGCTGGACCAAAACCAGCTCTTTGCCGGCCTGATCGGCTTGCTCTCGGGCATGGGCGCGGCCATGGCTTATTTGCAGGTGACGGCCTTGGGCAAAGCCGGTGAGCCCGAGGGCCGCACGGTGTTTTATTTTGCCCTCAGCACCGCGCTGGCCGGGTTGGCGGGGGTGCTGGTGGTTGGCTTCACGCCCTGGGAACAGGTGAGCTGGCAGGCGGCGGCCTGGCTGGTTCCCATTGGCGTGCTGGCGTCGCTGGGGCAGTGGTGCATGACGCGCGCCTACAACCGCGGTGCCACACTGCTGGTGGCCAACCTGCAATACGCCGGCATTGTCTTTGCGGCGCTTTACAGTCTGGTGCTGTTTGACGACCAGATCCCGTTGTTGGGCTGGGCCGGCATGGCGCTGATTGTGGCCAGCGGCATTGCTGCTACCGTGCTGCGTAACCGCGCCCTGCCTGATACGCCCGGCGAAGAACATTGACCCACCAAGGAGCCAACATGTACCACACCCTGATTTCTGCCGCCCAATTGCACACGCTCATGGCCGGCGGCCAGCCCCTGATGGTGTTTGACTGCAGCTTTGAGCTGATGCAGCCCACCGGCGGCGATGCGCAATACCTTGAACAGCACATGGCTGGCGCCGTGCGCGCCGACCTCGAGCGCCACCTGAGCGCCAAGGGCGCGCCCGACGCCGCCAGTGGCGGGCGCCACCCGTTGCCCGCGCGCGCGAACTTTGCCGCCTGGCTCGCCAGCGTTGGCCTGGCGCCTGGCATGCAGGTGGTGGTGTACGACCGCCAGGGCGCCAACTACTGCGGCCGCCTGTGGTGGATGCTGAAATGGGCCGGGCATGAGGCCGTGGCCGTGCTTGACGGTGGCCTGCAGGCCTGGGTGGCAGCCGGTGGCGCGGTCGAGGCTGGCCCCGGCCCCGAGCCACAGCCGGGCAGCTTCAGCCTGGCCGCACCCAGAGCCGAGCTGGTCGACGCTGACAGCATCATTCGTCGTCTTGGGCATCCTGACCAAAGCGTGCTGGACGCACGCTCTGGTCCGCGCTTCAGGGGTGAAGTCGAGCCGCTCGACCCGGTTGCCGGCCACATTCCCGGTGCGCTGAACCGTCCGTTTGGCAACAACCTGGACGTCAACGGTTTTTTCAAAAGCGCAGACGTTTTAAAAGCCGAATTTGACGCCCTGTTGGCCGGCCGTGACCCGGCCAGCGTGGTGCACCACTGCGGCAGTGGCGTCAGCGCCGTGCCCAACCTGATCGCCATGGAAGTGGCCGGGCTGGGCCGCGCCGCGCTCTACGCGGGCAGCTGGAGCGACTGGTGCAGCAAACCTGATCGCCCCATCGCCCAAGGCTAACCAACAGCCATCGGCCCGGGGGCGGGCCTCCCACAAGATACCAGCAGCCATTGGCCCGGGGGCGGGCCTCCCACAAGATACCGGATGCGCGCCGCGTGGGGGAGCGGCGCCCTGTGGGAGCGGCGCCCTCGCCGCGATTGCCCCCAGAGCAGCCATCGGCCCGAGGGCGGGCCTCCCACAAGATACCAGCTGCCATCGGCCCGGGGGCGGGCCTCCAAGATACCGGCGCGTGGTTCACGCTACGCCATGGGCCTTGAACCAGGCCAGCGCACGCTTGAAACCGTCTTCGGCGGCGTCCTTGCGGTAGCTCGGGCGGTAGTCGGCATGGAATGCGTGCGGTGCGTCCTTGTAAAGCACAAATTCCGAGGCTTTGGCGGCGGCGTTGCCCTTGGCACCGGCCTCGGCCAGTGCGTCTTTCATCTGGTTGACGGTGGTCAGCGGAATGCCACCATCCTGGCCACCGTACAAGCCCAGCACCGGGGCTTTCAGGTTGGCCGCCAGGTCCAGCGGGTGCTTGGGTGTGAGCGCGCTGGCCGTACCCACCAGACGGCCATACCAGGCGACACCGGCCTGGATATTTTTGCTTTGCGCGGCATAGAGCCAGGTGATGCGGCCACCCCAGCAAAAGCCGGTGATCGCCACTTTTTTCAGGTTGCCACCGTTGGCGCCGGCCCAGGCCACGGCACCGTCCAGGTCTTTCATGACCTGCGCATCCGGCACCTTGGAGACCACCTCGGCAATCAGTTTGGCCATTTCGCCGTAGCTGCTGGGGTCGCCCTGGCGCGCAAACATCTCGGGCGCAATCGCCAGGTAGCCGGCCTTGGCAAAACGGCGGCAGGTGTCGGCAATGTACTCATGCACGCCAAAAATTTCCTGAATCACCAGCACCACCGGCAGGTTCTTTTTGCCCTCGGGTGCAGCATAGAAAAACGGCACCGAAAAGCCATCCACGCTGAAACTCGACTCGCCCGAGGTCAAACCGTCGCTGGGGGTCTTGATCGCAGTTTGCGCCATGATCGGCATGGCGGTGGCAGCGTAGCCCACACCCAAAGCCACCTTCAGGGCGGTGCGACGGCTGGCGCCGTTCAGGGTGGATTGGCCTGGCAGCAAGGCGTCAAAGTCCTGGGTTTGATCCTGGTTCAGCATGGTCGGTTTCCTTGGGTTGAAAATTGGCGAGCTTAAGCGCGAATCCGCAGGCGGGTTGACCCAAGCGTGCAAATCCTCACAAACCAGACTGGTGATGGGGGTGTCCTTGCGCTATGATTTGCCGCAATGCCCATCGACACGGTGATCCCGTGCCGATGGGCAGATTGAAGCGGCCTAGGTGCTTAACCCGATGCACAGCAGGCCGCTTTCCAAGTATTCTTTGTTGGACCACAAGTCCGCCAGGAGATTGATCCCATGCCACAGCGCAAACCCTTGCACCTGCACGTGCCCGAGCCCACCGGGCGTCCCGGCCACGACACCGATTTTTCTTACCTCCCCTTGTCTGCTGCCGGTGCCAAGCGCCGCCCGCCGGTCGATGTGGCGGCAGCCCAGACCAACGACCTCGCCTTTGCGCTGATCCGTGTGCTCGATGATGACGGCAAGGCGGTGGGCCCCTGGGCACCGCAAATGGACGTGGCGCTGCTGCAGCGCGGCCTGCGCGCCATGTTGCTGACGCGCGCCTTCGATGCCCGCATGCTGATTGCCCAGCGCCAGAAGAAGATGTCGTTCTACATGCAGTGCCTGGGCGAAGAAGCCATTGCCTGCGCCCATGCGCTGGCCATTGGTGACGGCGACATGTGTTTCCCCACCTACCGCCAGCAGGGCCTGCTGCTGGCGCGCGAGGACAACAACATGGTGGACATGATCTGCCAGCTGTACAGCAATGCGCGCGACCCCATGAAGGGGCGGCAACTGCCGGTGATGTATTCCAGCAAGAAGCAGGGCTTTTTTTCGATCTCCGGCAACCTCGCCACCCAGGTGATTCAAGGCGTGGGCTGGGCCATGGCCAGCGCCATCAAGGGCGACGACAAGGTGGCCTCCGCCTGGATTGGCGACGGCGCCACCGCCGAGGCCGACTTTCACACCGCGCTCACCTTCGCCCACGTCTACCGGGCGCCGGTCATCATCAACGTGGTCAACAACCAGTGGGCCATCTCCACCTTCCAGGCCATTGCCGGCGGCGAAGGCACCACCTTTGCCGCGCGTGGTGCGGGCTGCGGCATTGCCTCCCTGCGCGTCGACGGCAATGATTTTCTGGCGGTCTATGCGGCCTCCAAATGGGCCCTGGAGCGCGCCCGTTCCAGCTTTGGCCCGACGCTGATCGAGTGGGTCACCTACCGCGCCGGGCCCCATTCCACCTCGGATGACCCCAGCAAGTACCGCCCCGCCAATGATCCGGCGCGCTTTCCGCTGGGTGACCCGATCGAGCGCCTCAAAAAACACCTGATCGGCCTGGGTGCCTGGTCAGACGCCGAACACGAAACCACCAAAAAAGCGCTGGAGGCGCAAGTGGCCGCCGCGCAAAAAGAGGCTGAGCAATATGGCACGCTGGCCGACGCCCACAGCCAGAGCGTGGCCACCATGTTCGAGGACGTTTACGAACAGATGCCGGCGCACCTGGTGCGTCAGCGTCAAGAACTGCAACACGGACAGGGAGCCTGATCATGGACAACATGCCAACCACCCCGATGACGATGATCCAGGCGCTGCGCTCGGCCATGGACGTGATGCTCACGCGCGACCCCAATGTGGTGGTCTACGGCCAGGACGTGGGCTACTTTGGCGGCGTCTTTCGCTGCACCGAGGGCCTGCAGCAAAAACACGGCAAACAGCGCGTGTTTGACGCCCCGATTTCCGAGGGCGGCATTGTCGGCACGGCCGTCGGCATGGGTGCCTACGGCCTGCGCCCGGTGGTCGAGATCCAGTTTGCCGACTACGTTTACCCGGCCACCGACCAGATCGTGTCCGAGGCGGCGCGCCTGCGCTATCGCTCGGCGGGCGACTTCACCTGCCCCATCACCATGCGCATGCCCTGCGGTGGCGGCATTTATGGTGGTCAGACCCACAGCCAGAGCCCCGAGGCCATGTTCACCCAGGTCTGTGGCCTGCGCACCGTGATGCCGTCCAACCCCTATGACGCCAAGGGCCTGCTGATCGCCTCGATTGAAAACAACGACCCGGTGATTTTTCTGGAGCCCAAGCGGCTCTACAACGGCCCGTTTGACGGCCACCACGAGCGCCCGGTGGTGCCCTGGAGCAAACACCCGCTGGGCAATGTGCCCGAAGGCTACTACACCGTGCCACTCGACAGTGCGCGCATCACCCGGCCCGGCAGCGCGGTGACCGTGATCGCCTACGGCACCATGGTGCACGTGGCCGAGGCCGCCGCACTGGAAAGTGGCGTCGACGCCGAAATCATCGACCTGCGCAGCCTGTGGCCGCTGGACCTCGACACGCTGGTGGCCTCGGTCAAGAAAACCGGCCGCTGCGTCATCGTGCACGAAGCCACGCGCACCAACGGCCTGGGCGCGGAGCTTTCAGCGCTGATCCAGGAGCATTGCTTCTACCAGCTCGAAGCGCCCATCGAGCGTGTCACCGGCTGGGACACGCCCTACCCGCATGCCCAGGAATGGTCGTATTTTCCGGGGCCGGCGCGCCTGGGCGCCGCCCTGCAACGCGTGGTGGAGGCCTGACATGAGCACACAAAGCATCAAGATGCCCGACATCGGCGAAGGCATTGCCGAGGTCGAACTGGTGGCCTGGCATGTGCAGGTGGGCGACGTCGTGAATGAGGACCAGATTCTGGCCGACGTCATGACCGACAAGGCCACGGTCGAGATTCCGTCGCACGTGGCCGGTGTTGTGCTGTCGCTCGACGTGGCCGTGGGCCAGGTGGTGGCGGTGGGCACCGCGATCATTCACATTGAGGTGCTTGTGGGGTCGACTTCAGTCGACCATGACGGACTGAAGTCCGCCCCACAGTCGCCCGCAGACCCATCCGCCACCGCAGTCTCTGGCCTTGTTGTGGGGTCGACTTCAGTCGACCATGGCAGACTGAAGTCCGCCCCACAGGATTCAAACGCTGTCCTCCAAACGGCAGAAAACAAACCCATCGCCGCGCCCGCGGTGCGCCGGCGCGCCTGGGAGCTGGGCATTGATCTCGCCAGCGTCCGGGGCACCGGTCCGGCCGGGCGCATCACCCAGGCCGACCTGGACGCCCACGCCCAGCACGGCGGTGCAAGCCCGGGCAAGGCAGCTACCGATGAGCGCTATGCGCGGCGCACAGCAGAAGAAGTGATCCCCGTGATTGGCCTGCGCCGCAAGATTGCACAAAAAATGCAGGAGGCCAAGCGCCGCATTCCGCACTTCACCTATGTCGAAGAAGTTGACGTGACCGAGCTTGAAGACCTGCGCGCGCGCCTGAACACCCAGTACGGTGCCACGCGCGGCAAACTCACGCTGTTGCCATTCCTGATCCGTGCCATCGTGCTGGCGGTGCGGGAGCACCCCGAGGTCAACGCCCGTTATGACGACGAAGCCGCTGTCGTGACGCGCTTTGCCGCCGTGCACCTGGGCCTGGCCACGCAGACCAGCGGCGGCCTGATGGTGCCCGTGATCCGGCACGCCGAAACGCTCGATGTATGGGCCTGCGCCGCAGAAATATTGCGGCTGGCAGACGCCGCCCGCAGTGGTAAGGCCACGCGTGAGGAACTCAGCGGCTCGACCCTCACCGTGACCAGTCTGGGGCCACTGGCCGGCATTGCCCATACCCCCGTCATCAACCACCCCGAGGTCGCCATCATCGGCCCGAACCGCATCGTCGAGCGGCCCATGCTCCGGGGCGGGCTGGTGGTGGCGCGCAAGATGATGAATGTCTCAAGCTCGTTTGACCACCGGGTGGTCGACGGCATGCACGCGGCAGAATTCATCCAGCAAGTGCGTGGCTACCTCGAATGCCCGGGGACCTTGCTGATGGCGTGAATCCAGCCCCTCAGAACCGACGACCCAGCTTGAAGAAAAGGCGCGGGTTGCGATCCTGGTCATCCGATGTGGACGGACCACCCTTGCCGCGCCAGGCCAGGGTCGCGTCCAGGCTCCAGGCACCGTAAAGCGAGCGCACACCCAAACCAGCACCGGAGACGGTACGTGTCGGGCTGCTGTTGTCACCCCAGGGTTTGGCATTGACAGTCGAATGACCAAAATCATAGAAAACGAAGGGCGTCACGCTATCCATTGCATAACGAACTTCTAGCTGTGTGAACCAGCCCTTGTCGCCTACTGCTTCGCCAAGCGGGTAAGCACGCACACCGTAGTACCCCCCCAGGTTGAACTTCTCGGAAGAATCCAGGTTCTTGTTTGTCCACTGGCCGGAGTAACGACCATATAAGCTCAAGCTATCGCCTATCCTCTGGATTCGCGCCACATCAAGGTTGACCTTGTTAAAGCTACCTTGGGTCTGAACCGTATCAGCATCATCGTCTGCTAACGTAGGATCGAGTGTCATCTCGCCAAGCAGCAAAGTCAGTGAGCCATAGGTCACACCACCGCCCAGCAGCGCGTCGCGCTTGTCAAACTGAATACCGACCAAGGCCCCTTTGCTACTCTTGTTCCATACATTGACTTTGTCGTCGTAATCATCCTGCAAGTCCTTGTGCTGCAGGCCCAGCGACACCAGAATGTTGGCGGCCTGCGAACGCATCAAAGGGTAGCTGAGTTTGGCAGACGTGACGCTAGCAGTGCCTACGGCATCTTCCGAATATGCTTTACCAAGCTGGTAGCTGGTGTGGGCGTAGCCGATTTGGCCGCGCAGACCCGAAGCGCCGATGGGCGCCATGTAGTCGATCGAGCCCAGCCACATCTGTTCATCGGTGAGCATGCCGTTGAGCGAAATC